>NZ_JBQCXA010000001.1:0-638024 GCF_051956855.1 Neisseria sp. P0021.S007
TGAAACGACTCAGCGCCGATGATAGTGTGGTTCTTCCATGTGAAAGTAGGTCACCGCCAAACACTCATTCCGAAGCCCCCGACTGATGTCGGGGGCTTTTTACATGCCTGTCGGTTCTGTCGGTTTGATGACTCATGCATTCTTGTTGTTTAAATTAAAGGATGATAACTATGTTGTTATTCTTGAACATAAAGTGCCGAAAGTTACGGTTAACTGTTTAGAATATTTGAAATCGAACGGTATTTGCGTTATTATGTCGTATGCATTTATATGGAATAGGGCCGTGTTCTACTGTCGTGTGGCAGTGTCTGCGGGGAAGTAAAACTGTCCTGCAGCCGGCCCGGTTGATTCAATCCAACACGTTATAGGAAAACCCTGATGAAGAAATTTTTATTTGGTGTCTTTGCCGCCGTGTGTACGGCATTCTCTTTGGCTGCCGTGAACGTCAATACGGCCTCTTCTGCCGAACTGGAGGCATTGCCGGGTATCGGCCCGGCTAAGGCGAAAGCGATTGTGGAATATCGTCAGAAGAACGGTGCGTTCAAATCGGTGGAGGAGCTGAAAAACGTGAAGGGCATCGGTGATGCGGTGCTGAACAAGTTGAAGGCGGAGGCGACGGTTTCTTCTGCCGCGCCTAAGGCCGCGCAGCCTGCCGTGAAAAAATAAGTCTGACGGACGTTTGTGCCGTATATGCCGCCCCGAGGCCGAACCGTTTGCCGGTTGGGCCACGGGGCGGCTTTGTTTGGGGGTGGGAATAAAACTTGAACCAGTGGAGACTTTACATGGGGTGAAGGGATAAACGGATAGGGTGCCTCTTGTTGGATAGAGATATAGAAGATAAAGGGAAGAAAGATATGTACTTAAAGGCATTTGACAGAAAATGGGATAGGGCAACTGTGCAGAGGGGCTACTCCTTGATACAGCTGCTGGTGGTGATGCTGCTGGTTTCGATCTTGGCAACGGCGGCCTTTACGGTCTATCGGGAATCGGTCCGCTCGGCCAACCTGCGTGCGGCTCATGCAGCGCTGCTGGAAAATGCGCGCTTTATGGAGCAGTTCTATACGAAAAAGGGCAGCTTTAAGCTGACGTCGACGAAGTGGCCGGAACTGCCGGTGAAGGAGGCGGGCGGTTTCTGTATCAGGATGAGCGGTCAGGCTAAGGGCATCCTGGAGGGTAAGTTTACCTTGAAGGCGGTGGCGCTGGACAGGGAGGCGGAGCCGAGGGTGCTGCGCTTGAACGAGTCGCTGACGGCGGTGGTGTGCGGGAAGATGAAGGGGAAGGGCAGCTGTACGGACGGTGAGGAGATATTTAGGGGCAATGATGCGGAGTGTCGGCCTTTTACGGGGTAGAAACCTGATCTAAAGGGAGGAAGCGGATAAAGAAATAGGACGTGCTCAGGCACGTCCTTTAGGGAGAGGGGCTATTCGCTCCAGCTGACCCAGCCCAGCATCCAAGTAAGGAGAATCAGACCACCAAATACAATACGGTAGTAGGCAAAAGGTACATAGTTTTTACTGGAGATAAATTTCAGCAAAGCTTTTACTGCCAATAGACCGGCGATAAATGCTGCGATAAAACCGATGGCAATTTGTCCGACATCTTGTAAGGTAAAGAGTTTGTAGTTTTTTAAGATGTCGTAACCTGTTGCCGCAATCATCATTGGTACAGCAAGGAAGAATGAAAATTCGGTAGCCGTTTTACGTTCTAATCCCCACAGCATACCGCCCATGATGGTGCTGCCTGAACGTGATGTCCCAGGGATAAGGGCACAAATTTGGGCGCATCCTACAACAAATGCGTCGATTGGGCGCATATCGTCTACATGATTGACTTTAGGTTTGGCTGTTGTTTGGCGTTTTTCAACCCATAAAATGAAGAAACCACCGAGTACTAGCATAGTAGCAACAGTAATGGGGTTGAAAAGATGCAATTTAATTTGTTTACTGAATAAGAGGCCAACAATCGCAGCGGGGATGAACGCGATAAATAAATTCAGCACAAAGCGATTGGCTGTTCGCTCTTTGCCTAGTCCTTTTATGATATGGGTAAATCGTTGGCGATATTCGAATACGACGGCTAATACGGCACCGAGCTGGATGGCAATTTCGAATACTTTTCCGTTGCTTTGGAAATTCATTAAGTCGCCAAATACAATCAAGTGACCGGTACTTGAAATAGGGAGGAACTCGGTTAAACCTTCGATAATACCGAGAATAAGTGCTTTAAATAAAATCAAAATGTCCATAAGTTTTCAGACGGCCTTGAGGCCGTCTTTCTTTTGTTGAATAGTTAAAGTGGTTTTGAGGATTGTTCGCGGCGGACTTTGACGATGAGCTCGTCTATGGTTTTCATACCGACTTTCCAGTCGCTACCATTGAAATTGACTTTGTATTTACCACCGACGATGACAGTTGGTGTGTTTTCAATTCGATAAGTTTCCGTCAATTGCTGCATTTTTGCAGCAGCCGACGCGGCAGCAGGGCTATTGTAGGTTTGAAGTAGTTTTTGACTGTCAAAACTTGTCTGTTTGCCGACCCATGATCGGAATACATTTGCATCAGCCAAGTTAATCTTCTGTTCGTAAACAGCTTTGAAGATGACTGGATTGGCCTGATATTTTAAACCTGAAAGATTGACGGCAGCGGCTACTTTGGCCAAGCCTAACATTTCAGGCATCCAAACGACGTGTTCTGTCCGTAAGGAAACATCTTTGGCAAAGGTTTTGCTGTGTTGCAACAAAACTGGATCGAGATGGTAACAATGGACGCAGAAGTAGCCGAAAAATTCTAGCACTTCAATTTTTCCGGCTTGCTGCTGCGGGATAGGGCGACTAAGAACGGTATAGTCCACGCCTTCGGTAGCAGCCTGCGCACTCAGACTGAGCAGGATCAGGCTGAGTACGGCAATGGTTTGTTTCATACGCTGCTTCATCAGTGATTCCATTATTTGGTAGAACGAATCAAGCTGTTGATATTATGGTCTTGCAGGTTTTTTTGCAGTTTCACAGCGGCTTCCTGCTGCATAGTGTTACTTTGAACTCGGTAAATGGTTTTGTCGCCGTTTTGCGATTCAACCACTTTGGAAGAAACACCTAAAATAGCCAGTTTTGCACGTTGTGAATCTGCGCTGGAACGGTCTGCATATGAACCAAGTTGCAGGAAGGCTTTTTTACCGCTGTTGGCAGCTGCTTCGGCTTTTTCTGCTGACTGTTTATTTGCAGCGTTGCTGCTTTCTTTTGTTGCAGAGGCATTTGCTGCTTTACGTGCTTTTTCGATGCTGCCGCTGTTGAGGATTTGCTCAGGTGTCGGCTTGTTTTGTTTTTTGGCTTCGGCTGCTTTTTTCTCAGCCAATTTGCGCTCGGCACGCTCTTTTTGTTTGTCGGTCAGTTGGTCGGCTGCTTTTTTATCTTTTGCAGTTTTATCAGTAGCTTCTTTTTCAGCTTTGGCTTTTTCTGCGCGTTTTTTCTCTAATTCGGCTTTTTTCTCGGACAGTTTTTTCTTGGCGGCTTCTTTTTCTGCTTCCGTTTTTGCGGCTTTTTCTTTGGCTTCACGTTCGGCTTTGTCGGCGGCGGCTTTTTCAGCTTTTTCTTTGGCTTCACGTTCTGCTTGTTCGGCTTTTTCCTGAGCTTCTTTTTCCGCTTGAGCTTTTTCTTCAGCTTCTTTGGCAGCCTTTTCAGCCTCTTCTTTAGCTTTGGCTTCTTTCTCAGCAGCTTCTTTTTCTGCTTTGGCTTTTTCTTCATCTGCTTGGGTAGATGAAGTGTCGGTGGTTGGGCGTTTCTCTGCTTTGTCCTGAGGTTTCAGGATTTCAGGTTCTTCGCTTTGTTTAGGCTGAGTCAGCTCTTTGAAAACGTTTTGGTTGCCTTGGTTCAAGAAGAACAAAATACCGGCAATAATACCTGTTGCCAGTATCAGGCCGAAAAAGAAACCGGCCAAGCCTTTGCCATATTGTGTAGATTTTTTCATGACTTACCTTGTAATAATGTGTTCAGACGGCCTGAAGGGAGACTGTCTGAGTTTGGATTCGATATTTTATCAATAACCGTTATGGACGGCAAAATCCTGATGCTTTGTTTACTCTAGTTTTACTTAAACATAAAGATTCAGGCCGTCTGAAAAGTTAAAGGGCGCGACGGAAGCCGATGGCTTTCATCACATGGGTTTTGCTGACTTCTTCGTCGCCTGCCAAATCAGCCAGCGTACGGGCAACGCGCATGATGCGGTGGAAGCTTCGAGCGGAAAGGGATAGTTTTTCGAGCATGGTTCCCAAGGCTTCTTGCGCTTCTTTTTGGATGCGGGCTTTACCATCGAGCTCGCTGACACTCAGTTCGGCATTGACTTTGCCTTGTCTGTTGTATTGGATTTTGCGTGCGGCGGTAACGCGTTCCAATACTGTGGCACTGGATTCGCCTGCTTCTTGTTGCATCAATTCGGCAGCGGAAAGGCTGGGTACTTCGATGGTTAAATCAATACGGTCGAGCAATGGCCCTGAAATTTTGTTGCGGTAGCGGGCAACGCTTTCAGGCGTGCAGCAGCAAGGTTTGGATGGATGACCAAGATAGCCGCAAGGGCAGGGGTTCATGGCGGCGACAAGTTGGAACTTGGCCGGATAAACTGCTTGGCGTGCGGCGCGGGAAATATGGATTTCGCCGTTTTCCAAAGGTTCGCGCAACACTTCTAATACTTTACGGTCAAACTCGGGCAATTCGTCTAAAAACAACACTCCGTGGTGCGCCAATGAAATTTCGCCCGGACGCGGGTCTGAACCGCCACCCACCATAGCAGCCGAGCTGGCACTGTGATGAGGGCTGCGGAAAGGACGGTTGCTGTCGAGTTGCTGTTGATGGTTGGGCAGGAGCGAACGCAAAGCCCATACTTCGACCAATTCGTCTTCGGTCAAAGGCGGAAGGATGCCGGGCAAACGTTGCGAAAGCATGGATTTGCCCGTACCCGGCGGGCCCATCATCAACAGGCTGTGTCCGCCTGCCGCTGCGATTTCTAAAGCAAGGCGAGCGGTATGCTGGCCTTTAACATCGGCTAAATCAGGTATTTTACTTTGTTCAGACGGCCTTTGCGTCAGCTTGCATTCAGTTTGTGTCAGCGGTTCGATACCGTTTAAATGTGCGGCCACTTCGCCTAAAGAACGCGCACCATAAACCGCGATACCGCGCATAACGGCAGCCTGTTCGGCATTTTCTTGCGGCAAGACGAACGAACGACCTGCCTGCATTCCCTGCCATGCCATGGCCAGCGCGCCGCGTACGGGACGCAGCAGCCCGGACAGCGCCAATTCTCCGGCAAACTCATATTGCGCGAGCTTTTCAGGATTAATTTGTCCCGATGCGGCAAGAATGCCCAAGGCAATCGGTAAATCGAAACGGCCGGATTCTTTGGGGAGGTCGGCCGGTGCGAGGTTGACGGTAATTTTCTTGGCGGGGAAGTCGAAACCGCTTTGGATGATGGCGGCACGCACACGGTCGCGGCTTTCTTTGACTTCAGTATCGGGCAAGCCGACGATATTGAAATGTGGCAAGCCGTTGGCAAGGTGGGCTTCCACTTCGACCAACGGCGCATTCATGCCGCTTAAGGCGCGGCTGTAAACCAAAGCAAGCGACATGTTTCAGACGGCCTTATTCGGCAGCTTCAGTTTGTTGTTTGATTTCGGCAACAGCTTCTTCCGCAGCAGCTTCGGCCGCTTTCAAAGCAGCTTCTTCAGGCTCTTGAGCGGCTTCGAGTTTGACCAAACGGGCTTCCAATTCGGCCAGTTTGGTACGGGTTTTAATCAAAACCTGTTGTTGGATGTCGAATTCTTCGCGGGTCACCAAGTCCATGCGGTTGAACGCGCTGCCGAGCATGGCTTTAACGTTTTTTTCCATGTCTTTGGCAGGGCTGTTGGCGATGGTTTCGCTGATTTTGGAGCTGACTTCTTCAAAAAGTTGTTTGCCGAACATAATCCGTATCCTTTATTCAGAATGTATATAGAAATTCAAGTGGCTATTGTATAAGGAAAAAGGCCGTCTGAAAACGGGAATTTTGAGACGGCCTTTGCTTTCTATCGTAAATATTCCGTGTATTTTAACGTTCAACACGGGCTTCAAAAATAGGCATCAGCCACGCGCCGCCTGTGAAGCCTTTGCATGAACCGGTGGTGTGTTCCTCACTGCGGACAAACGTTTTACCGTCCCACACCGCTGCATTACCAGACCAGCAGTCGCCGATCCCTCGGCCTTTGAAGCTGCCGCTAAGGGTGGCTGTTTTCTCATCGAATCCACCGTGACCGCCGTATGTCATTGGCGGTAGCACTTGTTCGATTTTGGTTAATTCTTTGTTGGCAATGGCATAGTAGCCGCCGGTTTGATAGGCTCCGCCGATACAGATGGCCTCTACCAATACTTGTTGTTTGTTGAGCGGATAAATACTTAGGCTGCGATTCCAATCCATGTGCTCTTTATCATGCAGGGCGGGGCAGTAATTGTCATCGTCAGTGGGAGCATAGTTGTTGCTGTCTCGCAGCAGTTTCATGACGGCATTGTGGCGCGGCGTGTTTTGCTCCAGCGTATCGCCTGCATTTTTCGGCACGGCAACGGCGCGGATAACGGGTTTGGGTTGAGGATTGAGGACTGCCTGACTGCTGTTGCCTTTGCGTATCAGTGCGGAAGGTGTGTTCAGACGGCCTTGGAATTCGTCCGTTTTCAACATCGCCGCCGCTGCGCCTTTGTCGGACAAATGCCATTCATATTTTCCAGAGCGGATGCTGATTTTGCTCTCTTTTTTCAATGCTTCGAGTAAGGCACTGGTTTGCGCGCTGCTCAATTTGCCTTGGCCTTTTTTATTGAACGCCAATTTGCCCAGTGATTTACCGTTCAATACCAATTCGTTGCGGGTTGCAATGCTGGCGAGTTGTGCTTCATCGTCATTAAATGGCAGTAGGGAAACTTCGCCAATTACTGCGGCATTCGCCCCTGCTTGTCGGGTAAACAGGATAGAAACCGGTGGTTCTATTTCATCTGCTTGGTATCCGGCAAGACGGCAGGTGCCGGTATTGTCGCAAGCAATGTCCCAGTCTTTGTAATTTTGATAAAAGCCTTGAGGCGGAGCAGCCAGTGCGGTGGCAGGCAAAACAGCCAGCAGCCATTTCTTCATGATGTATGCTTTCAATTTTATTTATGTAGATTCACAAAGACAGCATAGCAATCCAAGGTTTCGTTGCGCTGTTTTTGTGAAAATACGATGTGTCGTTCGTAAAAAGGTTTTGAATATTTAGATGTAAAAAGGCCGTCTGAAACTCCCGTTCAGACGACCTTTATTATTTTTTTACACGCCTGCGGCTGCTTTCAATGCGGCTGATTTGTCGGTGCACTCCCAAGTAAATTCAGGCTCTTCGCGACCGAAGTGGCCGTAGGCGGCGGATTTTCCGTAAATCGGGCGCAGCAGGTCGAGCATTTGGACGATGCCTTTAGGGCGCAGGTCGAAATGTTCGCGAACCAGGGCAATCAGTTTTTCTTCGCTGATTTTGCCGGTGCCGAAAGTATCGATGGAAATCGAAGTCGGTTCGGCAACGCCGATGGCGTAGGAAACTTGGATTTGGCATTGGGTTGCCAAACCGGCGGCGACGATGTTTTTCGCAACGTAGCGGCAGGCGTAAGCGGCGGAACGGTCCACTTTGGACGGATCTTTGCCGGAGAATGCACCGCCACCGTGCGGAGCTGCGCCGCCGTAGGTATCGACGATGATTTTGCGGCCGGTCAAACCGCAGTCGCCTTGCGGGCCGCCGATAACGAAGCGGCCGGTCGGGTTGATCAGGTATTTGGTTTCGTCGGTCAGCAGTTCAGACGGCAGAACCGGTTTGATGATGTGTTCGATCACGGCGTTTTTCAGCTCTTCGTAACCGATAGACGGATCGTGCTGGGTAGACAGGACGACTGTGTCGATGCGTTTTACTTTGCCGGTTTCGCTGTCGTAAACCACGGTCAGTTGGGCTTTGGCATCAGGACGCAGCCAAGGCAGGCGGCCGTCTTTGCGCAATTCGCTTTGGCGTTGCATCAGGCGGTGGCTGTAATAGATGGCAAACGGCATCAGGGTAGGGGTTTCGTCGCAGGCATAGCCGAACATCAAACCTTGATCGCCCGCGCCTTGGTTCAGGTCGATGCCTTCGCCTTCGTTCACGCCTTGGGCGATGTCCGGAGATTGTTGGTCGTAGTACACGCCGACTGCGCAGCCGTTGGCATCAAAGCCCAGCTCGGAGGAGTTGTAGCCGATGCGTTTGATGGTTTCGCGTGCAACTTTGATGTAGTCCACTTGGGCGGTGGTAGTGATTTCGCCTGCCAATACGCACAAGCCTGTGTTGACCAAGGTTTCTGCTGCGACACGCGCTTTGGGGTCTTGCGCCAAGATGGCATCCAAAATCGCATCGGATACTTGGTCGGCAACTTTATCCGGATGGCCTTCGGATACCGATTCGGAAGTAAACAGATATTCGCTCATTGCTATTCTTTCATTAAAAACAGGCTGCTGTGTTTTCAGACAGCCTTTTATTTCGGACAGCGGAAATCATAACAAAAACTCCGCTTTTTCTCTATACAAGTGAGAAACATTCGCACTTGTCTGCTGTTTCGGAATCCTGTTGCACGTTTCTTACAGGCAAAAAAATTCCCGCATTAAGCGGGTTTGGATTGCTCTGGCGAGCCACATCGGTTTTTCAACCGTCCACCTTACCTTTCCGTTTGAAAAGCAGGTTGGCATGGAATTCCCAACTCTTAATGCAGCGCGGATAGTAGCAGAAAAGCAGGTGTGCCGCAATATATTTGCCCGAAGTCTGTTTTGTTCAGACGGCCTGTTTCGTTTACAATCTGTCCACTTCATTTTGGTAAAACCTTATGCAAACGCTTGTTACCTTTGTTTTTAAATTTTTGGCCGCGCTGCCTTTGGCTTGGTTGCACAAATTAGGCAATCTGCTGGGCAGTTTGGGTTTCCGTTTGCTGTCGAAAGATCGCCGACGTGTTTTCGAAAACATGAAACTTGCCGGCTTGAACCCGACGGACGAGGCGGTGAAAAAAGTTTTCCGTGAAACGGCAAAAGGCGGCTTGGAATTGCCGGTGGCGTTTTTCAGACGGCCTGAGGAAATTGAAAACCTGTTTGTCAGCGTCAATGGTTGGGAACATGTTCAGACGGCCTTGAGCGCGGGCGAAGGTTTGCTGTTTATCACGCCGCACATCGGCAGCTATGATTTGGCCGGCCGCTACATCAGCCAGCAGCTGCCGTTTCCGCTGACGGCGATGTACAAGCCTCCGAAAATCAAGGCTTTTGATGCGGTGATGCAGGCGGGGCGCGTGCGTGGCAAGGGTAAGACTGCGCCGACCAGCATTCAGGGCGTCAAACAAATCATCAAAGCGCTGCGCGGCGGCGAAGCGACCATTGTGTTGCCGGACCATGTGCCGTCTCCGGAAGAAGGCGGCGACGGCGTGTGGGTAGACTTTTTCGGCAAACCTGCCTACACTATGACGTTGGCGGGCAAGCTGGCGCAAGTCAAAGGCGTGAAGGCTTTGTTTTTCTGCGGCGAGCGTCTGCCCGATGGGAAAGGCTTTGTCTTGCACATCGAGCCTTTGCGCGGCGAATTGAACGGTGATAAGGAGCACGACGCGCGTGTTATCAATGAAAATACCGAATATTGGATACGCCGTTTTCCGGAACAATATTTGTTTATGTACAACCGCTACAAACATCCCGAAGGCGCGCCTTTCCCGCCGGAAGTATAGGCTTGCCGAATGTAAAAAAACCTGCTTGGACTCAAGCAGGTTTTGTATTTGGTCGGAATGAGAGGATTCGAACCTCCGACCCCTTCGTCCCGAACGAAGTGCGCTACCGGGCTGCGCTACATTCCGAATGTGGGAAATTATAGGATAGGGGAAGCCGGTTTGTACAGAGGTCGATAAATAATTAATAATTGGCTGCTGATGGGTTTGTTGTGTTTTAGGCCGTCTGAAGCGATGTGTTTCAGACGGCCTGTGTTTTTGTTTGCCGCTTCTGCTGAAGCATTTGTCCTAATGGCATTATAATGTGGGCAATTGTTTTTTAGATTGTCTGCTATGTTTTATCTTTATCAGTCCGACCGTTTGGAAGCGCTTGCCGAAATGTGCGCGCATATTCATCAGGCCTTGCCTTTGGATGTGGTATTGGCACAGGAAGAAGTGGTGGTGCAGAGCCAGGGGATGCGGCGTTATCTGAATGTGTTTTTCGCGCGCAAACTCGGCGTGGCGGCGAATTTGAAGTTCAGCCTGCCTGCCGGTTTGGCGTGGCAGCTGATGCGCAAATTGGTTCCCGATGTGCCGCCGCTCAGTCCGTTTTCGCCTGAAGTTATGCGCTGGCGTTTGCTGGATTTGTTCCGCAGCGAAGCGTTTCAGACGGCCCCGGAGTACGAAAACGTGCGCCTGAAGCTGGAAAGTTATTTGCACAGCTCGGCATCGGCGGATTATCAGCTTGCCGGACAGATGGCAGATATTTTCGACCAATATTTGGTGTACCGCCCGGATTGGATTGATGCGTGGCAGGCTGGGAAGCTGCTGGGTTTGGGCGATGATGAGGATTGGCAGGCGCGGCTGTGGCGTTATTTGGATGATGGCAGCCAATCGGCGCCGCACCGCGTGGCCTTGTGGGAAAAGCTGTTGGCGCAGTTGGATAAATCGGTTTTGCCGCAAAGGTTGTTTGTATTCGGCATTTCGACAATGGCACCGATGTATCTGCAACTGCTGCACCAAATTTCCAAGCATTGCGATGTGTTTGTGTTCGCGCTCAACCCGAGCAGCCAATATTGGGGCGAGGTCATCGACGAGGCGCAAATTTTGAAAAGGGGCGATGAGGCGGATTTGTCGCAGGCAGGGCATCCGCTGTTGGCTTCTTTGGGCAAGCAGGGACGCGATTTCTTTGATTTTCTGTCGGAAGTGGAAACCGAGCAGGATATTCAGGTTTATGAAGAGGGAAGAGACGATACCTTGTTGCATTGCCTGCAAAACGATATCCAAAACTTGATCATGCCGTCTGAACGCTTATATCAACAGGAAGAAGGCGAAGCAGGCGCGCAGCAGGCTTTGGTTCAGGTTCACGATGCGGACGGCAATCCAGTGTGTGTCGAGCCGGACAAGCTGCTGAACGACGGCTCAGTCAAAATCGTTGCGGCACACAGCCCTTTGCGCGAATTGCAGATTTTGAAAGAAGAGCTGTCGCTGGTGTTGCAAAAAAATCCCGACTGGCAGCCGCACGATATTGCCGTTTTGACGCCGAACATCGAGCCGTACAGTCCGTTTATCGAAGCCGTTTTTGGACAGGAGCATGTAGGCAGCCAGGCTTTGCCGTATTCGATTTCGGATGTGAAACTCAGCCGCCGTCAGCCCTTGCTGTATGCTTTGGCGCAAACTTTGGACTTGCTGGAGAGCCGGTTTGAAGTGGACAAGGTTTTGCCTTTACTGGAGAGTTGGTTGGTGCTGCAACGCTTCGGTTTGAGCGAAGAGGATGTGCCGCTGCTGCATGAGACTGTTGCCGGATTGAATGTGCATTGGGGGTTGGACCAAACCATGCGCGAGGGTAAAGACAACCTCTTTACTTGGCAGCAGGCGGTAGAGCGTTTGGCCTTGGGCTGGATGCTGCCTGAAGGCGGCAACGGCATGTGGCAGGGCGTGAGCGCGTGGCATAGCAATGTCAATCAGCTGGACGTGTTCAGCGGTTTTGCCGAATTTATCCGTACTTTAGCCGATATGGCGGCGCAATGGCAAGAGCCTGCCAATGTGGAGAGCTGGGTGCAGCGTTGCCGTGATTTGCTGGAGAAACTGTTTGCTCCGGATACGGACGACCAATACGCCAAGCAGCAGTTTGAGCAGTCTTTGGCGAAATGGCAGGAAGAGGCGCAGTTGGCCGAATTTGACGGATTGTTGCCGTGTAAAACCGTTATCCGCCATATCCGCCGCTTTTTGGACAGCGAAAGCCAAGCCGGATTTTTGAGCGGCGGCATCACTTTTTGCAGTATGGTGCCGATGCGCAGCCTGCCGTTTAAAATGGTTTGCCTACTGGGTTTGAATGACGGCGATTTTCCTCGCAATACCAAAGCGGCGGTGTTCGACCTGATTGCCAAACATCCGAAAAAAGGCGACCGCGCCCGCCGTGACGACGACCGTTATCTCTTCCTCGAAGCCTTAATCAGCGCGCGCGAAATGTTGTATTTGTCTTATATCGGCCGCGATATACGCAATGATGCCGAGTTTGCGCCGTCTTCATTAATCAGCGAGCTGCTGGATACCATCGCCGCCATGACGGGGAAAAGCGGGCGTGAGTTGTCGGAGAAATGGGTGAAACATCATCCTTTGCAGGCGTTTTCGCGCCGTTATTTCCAAAAGGACGCGCTTTCAGACGGCCTCTTCAGTACGCGCCAAGATTATGCCGATGCATTGAACCAACCGCAAGCGGAAGCGCAGCCGTTTTTCCTTGAGGCTTTAAGTCAGGAAGAGCCGGGCAAAACCATTCATCAAGGCGAACTCATCAGTTTTTGGCGCAATCCTGTCAAAGTTTGGCTGAAGAAAAATTTAAGCTGGGATCAGCCGTATCTGGACGGCGCATGGGAATCTGCCGAACCGTTTGAGCCGCAACATGAAGGTCGGATTGCCGATGCCTATTTGGATGCGCGGCGCAAAGGTGAAGATTTTGAAGATACGGCCATTCGGCTGAATGCAGAAAGTCTGATGCCGGTAGGCGAGTTGGGCGGCTTATGGCAGAAGCAGTATCAGATATCTGCGAAAAACGTGGATACCGAGTTGATACACAGTAACAAAAGGCCGTCTGAACCTTATGAAGAATCCTTTGACGATTTGGTTTTACAAGGCACCATCGGCAATCTTTATGAGTGCGGCCGCATTGTGTTCCTAAATCAAAAAGACAATGCACCCAACCGCATTGCCCGTTTATTGGAGCATTTGATTTTTTGCGCCATCGCCCCTAAATCCGTTGAAAGCCGACAAACCTATATTGTCAGCCTGGGACAGACCGAAACCTATGCCGCCATCGGGCAAGAGGTGGCGAGGGCACTTTTGAAAGAATGGTTGGTATATTTCCGAATCGGACAAAATACCCCCTTGCCGTTTTTTGCCAAAACCAGCCTTGCCGCTGCGGAGGAGTACAACAAGAAAGAGGATTGGGATGCTGCCTTGAGAAAAGCCCATGATGTTTTTAATGGCAATAAAATGAGCAAAGGGCAGAAAGAATATACCGAAGTGAAGCTGGTGTTTGGTCATTCGGAAGAATCGCCGCTTGATGAGCCACTATTTGAAAACCTCGTCGTCAATCTACTTGTTCCACTTTTGACCGGCGTAGCAGGGAAAACCAATGCAACAGAACAGGAGTAAAGCATGGCCACTTATGCAGAATATTTGGATTTTGATACTGAAGAAGACAAATTGAAACAGCAGCAACTCTATCAGGCGACCGAGTTGTCGGCGCAAACGGTAGCAGAGGTTAAAAAGATCAGTCGTCCGCAAAACTGGTTGCTTGCCGCTGCGCCATATTGTCCTGATTGTCGCGTGTTTGTGCCGTTTATTCAGAAAATGGCGGAGTTGAACCCCAATATCCGCGTCAACTATATTGCCCGTAACGATTTTGACGACAGCAGCCGTTTCGATAATCCTCGCCAACAGGAAATCGTCCGTACCAACCAAAAAATTCCTGCACTGTTCCTGATGGGGCATGAAGAGGCCGGGCCTGTGTTTAACGAGTTTCCGCAAGTGGTGTTAAACCAAATTGCGGCAGATGAAACCGGTCGCACGGAATTGCGCGATGCGTACCGTGCCGGCGAATTTAATGCCGATATTGAGGCTCAGATTGTAGCGGCGTTGGCATGGGCAGAGCAGCGTTGTTGAGTAGATATTGTTGGTGTGTAAGACTATATTTTGAGCCACTTTGATAAAGGGGACAATTTCTAGTGTAATTTAGTTCTTACCTAGATTTTCTCATTATGTATTTACGTTCTGGAACTTCAATGGTTTGAACAATTTCAAATCCCTCTTTTTGGTAGAGGTCTCTAGCTATTTGATTTGACTCAAAAACCGTTAGGGAAATACTTTCTATTTCTTCATTTTCAAACATTTCTTGAAGAAAGTATTGAAAAGCTTTTCTACCTAATCCTTTTCCCTGCTTCTGTGGAGCTATGAGAAATCTTCCAATATGAAGATTTTTATCTTCTAGTTTGATTTTCTGGATGATGCCTACAAACTCTTCTCCAACAAAAATGGAAAAAATCCCTTCCATCTTTTGCAAGGATTGGGCAATCAAGGGATAAGAAATCTTTGGCCCCATCCATTGCTTCTGAAAACTTTCTCCCAAAGCATTAGACCACTGACAAATGAGTTGGGCATTTTCTAACTGAAGTCCTTTTTCAAAGTGAATTTTCATATTTGCTCCTAAAACTTCTCTTATATCCAACTATTATACTCTTTCTCATATTTTTTCCGAATAATTAAGTATGATTCAACTTTATTTTTTTCTTGTTGGAACGATTCTTGCTTCCTTTCTTTGCTTTGTAATAAAAAGGCCGTCTGAAAAGATTTCAGACGGCCTTTTTTGATGCTCAACGTTTGATCAAATCTCGATTTTATTCGGCGTAAAGGTTTGCCATTTGTTGCAGGCTGGGCAGTGCCAGAAGAAGACTTGGGATTTGAAGTGGCAGTTGCGGCAGCGGTACATAACGCTTTTTTGCAGCTGGCGGCCGATAATGGAACGAATCATATCGGTGTCGGCTTTCCACTCCGGATTCATACTGCTGAGTTTCAAGCCAAGCAGGCGGTACACGCCGTTGAGGTCGGGTTTTTGGCGGACGAGTTCGACAGCGATTTGCGCCGCTTCGGTTTCGCCTTTGAGCAGCAGAGCCTTTTCGTAGATGACGTTGATCAGGTCAAGATCGGGAAAGGTTTGCATATAGCCGATGAGGCGGTTGAGGCCTTCTTCCTGCTTGCCTTGCGCGGCATAGGCTTCATAGAGCTTCTCGCCGACCATGCTCAGATAGGCGTGGTTTTGCTGCTCGATGGCGGAATACGCTTCCACTGCGGCAGGGAAGTTGCCCTGACGGTATTCGATGTCGCCGAGGATGATGTTGGCGCGCGTACATTTCTTGTTGGCTTCGAGTGCTTTGCCGATGTTGTAGCGTGCGGCGTCGAAGTTGGACTTGAACAGTGCGGCTTGGGCGATTTCGCAATAGAACTGGGCGATTTCAAACTGGTAGGTTTGTTCGTCATGGCTCAAGAGTTGCGCCATTTCGATGGCTTTTTCCCAGTCGCGGTCTTGTTGGTAAATACTCAAAAGGTGTTGGCGGGCTTCGCGTGCCATATCGCCTTCCTGCAAGCCGAGGAAGATTTGTTCGGCACGGTCCACCAAGCCTGCGCTTTGGTAGTTTTGCGCCAATTCAAAAAGCACGCGCGCGCGTTTTTCGTTGACTGTGTCGGGCGAATCGAGCAGGGCGCGGTGCATATTGATGGCTTTGTCGTTTTCGCCGCGTTGACGGTAGAGCTTGCCTAGGGTCAGGTTTAAGTCGTATGACTGCGGCTGTTGGTCAATCACTTCCGCCAATTCGCGCGCGGCGCGGCCACTGTTGCGGTCAACGAGGGCGTCAAGGCTTTTGTAAAACCCTGCCGGTATGCTTTTAGCCTGTTTCAGGACGGTCTTCATATCGACGCGCGCGGCAAACCAGCCCATAGCGAAGAAAACGGGGAGGAGGACGATGGGCAGTAAGATGACCCACAATTCGTTGTCCATGGTATTCCTTTATTGATTGGTGGCATTACGCTTTGGGAGTGGCTTCGGAAGTCGTTGCCGGTGTTTCGGTTTTGACCGGGGTCAGGTCTTTTTCGGAAAGGTGGGCGTATTTTTTCACTTCGGCACGCAGGCGGTTGTTTTCGCTGCGCAGGGACAGCAGACGGCCGAAGAGGGCAAACATACCGAACACGATACCGATAATAAATGCACCGAAAAGCACGACAATTAGCGGCAGATTGATGTTTTGGCCGGGCAGGTAGAAGAAGGATACGGTGTGGGTATTGGTAATGGCCAGCAGGAGGAAAACAAGAAGAATCAGGATTTTGATGATGGTATAGATGAGTTTCATGGGTTACTCCGGGTTGGCTGCGGTTGGGGCAGGCCGTCTGAAAAATGGTATCAGTTTAAACGATTTGCCGGATTTCGGATAGAACGGCATGTTTCAGACGGCAGGGGAGATGGTGTCTTTATGCTGACGGGTACTTGTCAAACCCATATTGAAAGGCGTATTGTTCAGTCTTTAGTTATTATCTTACAAATCAGAATAAGAAAGGCAATCATCATGAGCAGACCAGTCCCAGCCGTATTCGGCAGCGTTTTCCACGCTGAAATGCCCGTTATCGCTTATCGTGAAGGTAAATGGCAACCGGTAGAATGGCAATCTTCCAAAGACCTGACACTCGCCCCCGGCGCACATGCTTTGCATTATGGCAGCGAATGTTTTGAAGGTTTGAAGGCATTCCGTCAGGCAAACGGCAAAATCGTGATGTTCCGCCCGACTGCTAACATCGCGCGTATGCAGCAAAGCGCAGATATTCTGCACCTACCGTGTCCTGAGACAGAGGCTTATTTGAATGCTTTGATCGAATTGGTCAAACGTTCCGCCGAGGAAATCCCTGATGCGCCTGCCGCTTTGTACCTGCGTCCGACTTTGATCGGTACCGACCCTGTGATCGGCAAAGCCGGTTCTCCTTCCGAAACAGCCTTGCTGTACATTCTGGCTTCTCCTGTCGGTGACTATTTCAAAGCCGGTTCGCCCGTTAAAATCTTGGTGGAAACCGAACATATCCGTTGCGCCCCACATATGGGTCGTGTGAAATGCGGCGGCAACTACGCTTCCGCCATGCCTTGGGTATTGAAAGCCAAAGCAGAGCATGGTGCAAACCAAGTATTGTTCTGCCCGAATGGCGACGTTCAGGAAACCGGCGCGTCCAACTTTATCCTGATTAACGGCGATGAAATCATTACCAAACCGTTGACAGATGAATTCCTGCACGGCGTTACCCGTGATTCCGTGCTGACTGTTGCCAAAGATTTGGGTTACACTGTTACCGAGCGCAACTTTACTGTCGACGAGCTGAAAACTGCGATTGAGAATGGTGCGGAAGCGATTCTGACTGGTACGGCTGCGGTTATTTCTCCAGTAACTTCTTTCGTGATTGATGGCAAAGAAATTGAAGTGAAGAGCCAAGAGCGCGGTTACGCAATCCGTAAGGCGATTACCGACATTCAATACGGTTTGACAGAAGACAAACACGGCTGGTTGGTCGAAGTTTGTTAAGTAGAACGTTAATATAAAAGGCCGTCTGAAATATTTTTTCAGACGGCTTTTTTTATTGGCATTTAGAAGGAAAAAGCGATAATAAAATGCTAAATTTTTTAAACAAACGGTAGTATTTTTAGATAATCGGTATATAATGCGCAGTCATGTTGTAAAAATACATATTGGAAATATCGAATTTTATTGATTTTTAGAAGAAGTTAAAAACAGTTATAGATATTTATTCTGTATATTTTGTAAATTTAGTTAAATAGGGAATGCTAAAAACATATCGTGTTAGAATTTCCCTCCTTTTTGGCTTCGCGGGATTCACTCTGTCAAGTCAAAAAGGAAACCAGTGCAAGATAAAACCATTTTTATTTTGCTATAAAAATCAAAAATAACTTAACTCTGGATGAACTAATCAATTAAAAAGGGACTCTGATACATTTCCGTCAAAAATAACCGGATACATGGTACGCGGACAGATCGCCTATATAAAGTCATCCAAGGGTTCTGTCTGACACCATGACCGTTTCCAATCAGAAAACCGGCAGAAGGGGAAACGCTGCCGAGTTTCTCAAAGCGGCCAACTTCAGTTTGGCCTTTATACAGGCAATTGTTGTTACGACAGAATCCGTCTTACCTCTTTAATCAATCGGCTTTTTTGTTGCACGCTTGTGCGGTGGGAAAGGCGATATTCGATACAAGGAAATACGCTGATTATGTCACATAAACTTGCTCCTCTTGGCCGTACCCACATTCGTCACGGCTCATCCACACCTGAAGCAAATTCCAAATCATCTTCTCCTCTAAAAGAATGGATACACACCCACAATTGGGGGGATATGCCGTCGGTTTCTCCTGAGCTTAAGCAATTAAGCGGTAAAAATACGGTAACGAGAGAAGTAGTGCATGTGGCGGAGGCAGCAAGATTTGACAGTTCATCATCATCTTCAGACGGCCTTGTGACAAAAATGCATGTTGCACGGGCCAGTGTTGCTTCTGTAAGCAGCGTTTCCAGTAAACATATCATTGCGCCTAAAGTAACAAATAAACCTGCCGCTACCGATAAAGCAACGGCAGCTAAACCAGTCAATAAATCGATGGAAAAAATTCTGGCTGAAAAGCAAAAAATTTACGAAGAGGCTAAAGCAAAAAAAATAGCCGAGGCTGCCGCTGCCAAAGCAAAGGCGGTCGAACGCGCAAAAGAAGCGCATAAAGCGGCAGTCGAAAAAGCGATTGCAGAGCGTAAAGCCAAACAAGAAGCCGCCCGCAAAGAGAAAGAGGAGGAAGACAGAATTGCCGAAGAAAAAGAAACCGTTGAGATTGTTCATAAAAAGAATCTGAAGGATTCAGACGGCCATGACAAAATAGCGGGCGTTTCTTCCGGTAAAAAAGCAATCAATAGCCACGACGGCCACCTCAGTTCGGGTAAAGCAAACAAAATTGACGACCATGCTGAAAGCAGGGTAGGCCTATCCGGAAAATACCGCGTGTATGAATCTAAAGAGTACGGTAATTACGTTCGTGTGAATGATTTTGGTGCCGATGCGCAGGGTAAAAAAGACAGTCTTCAGGCATTTAAAGCAGCTTTAGAAGCGGCTCATAAAGAAAAAGCCATGGTCTTCTTGGATGGTACTTACTATATTTCCAACCAGATTGTGATGGATAAAACCGTTTCCGGCGCACGCGGTTTGTTTGGTTCGGGTATGGGCAAAACCAAAGTAACGTTTGATAAAGCGCAGACGGGCGTGTTCAATCCGGACACCAACCATGACGATATCCGCGAATTTGCCGGTATTTTGGTTGATGGGCAAAACAATAAAACCATTGCCGACTTGTCGGTTCAATATACCAACCCTGATTTTTACCGCAAAGGCTTAAGCTATTTTGGCAAGGTAAACGGCATTTTAGTGAACGATGCGGACAATACTTTAATCAGCAAAGTAGAGGTTTCCGGTGCCAATCGTGCTGGTGTGATGTTTACGTCAACCGCTTCTTTGGAAACGGAAAAAGGTCAAAAACTGACCTTTAAAGCGCGCGTACAAAGCGGCGAAATTGATGAAAAATACGAAGCGCTGCCTTTGGGTGAAAACAACCGTATTGTTGATTCGTATCTGCACCACAACCGCGTTGCCGGTGCGCTGATCGGTTTCCAACAAAACTTTATCGGCGAGGGCAACCGTTTGGATTGGAACGGCCACGAAGCGGACGGCGGTACCGGCTATGGTATGGCTGTGGCTGCGGGTAGTTACAATTACGGCATCACATACCGTAAAAACACGACTGACCACAACTACCGCAAAGGCTTGGATGTGCATGATGGTACAGGCATTGTCATTGAAGACAATGTGTTAACGGGTGACCGGCTGTATGGTATTGTTGCCTACAACCGCCAGTTTTCTATGGATAAAGTCAAAATTACGGGCAATACCATTATCCAAGACCCGAGCTTCCGTTTGAATGTTGATGATGACTTGGGTAAGTACTACCACATGTATTCAGGGATTCAGGTACAAACCAATACCCAATACAAAGATTTGCACTCGGCTGATAAAGGTTATTTCGATATTAGCGATAATGTCATTAAAAATCTGACGGTTTATCAAAACAATATTCAGACCTACGCGATTGAGTTCCGTAACCATGAAAGCAAAATGGATTACACGCTCAATATGGCAAACAACAAGATCAGCGGCGAATCTACCAAATATCTGATTGCCGTCATCAACGATACCTACGACCGCGTTTTATCTAAAAACGGCATTGGTAGCGGTACCATTACCATCAGCGGCAATGATGCCGATATTGGTAAGATTATGAAAGGCGCAGTACCGGTTTATGTGGAAGAACACCATGGCAATGTCGCTATGCATGGTGCGGTGACAATTCACAACAACAAAATTTCCGTGCGCGAAGAATCTGAAGGCTATGTTGAATTTGCCTATTTAAAGAGCAATGCCAAAGAGTACAACATCACCAATAACACATTGAAACTTGGTGGTGCCCTGAATGATGCTTTGGTAGACGTACACAGTACCAACCCTAAAGGCAAAGCATCTTTAAATGTAGCCAACAACAAAATCATGACGGACATTAAAGGCAAACTGTATGATTCATGGCTGCGCTTTGAAAACGACATCAAGACGTATTCTGAAGGCAATAGCCATAACGGCGCAGCACTGAAAAAGGTGAATACGACCGGCAGTAAAGTGGCATTGAGCGATATCTTGTCAGAAGCTAACCATATTGTTGAAACGACTAAAGAGACTGTGTATCACCATACTCAGAACGTGTATACATCAGGAGTGGAAGAACATCATACAACGACAGGGATTTTGTAAGTTGTTGAAGTCGTAATCTTTATGTTTTAAATATTGATAAATAAAAAAAGGCCGTCTGAAAATTTTCAGACGGCCTTTTCATCTAACTCACATTATTTAGCCAGTTCGGCACGCAGTTTGTGGGTTACGTTCATCATCACTTGGAGTTGTTCCAGAGTTTCTTTCCAGCCACGGGTTTTCAGGCCGCAGTCCGGGTTAACCCACAGACGTTCAACCGGTACAACCTCGATGGCTTTGCGCAACAGATGCTCAACTTCAGCTTCAGTCGGTACGCGTGGGCTGTGGATGTCGTAAACACCTGGGCCAATGTCGTTCGGGTATTTGAATTCGCCGAACGCGGTCAAGAGCTCCATATCGGAACGTGAAGTTTCAATGGTGATGACGTCAGCGTCCATAGCAGCGATGGCAGGCAGGATGTCGTTGAACTCAGAATAGCACATATGAGTGTGGATTTGGGTGCTGTCTTCGCAACCGGTAGAGGACAGGCGGAAAGATTCGCCGGCCCAGTTCAGGTAGGCATCCCAATCGGCACGTTTCAAAGGCAGACCTTCGCGGATGGCAGGTTCGTCAATTTGGATGACTTTGATGCCGGCTTTTTCCAGATCCAATACTTCGTCGTTCAGAGCCAGTGCGATTTGTTTGCACACGGTAGAGCGAGGAATATCATTGCGGACAAAAGACCATTGCAGAATGGTTACAGGGCCGGTCAACATACCTTTCATCGGGCGTTTGGTCAGGCTTTGAGCGTAAGTAGACCAAGCCACAGTCATGGCTTCAGGACGACTTACGTCACCAAAGATGATAGGTGGTTTAACGCAACGTGAGCCGTAGCTTTGTACCCAGCCGTATTGGGTGAATGCAAAACCGCTCAACAATTCGCCGAAGTATTCAACCATGTCGTTACGCTCGGCTTCGCCGTGTACCAGTACGTCCAAGTCCAGTTTTTCTTGCTCTTCAACCACCAAGGCGATTTCTTTTTTCATCGCGGCTTCGTAATCTGCGGCAGACAGTTCGCCTTTTTTGAAGGCTGCACGTGCTTGGCGGATTTCGGTAGTTTGTGGGAAAGAACCGATGTTGGTAGTCGGCAGTAAAGGCAGGTTCAACCATGCTTGTTGCGCTTTGATACGGTCGGCAAATGGAGATTTGCGTTGGTCTGCGTTGGCAGGCAAATCGGCCAGGCGTTTGGCAACGTCTGCACGGTGGATTTCGCTGCTGTTGGCACGGGAGTCGGCGGCAGCTTGGCTAGCGGCCAGTTCTTCGGCAACAGAATCACGACCTTCGTTCAATGCGGCTTTCAGAACGCGCAATTCTTGGGTTTTTTGCAGGGTGAATGCCAACCAAGAGTACAGGTCAGGTTTGTTGGCTTTCAGTTTTTCTTCAACTGACAAGTCAAATGGAGTGTGCAGCAGAGAGCAAGAGCTGGAGATCCACAAACGGTCGCCCAGTTTGGCTTGCAGAGGCTCGACAGTTTCCAAAACTTTGTTCAGGTTGGCGCGCCAAATGTTGCGGCCGTCGATAACGCCGGCAGACAGAACTTTGTCGTAGTCGGCAAATGCGTCCAGCTGTTCAGGAGCGCGTACCAAGTCGATGTGCAGGCCGTCAACAGGCAGGGATTTCAGCAAAGTAGCGTGTTCGGCAACAGAACCGAAGTAAGTGCTCAACAGGATTTTGGCGCTTACTTTGCTCAAAGTAGCGTAAACGTCTTTGTATGCTTCTACCCATTCTTTAGGCAGGTCAACAGTCAAAGCAGGCTCGTCGATTTGAATCCACTCGGCACCGGCTTCAACCAAAGCAGTCAGGATTTCAACGTAAACAGGCAACAGTTTAGGCAACAGGCTCAGACGGTCGAATTCAACAGCGCCTTTTTCTTTACCAACCCACAGGAAAGTCAACGGACCAACAACGGTCGGTTTGGCTTTCAGACCCAAAGCTTGGGCTTCTTGCAGTTGTTGAACGTAGTGTTTGGCGTTGGCTTTGAATTCGGTATCGGCGTGGAATTCAGGCACCAAGTAGTGGTAGTTGGTGTCGAACCATTTGGTCATTTCGATAGCGAATTGGTCTTTGTTACCGCGGGCCAGTTGGAAGAATTGTTCCAAAGACAGGTTTTGGTTGTCGAAGCCGAAACGGGCAGGGATGGCACCGGTAGCAACTTGCAGGTCGAGGATGTGGTCGTAGAAAGTGAAATCGCCTACAGCAACGTAATCAGCGTTGGCAGCAGCTTGGTGTTTCCAGTTTTTCTCGCGCAAGTCTTTAGCAACAGCCAGCAATTCTTGCTCGCTGATTTCTTTGCGCCAGTATTTTTCTTGTGCGAATTTCAATTCGCGGAAGGCACCGACGCGCGGGAAGCCTGAAAAATGCAATGTTGTCATGTTAACTCTCCTAGTTGGAATTTTGAATCAGGCCAGTATGGCCTGAATGTTCGATATTGTAAATCAGAATGGGGAGGCCGTCTGTTTTATTAACGGGGGCGTACACCCAAAATATGGCAGATGGCGTAAGTCAGTTCGCTGCGGTTGAGGGTGTAGAAGTGGAAGTCTTTGACACCTTCGCGCGAGAGGACTTTGACCATGTCGATGGCGATGCTGGCGGCAACAAGGTTGCGCGTGCCTTGGTCGTCATCCAAACCTTCGTACATTTTAGACAGCCAGCTTGGGATTTTGACATTGGTCACTTGGGCCATTTTGGTCAATTGTTTGAAATTGGTTACGGGCAGGATGCCGGGAACAATTTCAACGTCAATGCCCATCATCACGCAACGGTCGCGGAAGCGCAGATAGCTTTCCACGTCAAAGAAAAATTGGGTAATAACGTGGTTTGCACCCGCATCAATTTTGCGTTTCAGATTGATTAAGTCGGCTTGTGCGGATTTGGCTTCCGGGTGCACTTCTGGATAGGCTGCTACGGAAATATCAAAGTCGGCAACGGAGCGCAACAGTTTGACCAAATCTTCGGCATAGAAAGGTTTTTTCTCGTAGCCGGGCGGCTCGTCGCCACGCAGGGCGACAATGCGGCGGATACCGCTATCCCAATAATCTTTGGCGATTTGGCGCAACTCGTCAGGGCTGGCGTCGATACCTGTCAGGTGGGGGGCAGCGTCAAGGCCGGTTTCTTGTTTGATGCGTTTGACGATGCTGTGTGTGCGGTCGCGTTCGCCGGAGTTTGCACCGTAGGTTACGGAAACGAATTTCGGATGCAGGGTTTGCAGGCGATGGATGGAATCCCACAGCATGGTTTCCATTTGTTCGTTTTTCGGCGGGAAAAATTCGAATGAAACATTGATGTCGCCTTTTAAATCAGAAAGGCTGTTGTTTAAAGCGGCGATTTCTCGAGCGTGATTCATGGCTATGCACCTTCTGCATATCTTTTATTTGTTGTCAGGTTGCATAATAAATTTGAGGTTGGTATGAGTCAATTTCGAAATTTTCCGAAATTGTATGAATAAATTTAATAAAGACCTCAGGCCGTCTGAAAAACTGTCTGAGGTCTTGTTTGATAGGGAAGTGGGGAAAGATTATTCTGCTTCATCTATCCACGCTTGTTGCACGGCTTCGAGAATACGCTCGCCGCAACGCGTCGGGTCATCGTCAAATTCAGGCAAAGCCATAATTAAATCACGCAGTTGGGTAAAGCGTACGGTTTTCGGATCGATGCTGTCGCCGTGTAAGTCGTAGAGTTCTTCGGCGATGCGTTGGGTATCTGTCCATTTCATGATGTGTTCCTTTATTGGGTTTGGGCTATTAGTAATTATTTTAATCAAGAAGAAGTTGGACTGCCAGATTGTTTTACGGAAGATTGGCAGATAAATGATGGCGCTATTTTTTAACAAAATAGCATAGTTGCGTTAAAATACGGCAAGACACTTAAAATTCACGGCAATCTGCCGTTTTATACTTTCTATTCCGCTTTGTATGATTTGGTTTTCATACAAAATTTACACTTTGTTATGCAACCAAATTTTTTGGAACGGCTCTTAAGACAATCCATCGCTTAAAAATAAAAGGAAAAAAGATGAATAACGCACTCAACGCCAAGCTGTCCAAGCTGATTTACGCGCTCGCTTCCGATGATCCGGAGTATCTGTCCCAAGCAGGTGCATTCGACCGTTTGCTGTTGTTGGTTCGTGAACTTTATCGGATGCTGGACGAAACAGAAGGTTTGAAGCAGCTGGTGTTCCGTCTGTATTACGGCAAGCATTATGGTTTGATTAAACTGGATGCCGCTTCACCCAATGACGATGCAGGCGCATTGAGGTTGAAACGTTGGATGGTTTATTCGCGTATCGCAGAGCGTATCGAAAATTGCGGCAAGCATTTGTCGGTCGTGCTTGAAAATGCTGTATTGGAAAATGGCGCAAACAAATCTCATTATATAGATGAAGCCAATGCCATTATCGAGCGTTTCGGTTTAGTAAGGGATGAGGCTGCACTTTCGGCCATTGAGGCGGAGGAAGCGTTGAAGGTAGAGGCTGAACTGCCGACCGTAAACAAATCTCAAAACGCGGCTCCCCGTTATAACGGCAATGTGCATCAAATCAGAATGCAAGAAAAAATTGAAAATTACTCCGCTACGCAGAAAGTGGCCTCCATGCAGATTTCGCGTATGCGTTTTATTTTCCCTCATATCAAATAGTTTGCTGCATAACCAAAAGGCCGTCTGAAAACCATGAATTTGTGGTTTTAGACGGCCTTCTTCATACAATCTTGTTTTAGTGGTCTTCACGTGCATGGTTGATCGTATATTTGGGGATTTCTACGACCAAATCTTCATCGGCAACGACTGCCTGACAGCTCAAGCGTGAATCGGCTTCCAAGCCCCATGCTTGGTCGAGCAAGTCTTCTTCCAATTCGGTCGGTTCTTCCAGGCTGTCAAAACCTTTGCGGATAATCACGTGGCAGGTGGTGCAGGCGCAGGATTTTTCGCAGGCGTGATCGACTTCGATATCGTGGTCGAGCAGTACGTCAAGGACGGTTTGGCCTTCCGGTGCATCTTCGATAACTGCGCCTTCAGGGCATAATGTCGCGTGTGGGAGTACGGTAATTTTTGGCATTTTTATTGTCTCGGTTGTTTAAGAGTGGTTGTGGTTAAAGTGGTTTCAGACGGCCTTGGGTATTCAATATTCAGGCCGTCTGAAAAATGGGTTTATAACATGATGCCTTTACTTTTTAAATTTTCCAGACATTCGTCCAAGTAAGCATCATCATGTTCAGCATAAATCGGCGAAGTAGCTGTTTCAGCCGCGTGCGAATGGTATGGGGCAACGGCTTTGCCGCGATACAGCGGGTCTTTCCATAAGGTATCGGGTTTGTAACCGCGCTTTTCCATCTCTTCCATAATCAACGCGTGATACAGATAGAGTTTGTAGGGCGAATGGGTAAAAACGTAATTAACCGTCGCATGCGGTCTGCCCCAGCCCGCTCCGCGTAAAGCAGCGCATTCGCGGTGTTGCCCCAAAAGCTGGGCGCGGGGTAGTAGGGGGATAAGGGTTTGGTGCCAGAGTCTCATTGTGATTCAAATAATTTTGAATATTCTGCGTAAGCTTTCTCTAAATTTTCTTTTGAGTAGGTAGTATAAATATGAAGACCTTCTTCAATTTCAGTAGTTAGCTTTGTTCCACTTTTCCCAAAGTATTCGTCTTTATAGAGACGGACTTTGGAATTTTTAGGTTTATGTGTATTTTTCGAAGAGATGAGATTTCTTAATATAGAAGGATTTTGTTGGTGCTTTTCTTTGATAAAGGAGATAAATGCACTTCTGTCTATTTCAAAAATTTTTTCTTGATGATGTTCTTCGACAGTTTTTTCAAAACCCAACTCTGCTATTTCATTTTTAGGAAATACAATTTCACCTCTTAATGAGAGAAAAAGCCTTTTCACAAGATTTTCATCAATTGCAAAAAGCTCAGTTTCTCCTATTCGGCTTTTGCCGAAAATTTCATGAAGTAAGGTTTCTTTTTCTTTATAGTTGTCGGTTTTAATCGCTAGAATACGTTCTAACCCGGCAACGTTTGCGTAGCCGTTGTTTTCCAAATGGCGCATTCTAGTTTCAAAATTATTTTCGTCAGTAATACCAATTTTATATACGCCTTTGATGACGGTTTTCATCAGGTAGACAATGCCCGCTTTTTCCATTGTTGTCCTTTATTTTTATTTCTGTATGAAGATATCTTTTCAGACGGCCTTTTTATCAAAGTCCGTCTGAAACCATTTGCCGTCAAATATTATCAACGCTTTGACCTGTCAACGCACGTTGGATGTTGCGGTTCATGCGTTTGGCGGCGAAGTTGTCTGTGCTGTGGCTGAGCTTGGCGACGGCGGAGCGGATGTCTTCGGCTTTGCCGTCTTTCAGACGGCCTTGCAAAACGGCGATGTCTTGTTGAATTTGTTGCAACTCTTCGGCATCCAGCAAATCGCTATCCAACTCAAGGGCAGCATTAACGGCGTCGGTCAGGCTTTCGGCTTCGACTACGGCTTCGGCGCGTGCGCGTGCGGCCATGTCTTCGGCGGCGTTGCTCATGCTGTCTTTGAGCATTTGAGTGATGGTGCTGTCGTCCAAGCCGTAGGAAGGTTTGACTTCGATTTGCGCCTGTACGCCGGTGCTTTGCTCTTGTGCGGAAACGGACAGCAAACCGTCGGCATCAACTTGGAAGGTCACGCGGATACGCGCTGCGCCTGCAGCCATGGGCGGAATGCCGCGCAGGGTAAATTTGGCAAGGCTGCGACAGTCGGAAACGAGTTCGCGCTCGCCTTGTACGACGTGTATCGTCATGGCGGTTTGACCGTCTTTGAAAGTGGTGAAGTCCTGTGCGCGTGCGGTAGGAATGGTGGAGTTGCGCGGGATAATTTTTTCGGCAAGACCGCCGTAGGTTTCCAATCCGAGTGACAAAGGTGTAACGTCAAGTAGCAGCCATTCGCCGTCGGTTTTGTTACCCGCAAGGACGTTTGCCTGTATGGCGGCGCCGAGTGCGACCACTTCGTCAGGATTGAGGTTGTTCAGTGGAGTTTGGCCAAAGAAGGTGGCAACTGCTTGTTGAACGTGCAACATGCGGGTAGAGCCGCCAACCATAATTACGCCCTTGACATCCGCCTTGGTTACGCCGGCATCTTTCAAAGCCTGTTTGACGGGCTCGATGGTTTTTTGTACCAGATTTTGGGTCAGATTGTGAAACTCTTGGCGGGTAATGACGGTATGAACTTTATGGCCGTCTGAAAGTATGGTCTCGATGACGGCTTCGGTTTGAGTGGTCAGTTTTTCTTTGGCGGTACGGGCAAGGGAAAGTAGAAGCTGGCTGTCTTGTTCGTTGAGTTTGGAAAGGTCGTTTTGTTCGAGTAGGTAGCAGAACAAACGATGGTCGAAGTCATCGCCGCCCAATGCGCTGTTGCCGCCGGTGGCTTTAACTTCAAACAGGCCTTTAGTCAGTTGCAATACGGATACGTCGAATGTGCCGCCGCCCAAGTCGTAAACGACAAACGTGCCTTCTGAGGCGTTGTCCAGTCCGTAGGCGATTGCGGCGGCAGTCGGCTCGTTGAGGAGGCGCAAGACGTTCAAGCCCGCCAAGCGTGCGGCATCTTTGGTGGCTTGACGTTGGGCGTCGTCAAAATAAGCGGGTACGGTAATGACGGCACCGACCAAATCACCGCCTAATGTTTCTTCGGCACGCGATTTAAGGGCTTTGAGGATTTCAGCCGATACTTCGATAGGCGTTTTTGCACCTTGACGGGTGTTTAATTCAACCACGCGCTCATTGGGTGTAAATCGATAGGGCAGGTATTGCGCCTCTTGTGCGAGGTCGGTAAGGGTACGGCCGATCAGGCGTTTGGCGGAGCTGACTGTATTTAACGGATCGGTTTTTTGGGCAGAAAGGGCGTTTTTGCCGACTTCAACTTCGCCATCCAAATAACGGACAACCGAAGGCAGGGTGGCGCGGCCGTCTGAATCGGGCAGGCAGACTGCGCTGCCGCTGCGGACTGTGGCAACCAAGCTGTTGGTTGTGCCTAAATCAATGCCTACGGCGAGGCGGTGTTGATGGGGGGCGGCGGACATGCCGGGTTCTGAAATCTGCAAAAGAGCC
Source organism: Neisseria sp. P0021.S007 (assembly GCF_051956855.1). Taxonomy (NCBI): domain Bacteria; kingdom Pseudomonadati; phylum Pseudomonadota; class Betaproteobacteria; order Neisseriales; family Neisseriaceae; genus Neisseria; species Neisseria sp. P0021.S007. The sequence goes on from NZ_JBQCXA010000001.1 coordinate 28,735, forward strand.
ATGATTGTGTGCCTTCTGATGCTGTATTTATTAGGATGGGGCAGATTTTAGCAGATTTTTGGCAGATAGTTGAGTGGATTGCTAGGAAATAACCATAAGGCTTAATGTTGTTTTTTAATTGAAAAGAAAGTGGATTTTGAATTCAGACTTGTATTTTTTAAGAAATACGGATAAAATTCAGCCTCTTTGCCTTGCCTTTTACTTCGCATGGTGAAAGGCTGTTTTTAATCATCCATAAGGAGATAACATGCGTCATTACGAGATCGTGTTTATCGTTCATCCTGATCAAAGCGAGCAAGTGCCTGCTATGGTTGAGCGTTACAAAACCATGATTACTGAAGCCAACGGTAAAATCCACCGTTTGGAAGACTGGGGCCGTCGTCAATTGGCTTACCCAATCAACAAAATCCATAAAGCACACTATGTTTTGATGAATATCGAAACTACTCCCGAAGTGGTTGAAGAGCTGGAAACTGCTTTCCGCTTCAATGATGCCGTACTGCGTCACCTGACCATCAAAACAAAACACGCTGTAACTGAAGCTTCCCCAATGCTGGGCGGCGAAAAAGCAAAAAACTTGCTGAACGGTGCAGCTGAAGAAGTTGCAGCAGCTGAATAAGATTGAACAATCTGATTAAGCTTACCGCCCGTATCTTGCAGGTTCAGCCTTTGAGATATACGCCGGCAGGAATCCCTGTTTTAGATATTGTGTTGCAACATGAATCTTGGCAGGAAGAAAACGGACAAAAATGTCTGGTCAAATTTGAAATTCCCGCGCGGATTTTAGGTAAGCAGGCTGAGGAATGGCAGTATCGGCAAGATGCAGTCATCGAGTCGGAAGGTTTTTTGGCGCAACGCAGCCAACGCTTCCCCAAGCCGGTACTACGCATACAGAACATTAAAGAATATAAAGGTTAAACGACAATGGCTCGTCAATCATTCAAACGTAGAAAATTCTGCCGCTTTACGGCTGAAAAAATCCAAGAAGTTGATTACAAACAAGTTGATTTGTTGAAAGACTTCATCTCTGAAAACGGCAAAATCATCCCTGCCCGCATTACTGGTACTAAAGCACACTACCAACGTCAGTTGGCTACTGCTGTGAAACGTGCCCGTTTCCTGGCTCTGTTGCCTTACACCGATCAACACAAATAATTTTGGAGTTTAAATCATGCAAATTATTCTGTTAGAAAAAATCGGCGGTCTGGGTAACTTGGGTGACATCGTTACCGTTAAAAACGGTTACGCACGCAACTTCCTGATCCCTGCCGGTAAAGCAAAACGTGCAACCGAAGCCAACATGAAAGAATTCGAAGCACGCCGCGCTGAATTGGAAGCCAAACAAGCTGAAATCTTGGCTGATGCTAAAGCCCGTCAAGAAAAACTGGAAGGCCAAACCATTACTGTTGCTCAAAAAGCCGGTGTTGATGGTCGTCTGTTCGGTTCTGTTACCAATGCTGACATCGCTGAAGCGATTGTTGCTGCCGGTATCCAAGCTGCTAAAGCAAACGTACGTCTGCCTAACGGTCCGTTGAAAGCTGTTGGCGAATACGAAGTTGAAGTAGCTCTGCACACTGACGCTGTTGCTAAAATTACCGTTGCTGTTGTTGCAGCCGCTGAGTAATTGATTCATTCAAGGCCGTCTGAAAATCAAGGGTTTCCTTGAATTTCAGACGGCCTTGTTTATCTGCTTGAGCCGAAGTAAGTAAATATTGATTTGTCTATATTTTTAAGTCTGTCTAGAAATATAGCGGAAGAGATGATGTATTGGCCGAATATTCATTCGTGTTCGGGTTTGTCGTATTATTTAGTAAAGAGATTATTTATGAATAAAATCAAAATCTTTGGGATAGGTTTGACTGCTTTGGCTTTAGCTTCATGCGGCACTCCGCAAAAGCCTGCTGTTGATACGGCAAAACCTGTCGAGCCTGTTTCCTCTGCAAAACGCCCTGTATTTGATGCTGCGGCTGAATCTGTTGCCAGCAGCGGTTTTAATGAGAACGTCAATGTTCAGCAGTTTATCCAATATGAAGTGAAAAATCGCCGTTTCAGTGCGGAAGAGTTGCGCAATTTCTTTAATGGCGTGGTGTATAAAGGCAACATTATTACCATTATGTACCGCCCAAGCACTTCGCGTCCTTGGTATGAATTCCGCACCGGTAACTCTGGTGCAGCCAAATTTAATGGCGGCAGACAATTCTATGCGGCAAACCGTGCCGTAATTGATGATGTGGCACGCAAATACGGCGTACCTGCCGAATTGATTGTGGCGATTCTCGGGATTGAAACCAATTATGGTAAAAATACAGGCAGCTTCCGCGTTGCCGATGCCTTGAGTACATTGGCCTTTGATTATCCTCGCCGTGCCGAGTTTTTCCAAAATGAATTGAGTGAACTTTTGCAGATGGCAAAAGAAGAAAAAGAAAATATCTTTGACTTCAAAGGCAGCTATGCCGGCGCGATGGGCATGCCGCAATTTATGCCTTCAAGCTACCGTAAATGGGCGGTGGACTATGATGGTGATGGTCATCGCGATATTTGGAATAATGTTGGCGATGTGGCGGCTTCTGTCGCCAATTATATGAAACAGCATGGCTGGCAGACCGGCGGTAAGATGGTTGTGCCGGTAAGTCTGACGATTACTCCGCACTTGCAGGCGATTATCGATGAGAAAACTGCCTTGACGCGCACTGTCGCAGATTTCAAAGCTTTGGGTGTCGTGCCTCAAGCTGCTATTGCCGATAATGAAAAAGCTGTGCTGTATGCTTTGGAGACCAGCCCGGGCGTATTTGAATACTATTTGGGTCTGAATAACTTCTACACGGTATGGCAATACAACCACAGCCGTATGTATGTAACAGCGGTACGCGATATTGCGAATGCAATCAATAACAATGGCCTGTAAGCCATAAGAAAACCACCCTTTGGGGTGGTTTTTAAATATCGAGGATTTGTAAAGGGGGTTAAGCTATCAGTCTGATTTTCATGGCGTAACGTTTTTTGCTGTGTCCTGAAACAAACTGTCCTCCTCGGGCAGGGGATAAAAACGCATTGCCTTCTGCGGTTGGCTCTGCACAAGTATATTGACCGTTTCGATCGCTCCAAAGGGCATACACAGGCAGATTGTGGGTACGGATATCCAGTTTCAAGCCGTCAAATGCAACGTGTGCATCCTGGTCGGAGGAAACAAATTCGGTATGGGAGATATAGTCGGCATCGTATGGGGCGCCGTTGAAATCAAATTGTGTGCCGGCGGCGGTAAAGTAGGGGTGGAATCCTGGGGACGTGCGGATGGGTGATTCGCCGTAATTGCAGACAGTTAGGATGGCGATGGCTTCATTTTCGTTAGGCAGACTGTAATCGAGCAACCATTCGACGTGTTCATAGCCTTTTTCTGTGCTGATTAATTTTAAGCCGATATCTGATTCATTTTGATGGCGGATTTCCCAGTCTGAAGTTCTGCCGAAACCATGTTGGGCCAGATGATTTTTGCTGTCAGGTCCGAATTGAGGTAGGCAGACGTGCATGCCGCCGCGTAATTTTGTGTCATCGCCTACTTGAACGCTGGTTTTCGGAAATAAGACTTCCCATCCTTTTAGAATCAGGGAATCAATATATCCGCCCATTGTATTTACTTGCATAGTGGCTGATTGGTTGCGTAGTATGATTTCGGACATGATGTTTCAAACTTCAAATTACTTATCATTTATGTAGCATTCTAACATTGCAATGACATGCTGTCGCTGTCGGTTTGATAGAAAATCCTTAATAAAAATCAAAAAAATGCTAGAATATATGCCATTTTCTGAGGCCGTCTGAAAAGCGGAGAATTCTTTTCAGACGGCCTTCCGATTTATTTCCCGTAGAGAAACAACATGGCTTATCAAGTTCTTGCACGAAAATGGCGTCCGAAAACCTTTGCCGATTTGGTCGGTCAGGAACACGTCGTCAAAGCCCTGCGTAACGCGCTGGACGAAGGCCGTCTGCACCATGCCTATCTGCTGACAGGGACACGCGGTGTGGGTAAGACCACGATTGCCAGGATTTTGGCCAAGAGCCTGAACTGCGAAAATGCCGTGCATGGTGAGCCGTGCGGTCAGTGTGAAAGCTGTACGCAAATCGACAGCGGCCGTTATGTGGATCTATTGGAAATCGACGCGGCATCGAATACCGGTATCGACAATATCCGCGAAGTGTTGGAAAACGCGCAATACGCGCCGACTGCGGGTAAATACAAAGTCTATATCATCGACGAAGTGCATATGCTTTCCAAAAGCGCGTTCAATGCCATGCTGAAGACTTTGGAAGAACCGCCTGAACACGTTAAATTTATTTTGGCGACCACCGATCCGCATAAAGTCCCCATTACTGTATTGAGCCGCTGTTTGCAATTTGTGTTGCGCAACATGACAACCCAGCAGGTTGCCGAGCATTTGGCGCATGTCTTGGATCGTGAAAACGTTCCTTATCAGCCACAGGCTTTGCAACTTTTAGGCCGTGCCGCCGCCGGCTCGATGCGCGATGCGTTGAGCCTTTTAGATCAGGCGATTGCCATGGGTTCGGGTAAAGTGGCCGAACAAGATGTCCGCCAGATGATCGGAGCGGTCGATAAACAATACTTGTTTGAATTGCTTGAAGGAATCATCAATCAAAACGGGGAAGCCTTGCTGGAAAAGGCTCAGGAAATGTCCGCCAGAGCGATTGGTTTTGACAGCGCGTTGGCAGAATTGGCCATGTTGTTGCAACGTTTGGCTTTGATTCAAACCATTCCTTCCGCCTTGGCAAATGACGATCCTGAACGTGAAACTTTGCAGCGATTAAGTCAGGCTTTGAGTGGCGAGCAGATTCAGCTTTATTATCAATGCGCTATTCATGGTAAACAGGATTTACCGCTGGCTCCAGACGAGTATGCCGGTTTTGTCATGACGCTTTTGCGCATGCTTGCATTTGCGCCGTTGGCCGCTTCGGGTTGCGATACGCAAAGTCAGATTGAACACACGGATTTGCATTCCGACCATCAGAAAGCTGAGGCCGAAAAAAAGCCTTTTCAGCTGCCGAAATCTGAGCCGATAGCAGCACCGGCGGTTGAGAAAGAGGCTGTTCCGACTAAACAGGATATCGTTGAAAGGCCGTCTGAAGAAACTATTCAGTCTGCTCAACAACAGGGGGATGTCCCGCCTTGGGAAGACATGCCGAGCCAAGTATCGGCTGAGCCGCCTCAAACACAAACGGCGCAGATGCAAGAAACTGCGGAGCCATTGCCTGTTGCAAAAGTTCAGACGGCCCCTGAACCGGAAGAATATCCGCACATAGATGAGGAAATTCCACCTCCGTATTTTGATGAAGCATATGCATATGAAGATTCACACCGTGCTGATGTGATGGAAGTACTGCAGCCGGTTGTGTCTGAAGAAGAGGAGGGAGATGAAGAAGAGCTTCAGTTCGCTCCTTTGCCTGAGTTTAAAACTGAGAATTGGCACAGCATTATCGAACGATTTGCCCGTAAATTAGGCGCGGCGCAGATGTTGGCACAAAATGCGGCATGGACGAGTTATGATACGGAAGCAGGATTAATCATGCTGTCGTTGACGGATGAGGCCAAAGCTACTGCCAATAAAGAGCGCTTGGACAAAATCTGCCAGACGTTGAGCGAGGCTTACCATCTTGGCAATTTAAGGCTGCAAACCGAGCCTTGGCAGGATGATAAAGGCTGGGAAACGCCGGTGATGCGCCGCAAACGTATTCAAGAAGAAGGACGGCAGCAGGCGCAAGATTTGCTGGAAGCGGATACAACGGCGCAGAAAATTTTGCAAATCTTTGAAGCGCAATGGCTGCCGGATTCTTTAGAGTTAGTAGGGCATTCTTAAAATACTGACATACAAGGCCGTCTGAAAGGCAATAGCGTTTTTCAGACGGCATGAGTGAAACCCATTTATTCAAACCCATAGGAGTAAAACATGTTCGGAAAAGCCGGATTAGGCGGCCTGATGAAACAGGCTCAACAAATGCAAGAAAACATGAAAAAGGCACAAGCCAAGCTGGCTGAAACCGAAGTTGAAGGTGAAGCAGGCAATGGTTTGGTGAAAGTTGTGATGACGTGTTCGCACGTTGTTCGCAAACTTGAAATCAGCCCTGATTTGATTCAAGAAGCCGCAGACGACAAAGAAATGCTGGAAGATTTGGTATTGGCCGCTATCAATGCCGCTTCTGAAAAAGCCGAAGAAACGACCAACAAAACCATGGGTGCATTTACCCAAGGCCTGCCGGCAGGCATGGGCGACTTCTTCCGTTGATTTAAAAATAAATAAAAGGCCGTCTGAAGCCAGATTTGGGTTTCAGACGGCCTTTTTTATTATGAGGATTCATGGGCTTTCTTTGGGAAAGAACAAGCGTTCCTTATTGATGTAAAAAAGCCTGAACAGAAGTTCAGGCTTTTAAATTTGGCTCCCCGACCTGGGCTCGAACCAGGGACCTGCGGATTAACAGTCCGTCGCTCTACCGACTGAGCTATCGGGGAATGGGGCGTATTATAATGGCTGGAAAAAATGTGTCAATCAATATTTTTAAGGAAATGGTGCAAAATATTTCAAATGTTTGAATGTTAAAAATATTTTGTAATCAAGTTTCACATGCTCCTCAGCCGTTTCAGACGGCCTTTAGTATTTGGCGTTAACCAATTTGCCGTTTTGGAATACTTGTTGCTGCATCACCGTGCCGTTGTAGGCGTAAGTGGTTAACGAGCCATTGCTTGGCGTGGCGCGGAACTGCATCAGTTGGTTACGGCTGAGAACGTAGGGGTCCGTGCGTTTTTGACTGTTGTCGCTGTAAAAGTCTTGGACGACGTATTCGTTGTTACGTTTGCTGATCAGTTGGCGATGGAAGCCACCTTTGACTGCGCTGTTGCTGGGTGTGCCGTGTGCATCAAAATAGGTCACGATTTGTTCTTCTGAGATACGGATGCCGTCTGAATCCGTGCCTTTGGTGGTTTTGGTTTTATCCAAGCCGACAGGGATGTTGATGGATGTACCCAGGCCGACATGGCGGCCGATGCTGGTGCCGACGCCTAAGCCGACGGAAACACCGGGCGTGCCGACTGTACATGCGCTGAGTGAAGCGGCCAAAAGGGCAGGTAAGAGAATTTTTTTCATAATGTGTATCCTTGTAATAAGAAATATTTGTAATGTGGGAAGTATAGTATTTTTGCGGGGTGGCTGGTGTTAGTATTGGTAAAAGGGCGCAAGGCCGTCTGAGAAACAAGATAGAAACGAATATATCATTCTGGTGTAGAATGTGCCGAAATAATGATTTAATAAGAATGTGAATAAATAATGAAAACTTTGAAATTTACGAAGATGCACGGCTTGGGCAATGATTTTATGGTGGTTAATGCCATCGATCAGGACTTTGATCCGTTGACTGCGCCGCTTGCCCAATGGGCAGACCGCTATCGCGGCGTGGGTTTTGATCAGTTTTTGGTAGTGGAGAAGCCTTCTTCTGATGCGGTCGATTTTCGGTACCGCATTTTCAATGCCGATGGTCGGGAAGTAGAGCAGTGCGGCAATGGAGCGCGTTGTTTTGCGCGTTTTGTCGCGGATAAGGGTTTGACGGATAAAACGGAAATTTTGGTCGAAACGGCCAAAGGGATTATTGTACCGAAGCTGTTGGATAACGGTTTGGTTACCGTCAATATGGGTAAACCGCGTTTCATGCCGTCTGAAATTCCGTTTGTGCCTGCACATGGTGAAAATGAAGATGCGCTGACACATATTGTCTTGGTCGGTTTGGAGTCTGTACCGGTAAGCTGTGTGAATATGGGTAATCCGCATGCGGTGATTTTGGTTGATGATGTTGAGACTGCGCCGGTGGAATATTGGGGCGGCGCTATTGAATCGCACGAGCAGTTTCCTGAACGGGTCAATGTCGGCTTTTTGCAGGTTGAAGATGAATTGTCAGTCCGCCTGCGAGTGTTTGAACGCGGGGTGGGGGAAACTCAGGCTTGCGGCACTGGAGCGTGTGCGGCCGTGGTGGCAGGCGTGCGCAATGGCTTGCTGAAAGCGGGTGCGCCTGTGCGTGTTACTCTGCCTGGAGGTGAATTGTTTATCAGTTGGGAAGAAGGTGGCGATGTGCAAATGACCGGCCCTGCGGAAACTGTTTTTGAAGGCGAGTTGCAGTATTCATGATGGTTTCTTTGGATTTTTGGTTTGCCGTCGCGTATGCTGCGGTATCGTTGGCATTTATTTTTCGCGCGCAGCGGTTTCAATGGCTTTGGGCTACGGTGTTGTTGTGGCTGGGGATTTCGGCACTGGGCGCACGCTTGTTGCCCGGAATATGGGGCTTTACGCATACAGGCCCTTTGTTCATCCCTCATTTTTATCTGACAATCGCCAGTATTTTCTTCTTTATTGATGACTGCAGTAAAACGGAAGACAAAAAGTTTTGGTCGGCAGGCGAATATGCCGGTTTGACCTTATTTGCGGTTTCCAATGTCGTCATGACTTTGGCTTTTGTTTTCTTGGTAGGCGTGGTTTATTTCATCTTGCCGCTGGCGGGCGCGGTTTTTGCGTGGGCGGCCTTGCTGAAAATTTATGCTTTGAAACCCATTTATTGGTTTGCATTGCAGGGCGTCCTGATGCTGGTGTTTTATCTGCACAGAGTGGTTGTTTGCAAGCAGTCTGCCTCTCTTTTCAGTATGCGGCAGATGTGGGCAGGTTGGATGGTTGCCGTCGTGATGCAGGCTGTAGTTGCCGTTACATTGATTTTTGAGCGCAGTGGATATTGACCGCGCTTGAACCAAAAGTTATAAAGAAAGAAATTTTCGATATTGGTTTTTCAGACGGCCTGAGTTTAATATGCAGGCTGTATTACATCTAAATCAGGAGCAGGAAATGAAAATTGCAAATAATATTACCGAGCTGATCGGCAACACACCTCTGGTGAAACTGAACCGCCTGACCGAAGGTTTAAAAGCGCAAATCGCCGTTAAACTTGAATTCTTTAATCCAGGCAGCAGCGTGAAAGACCGTATTGCCGAATCTATGATTGAAGCGGCCGAGCAAGCCGGTAAAATCAATAAAGATACCGTTATCGTCGAGGCAACCAGTGGCAATACCGGTATCGGTTTGGCCATGGTGTGTGCGGCCCGCGGTTATAAATTGGCGATTACTATGCCTGAAAGCATGAGTAAAGAACGCAAAATGCTGCTGCGTGCATTCGGTGCAGAGCTAATTTTGACACCTGCTGCCGAAGGTATGGCGGGCGCTATTGCTAAAGCCCAGTCTTTGGTGGACGAACATCCAGATACTTACTTTATGCCGCGCCAATTTGATAACGAGGCTAATCCTGAAGTTCACCGCAAAACCACTGCCGAAGAAATTTGGCGCGATACAGACGGTAAAGTAGATATTTTCGTGGCCGGTGTAGGTACAGGCGGTACGATTACCGGTGTGGGCGAAGTATTGAAAAAATACAAACCCGAAGTTCAAATCGTGGCTGTCGAGCCTGAAGCTTCCCCAGTATTGAGCGGTGGCGAGAAAGGTCCGCATCCGATTCAAGGTTTGGGTGCAGGCTTTATCCCCAGCGTTTTGAATACGACTGTTTACGACAGCATTTCCAAAGTACCTAACGAGGCAGCGTTTGAAACTGCGCGCGCTATGGCTGAAAAAGAAGGCATTTTGGTAGGTATTTCTTCAGGTGCCGCAGTATGGAGCGCATTGCAACTGGCTAAAAAACCTGAAAACGAAGGTAAGTTGATCGTTGTCTTGTTGCCATCATATGGCGAACGCTATCTTTCTACGCCTCTGTTTGCCGATTTGGCATAATATAGGATTGTTGTTAAAAGGCCGTTTTCAGACGGCCTTTTTTGCGTATGGGCTTGAGATATCGTATGAAATCTGTTGTAATTCAGTTAATGAGCTTTGAATACCATTATTCAAAAGTTGGTTTCTTCAACGAATCATGCTTATAATGCGCATTATGAAAAAATACATTCTTCCTATCTTTGCTGTGGCGGCACTTGCCGGTTGTGAATCGATTTATGTTCCAACATTGAAAGAAGTGCCAGTTCGACCAACCAACGTTAAGAAACCTAAGGCTGATTCACAAGTTTCAGCTACCGGTTATCATTTAGCTCCTTCGCATTGGGCAGATGTTTCCAAGATTCATGATGAAGCACGTCGCTTGAGTACCCAAGTGAGCCAAGGTAGTCTGACCAAAGTTCAGGCTGCACAATATTTGAACCGCTTCCGTATCCAACAAGTGGGACGCAACTCTGTCGATGACAGTATGTACGAAGTTTATCTGCGTTCTGCCGTTGACAGCCAACGTGGTGAAATTACTACCGAGCAATCCAAACAGTACATCCAAGGTGCTTTGCGCGGTTGGCAACAGCGTTGGAAAAACATGGATACCAAACCAAGCAATCCTGCGTTTACCAACTTCCTGATGGAAGTTATGGGTATGCAGCCTTTGAAATAAAAAGTCATAAACTGAGAAGGCCGTCTGAATATTCAGACGACCTTCTTTTTGTATTTATATATGTGTAGTCGGACTTTATCCAATTAAGAACCAAACAGCTTGTCAGCCGCTTGACGGGCTTTTTCTTGAATATCTTCGGTCAGATAGTTTTTCATCTGAGAATAAACCAGCGCAATGACGGCAATGTCATCGCTGAAGCCAAATGGAATCAGAAGGTCGGGAATGCTGTCAATAGGACTGAGGAAGTAAACCAGTGCGCCGACAATAATCATTTTTGCACGTTTGGGTGTATGTTCGGATTCCCAGAGATAATAAAGCGCATAAAGCTGGCGGACGACAGGTTTACCCAAGCGACCGGCAAAGCGTCCGAGTTTTTTCATGAAGCCGGATGTGTCTAAGTTTCGACGGCGGAAGGAGGGGATGTAGTCTTCCGGATCGGGTGTGTTTTGATGAGGGGAGTGTGTCATGATGCAGCTTCCTTTTTAGGTATGGAAACATGGTTGGTGTTACGTCGTATTTTAGTCTATTTTGGGCGGATGAAATGTCTTTGAATGTATAACTATGTAAGAGTAGTGATGATAATGCAATGGTAATAAGTTAAGAATGGCTTATGCCTTTGTAAAGATTAGGTATCAAGAGTGAGAATTTATCTCACAATAGATACAATTCTCAAACAATAATGATGTTATCGTAAGTGCTTTGATGGGGAGATGGCTTAATTGCAGGAAAGTAACAAAAAAGGCTAGCCACACAAAAAAAATCTAAGAATGATTGTTTGATTTTATTAGTCTTTTGGTAAAAATCATTAGAGCATTCATAAATTGCACTGTTCAAAATGAGATAAAACAGGTAAATTATGGTTTATGTAGCTTATTGTAGTGCTGAGCTATAGGTTTTGAGCTGATAATAAATCTAGAGGAACTGACCATGTCCGCCAAATCACGCCCGGTATTTTTGGAAATTCCGAATATCCGATTGCCCATACCGGGGATTGTATCTATTCTTCACCGTATCAGCGGCGTCGGCTTGTTTGTGATGCTGCCTGTTCTCTTGTATTTCTTCTCCGGAACGCTGGATCGCGAAGCGTCGTTTGAAGCATATCGTACTGCTATTTCCAATCCGTTTGTGAAGCTGATCCTTATCGGTCTGTTGTGGGCATATCTGCACCACTTTTTCGCCGGTATCCGCTTTCTGTTTTTGGATGTGCATAAAGGCCTGGAATTAAATACTGCCCGTACTACTGCTAAAGTTGTATTTGCTTCTGCTTTGATTCTGACCGTCGTTTTGGGAGCTTTGTTATGGTAGAACGTAAATTGACAGGTGCGCATTACGGTTTGCGCGATTGGGCAATGCAACGTGCAACTGCGGTCATCATGTTGGTGTACACCGTGGTTCTTTTGGTTGTTTTGTTTACGTTGCCTAAAGAATATTCGGCATGGCAGGCATTTTTTGATCAAACTTGGGTAAAAGTATTTACCCAAGTGAGCTTCTTGGCTGTATTCCTGCATGCATGGGTAGGTATCCGCGATTTGTGGATGGACTACATTAAGCCTTTCGGTCTGCGTTTGTTTTTACAAGTTGCCACCATCGTTTGGTTGGTAGGCTGCTTGGTGTATTCTGTTAAAGTAATTTGGGGGTAAATATGGGTTATCCTGTTCGCAAGTTTGATGCCGTGATTGTTGGCGGTGGTGGTGCAGGTTTACGCGCAGCCCTCCAATTGTCTAAATCCGGCCTGAATTGTGCTGTTTTGTCTAAAGTCTTCCCAACCCGTTCTCATACTGTAGCGGCTCAAGGTGGTATTTCTGCTTCATTGGGTAATGTGCAAGAAGACCGTTGGGATTGGCATATGTACGATACCGTGAAAGGTTCTGACTGGTTGGGCGACCAAGATGCGATTGAGTTTATGTGTCGCGCCGCGCCTGAAGCCGTAATTGAGTTGGAACACATGGGTATGCCTTTTGACCGTGTGGAAAGTGGCAAAATCTACCAACGTCCTTTCGGTGGTCATACTGCCGAACATGGTAAACGTGCGGTAGAACGTGCATGTGCGGTTGCCGACCGTACCGGTCATGCGATGTTGCATACTTTGTACCAACAAAACGTCCGTGCCAATACACAATTCTTTGTGGAATGGACGGCACAAGATTTGATTCGTGATGAAAACGGCGACGTCGTCGGTGTAACCGCCATGGAAATGGAAACCGGCGAAGTTTATATTTTCCACGCTAAAGCCGTGATGTTTGCTACCGGTGGTGGCGGCCGTATTTATGCGTCTTCAACCAATGCTTATATGAATACCGGTGATGGTTTGGGTATTTGTGCCCGTGCAGGTATTCCGTTGGAAGACATGGAATTCTGGCAATTCCACCCGACCGGTGTAGCCGGTGCCGGTGTATTGATTACTGAGGGTGTGCGCGGTGAGGGTGGTATTCTGTTGAATGCCGATGGCGAACGCTTTATGGAACGTTATGCTCCAACCGTAAAAGACTTGGCTTCCCGTGACGTGGTTTCCCGTGCGATGGCGATGGAAATCTACGAAGGTCGCGGCTGTGGTAAAAACAAAGACCACGTTTTGCTGAAAATCGACCATATCGGCGCAGAAAAAATTATGGAAAAACTGCCGGGCATCCGCGAGATTTCCATCCAGTTTGCCGGTATCGACCCGATTAAAGACCCAATTCCTGTTGTGCCGACTACCCACTACATGATGGGCGGTATTCCGACTAACTACCATGGCGAAGTTGTCGTTCCGCAAGGTGAAGATTACGAAGTGCCTGTAAAAGGTCTGTATGCGGCAGGTGAGTGTGCTTGTGCTTCCGTGCACGGTGCGAACCGCTTGGGTACCAACTCCCTGTTGGACTTGGTGGTATTCGGTAAAGCTGCCGGCGACAGCATGATTAAATTCATCAAAGAGCAAAGCGACTGGAAACCTCTGCCTGCTAATGCCGGTGAGTTGACCCGCCAACGTATCGAGCGTTTGGACAACCAAACCGATGGTGAAAACGTTGATGCATTGCGTCGCGAACTGCAACGCTCCGTACAACTGCATGCCGGTGTGTTCCGTACCGATGAGATTCTGAGCAAAGGCGTTCGAGAAATCATGGAGATTGCCGAGCGCGTGAAACGTACTGAAATCAAAGACAAGAGCAAAGTATGGAATACCGCGCGTATCGAAGCTTTGGAGTTGGATAATCTGATTGAAGTAGCGAAAGCGACTTTGGTGTCTGCCGAAGCACGTAAAGAATCGCGTGGCGCACACGCTTCAGACGACCATCCTGAGCGCGATGACGAAAACTGGATGAAACATACCCTGTATCATTCAGATACCAATACTTTGTCTTACAAACCGGTACATACCAAGCCTTTGAGCGTGGAATACATCAAACCGGCTAAACGCGTTTATTGATGAGTTTTCAGACGGCCTTTACCTTAAAGGCCGTCTGAAACCTAACCATACCCACATTGAACTGCTTGAATTCATAATACAAAATCATTGAGCAGTTTATGAGAAAAGGAACACTTCTCATGGAAAAAATGAGTTTTGAAATTTACCGTTACAACCCGGACGTTGATGCCAAACCTTATATGCAACGTTACGAGTTGGAATTGGAACCAACCGACGTTAAGCTTTTGGACGCTTTAGTGCGCCTGAAAGCACAAGACGATACATTGTCTTTCCGCCGTTCTTGCCGCGAAGGTATTTGCGGTTCTGACGGTATGAACATCAACGGTAAAAACGGCTTGGCATGTCTGACCGATCTGCGCAGCCTGAAACAGCCGGTTAAAATCCGCCCTCTGCCAGGTCTGCCTGTTATCCGCGACCTGATTGTGGATATGACCCAGTTCTTCAAACAATATCACTCAATCAAACCTTACGTTGTCAACGACAACCCTATCGATGCGGACAAAGAGCGTCTGCAAACTCAGGAAGAGCGTAAAGAGTTGGACGGTTTGTACGAGTGTATTTTGTGCGCCTGCTGTTCGACTGCCTGCCCGTCATTCTGGTGGAATCCTGATAAATTCGTTGGTCCGTCTGGCTTGCTGAATGCTTACCGTTTCATTGCGGATAGCCGTGATACCATCACTAATGAGCGTTTGGATAATCTGAACGACCCATACCGTTTGTTCCGTTGCCACACCATTATGAACTGCGTAGACGTATGTCCTAAACACTTGAATCCGACCCGAGCCATCGGTAAGATTAAAGAGATTATGTTGAAACGAGCCGTTTAAGAAATGATGGTTTTTGACGATATTGCCAAACGGAAAATCCGTTTTCAAACCCGCCGGGGATTGTTAGAACTAGACTTAATCTTCGGCAGGTTTATGGAAAAAGAATTCGAGCACCTGAGTGATCAGGAGTTGTCCGAATTTTCCGAAATCCTCGAATTTCAAGACCAAGAGTTGCTTGCCTTGATTAACGGACATTCGGCAACGGACAAGAAACACCTGATTCCCATGCTTGAAAAAATCAGACAGGCATGATGTGTTATAGAGCTTGTTTGCGATGCCAATCCGAACAAGCTTTTTCCATACTGAGGCCGTCTGAAAAAAGGACCGTGCCGCTTGGGCGGCAACGAAAGCCCCAACTTACAAAGGAGTTTAAGAATGTCTAAATCAGTCAAGCTCACCACCCCAAATCAAGAGACCTTGGAACTGCCAGTATTGGAAGCAAGTATCGGCCATGATGTGGTTGACATCCGTGCGTTGACAAAAAATACAGGTCTGTTTTCATTCGACCCAGGATTCGTGTCCACTGCAAGTTGCGAATCCAAAATCACTTATATTGACGGCGATAAAGGTCTGTTATATTACCGTGGTTATCCTATCGAGCAGTTGGCCGAAAAATCCGATTACTTGGAAGTTTGTTACCTGTTGATCTACGGCGAGCTGCCTACGCCCGAACAGAAAAAAGAATTTGATGCTACAGTCAGCCACCATACTATGGTGCATGAACAGTTGACTTGGTTCTTCCGCGGTTTCCGTCGCGATGCGCACCCGATGGCGATGATGGTGGGTGTGGTTGGCGCTTTGTCTGCTTTCTATCAAGACAGCTTGGATATTACCAATCCTGAACACCGCAAAATCGCGATTTACCGCTTAATCTCCAAAATTCCGACCATTGCGGCAATGTGTTACCGTTATTCCAACGGTTTGCCGTTCAATTATCCAAAAAATAACCTTTCCTATGCTGAAAACTTCTTGCACATGATGTTTGCCACACCGTGTGAAGAATACAAACCTAATCCAGTCTTGGCCCGCGCGCTCGACCGCATCTTTATTTTGCATGCCGACCACGAGCAAAATGCTTCTACTTCGACCGTACGTTTGGCAGGCTCTTCAGGGGCGAACCCATTTGCCTGTATCGCTGCTGGTATCGCCTGTCTGTGGGGTGCTTCACACGGCGGTGCAAACGAAGCTGTGTTGAAGATGCTGGATGAAATCGGCGATGTGTCTAATGTTGCCGCATACATGGAAGGTGTGAAACAACGCAAATACCGTCTGATGGGCTTCGGTCACCGCGTATACCGCAATATGGACCCACGAGCCAACATCATGCGCGAAACCTGTTATGAAGTCTTAAAAGAATTGGGCTTGGAAGACAGTCCTAAATTCAAGCTGGCGATGGAATTGGAACAAATTGCACTGAAAGACCCATTCTTTGTTGAACGCAAGCTGTATCCAAACGTCGACTTCTACTCTGGTATCGTCTTGTCTGCATTGGGCATTCCAACTGAAATGTTTACCGTTATCTTCGCATTGTCGCGCAGTGTAGGTTGGATTTCTCATTGGCATGAAATGATTAGCGATCCGGCACTGAAAATCGGTCGCCCACGTCAACTTTATACCGGTGCAGAACGTCGCGATTACGTTCCGGTAGATAAACGCTAATAAACAATACATTAATATATTGTTGAAAAGTCGTTTGAAAAAATCGAATTGCCGTTTTCAATGAGGTTGGTCGTAATTAATTAAGTTGATAGCAGGTAATTTGATTTGAAATAGGGTAGAATAAAGTGTCATTTCAGACGGCCTGAATTCCGTTCGGAGAACACGGGATTCTACCCTTTGTTTATATTTTAAAGAAAAGAGCTCACGCCATGATGGACGAAAAACTCAATTTCTCTTATCTGTTTGGTTCTAATGCGCCATACATCGAGGAGTTGTATGAAAAGTTTCTGGATAATCCGGAATCTGTCGATGAAAAATGGAAACAGTACTTTACCGATTTGAGTAAACAGCCGGGCGCAGTCGCTGTCGATGTTGCCCATACACCGATTCGTGAATCATTTGCCACTTTGGCTAAAAAGAAAATTGCCGCAGCCGTCGCAGGCGGTGTGGATGAGGCAATGATGAAAAAGCAAGTCAGCGTTTTGCGACTGATTTCTGCCTATCGTATCCAAGGCGTGGGTGCAGCCCAACTTGATCCGCTCAAACGTATTCCTCCTCAAAATATTGAAGCTCTCGATCCTAAATTCCACGGTCTGTCAGATGCCGATATGGCACTTCAGTTCAATATGGGCGAGGGCGATTTTTCCGGTCAGAGCAAACTGCCTCTGTCCCAAATCATCAGTAACCTCAAACAAACCTACTGCGGCCATATCGCGGTAGAGTACATCTACATTCCAAATACCGAAGAGCGTCGTTGGGTTCGTAATTATTTTGAAAGCGTACTGTCTACACCAAGCTACAACGTTGAACAAAAACGCCGTATCTTGAAAGAAATGACTGCTGCCGAAACTCTGGAACGCTACCTGCATACCAAATATGTCGGTCAAAAACGTTTCGGTGTCGAAGGTGGCGAAAGTGCCATTGCCGGTTTGAACTATTTGATTCAAAACGCCGGTAAAGACGGCGTGGAAGAAGTCATCATCGGTATGGCACACCGTGGCCGTCTGAATGTTTTGGTTAACATTTTGGGCAAAAAACCGGCTGATCTGTTTGCCGAATTTGAAGGCCGTGCCGAAATCAAATTGCCTAGCGGCGACGTGAAATACCACATGGGCTTCAGCTCCGACATTGCTACGCCACACGGCCCGATGCACGTTTCTTTGGCATTCAACCCGTCACACTTGGAAATCGTTAATCCAGTAGTAGAAGGTTCTGCACGCGCCAAACAAAAACGTTTGGGCGAAAACGGCCGCGATAAAGTCTTGCCGGTATTGATTCATGGTGACTCCGCATTTATCGGTTTGGGTGTTAACCAAGCAACATTCAACCTGTCTAAAACACGCGGTTATACCACCGGCGGTACTGTTCACATCGTGATCAACAACCAAATCGGCTTTACGACTTCCGATACCCGCGATACCCGTTCAACCGTACACTGTACCGATATCGCGAAAATGGTTTCCGCTCCGGTTATCCATGTGAATGGCGATGATCCTGAACGCGTTTGCTTTGCCATCCAAGCTGCCTTGGATTACCGCAAAAAATTCCATAAAGACATCGTGGTTGATGTTGTCTGCTACCGTAAATGGGGCCACAACGAGGGCGATGATCCGACCTTGACCCAACCGATGATGTACAAAAAAGTATCGCAACACCCAGGTGCGCGTGCTTTGTACACCGAGCAACTGATTGCCGAAGGCGTGGTAACCCAAGCTGAGGCTGACGGTTACATCCAAGCCTACCGTGATGCTTTGGACAAAGGCGAACATGTTGAACAAACAACGTTGAGCAATTTCCAACGCACACAAATCGACTGGAGCAAATACCAAGGCAAAGATTGGCGCGAAAAAATCGAAACCGGTTTGCCTGCCGCCGACATTGAGCGTCTTACTGAGAAATTCACCGCTGTACCGGAAGGCTTTGCCCTGCATCCGACTGCAAAACGTGTGATCGAAGCGCGTAAAGCCATGGCATCCGGCAAACAAGCCATCGACTGGGGTATGGCCGAAACCCTCGCATACGCAAGCCTGCTGACCAAAGGTCATGGCGTGCGTATCTCTGGTGAGGACTCCGGCCGCGGTACATTCTCACACCGTCATGCCGTTCTGCACGATCAAAAACGCGAAAAATGGGACGACGGTACTTATGTTCCTCTGCGCAACATGGGCGAAGGCTTGGGCGAGTTCCTGGTTATCGACTCTATCTTGAACGAAGAAGCCGTAATGGCGTTCGAGTACGGCTTTGCCTGCTCCGCTCCTGACAAGCTGACCATTTGGGAAGCGCAATTCGGTGACTTCGCTAACGGCGCGCAAGTAACTATCGACCAATTCCTGTCTTCAGGCGAAACCAAATGGGGTCGTTTGTGCGGTCTGACCACCATCCTGCCGCACGGTTACGACGGTCAAGGCCCTGAGCACTCTTCTGCACGTGTAGAACGTTGGTTGCAACTGTGTTCTGAGAACAATATGCAAGTCATCATGCCGTCTGAAGCGTCGCAAATGTTCCACCTCTTGCAACGTCAAGTCTTGGGTTCATACCGCAAACCGCTGGTGATTTTCATGTCCAAACGCCTGTTGCGCTTCAAAGGTGCAATGAGCCCGCTGGAAAACTTCACCGAAGGTTCGACTTTCCGTCCAGTTATCGGAGATACCGCAGAACGTGCAAGCAACGACAGCGTGAAACGCGTGGTATTGTGTGCCGGTCAGGTTTACTATGACTTGGAAGCCGGCCGTACCGAGCGTAAACTGGAAAATGATGTTGCTATCGTCCGCGTTGAGCAGCTGTATCCGTTCCCATACGATGAGGTTAAAGCTGAACTGGCGAAATACCCGAACGCAAAATCTGTGGTTTGGGCGCAAGAAGAGCCGAAAAACCAAGGTGCGTTCTACCAAATCCGCCACCGTATCGAAGACGTTATCAGCGAAGAGCAAAAACTGTCTTATGCCGGTCGTCCAAGCAGTGCATCGCCTGCAGTGGGCTACTCAAGCAAACACATTGCTCAATTGAAACAATTGGTTGAAGACGCTTTGGCGTTGTAAACCTAGTGGCATTCCGTTTGAAATTGTTCAGGCGGAATGCCCATATGCAGAATTAAAAACACACAACAGGCCGTCTGAAAGGGCCATTGGAGACACAAAATGATTATTGATGTAAAAGTACCTATGCTGTCTGAAAGCGTATCTGAGGGCACGCTCTTGGAATGGAAGAAAAAAGTTGGCGAAGCAGTTGCCCGTGACGAAATCCTGATCGATATCGAAACTGACAAAGTGGTTTTGGAAGTCCCTTCTCCACAAGCCGGCGTATTGGTTGAAATCGTAGCTCAAGACGGTGAAACCGTTGTTGCCGACCAAGTTTTGGCTCGCATCGATACAGCTGCTACTGCCGCTGCTGAAGCCCCAGCCGCCGCGCCTGCCGAAGCTACCCCAGCCGCCGCTCCTGCTGCTGCACAAAACAACGCCGCTATGCCTGCTGCCGCCAAACTGGCTGCCGAGACCGGTGTTGACGTGAACGCATTGCAAGGTTCCGGCCGTGACGGTCGCGTATTGAAAGAAGACGTACAAAATGCCGCTGCCAAACCTGCCGCAGCCGCAGCCCCTGCCGTTGCACTTCCTGCCGGCGCACGTCCTGAAGAACGCGTACCAATGAGCCGCCTGCGTGCCCGTGTTGCAGAACGCCTCTTGGCTTCTCAACAAGAAAACGCCATTTTGACTACATTCAACGAAGTCAACATGAAACCAATCATGGACTTGCGTGCGAAGTACAAAGATAAATTCGAGAAAGAACACGGCGTGAAATTGGGCTTTATGTCCTTCTTCGTTAAATCCGCTGTTGCCGCCCTGAAAAAATACCCGGTTGTGAATGCTTCTGTTGACGGCAAAGACATCGTTTACCACGGCTACTTCGACATCGGTATCGCAATTGGCAGCCCACGCGGTTTGGTTGTGCCAATCCTGCGCGATGCCGACCAAATGAGCATTGCCGACATCGAACAAGCAATTGTTGATTACGCGAAAAAAGCAAAAGACGGCAAAATCGCTATCGAAGATCTGACCGGCGGTACATTCAGTATTACCAACGGCGGTACTTTCGGTTCTATGATGTCTACCCCGATCATCAACCCGCCTCAATCTGCGATTTTGGGTATGCACGCCACTAAAGAGCGCGCTGTGGTTGAAAACGGTCAAGTTGTTGTCCGTCCAATGATGTATCTGGCTCTGTCTTACGACCACCGTATCATTGACGGCCGCGAAGCTGTATTGACCTTGGTAGCCATTAAAGACGCGTTGGAAGACCCAGCACGCCTGTTGTTGGATCTGTAATCGTTTCAGACGGCCTTTTATTTGTTAATGAAAAGGCCGTCTGAATTTTTATTTAGATGTAGCGTAATGTAGTATCGTGCTACAATAGGCTCAACGAACGATTGAGGCCGTCTGAAACATTTGATTCGAATGAATCGGCAGATATAGACTTTCAGACGGCCTTTTCTTAAAACCATCAAAACGCAGTCATTCAAAATAAAAAAGAAACAAAAAGTATCGTTTTTATTTTGAGATACTGCAAAAGCAAAGGATGACACGATGTCTCAATATGATGTAGTAGTGATTGGTGCAGGCCCGGGCGGATACGTTGCCGCCATTCGTGCTGCGCAACTGGGTTTCAAAACCGCTTGCGTTGACGCAGGCGTTAACAAAGCAGGCAACGCCCCAGCATTGGGCGGTACTTGCTTGAACGTAGGCTGT
This sequence comes from Neisseria sp. P0021.S007, assembly GCF_051956855.1. Classification (NCBI taxonomy): domain Bacteria; kingdom Pseudomonadati; phylum Pseudomonadota; class Betaproteobacteria; order Neisseriales; family Neisseriaceae; genus Neisseria; species Neisseria sp. P0021.S007. The sequence goes on from NZ_JBQCXA010000001.1 coordinate 49,839, forward strand.
ATCCCTTCTAAAGCCCTGTTGCAATCCAGCGAACATTTCCACGCTGCGCAACACGATTTTGCAGAACACGGTATCACTGTCGGCGACGTAAAATTCGACGCAGCCAAAATGATTGAGCGCAAAGATGCCATCGTAACCAAGCTGACCGGCGGCGTGAAATTCCTGTTCCAAAAAAACAAAGTAACCAGCCTGTTCGGTACTGCTTCTTTTGCTGGTAAAAATGGCGATGCTTATCAAATCGAAGTCGATAACAAAGGCGAGAAAACCGTTATCGAAGCCAAACACGTCATCGTAGCGACCGGTTCCGTACCGCGTCCGCTGCCACAAGTTGCTATAGACAACGTGAACGTATTAGACAACGAAGGCGCATTGAATCTGACCGAAGTACCTGCCAAACTCGGCGTGATCGGTTCCGGTGTGATTGGTTTGGAAATGGGTTCCGTATGGAACCGCGTGGGTGCAGAAGTTACCATTCTTGAAGCCGCGCCGACCTTCCTGGCTGCCGCCGACCAACAAATCGCCAAGGAAGCCTTCAAATACTTCACCAAAGAGCAAGGTCTGAGCATCGAATTGGGCGTGAAAATCGGCGACATCAAATCTGAAGGCAAAGGCGTTTCCGTTGCTTACGAAACTGCTGCCGGCGAAGCCAAAACCGAAGTATTCGACAAACTGATTGTTGCCATCGGCCGTATTCCAAACACCAAAGGCCTGAACGCCGAAGCCGTAGGCTTGGAAAAAGACGAACGCGGCTTTATCAAAGTAGATGGCGAATGCCGTACCAATCTGCCTAACGTATGGGCAATCGGCGACGTGGTTCGCGGCCCGATGTTGGCACACAAAGCCAGTGACGAAGGTGTTGCCGTTGCAGAGCGCATTGCCGGTCAAAAACCGCATATCGACTTCAACAACGTACCGTTCGTGATTTACACCGACCCTGAAATCGCTTGGGTGGGTAAAACCGAAGAGCAACTCAAAGCCGAAGGCGTGGAGTACAAAAAAGGTACTTCAGGTTTCGGCGCAAACGGTCGCGCATTGGCAATGGGCAAAGCCAAAGGTACGGTCAAAGTATTGGCAGATGCCAAAACCGACCGCATCTTAGGCGTACACATGATTGGTCCGGTTGTCAGCGAATTGGTTACCGAAGGCGTGACTGCGCTCGAATTCTTCGCCAGCAGCGAAGACATCGCCCGCATCATCCATGCCCACCCAACCTTGTCCGAAGTGGTTCACGAAGCTGCATTGGCGGCCGACAAACGCGCTTTGCACGGTTGATAGACATTAAGGCCGTCTGAAATTTTTCAGACGGCCTTAAGACCTCCGACAAATTGAATGTTCCGAGAGCTTCGTTTTCTGATTTATAATTCCGTCAGACAAACAAACAGCATTTACATTCATTATGAACAAAGAAATAGTCGGTATTTTCTTTATACCGATGGGCATCATCAGCATGTGTATGGCCGCATTGTGGCAGATGTATGTGATGATGACCGAAACTTATACGCTCAACCGTTTCAAAGATAAAGAATTGGTTTGGCGCGTGGCATTGTTGTTTATCAGTTTCAGCCTTGCCGTTTATCTGCTCTGCCCGAATTCGCGTAAAAAAGGCATTGTCTTTTTTATTCTCGGAGGAGGAGGCGCAACCATGTATCTGCTGGCGCGGATGTGGTTGCCTTTCAGTAAATAGTAGGGCCGTCTGAAAATATGGGATTGGCCGCAGGGCGATTCCTAAAACCCACTCACCTTAAGGAGAAATCCATGAATTTACACGAGTATCAGGCTAAAGAACTGCTGGCTAGCTACGGTTTGCCCGTACAAGGCGGTATTTTGGCACACAACGGCGAAGAAGCCGCTGCAGCTTACGACAAATTGGGCGGTAAATTCGCTGTTGTCAAAGCACAAGTACACGCCGGCGGCCGCGGTAAAGCGGGTGGCGTAAAAGTCGTTAAAAGCCGCGAAGAAGCTAAAGAAGTGGCTGAAAGCCTGATTGGCACCAACTTGGTAACTTACCAAACCGATGCCAACGGCCAACCTGTCAACAGCGTTTTGGTTTGCGAAGACATGTATCCGGTTCAAACCGAGCTGTACTTGGGCGCAGTGGTTGACCGTTCTACCCGCCGCGTTACATTCATGGCCTCTACCGAAGGTGGCGTGGAAATCGAAAAAGTTGCTGCCGAAACTCCAGAAAAAATCTTCAAAGTAACCGTTGATCCGCTGGTTGGCCTGCAACCTTGCCAAGCTCGCGAAGTTGCGTTCCAACTGGGCTTGAAAGACAAACAAATCAACGAGTTCGTCAAACTGATGACCGGCGCGTACAAAGCGTTTATCGAAAACGACTTCGCCCTGTTTGAAGTAAACCCATTGGCAGTTCGCGAAAATGGCGCGCTGGCTTGCGTAGATGGCAAAATCGGTATCGACAGCAACGCGCTCTACCGCCTGCCAAAAATCGCTGAATTGCGCGACAAATCTCAAGAAAACGAACGTGAGCTGAAAGCTTCTGAATTCGACCTGAACTATGTTGCCCTGGAAGGTAACATCGGCTGTATGGTTAACGGTGCCGGTTTGGCGATGGCCACTATGGACATCATCAAACTCAAAGGCGGCCAACCTGCCAACTTCTTGGACGTTGGCGGCGGTGCAACCAAAGACCGCGTGGTTGAAGCGTTCAAACTGATTCTGGAAGACAAATCCGTTAAAGGCGTATTGATCAACATCTTCGGCGGTATCGTACGTTGCGACATGATTGCGGAAGCCATCGTGGCAGCCGTTAAAGAAATCAACGTCAACGTTCCTGTCGTTGTTCGTTTGGAAGGTAACAATGCCGAACTCGGCGCGAAAATCCTGAACGAATCAGGTCTGAAACTGACTTCTGCAGACGGCCTGAATGACGCAGCCGAAAAAATTGTTGCAGCCGTAAACGCCTAAGGAGAAAAGAATGAGCGTATTGATTAATAAAGACACCAAAGTATTGGTTCAAGGTTTCACCGGTAAAAACGGTACTTTCCACTCCGAACAAGCTCTGGCTTACGGCACTAAAGTTGTCGGCGGCGTTACCCCGGGCAAAGGCGGTCAAACCCACCTGAACCTGCCCGTGTTTAACACCATGAAAGAAGCCGTTAAAGAAACCGGCGCAGACGCATCTGTAATTTACGTTCCAGCTCCGTTTGTATTGGACTCTATCGTTGAAGCCGTTGATTCAGGCGTAGGCTTGGTCGTTGTGATTACCGAAGGCGTGCCTACTTTGGACATGCTCAAAGCCAAACGTTACTTGGAAACCAACGGCAACGGTACCCGCTTGGTCGGCCCTAACTGCCCTGGTGTGATTACTCCGGGTGAGTGCAAAATCGGTATTATGCCGGGCCACATCCACACTCCGGGCCGCATCGGTATTATTTCCCGTTCCGGTACATTGACTTACGAAGCTGTAGCACAAACCACCAAACTGGGCTTGGGTCAATCAACCTGTATTGGTATCGGCGGCGACCCGATTCCTGGTATGAACCAAATCGACGCACTGAAACTCTTCCAAGAAGACCCAGATACCGACGCCATCATCATGATCGGTGAAATCGGCGGTACTGCGGAAGAAGAAGCAGCCGAATACATCCAATCCAACGTAACCAAACCTGTTGTAGGTTACATCGCTGGTGTTACCGCTCCTAAAGGCAAACGTATGGGCCACGCCGGTGCGATTATCTCCGGTGGTAAAGGTACTGCCGAAGAAAAATTCGCCGCTTTCGAAAAAGCCGGTATCGCTTACACCCGCAGCCCTGCCGAGTTGGGCACTACCATGCTGGAAGTGTTGAAAGCAAAAGGTTTGGCATAAGACTTAAGTCTTTAAGCTGAATTGAAAAGGCCGTCTGAAGTTTTCAGACGGCCTTTTTTTAAATTTCATTTGCTTGTTTTCATAATAAGCACTTAATTTTATTTAAATTAACGTTTATTTTAGAATAAACGGTTATAATTTATTAACAGATAAACAGTCTGTAACCATATCAACCTATATCAAGGAGAAAACCATGAAAAAACACGATTTTGAGGCACGTCGCGAGGCTTTGCTGAAAGACATCCGAGAAGTAATGGATGATGTGGAAGAGTTATACCGCAATGGTGTTGAAGCCGGTTCGGAAGAGGGTAGCAAAGCCCGAGCCAAATTGGAAGAAAAATTGGCTGTGGCCAAAGAGCGTTTGAGCCGTTTTGAAGAAGAGGCCGGCGAACGTCTGCGCCATCATGCCGAGCGTGCGCGTGAAAAATACGAGCAGTTTGAAGAAGCGGCTCAGGAGCGTTTGAAAGAAGGCAAAGAGCGTTTTGCCGAATTTGAAGCTGATGCGGGCGAGCGTTTGAAACGCGGTGCCAAACACGCTGATGAAGTGGTGCATGAGAAACCATATTATGCGATGGGTTTTGCCGCATTGGCCGGTTTGGTTGTCGGTGTGTTGTTGAACCGCCGTTAATGTGAATATGTTAAGGCCGTCTGAACAGGCGTGTACATGAAATCATGGATTTCATTGCGCCGTGCAGACGGCCTTAGCCTTATTTTTCCTGGAAAAAAGGATAATCGAGATGGGAATTCGCCAGCGTTTTGAACATGGCAAGGCTTTGTTGAATCAGGGCGCGGATTTGCTGCTGCTGCGTTTGCAGGTATTGAGCTTGGATTTGACGCGTCAGGCGGAAAATGTGTTTCGTTTGGCGATTTGGCTGGTGTTGTCCGGCGCGCTGTTGATGGTGGGCTTGGTCGGTTTGCTGTTCGGCTTGAACCGCGTGCTGTCGGATGTGGCGGCGTTATGGGTGTTTTTCGGCATTTTCTTCTTGAGCCTGCTGATTATTGCCGTATTGTTCCGCAAAGTATCGGCAGATTATCGGGAGCAGGGCAGCCGTGTGGCTGAGACCTTGCAGGATATTCGATCGGATATTGCGTATTTGCGCGGTGAGATAGACAAGGATGCGGACGATGAAGCAACAGGTGCATAGGAGTTTTCTAAGAATATTAGAACATGTCAATTCTATTGCAAATGCCGTCATAGATAGACATAAAAATATTTTCGTAGCTTTTAAGATACTCTTGAAACCTTGATTAGGCATTTGCTCTCTAATGATAAGGGGTTGTCCTCAAATAATCAGTAAAGAAAGATTTGTTCTGGTTATCTATAGCAGGGTAGTTCCAGTAATATTAATTTGGGGATAGAGTTTTATCAGGATATGAAGACTGTTAGAAAATTTAAATGATAGGTAATTACCATTTTCATCCAAATATAGCTCCGACAGATTTTCTAGATAAAGATCAATGACAATATAATCTTTTCTGTAAAACAAGAGTCGGACAGAATTTACTGTCAGATCAAAGCTCAAAGTAACTCGTTCATCACCGTTAACAAACTTAACAGTCTGAATAACATCGTCTATTTCGCAATCAAATCCATAAATAGATATAAACTCATTACAATTTGGAATCACTAATTTAGTATTATTCATTGCTAGTTCCCTCCGTTGAGTATTATGGTAGCAGAAGATCTCGAGTTGTTATTTATTATTGGAAAAAGACTCTTAAATTTTTAACTTTTTAGGACAGTTACATCTTCTTTTGTTTAAGCCTTATATTTTCCTGAAAAGAGATAATATTGAGATAGCGTTGTCAAATCTGGTGGCTTTGAGGATATTTTTAGGTATTTTTTATGAAGCTGTTGATTATACTGTATCATTTTAAACGGTATCGGCAGATTATCGGGAGCAGGGCAGCCGTGTGGCTGAGACCTTGCAGGATATTCGATCGGATATTGCGTATTTGCGCGGTGAGATAGATAAGGATGCGGACGATGAAGCAACAGGAGTATGAAGAAGCGCGCGAGCTGCTGCTTTTAGAAGCTAAGCTGGTGCGGCTGCGGATTGAAGCGGAAAATTTGAAACTGCGTAAAGCGGAAGAAGGTAATGCTCGGCAGACTAATCGCTTGGTAATGTTGGCCGATGTGGCGTATCAGTTGAGCCAAACGCGTTTGCTGTCTCAACGCTCTTTGTTCTCTACATCACGCCGTCGGCATTGGATCTGGCTAGTGTTGGCGGTCATACTGGGCTTGTCGAGATAATCGAGGGCGGAGATTTGGTCTAAATGATATTTGCAGCGAGTTGTTGGAGCGTGTGAGCCGCTTGTTGAGGACGCTGCGTTATTGTGTTGCCGAAACTGAAACTTTATCTATATTGAGTATTTTTTACAAAAGACACCGGCCGTCTGAACATTTCAGACGGCCTCAATGTTTGGAGTTTCAGATATAATGGCGGCAATTTTGAAATTATTAAATGAAGGATAAGTGATGAACCGTTTGTATCCCCACCCGATTATCGCCCGTGAGGGCTGGCCGATTATCGGCGGCGGTTTGGCTTTGAGCCTGCTGGTGTCGATGTGTTGCGGCTGGTGGTCTTTGCCGTTTTGGGTGTTTACCGTATTTGCTTTGCAGTTTTTCCGCGACCCTGCGCGTGAGATTCCGCAAAATCCTGAAGCAGTGTTGAGTCCGGTTGACGGCCGTATCGTGGTGGTCGAGCGCGCACGCGATCCGTATCGTGATGTCGATGCTTTGAAAATCAGTATTTTTATGAACGTGTTCAACGTGCATTCGCAAAAATCGCCTGCTGATTGTACGGTAACGAAAGTGGTCTATAACAAAGGCAAATTCGTGAATGCGGATTTGGACAAAGCCAGCACGGAAAATGAACGTAATGCGGTGTTGGCGACTACGGCTTCTGGTCGTGAAATTACTTTTGTTCAAGTGGCCGGTTTGGTGGCGCGCCGTATTTTGTGCTACACCCAAGCAGGTGCGAAACTGTCTCGCGGCGAACGTTATGGCTTTATCCGCTTTGGCTCGCGCGTGGATATGTATCTGCCTGTCGATGCGCAGGCGCAAGTGGCGATTGGTGATAAAGTTACCGGCGTCAGCACTGTATTGGCGCGTTTGCCGCTGACTGCGCCGCAAACTGAATCTGAGCCTAAAGCCGCAGCTCAACAAGCTGCGCCAGCTCCACAAGCGACTCCGGCTGAAACAGTGGCAAGCCAATCTACCGAACAGCAGCAAATCGAAGCAGCAGCGGCTAAAATTCAAGCGGCTGTGCAAGATGTGTTGAAAGATTAATAGTCAGTTTTAAATGATTGGTTAAAACAAGAAAAAAGGTTTTCAGACGGCCGTCTGAAAACCTTTTTTGTTTGCCTATCCGATTTTAAAACTTCACATTTACGCCACCGGTAAAGCTGCGGCCCATTTGCGGCGTATCAGAGAGGAAGCTGCTGTGGGCGTAAACGGATTGGTTGAGCAGGTTGTCGGCTTTGACGTACCAATTCCACTCGCCATAGCGCGTATTGCGGCGGTAGTTTGCGCCGAGGTTGAGCATATGGTGTCCGGGTGTGCGTGTTTCGTAGCGGGCGAGTTTGTTTTGATTGAACACGCGGTAGTAGTCCAAATTGGCATCGATACGGTCGGTCAGCGAGGCTTTCAGGTGGAAGCCGAGGCGCGCAGCCGGAACGCGAGGGGCGTTTTGGTCGTCCTGTGCGATGAAAGGACGGTTACCGTAAGCATCTTCCCTGCCGGGTAGGGAAGGCAGGTTTTTCAGACGGCCTCGTACATAGTCGCCGGAAACGCCGATGCGGTAGCGCGGTGTCGGTTTGAAGTAGATTTCGCCTTCCGCGCCGTAGAAGTCGGCGCCGGATTGGTTGTAGCGCACGAGTTTCATTTCGCTGTCGTCTTCGATGGATTTGGGGCCGCGTCCGTCGTTTAAGGTTTGGGCGTAAATGTAGTTGCCGAAGCGGTTGCGGTAGAGCGCCAGATTGTATTGCCAGCGGTCGCCTTCGTAGCCCAGCGCGATTTCGATGTTGTTGGAACGCTCTTTGTTGAGGTGTTTGTTGCCGACTTCAAAGGTGTTGGTGGCGACGTGTTTGCCGTGTGCGTACAGCTCTTGCGTTGACGGCAGGCGTTCCTGATGGGAGGTGGTCAGGCTGAGTTTGTGTTGTGGCGTGAAATACCAGTTTCCCGAAAGTGCGAACGAGCGGGCGGTTTGGCGGTGCGCGCCGAGGTCGGGCAGGGGCTGGTTGTAGTAGTTTTCCCGATCAATCAATGCTTTGTCGTACTGGATGGAAGCTTTTTGTTTTTCCACGCGTACGCCACCTTCTAGCGTGAAATTGTCCCAGTTTGCCTGTTCTACACCGAAAAAGCTGTAATGGCGCACATTGTTGTCAATCAACATCGGTTGTTGGACGGTTTCGGGAATGGCGGAAAGCGCGCTGGATTTTTGTCCCAAATATTGCACGCCCCAGCTGCCTTTCAGACGGCCTATGGGTTGGTGGCGCAACTCGATACGGGCGTTGTGTGTTTTGTTGTTGAAGAAGTTTTCTACTGCATCGCCTGCTTTTTCGTCGTGGTGGTAGTCATTGTGGTTTAGGTGTACGCGCAGGGCTTCAAAACCGGGGAATGGCTGCTTCCATTCGGCGCGGAGTTCGTAGCGTTTGTTGCGCAGGTCTATCCACGGTTTGCCGTTGTGGGCATGGGTGTGTGCATTATCGTCGTCGTGAAAGCCGCAGCTCAAGCCCGGATTATCGTAATCAACATCTTCTTCGGTCAATAGGTGCGGATAAAGCTGCAAATAGCGTTTGTTAATCAAACTTTTCTGCCAGATGATGTCGGCGTGGCAGTCGTCGTAGAGATGGCTGTGGGCAGGCAGGCCGTAGCGGTCGCGACGGTCGCTGTACGCCACGCCGAGGAACCCTTTATCGCCAACCCAAGACAGACCGATGCTGCCGGTTTTTGAATCGGCATGGCTATCGGGCAGTCGTTTCAGACGGCCTTCTTCTTTTTGATAGCGCGGTACGGCGTAATCGCCCGATTTGCGGTACAGCCCTTCGGTATGCAGCACGAAGTTTTTGTCCAATCCGACGTTGATGCCGCCGGACGTGAGTTTTTCCAGATTGCCGCTGCTCAAACGTAATCCGGCTTCGCCCGATACTCCGTTTTCAGGCATTTTTTCGGGGATTTTGCCATCGGCAACATCGACCAAACCGGCTACATTGCCCGAGCTGTACAAGAGCGTAACTGGGCCGCGCAGGATTTCGACCTGTTGCGACAAGGCGCTGTCCACCATCAAGGCATGGTCGGGAGAGAAATCCGCCATGTCGCCCGTTTCGCCGTGATGGTTCAATACTTTAATCCGTCTGCCTGTTTGACCGCGAATAACGGGAGCAGATGCGCCGCCGCCGTATTGCGAGGCATGAATGCCCGGTACGCCGTCTAAAGCATCGCCTAAGTTGACGGCTTTTTGGCGTAAGGTATCGCCGGAGATGATTTTGTCGGAGGCGGTCGAAGTATGCAGCAGCCCCGAAGTGGCGCGCGGACGGCTTTTGCCGACGACGGTAACCTCGTCCAAGTCAACCGACTGATCGGTTTCATGCGCTTGGGAGAGGATGGGGGTGCTGATTAAAAGAATAGATAAAACAATGGGTTTGAGTGTGGTTTGTGTCATTTTAGTTTCTCATCATATTTCGAAAGGCTGTTATTATATAACATTGCGTCATTTATATGATAAGATTTTTGAGAAAAAAGGCCGTCTGAAAACGAAGCGTGGTTTTCAGACGGCCTTTAGCTTGTATGTAGGTTTAAATGAAAACGGAACAATCTCTCTGCAGCCTGGTTTGGGTAAGGCAGAAAGTCATGGCAGATTGTTTGCTTTCATTGAAAGCATTACTTGGTTTCGGCGGCTTTAGCGCCAGTGGTCTCTGCAATCAGATCAAGGAATACCAACGGTTTTTTGTCGATATTTTTGAGTGCGTGGGACTGTCCAGGGCGGGCGATGGTAATGTCGCCGGCACCGACTTCGGTTTGTTTGCCTTCGCTGTCGGTAAACAGGCCTTTGCCGGATACGATGATGTAAACGTCTTCATTGCCGGTATGTTTGTGCTGACCGATGGAAGCACCCGGCGGTAATGTGAGCCAGCCGATTTCTTTGAATGCGTCTTGGTCGGCGGTTTGATGGCGCGTGAAGGCAAAGTTGCCGAGCAATGGGCCTTGGCCTCCGGCTGCGTTTTCGCGGTTCCATTCTGCTAAGTCGGCTTTTTTGTACACTTGGATGCTGCGGTCGGTGGGGGTGGTTTGTTCGGCAGCTTGGGCGCTTATGGATGTGCCGAGCAGAAGGGCGACAGATAATGCGGCAAATAGTGGTTTCATGGTGGTTCTCCGTTTGTCAGGTTGAGTCAGATAATGCGGATTCAGTTTTCAGACGGCCTGCGGGGTTGAAATGTGTAACCCTGCAGGCTTCCCCCAAGTTTTATTTCACATTGCGCAGATAGTTCAACAATAAAGGAACAGGGCGGCCGGTCGCGCCTTTTTCACCGCCGGATTTCCATGCGGTACCTGCGATGTCGAGGTGTGCCCATGGATAGTCTTCGGTGAAGTAAGACAGGAATGTTGCGGCGGTAATCGTGCCTGCACCCGGCGTACCGATGTTTGGAATGTCGGCAAAGTTGGATTTGAGTTGGTCTTTGTAGGTTTCAAAGAGCGGCAGTTGCCATGCTTTGTCGTCCACGTTGCGGGAAGCGGTCAGCAGGCTGTCGACCAAATCTTGATTGTTGCCCATCACGCCGCTGACGTCATGACCCAAAGCGATGATGCACGCGCCGGTCAGGGTGGCGACGTCGATAACGGCTTTGGGTTTGAATTGTTCGGCGTAAGTGAGTGCGTCGCATAAAATCAGACGGCCTTCGGCATCGGTGTTCAATACTTCGATGGTCAAGCCTTTCATGCTTTTCACGACGTCCCCCGGTTTGTTGGCCGCGCCGGAAGGCATGTTTTCGCAGGTGGCGACGACGGCAATCAGGTTGATCGGCAGTTGCAGTTTGACGGCGGCGCAGAAGGTACTGATGACGGTTGCCGCGCCGCACATGTCGAACTTCATTTCGTCCATGTTCAGGCCGGGTTTGAGGGAAATGCCGCCTGTGTCGAAGGTAATGCCTTTGCCGACCAAGACGACGGGGGCGGCTTCTTTGTCGGCCGCACCGAAATAGCTCAGTTCGACCAAATATGGGTCTTCGACGCTGCCTTTGGCGACAGACCAGAACGAACCCATGTTTTCTTTAATGTAGTCTTTTTCAATGATTTTAGCGTGTGCGCCCAATTTTTCGGCTTCGGCTTTCGCGGTACGCGCGAGGAATTCAGGCGTGCATTCGTTGGGTGCGGCATTGCCCAAGTCGCGGCAGAGGCTTTGTCCGTAAACCTGCGCTTCGGCAACGCGCAGGGCTTCTTTGACGGCGGCTTCGTGTGCGCTGTGGAACACGGCTTCTGCAAATTTGGCCGGTTTGGCTTCTTTTTTGTAGCGGTCGAAACGGTAGGCGGCATTGCCGAACGCAATCGCAAACGCTTCGGCAACGGCTGCTGCTTGCGCTTCTTCAAAGGCGTGAACGTCCACATTGACCGTTTCTTGATTTTGCGCCCATTTGGCGGCTTCGGCTGCGGCTTTGTTCAGCGCGGCGCGGTCGGTTTTTTCGAGGCGGGAGACGGCAATGGCTTGCAAACCGTTGTCCGTCGGGATTTTGGTGTCGGCGAAATTTTGACCTTCTTCAAGGGAAGCGAAGAGGGCGAGGGCAGTCGGGTTGCTCAGTTGCGATGCTTCGGCGCAGACAAATAATTGCGCACCTGCCTGTTGAGCCTGCAAAGTTTCGGCTTTTGTGCTAAATTTCACGTTTATTCTCCTGATTGGAACGGTTGTCGGTTGTTCAGACGGCCTGTTGACCAACCGTCCGAACAGATGAAAATCATTGTACTCCATTTGTGTCATGCCGTCTGAAGCCTTATTAATAAATATAGGTTTCCCATAAACCGTATACCACGCTCAATCTTATGATTTACCAAAGAAACTTTATTAAAGAACTTTCCTTTACCGCCGTCGGCATCTTTGTCGTCCTCTTGGCGGTATTGGTGTCCACGCAGGCCATCAACCTGCTTGGCCGCGCAGCCGACGGGCGTGTCGCCATCGATGCCGTGCTGGCCTTAGTCGGCTTCTGGGTAATCGGCATGACACCGCTTTTGCTGGTGTTGACCGCATTTATCAGTACGTTGACTGTATTGACCCGCTACTGGCGCGACAGCGAAATGTCGGTTTGGCTCTCTTGCGGATTGGCATTGAAACAATGGATACGCCCGGTCATGCAGTTTGCCGTGCCGTTTGCCATTTTGATTGCCGTCATGCAGCTTTGGGTAATGCCGTGGGCAGAGTTGCGTAGCCGCGAATATGCCGAAATTTTGAAGCAGAAGCAGGAATTATCTTTGGTGGAAGCCGGCGAGTTTAATAGCTTGGGCAAGCGCAACGGCAGGGTTTATTTTGTCGAAACCTTCGATACCGAATCCGGCATCATGAAAAACCTGTTCCTGCGCGAGCAGGATAAAAATGGCAACGACAACATCGTTTTTGCCAAAGAGGGCAATTTTTCGCTGACCGACAACAAACGTACGCTTGAATTGCGCGACGGCTACCGTTACAGCGGTACGCCCGGCAAAGCCGATTACAACCGCGTTTCTTTCCAACACCTCAGCCTGATTATCAGCACCACGCCCAAACTCATCGACCCTGTTTCACACCGCCGTACCATCCCGACCGCCCAACTGATTGGCAGCAGCAACCCCCAACACCAGGCGGAATTGATGTGGCGTATTTCCTTGACCGTCAGCGTTTTGTTGCTGTGCCTGCTTGCCGTGCCGCTTTCCTATTTCAATCCGCGCAGCGGCCATACCTACAATATCCTGATTGCCATCGGCTTGTTTTTGGTTTACCAAAACGGGCTGACCTTTCTGCGCAATGCCGTGGAAGACGGCAAAATCCATTTCTGGCTCGGACTGCTGCCCATGCACATCATCATGTTTGTGATTGCCGTCGTCCTGCTGCGCGTGCGCAGTATGCCTAGCCAACCCTTCTGGCAGGCGGTTGCCAAAAGTCTGACATTGAAAGGCGGAAAATGAACCTGATTTCACGTTACATCATCCGTCAAATGGCGGTTATGGCGGTTTACGCCCTTCTTGCCTTCCTCGCTTTGTACAGCTTTTTTGAAATCATCAACGAAGTCGGCGATCTTGGAAAAGGCAGCTATAACGGCGCAAAATTGGGGCAGTATGTTTTAATGCAGATGCCTGCGCGCGCCTATGAACTGATGCCGCTTGCCGTTTTGATCGGCGGCCTGATTTCCCTCAGCCAACTGGCTTCCGGCAGCGAGCTGACCGTCATCAAAGCCAGCGGCATGAGCACCAAAAAGCTGCTGTTGATTCTGTCGCAGTTCGGTTTGATTTTCGCCATTGCCACCGTCGCGCTTGGCGAATGGGTTGCACCCACGCTGAGTCAAAAAGCCGAAAACATCAAAGCCGCCGCCATCAACGGCAAAATCAGTACCGGCAATACCGGCCTTTGGCTCAAAGAAAAAAACAGCATCATCAACGTGCGCGAAATGCTGCCCGACCATACCCTGCTGGGCATCAAAATTTGGCAGCGCAACGATAAAAACGAACTGACCCAAGCGGCAGAAGCCGAATCAGCGGTTTTGAATCCCGACGGCAGCTGGCAGCTGAAAAACATCCGCCGCAGCATATTGGGCGAAGATAAAGTCGAGGTTTCTACCGCCGCCGAAGAAAACTGGCCGATTTCCGTCAAACGCAACCTGATGGACGTATTGCTCGTCAAGCCCGACCAAATGTCTGTCGGCGAATTGACCACCTACATCGACCATCTGGAAAAAAACAACCAAAATACCCAAGTCTATGCCATCGCATGGTGGCGCAAGCTGGTGTATCCCGTTGCCGCATGGGTGATGGCGCTTGTTGCCTTTGCCTTTACCCCGCAAACCACGCGCCACGGCAATATGGGCTTGAAACTTTTCGGCGGTATCTGCCTTGGTTTGCTGTTCCACTTTGCCGGACGGCTCTTCGGCTTTACCAGTCAGTTGTACGGCGTGCCGCCGTTTTTGGCGGGCGCATTGCCGACGGTTTTGTTTGCACTGTTGGCGGTGTATCTGATACGCCGTCAAGAAAAAAGATAAGGCAAAATAAACTTCAGGCCGTCTGAAAGGCAATCTTCAGACGGCCTGAGTATTTTGTGTGCAAAAAACAAAATGCTAAAGTAAAATAATACCTTTCCAAACCAATGCGGCTATTGAAAATGTCCCAAACCATCTGCTTGAATATGATTGTCAAAAACGAAGCGGCAATTATCGAAGAAACACTGGCCAACATCACCGACCACATCAAACTTGACTACTACGTCATCAGTGACACCGGCTCGACCGATGATACCGCCGGCGTGATCCGCCGCTTTTTCGATGCAAAGGGCATCGCAGGCGAGATTCATCATGATGGTTGGCAAAATTTTGCATACAACCGCAATCAGGCGTTGAAACACGCAAAAAACAAAACCGATTACGTGTTGATTTTTGATGCGGACGACCGCTTTGAAGGCAAATTGGAATTGCCCGAGTTGACCGCCGACCGTTACCGCCTCCGCATGAGAAATGCCATGGGCAGCGTGGTTTATTACCGTCCGCTGTTGTTGCGCAATGACGGAACATTCTACTGGCGCGGCGTGTTGCACGAATTTATTGAAACCGACAAACAAGATACCAGCGAAGCCACGCTTCATGGCGACTATACGGTTCTCAGCGGCCGTTTCGGCGCGCGCAGCAATATGGCGAACAAATACCTGCTTGACGCGGTTTCTTTGGAAAAAGCGTTTTACAGCCCTGAAGATGAAGACCTGAAACCGCGTTACGCCTTTTACGCGGCGCGCTCTTATTGGGATTCTGATATGCCCGAGCGTGCGAGCGAATGGTTTAAAAAACGCATCGAGTTGGGCGGTTGGATAGAGGAAGTGACGGTTTCTTACCAACAGCTGGGCGAGTGCTACAAATTAATGGGCAAACGCGATGAAGCCTTGGCAACTTGGTTGGCAGGCTACGATTACAACCCGCGCCGTGCCGAGTGTCTCTACCTTGCGCAAACCATGCTGCGTCAGGAAGGGAAATACCGCATTTCCCATGCAATCGGCCTGATGGCGAAACGTATCCCGTTCCCAAAAGACGATATTCTTTTTGTCCAAAGCAATGTTTATCAGTTGGACATCGATTATGAATTGTCGGTTACCGCCTATGCGGCCGGCGATTTGCGCCAAGGCTATGAGTCTTGCCGCCACTTGCTCTTGCTTAATGTACGCGAGGTATTGACCACAGTGACCATGCAAAATATGTGGCTCTACCGCGAACATGCGCAAACCGAAACGCGCGAAGTATTAGAGCAGCTGGTAGCCGTCATGCAGCCTTATGCCGAGCAGGGTGGACGTTTGGCAGAAGTGACCGAATATTTTGCTGATATTTTGAAAAACCGTTAATCAGGACTTTGCCCCGACCATAAGGCCGTCTGAAAGGAAATTTTTTGAGCAAGCGCAATCTGTTTTCCGTCGATAAATCTTTGGAAAAGCCCGAACGCGTCCTCTTGGTCGGCGTGATGTTGACGGCGGACTATTCCGGCGCAAACGAAACGCGCGAGCGCGGCTTTCAGACGGCCTTGACCGAAGCGGCAGAATTGGTGGGCGCGGCCGGCGGCGATTTGGTTTCTATCGAAACTTCACGCCGCGATAAACCGCATCCGGCTTCGTTTGTCGGTACGGGCAAGGCGGAAGAGTTGGCGGCAGTGGTCAAGCAGCATGATGTCGGGCTGGTTGTGTTCAACCACGAACTCACGCCGACACAAGAGCGTAATCTGGAAAAAGAGCTTCAATGCCGCGTCCTAGACAGAGTGGGTTTGATTTTGGCGATTTTTGCCAAACGCGCCCAATCGCAGGAAGGTAAGTTGCAGGTGGAGCTGGCTCAGTTGAACCATTTGAGCGGACGGCTGGTGCGCGGTTATGGACACCTGCAAAGTCAGAAGGGCGGCATCGGCTTGAAAGGGCCGGGCGAAACCCAGCTGGAAACCGACCGCCGTTTAATCGGACAAAAAATCACGGCATTGAAAAAACAGCTTGCCGATGTCCGCAAACAACGCGCCACGCGCCGCAAATCGCGCATGAGCGGCCGTCTGAAAACCTTTGCCATTGTCGGCTATACCAATGCCGGAAAATCCAGCCTGTTCAACCGCTTGACCAAAGCAGACGTATTGGCGAAAGACCAGTTGTTCGCTACTTTGGATACCACTGCGCGCCGGCTTTTCCTGTCGCATGAGGCGAGCGTGATTTTGACCGATACCGTCGGCTTCGTCCGCGATTTGCCGCACAAGCTGGTGTCGGCGTTTTCCGCCACCTTGGAAGAGACGGCGATGGCGGATGTGCTACTGCACGTCGTTGATGCGTCCAATCCTGATTTTGAACGGCAGATGGACGATGTCAACGAAGTCTTGGAAGAAATCGGCGCGCATGAAATTCCGCAGTTGGTGGTGTACAACAAAATCGATTTGCTGCCGCCGGGTATGCGTGAAGCAGGCATTTTGCGCGACAATTCCGGGCATGCCGTCGGCGTGAATGTTTCCGTTGCCGAAAGTTTGGGCTTGGACGGTTTGCGTGAAGCGATGATTGAATTGACCGTACAGAAAAGTGCTTGATGGTATGGAATGAAACAAGGCCGTCTGAATGTTCAGACGGCCTTACCGTAAAATTTTAAATCTGAGGATTATGCCGACAGAGGGCTTTTCTTTTTAAACACGCTTTCGTAAAGCATCCAAGCGGCGAGGCTCAGGTATACGGTGCTGGACAAAATGCCGATAACGGCAAAGATAGGCATAAGGCGATCAATCATGGTGAGGTTTCCCAATAAGTTAGTTTTATAAGTAAATGTGTGTTTTTTGATTTCCGTCTTCGCGGAATGCCTAAAGTATGCTGCTTAAGTGGGCTGAGGTCAACAAAGAATGTATCGGAATTTTTAAAAAAGTTCCATTTTTACATTAAAATAATCGGAAGTTTTTAAAGATAAACGGTATTTATATGTTACCGTTCATCGTTTGATGAACGGTCAATACTTTGTTTTCCATATTTTTTACAAAGTCCGACAGTCTATTGATTCAAAAGTAAATGAAATGAAGCAGAAAAACGCTTTTTGCTAAAATGTAACACCCTGGGACGGTTGTTTCAGGCCGTCTGAAAAATAAATCGAACACATGATGACATCTTCCACACATCCCCAAAAAAACTGTTTCCATTGCGGACTTGAAGTCCCGGAGCATCTGCATCTGACGGTTCGTTTTGAAGACGAAGAACACGAAACCTGCTGTGCCGGTTGTCAAGCAGTGGCGCAGAGTATCATCGATGCAGGTTTGGGCAATTATTACAAACAGCGTACCGCAGACGCGGAAAAATCCGAATTGCCGCCACCGGAAGTGTTGTCGCAATTAAAGCTATACGATTTGCCCGAAGTGCAGGCGGATTTTGTCGAGGTCGGCGCAGGGGATGAACGCGAGGCGGTGTTGATGCTGGGCGGCATTACCTGCGCCGCGTGCGTGTGGCTGATTGAGCAGCAGTTGTTGCGCATGAAGGGCGTAGTGCGCGTGGATTTGAATTACAGCACCCACCGCTGCCGCGTGGTGTGGGACAGCGCCCACATCGAATTGTCGGACATTTTGCTGAAAATCCGCCAAACCGGTTATACCGCTGCGCCTTATGATGCGCAAAAAATCGAAGTGCAGGCGCAGAAGGAACGCAAACAGTTTATCGTCAGATTGGCCGTGGCCGGTCTGGGTATGATGCAGACGATGATGTTTGCCCTGCCGACTTATTTTTACGGCGGCGACATCGAGCCGCTTTATTTGGAAATCCTGCATTGGGGCGGCTTTTTGATGGTGTTGCCCGTTGTGTTTTATAGCGCGTTGCCGTTTTACCGCGGCGCGTGGCGCGACTGGAAAAACCGCCGTGTCGGCATGGATACGCCGATTGCCATTGCCATTGTGATGACCTTTATTGCGGGTATTTACAGTTTGGCCACCAACGCAGGGCAGGGCATGTATTTTGAATCCATCGCCATGTTGCTGTTTTTCCTATTGGGCGGGCGTTTTATGGAACAGATTGCCCGACGCAAAGCAGGCGATGCGGCGGAGCGGTTGGTCAAACTGGTTCCGGCATTCTGCCACCGTTTGCCGTCTTATCCGGAAAGCGAAGTCATCGAGGAAGCCGCAGTCGTCCGCCTCAATATCGGCGATACGATTGTTGTGAAGCCTGGCGAAGTCATTCCGGTGGACGGTACGGTTTTGTCCGGCGAAAGCGAAGTTAACGAAGCCATGTTGACCGGCGAAAGTTTGCCGATTGTCAAAAGGCCGTCTGAAAAAGTAACCGCCGGCACGCTTAACACCAGCAGCCCTTTAATCATCCGCACCGACCATACCGGTGGCAACACGCGCCTGTCCCATATCGTCAAACTGCTCGACCGTGCGCTGGCGCAAAAACCGCGTGCCGCCGAGTTGGCCGAAAAATACGCGTCCAGTTTTGTGTTTGGCGAACTTTTGCTTGCGATTCCTGTTTTTATCGGCTGGGCTTGGTATGCAGATGCGCACACCGCCTTGTGGATTACCGTTGCCTTGCTGGTCATTACCTGCCCATGTGCCTTGTCGCTTGCGACTCCGACTGCGCTGGCTGCTTCTACCGGTGCGCTTGCCAAAGACGGGATTCTCATCAGCGGCAAACAAAGCCTGGAAACGCTTGCTCAAATTGACGACGTCGTGTTCGATAAAACAGGTACGCTGACCAAAGGGCAGCTTTCCGTCAGCCGTATGTTGTCAGCAGGCCGTCTGAACGAAGTCCAAGCCCTTGCCGTTGCCCAAGCATTGGAACAGCAATCCGAACACCCCATCGCCCGTGCCATTTTGAACCATACGCTTTTAGACGGACCTGTATCCGCGCTTGATGTGAAAGTGCAGCAACGGGTCAACCGTATCGGACACGGTGTCAGCGCACAAATCGAATTGGATGGCAAAACCCAAGTTTGGGCTTTGGGCAAAGCGGCGTTTGTTTCGGAAATCGCCGGTAATCTGCCTGAAACATTTGCCCATATCGACCACACAGGCGGCATTATTTTCTTGGGCAATCAAAGCGGTTTTCAGACGGCCTTTTTGCTGGAAGACCAAATCAAAGACAGCGCCGCTGAAATGTTGCAAAACCTGAAACAACACGGCATCCGTCTGCACCTTTTAAGCGGTGACCGTCAAGCTGCCGTAGCCCAAGTCGCGCAAGAGCTGGGATTGGATGCCTATCGTGCCGAAGCCACGCCTGAAGACAAACTTGCTTATGTGGAAAATCTGCAAAAACAAGGGCGTAAAGTCATGATGATCGGCGACGGGATCAACGATGCCCCCGTCCTTGCCCAAGCCGACGTGTCGGCCGCCGTGGCCACGAGTGCCGATGTGGCGCGAGACGGTGCGGATGTGGTTTTGCTCAATGATGATTTGAACGTTTTGCCCGTGATGATGGAACAGGCACGCCGCACCCATCAAATTATCCGCCAAAACCTGACTTGGGCTAGCGCATACAATCTGGTTGCCGTTCCGCTGGCCGTGTTTGGTTACGTTACCCCGTGGATCGCCGCGCTCGGCATGAGTTTCAGCTCGCTGCTGGTGTTGGGCAATGCCTTGAGATTGTTGAAAACCAAAAAGGCCGTCTGAAACCGGCCAATCCATTGCCTAAACGAAAGAATACGCCATGCCTAAAGCCACTTTTTATACACACGTCGCCCGCCCGGCCGCCTTTGCCTGCCGCCTGATTGCGCGCGCCATACGCGATGGCGGGCAGATTTTGGTGTGGTCGGATTCTGCCGCGGCAGTGCAGCAACTAGACGTTGATTTTTGGCAGCAAATTCCCGAAAGCTTTATTCCGCATGAAGTCTGGCTGCCTACCGACCCCATGCCGTCTGAAACGCCGGTATTGCTTGCGTTTGGAAACGCATTGCCGAATATTTCGCAAGATTGCACGGTTTTGAACCTGTCTGCTGATTTCTGGAGCCAAGCCCCGGCCATTCCAAACCGTATCCTTGAAATTGTGGGCAACAGCTTAGAAGATTTGGCCGAAGCCCGAGACCGTTTTCGAGCTTATCGTCAGAGCGGATTTGAGATTGAGCATTTTTCGAGAGGAGGGAAGGATTGAGTGTTGGAGATATTCAAGGCCGTCTGAATATAAACAAAGGGACATTTTGATGATGTCCCTTTGTTTTTTAGATTGATTATCGGAAGGCTTCGTGCCATATACCATAAAACATGAGGCAACAGCAGAAAGAGTAGAAATAGTGGAAAAAGCGTTCAAAAAGGGAAGTATTGGCAAGATACCATTGAACAGACTGATGGTGGTGTTGGGGATTTTTGAGGATTAAGTTGGGGAAACGGACAATCGAAGGTACGGCAAGCAAGTCAAACAGATTGAGGAAGACTGTAACCGATAATGAAAAACCGATTGTCTCATGAAATACGTCGAATGGCTGTAATGACAGGGTGTGTGCAAATAGGGAGGTTAGGGCAGATTTGTTGGACATCCATAAATAAAACAGTCCACCGATAGACAAGTAAAGTGCCAAACGAATCCATATAGATAGCTTGCGTCGCAAATAGAGGATGAAGAATAAGTTGAGCAGGATAAAGAAAATAGGAAAAACTGATTTCATGGGTTTGTTTGCTTACAGTTTGGTATTTAAAGCTGCTAAGGGAAACGCATTATTGCTTGTATGAAGGGCTGCCTTAGGAAAAGACAGTCTGAAAAGGCCATTCTATTTTAGGCCGTCTGAAAAAGATTTGCGTAAGGGCAAGGGTTTCAGACGGCCTTAAGTTTTTTTGAAGTCAAAATCCGATGGTTTAGGATTCGGTTTTTGAGGCCGCATTGGCGAAATAGCGGTTGGATACCGGATTGAAGATGAGGAGCAGCAAAACAGGGTGGAGAATGGATTGAATAATGATTTGTTGAGAACTATAGCTCGCCATATCGCTATACACCATGATTAGCGAAGAGGCCGCTAGCACAATAGCCAGCCAACGGGCAGAACGGTTGCCTGAAAGCAGGCCGACAGCAATAAATACCGGTAAGGAAAGGAGGATGAAGTATAGGGGCATAGACAGCCACCAAGGCAGGAAAGGGAATGCCAAGGCTGCAACCTCTATCAGTAAATCGCCCGAATAAATCGCAAGAGCAACCGTAGTAAAGCAAGTAAGGGCAGTTATGATGAAATAGAGAACGGTGGCGATGGTAACAGGGACTGGACGTTTCATGTAATAAAAGCCTTGGAGGGGATATCGGGGATAAGGATTAAAATCGGTATTGGCCAAACCTTGTTATCGAAGGCGATGGCCGTCTGAAAGCAGGCTATTCGTCTTTCTCAAATGAAGAATGCTTGATAATGGCAGGCTGGAAGACTGCAACCAAATAGAGCATGATAGGAAGGATGAGATACGTAAAAGGAATATCTGCGCGAAATAGTGCAATCAGAAAGGCAAGGTATAAGGTCAGCAGGGCAAGGAAAATAATGCTCTTTTTCCATGTCGCTTGGCGGATTTCTTTTGCAGTTGGCTGCTTATAGCGGACTTTTTTGTGGCAGGTCGGGCATTCTTTAATGCTTTTCAGTCCTTTGAATGCACTACCTCGAATCGGATTGGAGCAATGCGGACAAAAAAATGGGGACGATTTCATTATTTTTTATTGGGCCGTATAAAGTATTGCCCATCCGGAAAAGTGGGTTGGATGGGCAAAGTATATGTTTATTCGTCTTTTTCAAAAGATGAAAGTTTGTTTTGAATCGGGATAATGTAGTAGACGAAAAAGCCGATAACTAATGCCATACTGATATATTGGGGGAATGTACCAAACAGGCTGATCAGTATTGCCGCTACGATGCAGACAACTACTACAAAAATAGCGAAAGGTTTCAGCAAAGCTTTGAAATATTCGCCAACAGGCGGTTTTTTGAATTTGACTTTTTTATGGCAGGAAGGACATTCTTTGACTGCGGCCAAACCTTTAACCAATCCGCCTTGGATCGGGGCATGGCAGTGTGGGCAGGGGAGTGAAGGGTTTAGATTATTCATTGTGTTCAACCTGACTTAGGGTTTGGAAAGGTGGTATCGATGTTGCCGATACCACCGATATTTATCGGAAACAATAGGCTTATTGGGAGTATTTTTTGCCTAAAGCTTCGGCAGCTTTTTGTACTTCTTGATTGGCTGCACGTAGGGTTTCTTGCAATTTTTGAGATTTTTCTTGGAAATCATTGGCAAATTTGAGCGAATCTTTATCTTTGCCGTTGATAGTCAGCTCAGAAGCATGTTTGCCTGCATAAATCATCATGTCGTTGGCAGCACTGCTGACTTGTAATGCACGATCCAGAACTGCTTTGATTTCAGGATCTTTGATGTCGAGGGCAGCTGCGCTCTGATGGAATTGTTCCAGTGCGGCAGTCAGTTTGTTCATCTGCTCCAAAGCTTCTTTTTCTTTATTTTGGTTAGCCAAGTTTTGCAATTCTAGGCCTAGCTGAGTAATTTTTTGAGCTTCTTCACCAGTGGTGAAGTGAATGAATTTTTGCAATTCGGCAAGACCGTCTGGAGATTTTTTATCGGAAATGACGATAGGTTCGGCCAGTTTAGGATCTGCTTCCGGGAATTCGCTCAGAGCTTTTTCGTATTTGTTGGCAGAGCTAGATTCGCTTTGAGCAACTTGTTCTGCCGGTTTGTCGCTGCTGCCTTTATTACCGGAGTCGCCGCAGGCTGCCAGCAGGGAAGCGGTCAAGATCAGCATACCGAATTTGTTTAATACGTTCATATTAGGATTCCTTCTTAAGTTAGGAGAAAATTGGGGGAAATTTGTTTTTATTGATGAGCGTAGATAATTGTTTGTACTTTTGTCCTATTTTATTACAGATTTGTTTATTTTTCTCAAATTAGGTTAAGTGGTATGTTTTTGGAATTAAACGGCGAAGGTGGATGGTTGTAAAATATTGAATATATAATGAAATTAACAAGGGTAATAATAAGCCAGGCTACACTGTTTTGAGCTAAAGTTGATTTTTTTTATTAAGATGTTGTTGATTTATGTAATGGAAATAAAAAAGGCCTTCTGAAACAATAAAGTTTCAGAAGGCCTTTTTGACTGGTTGGAATTAGTTGCCTAAGTCGAATGCTTTGTGCAGAACGCGGGTAGCCAGTTCCATGTATTTTTCGTCAATCAGGACGGATACTTTGATTTCGGAAGTTGAAATCATTTGGATGTTGATGCCTTCTTCTGCGAGGGTGCGGAAGATTTTGGCGGCTACGCCGACGTGTGAACGCATGCCCAAGCCGACTGCGGAGACTTTGCATACGGTGTCGTCGCCGTCGATGTAGGCGGCGCCGATGCTGTCTTGGCGTTGTTGCAGGAGTTCGATGGTTTGTTTGTAGTCTCCGCGTGGAACGGTGAAGGAGAAGTCTGTTGTGCCTTCGCTGCCAACATTTTGGATGATCATGTCGACTTCGATGTTGGCATCGGCAACTGCGCCGAGGATTTGGTAGGCAACGCCGGGTTTGTCAGGTACGCCGCGTACGTTGATGCGTGCTTGGTTTTTGTCGAATGCGATACCGGTTACGGCTGCTCTTTCCATGTTGTCGTCCTCTTCAAAGGTAATCAGGGTGCCGTTGCCGCCATCTTGCAGGCTGCTGAGTACGCGCAGGCGCACTTTGTATTTTCCGGCGAATTCTACGGAGCGGATTTGTAAAACTTTTGAGCCGAGGCTGGCCAATTCGATCATTTCTTCGAATGTGATCGTGTCCATGCGGCGTGCTTCGGGTACGACGCGCGGGTCGGTGGTGTAAACGCCGTCTACGTCGGTATAAATTTGGCATTCGTCGGCTTTGAGGGCTGCGGCGATGGCAACGGCGGAGGTATCCGAACCGCCACGGCCGAGGGTTGAGATATTGCCTTCGCTGCTGATGCCTTGGAAACCGGCTACGATAACGACTTTACCGGCAGCCAAATCGGCACGCATTCTTTCGTCGTCGATGTTTTCGATGCGGGCTTTGGTGTGGGAAGTGTCGGTTTGGAGGGCGACTTGCCAGCCGGTGTAGCTCTTGGCGTCAACGCCGATGTCTTTCAGGGCCATGGCCAGCAGGCCGATGGTCACTTGTTCGCCGGTAGCGAGAACGACGTCGAGTTCGCGCGGATCGGGATGCTCTTGCATTTCGTGCGCCAGTGCGACCAGTCGGTTGGTTTCGCCGCTCATGGCGGATACGACGACTACGATGTCGTGTCCTTCGGCGCGGGCTTTGGCGACACGTTTGGCTACGTTTTTGATGCGTTCGGGCGAGCCTACTGATGTGCCGCCGTATTTATGTACGATTAACGCCATGTTTCGTGCTTTCTTGTGGGGGTTGTCGGGCAGCTTGGTTTGCTGGAAAAAGGGTTATTATTACTATTTTTTACATGGAATTCAAGGATAGAACGCGCTTTTTTGAGTAAATACGCATAAAGGGGTTTGGTTAAAAAAGGCCGTCTGAAAGTTTTCAGACGGCCTTGCTGATTATCGGGCCAAAAGAGCGGCCTGCTGGTGTTGAACCAATTCAGCAATGCCTTTATGCGCGAGGGCAATGAGTTTGCCCAATTCTTCGATGCTGAAGGGTGCGCCTTCGGCTGTGCCTTGGATTTCGATGATTTTGCCGGATGCGGTCATGATGATGTTAACGTCGCTGTCGCAGCCTGAATCTTCTGGATAGTCCAAGTCCAAAAGCGGTACACCGCCCACCACGCCGGCGGAAACGGCGGCAACGGCTTCACGGATGGGGTTTTCGCTGATAAGGCCGTTTGAAAGGAGTTTGTCTACGGCGATTTGCAGGGCAACGTAGGCACCAGTAATGGAGGCGGTACGCGTGCCGCCGTCGGCTTGGATGACGTCGCAGTCAATCAGGATTTGGCGTTCGCCGAGTTTTTCCATATCGACGACGGCGCGTAGAGAGCGGCCAATCAAGCGTTGGATTTCTTGTGTGCGTCCGGATTGTTTGCCCGCGGCGGCCTCGCGGCGCATACGGGAGGCGGTGGAAGCCGGCAACATACCGTATTCGGCCGTTACCCAGCCTTGTTCTTTACCGCGCAGGAACGGTGGGACATTTTCGTCGATGGAGGCAGTGCAAATCACTTTGGTGTTGCCGCACTCAATAAGGCAGGAGCCATCGGCATGGGGGAGGAAATTGGGGGTAATTTTGATGTCGCGCAGGCTGTCGGCGGCGCGGCCGGTGCGGGTGTAGTTACTCATGATGAACCTTTGGGGGGAATAAAAAATAGGTTGCCTTGAATTATAGAGGAATTTGGCACCAAAGGCCGTCTGAAAATCGTCGGTCGGGTGTGTTATAGTGTCCATACTTTCACTCGTATTTGGAAACGGAGTAAAACCATGGCTACAAGACGAACTATTCAAATCCACAGCATGACCGGCTTTGCCAATGCCGCAGGCGAATGCGGAGGCAAGCGGATTAATTTGGAAATCCGCGCGGTCAACCATCGTTATTTGGATGTTCAATTCCGTATGCCGGAAGAATTGCGTTATTTGGAAGGCGCGTTGCGCGAGCAGATTGCCGCGGCTGTGGCGCGCGGTAAATTGGAATGCCGCATCCAGCTGCAGGATGCCTCCTCGGGCGGACAGACTTTGGAGGTCAATCAGGATTTGGTTGCCCAACTGGCGCATTTGAACAAAGAATGGCGCAAGGAACACAATTTCGGCAAGCTGAGCGTGGCAGACGTTTTGCGTTTCCCCGGCGTTTTGGCAGGCCAGGGCGAAGATGCCGAGGCTTTGGCCAAAGGCGTTAAAGATTTATTGACCAGCGCTTTGAAAGAGTTTACAGCCGCCCGCAAACGCGAAGGCAAAAAACTGGGTGAGCACCTGCTGCAACGCCTGGATGGCATGGAAGAGATTGTGGACGCTTTGAACGAATTGTTCCCCAGCCTTCTGCAAGCGCATATGGATAAAGTCAAAACCCGTTTGGCAGAAGCCGTCGGCAATATCGACAACGACCGCTTGCAACAGGAATTTGCTTTATTCATCCAAAAATCCGATGTGGATGAGGAATTCAGCCGTTTGCGCACCCATATCGCCGAAGTACGCCGTATCGTTACCGAAGGCAAGGGCAGCGTAGGCAAACGTTTGGATTTCCTGATGCAGGAGTTGAACCGCGAAGCCAACACTTTGGGCAGCAAAGCCATCGCCGCCGAATGCACGCAAGCGTCGGTTGAACTGAAAGTCTTAATCGAACAAATGCGCGAACAGGTTCAAAATATCGAATAAATCGATAATGAACGGATAAAACAAGGCCGTCTGAAAAGGTTTCAGATGGCCTTTGTGTTGATATTGGGTGGAGTTAGTGTGGTTTGTTTTTAAACATTATTGGATGATGGATTTCCTGTTTCGTTACTGTCATTGCGCACAAGAGTTAATATGTGTTAAATTATGGCAATTATTGTCATGATAAAAACATACAAAGGAGTAAAATATGAACTTTCTGACCGCTATCAGTCGGCAAATGACCCGCTTCACCGCCTTGATTATCGTCCTTGCCTCCATTATCGCCTTTATCGAACCTGCTACGTTTTCATGGGTAAAAGGCGATACTCAAGTCGTTGTACTCGGTATCATCATGCTCGGTATGGGCATGACTTTAGGCAAAGAAGATTATCAAATTCTGGCGCAACGTCCGCTCGATATTTTTATCGGCGCCATCGCCCAATACACGATTATGCCCCTGCTCGCTATCGGTATTGCCAGAGCCTTTGACCTCTCGCCTGGATTAACGCTGGGTCTGGTTTTGGTCGGCACCTGCCCGGGCGGTGTTTCGTCCAATATCATGAGTTTTTTGGCTAAAGGCGATGTCGCCTTTTCAGTCGGTATGACCACCGTCTCCACCGTCCTTGCGCCTGTGATGACGCCGCTGTGGATGACTTATTTGGTCGGACAAACCGTCGAAATGGACGGCTGGGGTATGTTCAAATTTATGTTGCTCGTTACCTTGTTGCCTGTGGTTATCGGTTCTGCCGCCAATATATTGCTGCATAAAAAACACTGGTTTGAAGACGTGCGCGCGATTATGCCTGCTGTTGCCGTTGTCGCGTTTGCCTGCATCGTCGGCGGCGTTGCTGCCGTTCACGGCCACCGCTTTGCTGAATCCGCCTTCGTTATGGTACTCGCCATCGCTGCCCACAACATCGGTGGCTACATCCTCGGCTATTACAGCGGCGCACTGACCGGCATGAACACCGCCAAAAAACGCACTCTTGCCATCGAAGTCGGCGTACAAAATGCCGGACTTGCCACCGGTTTGAGTGCTAAATTTTTCCCCGGTAATGCCGAATCTGCCGTTGCCGCCGCCGTTGCCTGCGTTTGGCACTCTGTGTCAGGAACGGTTTTGGGCAATTTGTTTGCCTGGTGGGACAAGCGTAAGCAATAAGCTGTAAACATTGCCAGATAGCAAAAGGCCGTCTGAAATATTTCAGACGGCCTTTTGATTGCCTTTTATTATCAATGCGCTTTATGCGTCGTGCTGTACACGATTTTGTCCGTTAAAGCCATGGCGAGGGCGGAAATCAGGAAGCAGATGTGGGTAATACATTGCCACATGATTTGTTTTTCCGACAGATTGGCGGCGTTGAGGAAGGTTTGCAGCAGATGGATGGAGGAAATGCTGATGATGGACATCGACAGCTTAACCTTCAAAACCGAAGCATTGACATGGCTGAGCCATTCGGGCTGGTCGGGATGTTCGTCAACGTGAAGGCGGGAGACGAAGGTCTCGTAGCCGCCGACAATGACCATGGTCAGCAGGTTGGCAATCATCACAACATCAATCAGGTTCAATACGGCGATCATGATGGTGTTTTCATCCATGATGCTGAAATTGGATACCAAGTGCCACAAGGATTTGAGGAACTTACAGGCATAAATGACTTGGGCGATAATCAAGCCTATATAAATCGGCAGTTGCAGCCAGCGGCTGGCAAAAATGAAATGCGCGAAGATGCCCATTCGGTCGTGGGCTGTGCGTTTGGTCGGGGTGGAATGTTCCATAAAATGTGTTGTGTGTAGGAAAGATAAGGGGCGGCATTTTAATGGAAAAATTTTTAAGCCGCAATTTGAGCGGTTGAATTTAAAAAGAAAGGCCGTCTGAAAACAGGATATCGTTCCTTGTTTTTCAGACGGCCTTGTAGGTTGTCAGGACAGGCAAATACGCGCAAAATCGCTTTGCTTTTTAGAGATGGACATTATGCTTGCAGATTCGTTTTTTTATTATCTGGTGTTGGTCGGCTTTGCCGCAGGGCTGATGGATGCGGCGGTTGGCGGAGGCGGGCTATTGCAGATTCCCGGATTATTCAACCTATTGCCAAACGCTACACCTGTGGCCTCGGTAATGGGTGTCAATAAATTTGCTTCCTGCTGCGGCACGCTGACTGCGACGGGGCAATACCTGCGCCGAATCCCCGTGCCGTGGAAAATGCTGCTGCCTGCCGCGGTGTTGGCATTTGTCGCTTCATATTTGGGCGCGAAAACGGTGGTGTATTTCCCCGTGCAATACATGAAACCGACGATGTTGGTCATCATGATTGCCATGTGTCTGTACACTTTTTTGAAAAAAGACTTGGGACAGACGGTGCGCACTGAAAAGCTGACGCGCCGCGAAACTTTATGGGGCTTATTTTTCGGCGCGTTAATCGGGTTTTACGACGGCGTGTTCGGGCCGGGAACGGGCAGCCTGCTGGCTTTTGTGTTCGTCCGCTTTTACGGCTATGATTTTTTAGCGGCTAACGCCTCGGCAAAGGTCATCAATTCGACCACCAATCTTGCTGCGCTGACGTTTTTTATTCCGCAAGGCCATGTTGTGTGGGCATGGGCGATACCGTTGGCGGTGGCGAATTTGTGCGGCGGCGTGGTCGGCGCGCGCTTGGCAATGCGCGGCGGAACCAGGCTGCTGCGTTATGGGTTTATGTTGCTGCTGTGCCTGACCATCGGAAAGTTTGCTTGGGATTTATTGGGTTGATATCGAATGAAAAAAAGGCCGTCTGAAAGTTTCAGACGGCCTTTGCGTTTTACAGTTTAACCGAATGCTCGCGCGTTTCGTGGAACACGATGTCCGGCCAGCGTTCCTGCGTCAGGTTTAAGTTGACGCGGTTAGGCGCAAGGTAGGCGAGGTTGCCGCCTGCGTCTATCGCCAGATTGCCTGCGTTAGCTTTTTCAAATTCCGCCAGCTTTTTCTTGTCTTCGCACGATACCCAGCGCGCCGACCAGATGGATGCGCTGTCGAACACGGCTTCTACGCCGTATTCGTTGGCCAGCCGCGAGGTAACGACTTCAAACTGCAACACGCCGACCGCGCCCAAAATCAAATCTGCGCCGCTCATCGGTTTGAAGACTTGTACCGCGCCTTCTTCGCCGAGTTGCTGCAAACCTTTTTGCAGTTGCTTGATTTTCAGCGGATTTTTGATGCGGACGCTGCGGAACAGTTCGGGTGCGAAGAAGGGAATGCCGGTAAATGCCAGTTGTTCGCCTTCGGAGAAGCTGTCGCCGATTTGGATGTTGCCGTGGTTCGGGATGCCGATGATGTCGCCGGCGTAGGCTTCTTCCACCAGCTCGCGGTCGTGCGACATGAAGGTTACCACGCTGGAGGCGGCGATTTCGCGGTTGATGCGCAGATGTTTCATCTTCATGCCGCGCTCGAATTTACCGGAGCAGACGCGCAAGAAGGCGATGCGGTCGCGGTGTTTCGGGTCCATATTGGCTTGGATTTTAAAGATAAATCCGGAAAACTTCGGCTCATCTGGCTCGACCATGCGTACGGTCGCATCGCGCGGTTTCGGCGCAGGCGCCCATTCAATCAATGAATTGAGGATTTCCTGAATACCGAAGTTGTTAATTGCCGAACCGAAGAACACGGGCGTGAGTTCGCCGGCGAGGAATTCGTCGAGATTGAACTCGTTGGAAGCCGCCTGCACCAATTCGATTTCGTCGCGCAACTGTTGGATTTCCAACGGAAAGCGTTGTTCCAATTCGGGATTGTCGATGCCTTTGATGATGTCGAACTCGTGCGGCAGGCGTTCACCGCCCGCTTCAAAGAGATAGATTTCGTCGTTCAGGATGTGGTACACGCCTTTGAAGTTTTTGCCCATGCCGATTGGCCAAGTTACGGGCGCGCAGCGGATTTGCAGGATGTTTTCTACTTCGTCCAAGAGTTCCAGCGAATCGCGCACTTCGCGGTCGTATTTGTTCATGAACGTAACAATCGGCGTATTGCGCAGGCGGCAGACGTTCAAGAGTTTGATGGTTTGCGCTTCCACGCCTTTTGCCGCGTCGATGACCATCAAGGCGCTGTCGACGGCGGTCAATACGCGGTAGGTATCTTCGGAGAAATCTTGGTGTCCCGGCGTGTCCAAGAGGTTGACGGTATGGTCTTTGTAGTCGAACTGCATCACGCTTGATGCCACGGAAATGCCACGCTGCTTCTCGATTTCCATCCAGTCGGAGGTGGCGAATTTGCCGGTTTTCTTGCCTTTTACCGTACCCGCGCTCTGAATCGCGCCTGAAAACAGCAACAGTTTTTCGGTCAGCGTGGTTTTACCCGCGTCAGGGTGGGAGATGATGGCAAACGTGCGGCGGCGGCGCACTTGGTCGAGGATTTCTTGGGACATGGTTTTCTTTGCAAAAAGTTTCAGGCCGCTTTTTCAGACGGCCTGAAGGGTATGGGTGTTGGAAAACAGGCTAAAATAAGGGCGTGTGCGACACGCCCTGCAATAGATTGAAAGATGCGGAATTGTACAAAAAAATGCTTGATAATTCAATGTTTGCACCAAACCAAAGGCCGTCTGAAAAGTTTCAGACGGCCTTGTGCTATGAATCGATGATTAAATATCCATCGGTTTCCATTCCGCGCCTTTTACCGGCGGCAGCCATGATTGCGTACCGCTGGAGGCAAATCCCCACAAGGTGTCGGGGAGGCCGTAATGGTCGGCGCGTGTCGGGTCGAGTTGCGTTTCGATTTCAGCTTCGCGGCCTTCGCGGATTTGCGTGGCGATGTGCGGATTAATCATCACGGTTTTGCCCAAGGCGATAAATTCTGCCCAGCCGGTTTCATAGGCGGCCAAAATTTGGTCGGCGGTAAACAGGTTGCCCACGCCGATAAGCGGCAGTTTGCCGTTGATGCGTTCGTGGATAAACTGCATACGGGTTTGGGCGGTATCGCCGCCGCGACGGATTTTTTTATCAAATTCCCACAGGGAAACGTGCAGATATTGCAGCGGTTTTTGTACCAATGCGTCAATCAGTGCGCCGGTTTCGGTCATGGTTAAGCCGTCTTCGCCCGGCTCTTCGGGGGAGAAGCGGTAGCCGATAATGAAATCGTCGCGCTGGTGTTTTTCTCGGACGGCAACCACGGCATCGACAACGGCCAGCGGGAAGCGCATTCTGTTTTCCAAGCTGCCGCCCCATTGGTCGTTGCGGCGGTTGCTTTGGGCAGAGTAAAACTGTTGGATTAAATAGCCGTTCGCACCGTGGATTTCCACGCCGTCAAAACCGGCACGAAGCGCCAAATCGGCGGCTTGCGCATAAGAGGCGATGAGTGCTTCGACTTCTTCTGCGGTCGCTTCGCGTGCGTGTTCGGCTTCGTTGGCGGAAGCGCTGATTTTGTCGAGACCGTCCAAAAGGTCATCAATGGCTTTGGAACCGCCGTGATGGATTTGCAAAATCGCTTTTGTGCCTTGTTGTCGCAGGATTTGTGCGGTTTCTTTCAGGCTGTCGAGGCAGTGTTCGCCTGTGGCTTCAGGTTGGCCGTGAAAGGCTTTGCCGTCTTTTTGAACCAAAGTGGCGGCCGTGATAAACAGGCCCATATCGCCTGCGCGGTTGCTGAGGAAGGTACGCTCTTGGTCGCTGATTAAACCGTCGGTTTGTGAACCGAAATGGGTCATGGGGGCGACGGCAAGGCGGTTTTTGATGGTTACGCCGTTATTGAGGGTGTATGTTTGAAAGAGTGGGGCGTATTTTGGATTCATGAGATTTTGCTCTTGATAAGTGAATGGTTGGCAGAGGATTGGGCCATTCGGGAATTTATCAAGTAAACAGGCCGTCTGAAAAGTTTCAGACGGCCTGTTTATTCTTTAAGCCTTAGGATTAAAGATTAGGATTAACAATGATTTTTACTGCGGATTCATTGTTGTGGATCAAGCGCTCGAAGCCTTCGGAAATCAATTCGTCCAGTTTGATGCGTTGGGTGATGAAAGGCTCAAGGTTGATTTTGCCTTCTTCAACCAATTTGATGGTTTCGGCGTGGTCGTTGCAGTAGGCGATGGTGCCGCGCACGTCCAGCTCTTTCATCACAACGCTGTGGACGTTGATGGTAGCGGGGTGGCTCCAAATGGATACGATGACGACTTTCGCAGTCGGACGGCATGCTTCGACCATGGTGTCCAGCACTTTGTTGACGCTGGTGCATTCGAATGCAACGTCTACGCCTTCGCCGTTGGTCAGTTTTTTCACTTCTTCAACGACATCGACTTCGGATGGGTCGAGGATGTAGTCGGCCACGCCGGCTTCGCGTGCTTTGTCTTTACGCGCTTTGCTCAATTCGGTGATGATGACTTTGATGCCTTTGGCTTTCAGTACGGCAGCCAACAGCAAACCGATTGGGCCTGCGCCGCCGACCAATGCGACGTCGCCTTCTTTCGCGCCACTGCGTACATAAGCATGGTGGCCGACAGACAGAGGCTCAATCAAAGCAGCTTGGTCCAATGGGATTTTGTCGGAAATAGGGTGTACCCAACGGCGTTTAACGGCAATTTTTTCAGACAAGCCGCCACCGCAGCCGCCCAAGCCGATGAAGTTCATGTCTTTGGAGAGGTGGTAGTTGCTGCCTTCGCCGGTCGGTACGTCGTCGCGGATGATGTAGGGTTCGACAACAACGTGTTGACCGACTTTGATGTCGTCCACGCCTTCGCCTACGGCATAAACCACGCCGGAGAACTCGTGACCCATGGTGACTGGCGCAGACTCGCCGGAGATTGGGTGCGGATGGCCGCAAGGCGGAATGAAAATCGGGCCTTCCATGAATTCATGCAGGTCTGTACCGCAGATACCGCACCAAGCAACATTGATGCCGACAGTACCCGGAGCTACGGTTGGCTCGGGAATGTCTTCGATGCGGATGTCGCCTTTGTTATAAAAACGTGCTGCTTTCATTGTAACGCTCCTTTTTTAAAGTGGAGGCCGTCTGAAAAAGACGGTCAATTGGGGAAAGGGAAGCAGTGTGGCGTGTGAAATGTTTTTATTGATATGTTTTATGTTTGTTATTTTACTACTGATAATATGGAAATGGTTTGTCTTTGCTCAAATTAAAGTTTGTAAATGAAAAAAAAGGCCTTCTGAAATGGATAATCTGTTTTCAGACGGCCTGGGCAATAGTTTGAATGCGTTATGGTGTAGGATTGTTACTTTTGCCGCGCTTCAGATGCTTTTGGTAGGCGATGACGTAATCGGCCTTGCTTAAGCCCGCCAATACGCGGATGTGGGCGGCGGCGGATTTGGACATGGATTCCAAGGTATAGCCGCCTTCCAGCACGGAAACAACACGTCCTTGGCAGCTTGCCGTTGCTTGGACGATTTTGTGCGTCAGCCAGGCAAAATCGGCTTCATGCAGGTTCAGACGGCCTGTTTCGTCTTGTTTATGCCCGTCAAAACCTGCCGAAAGCAACACCAACTCGGGGCGGAAGGCCGTGAGCTTGGGCAGCCATTGTTCGCGGATGGTCGTGCGGAAGATACGGCTGCCTGTGCCTGGTTTGAGGGGCGTATGCAGCATATTTTTATTGCCGGCGTATTGTTCCGCCTGAGGGAAGGGAAAGATATCGGTTTCAAACAGGTTGAAAAACATCACGCGCGGATCGTCTTGGAGAATCTCCGCCGTTCCATCGCCGAAGTGGACGTCGAAATCGATGACGGCGATGCGTTGCAAGCGGTATTGGGCAATGGCGTGCATCACGCCGGTGGCGGTGTTGTTGATCAGGCAAAATCCGCCGGCGCTGTTGCTGTGGGCATGGTGGCCTGGCGGGCGGATGGCGCAAAAAGCATGCCAGGCTTTTTTATTCATCACCATATCGACTGCCTTGACAACGGCTCCGGCCGCAAAACGGGCGGCTTGAAGGGAGTCGTGGCAGATGACCGTATCGTCATCGATGCGGTGGATTTTGCCGGGGAGCGGCTGGGCGGCTTCCAACTCGTGCAGATAGTTGCGCGAGTGGACCAATGCCAGCTGCGCATCTTTGATTTCCGGTGCTTCGGTGGTTTGCAGGCGACGCCAAATGCCTTCTTGTTTTAAGGCAGTTTGAATGGAGCTGATGCGTTCGGGCCTGTCGGGATGGTTAGGCCCCGGCTGGTGCTGTAGGAATATCGGATGCGAAATCCATACGGTGCGGGCGTTTTTGCCAAACAAACGGCGTAGGCGGGTGCTGATGCGCCAAAGGATTTTTTTGAACATGGAACAGTATGTGTCGGACAAGTCGTAAAGACTGCTAAATATGGTTAATAAATACGGAAATACTTGGAAATTTTTCAGACGACCTTTAGAATAGCTCAATTTTACAGTCCAACCAATGTATTTGATTGCAGTGTGCAGTTTTTTACTTAATCTAAAACTTGAAAGAACGGATATATTATGAATCAAGCAGTGGCTCAATTTGCCCCTTTAGTGCTGATCATGGTGGTGTTCTACTTCCTGATTATGCGTCCTCAACAAAAGAAATTCAAAGCGCACCAAGCGATGTTGGCCGCTTTGAAAGTCGGCGATAAAGTCGTTTTGGCGGCAGGCTTCAAAGGCCGCGTGACCAAAGTCGGCGAGCAATTCTACACTGTCGACATCGGTCAAGGTGCGAAAATCGAAGTGGAAGTTGAGCGCAACGCGATTGCCGCGAAAGCCGAATAATCCGTTTTTTTGCAAAAAGCCGCCTCATTTTCCGAGCGCGGCTGTTTGCCTTTATAAATAAAGCAAAGGTTTACCATGAACCGTTATCCTTTATGGAAATACCTGCTGATTGCGTTCACGATTGTGGTTGCGGCTGTTTACTCGCTGCCCAACCTTTTCGGTGAAACGCCTGCCGTACAGGTATCGACCAACCGACAAGCCATCGTTATCAATGAGCAAACCCAGTCTAAAGTGGATGCCGCGCTGAAACAGGCAGGTATTCAGACTGATGGTATGTTCATCGTCGACAACTCGCTGAAAGTGCGTTTCAAAGATACCGAAACGCAACTGAAAGCGCGCGACGTCATCGAAAATACTTTGGGCGAGGGCTATATTACCGCGCTCAACCTGTTGGCAGACAGCCCTGAGTGGATGGCGAAAATCAAAGCCAATCCGATGTTCCTGGGTCTGGACTTGCGCGGCGGCGTGCATTTCACCATGCAGGTGGACATGAAAGCCGCGATGCAGAAAACGTTTGAACGTTATTCCGGCGATATCCGCCGCGAATTGCGCCGCGAAAAAATCCGTACCGGCACGGTGCATCAGACTGAAAACGGTCTGACCGTGCCTTTGCAAGATGCTGCCGATGTACAAAAAGCCTTGCCTCAGTTGCAAAAATTGTTCCCTGAAGCCACGCTGCTGCCGGACGGTAACAATATCGTGCTGACTTTGTCTGAAGAGGCAATCAATAAAGTACGTTCTGATGCAGTTAAACAAAATATCAATACGTTGCACAACCGTGTGAACGAATTGGGCGTAGCCGAACCGGTTATCCAACAATCCGGCCTTGACCGCATTGTCGTACAGCTGCCGGGCGTGCAAGATACTGCCAAAGCAAAAGATATTATCGGTCGTACTGCGACTTTGGAAGTGCGTATGGTGGAAGACGATCCGATCAAACTGCAAGAAGCTTTGAACGGCAATGTGCCGACCGGTTACGAATTGCTGTCAAGCGGTGGCGATCATCCGGAAACTATCTTGGTCAACAAACAAGTTGAACTAACCGGCGACAACATCAACGATGCGCAACCTAGCTTTGACCAAATGGGCGCGCCTGCCGTGAGCCTGAGCCTGGATAGTGCGGGCGGCAGCATTTTTGGCGAATTGACTTCGGCCAATGTGGGTAAACGTATGGCTATGGTGTTGATCGACCAAGGTAAATCCGAAGTCGTGACCGCGCCTGTCATCCGAGCCGCCATTACCGGTGGCCGCGTGGAGATTTCCGGCAGCATGACGACAGCCGAAGCCAACGATACTTCATTGTTGCTGCGCGCCGGTTCGCTGGCCGCGCCGATGCAGATTGTCGAAGAACGTACCATCGGCCCGTCTTTGGGTAAAGAAAACATTGAAAAAGGTTTCCACTCTACCTTGTGGGGCTTTGCCGCTGTTGCTGCATTCATGGTGATTTACTATCGCTTGATGGGTTTCTTCTCTACCATTGCCTTGAGTACCAATATCTTGTTTTTGGTGGGTATTTTGTCTGCCATGCAGGCAACGCTGACCTTGCCGGGTATTGCCGCCTTGGCTTTGACCTTGGGTATGGCGATTGACTCCAACGTGTTGATTAATGAACGTATCCGTGAGGAACTGCGTGCCGGTGTCGTACCACAGCAGGCCATCAACCTCGGTTTCCAACACGCTTGGGCAACCATTGTCGATTCCAACTTGACCTCCCTGATTGCCGGTATCGCTTTGTTGGTATTCGGTTCCGGCCCGGTACGCGGTTTTGCGGTTGTACACTGTATCGGTATTCTGACTTCGATGTATTCATCCGTGGTCGTGTTCCGTGCTTTGGTCAACCTGTGGTACGGCCGTCGCCGCAAATTGCAAAATATTTCCATCGGTTCGGTATGGAAGCCGAAAGCTGAAATGGCAGAAGGCAAGGAGTAAAACATGGAATTATTTAAAATCAAACGTGATATTCCGTTTATGAGCTACGGCAAACTGACGACTTTTATTTCGTTGGTTACGTTTATCGCCGCCGTGTTCTTTTTGGTAACCAAAGGCCTGAATTTCTCCGTCGAATTTACAGGCGGTACGGTGATGGAAGTCCAATATCAGCAGGGCGTGGATGTGAATAAAACGCGCGAACGCCTCGATACGCTGAAAATGGGTGATGTACAGGTTCAGGCCTTGGGTACGAATAAACACATTATGATTCGCCTGCCGAACAAAGAAGGCGTAACGTCTGCACAGCTGTCCAACCAAGTGATGGATTTGCTGAAAAAAGACAACCCTGACGTTACCTTGCGCCAAGTCGAATTCATCGGCCCTCAGGTTGGTGAAGAATTGGTTACCAATGGTTTGATGGCATTGGGCTTCGTGGTGGCAGGTATTATTATTTACTTGTCCATGCGTTTTGAGTGGCGTTTTGCAGTATCCGCGATTATTGCGAATATGCACGATATCGTGATTATTCTCGGCTGTTTCGCCTTCTTCCAATGGGAATTCTCATTGACTGTCTTGGCAGGTATCTTGGCTGTTTTGGGTTATTCCGTAAACGAATCTGTGGTGGTATTTGACCGTATTCGCGAAAACTTCCGCAAGCCGCATATGCGCGGCCACACTGTGCCGGAAGTCATCGACAACGCGATTACTGCAACCATGAGCCGTACCATCATTACCCACGGTTCGACCGAGGCAATGGTTGTTTCTATGCTGGTGTTTGGCGGTGCAGCCTTGCACGGTTTCTCTATGGCGCTGACTATCGGTATCGTGTTCGGTATTTACTCTTCCGTATTGGTTGCCAGCCCGCTCTTGCTGATGTTTGGCTTGAGTCGTGAGAACATTGCCAAAGAAGTGAAGAAAAAAGAAGAAGTTGTAGTTTAATCGCTGCAATGCTGCGATAAAGGCCGTCTGAAAATTGATTGAATCAGTTTTCAGACGGCCTTTTGTATTTAAATTTCAGAATATTTTGTTTTAATGAAACAGGAGGGGATAAATGTGAAAGAAAAAGAAAAAATAGGAACAATATAATTTTGTGATGAATCAAGTTTATTGTCTGATATTCCCTTAATTGCTTGTCAGTCCCAATATTTTAAAACATAATACTTTTGCCCCCGATGCTGGAGTTTTACTACAAGTACATGATTTGCAAAAATCTGTCGGGTGTGCAGACCCTGCCAATCAACCTCAAAAAAGGAAGGCCAAGAATGAAAGTAACCAGTTTCGGCGAAGTGCTGTGGGACGATTTTCCAAACGGAAAGGTATTGGGTGGTGCACCCCTAAATGTTGCTGTCCGTTTGCAGTCTTTGGGTATCGATGCTGTCATCATCAGTCGTCGCGGCGATGATGCCGATGGCGAGGAATTGCTACGTCAAATTCAAAGTAAAAACGTCAATACTGATTATTTGCAGGTTTGTCACGAATGTGCGACCAGCTTGGTGAAAGTACACTTGGACAAGTCTGGCAGTGCGTCTTATGAGATTGTTTATCCTTGCGCGTGGGACAGGATTGCGGTTGATGATGCGGCAATCAAACGTGTGGCAGAATCAGATGCTTTCGTTTTTGGCAGCTTGGCAACCCGCGATGAAGTTTCGCGTAAAAGCTTGGCGGTTTTGCTGAAAGAAGCCAAATTCAAAATTTTTGACGTTAATCTGCGTAAGCCTCATTACGATATTGACCGCTTGCTTGAGACCATGAAACAGTCCGATATGGTCAAACTCAATGATGATGAGCTGTATGAGTTGGCTGCGGCTTACGGTTCTCCTTATCACAGTATCGAACAAAATATCGGCTACCTCGTTGAGCTGACCGGCGTCAAAATCTTGTGTGTGACTTTGGGTAGTCATGGCGCGGTTTTGTATAAGGACGGCGAGTTGTACCGTCATTGCGGTTTCCGCGTCAAAGTGGTGGATACTGTCGGCTCCGGCGACAGCTTTCTTGGTGGTTTGACTTACAAGCTGCTCAATAATGCGCCTCCTCAAGAAGCCATTGCTTTTGCTTGTGCGCTGGGTGCATTGGTGGCTTCACGTCATGGCGCGACGGCGGATATTTCTTTGGAAGAAGTTGAAGCGTTTATGAATCCTGCTTGATATTTTGACAAGAGACATAAAAAGGCCGTCTGAAAACCATTAAATCAGGTTTTTCAGACGGCCTTAGTATTTTCAGGCTTTACCAATAAGTTGTAAAACATTCTAAGTTGGTATTTTTCGGGCCGCTTCCTTCTTCGGTCGGCGAACCAATCATCATCAGGCCGATGATTTTGTCTTTGTCGGCACACTCAAATGCTTCGCGCAACAATGGGCTGTTGACCCACATGCCCGTAATCCAAACATTGTCGAAGCCTTGAGCAGAAGCAGCCAGTTGTAAAGCATAGGCGGCGCAGCCTGCAGTCAGCATTTGCTCCCATTCAGGTTTGGGTTTCGCCACTTCACGGTTTGGCGCAAATGTAACGCCAATAATCATAGGCGCCATGTTGCCGACGCGTTCGGCCTTTTTCATGGCATCATCACCGAAGTTGAGTTCGGTAACGGTCTTGCCCAAAAGCTCGCGGAAACGTTGTAAGCCGGCCTCGCTTTGAATTACAGTAAAGCGGTAAGGGCGCATATTGCCGTGATCAGGTACTTGTGTTGCCGCTTGCAGCATTTGTTCCAGTTGCTCGGCATTGGGTGCAGGAGCAGTCAGTTTTTTGGAAGAGCGACGAGTGGTGAGGAGATTTAAGGCATCCATTTTTATTCTTTCTTGTGAATTCGAATGAGAATAATTATATAGCAGAACGATAAATAAATCAGCAAAGGACTAAGGCCGTCTGAATTAAGGTTTCAGACGGCCTTTGAGTTTTACAGGATACCGTTGTTTTGTGTATTTTCAGTAATCAGTGCTTTGCTGATTTCATCGGCGGTGTAGCTCTTACCGTTTCCGAATACAAAGCTGTCGACATTATTGTTGGCAATGTCATGGATGGTCAGGGTGTCGCCTGTATCTTTGATGGTTAAGACCCAATCATCGCCGGTTTTCAACTGTAAATCTTTCAGCGTCAGCCCTTCTTTGAAAAGGACTTGGGTATCGCTGCCACCATACGGATTAAAGGTGTCGTTGCCGCTGTTTCTGCCAAACATGATAACGGTGTTGTCGGCACCCGGGTCGGTAATGGTATCGTTGCCGCCGGCCGTATCAACGATGTTGATGCCTCGGCCCAAAGTAATGGTTTCATCGCTTCGGTTGCCCCTGTATTCGACAACAGAAGTGTAATGCGACAAATCTAAATCGCTGTTGTCGCTATCGGCGTGGATGGTGTGATTGAAGTTGTTGTACACATCACGGTTGAGTTCTTCAACGGGTTGGCCTGTGTATTGGACGATGTTTTTGTTGCCGATCATGTGCGGGATAGACAGTTTGAAGTGGTTGATCAGCTCGCCTGTGCTGTATGAGGTATTGCCGTCAAACTGAAACTCGGAAATCGCACCATAAATACCGCTTTGGTTTTTGATGGTTAAAACATCGTCCGTGCCTTTAATGCGGATATGCCAAGTATCGCCATCCAACAGGGGGGGGGATACAAATTGGTTGCTGTCGGGTATGTCGGCAATCCCGGTTTTGTCGTAACCTTTTTCAACGGTAATTTCGAGGTCGTCAAGGGTAATGCCGCCGGTAAATTTAACGACATTAGCGTTGAGTCTGTGTAGGCTTGCCTCGCTATCAAAACCGAAGTTGTAGTCGAAAATGGTGTCGTGGCCGTAACCTTTTCCGAAAACATAGGTGTCGTTGTGTTCTCCGCCTTCCAGATAATCATTGCCTGCGCCGCCGTCGAGTAAGTCGGTGCCTACATGGGCATAGAGTTTGTCGTTACCGTTGCCGCCGTAGAGTTTATCGTCGGAAGCGGGTTCGTTGCCGTAATAGGTTTCGCTGTGTTCGCGCAAGATGTCATCGCCGTCGTGGCCATAGAGGATGTCGCGGCCGTCGTTGCCGCCGTCGATTTCATTGTTGCCTGCATTGCCATGCAAAGTGTCGTCGCCGTTTGTGCCGACAAAGTTAATGTTTTTGGCTTTCAGCGCTTGGAAGGCTTGTTGGAACTGTGCGGCAGTGTAAGTTTGGTCGCTGAACTGGAAACGGTCGATGGAAATGCTGCCATCAGCACCGATTTGGTTTTGAATCAAGGCTGAACCTTGATCCGAAGTAATTTCCCAGCTTTGGCTGCCATCATCGTTATGAATGGTCTTCAGGTTGAGCTTGGCATTGTTCAGGCCGTCTGAAAACTTGAGGGTATTGATGCCTTGGTTGTCGATAATGGTATCGTTGTCGCCGTAGATATAGGTATCGTTTCCGGCGCCGCCTTTCAGAATGTCTTTGCCGTTGCCGCCCATCAAAATATCGTTGCCAGCATCACCGTTGATGAGATCGTTACCGTCGCCGCCATCCAGATAATCGTTGCCGTCGCCGCCGTTGAGGTTGTCGTTGCCGCCCATGCCGTAAACGGTATCATCACCGCGTCCGCTGTTGAGGCGGTTGCGGCCTTCGTTACCGGTCAGGATGTTATTGCTGTTGTTGCCGGCGGCAAAAATATTGGCCGAGCCGGTCAAGGTAACATTTTCGACGTGGGTGGCGGCAGTATGGGAAATGCTGCTGAATACGGTGTCTTCGCCGCCGCCAGCCTGTTCGATAACCACGTCTTTTGTGTTATCAACATAGTAAGTGTCATTGCCGTCCCTGCCTTCCATAATGTCGGCACCGGCCTTGCCGTCGATAATATCATCGCCGGATGTGCCAATCAGGTGGTCATTGCCGTCGCTACCATCGATGGTCTTACCGCTTTCGGTATATTCAGTCAGGGAAATATCGAAATATTTGGCAAAGCTGTTTACATCCAGTTTTTGTGTGCCGATGATGAATTGGGAGACTGCCGGTGTTGTACCGTTTTGAGTGTATTGGTTTTTGATGGTTAAAACGGCGTTGCTGTTTTTCACGGCAATCAGCCAGTCTTGACCGCCGGTTTCGTTGTTTCGGGCTTCAACGGTTAAATCGTTAAGGCTTAGGTCGGTATGAAAGCGGATGCTGTTGTGGCCTTGATTGTCGATGATGGTGTCTTGCTCGCTTTTGGCAGAGAAAAGGTAGGTGTCGTCACCTTCGCCACCTTCAAGCACATCGTTGCCTGCTTCGCCATTTAGGGTGTCATTGCCTGTTTCGCCGAAAAGACAGTCGTTGCCTTCGCCGCCATTGATGAAATCGTTGCCGCCGCCGCCGTAAACGATGTCGTCACCGCGACCGCTGTTGAGGCGGTTGCGGCCTTCATTGCCGATGAGGATGTTGTTACTGTTGTTGCCTGCGCCGAAGATGTTGGCTGTACCGGTCAAAACAAGGTTTTCAACGTGGTTTGGAAGGGTATAGCTGACGTTGCTGTAAACCGTATCATCGCCTCCATTTGGGTTTTCAATGATTTTATCGTCGCTGCGGGTTACATAATAAACGTCATCTCTCGAAGTACCTGTTGTTGCTTGTGCAAGGGCGGAAGGTTGTAATTGCTCTAAATGTCGTAATTCAAATTGCGCATTGCGAATGCGCATTGCTTTTTCGATTGTCATGATATTTTCTTTAGATATTGATGAGAGTAACAAGGAAGTAAACGTATCCGGCATATGGCCGGTATTGCTTAATTTGTATTGTGTTTAGGCTGTATATACTAGTGCCGAAATTTGAGAAAAACAACTGAAACGTTAAGATATGACAATATATAGAGAGCCTTATCAGGCTTAGTTTGCCGTCTATTCTTTTGCCAAATGGCTTTGCCTTGTGCGGCTGTTTTGTTTCTTATATACCACACATCAATTTCCATAGTTTCAAACTATGAATGGTTGTAAAAAGGCCGTCTGAAAAAAAGAAGCAGGTTTCGCATTGCAAAACCTGCTTCTGATTTTTCAGACGGCCTGTCTGATTACAGAGTACGGGCAACTTCGACGATGTCGAAACATTCGAGTTGGTCGCCTTCCATAATCTCGTTGTAGCCTTTGAGCATCAGACCACACTCGAAGCCCATGCGGACTTCTTTGACGTCGTCTTTGTAGCGTTTCAAAGAAGACAGTTCGCCGGTATGGATAACCACGTTGTTGCGGATGAGGCGGACATGGGAATCGCGTTTGACCACGCCGTCGGTAACCATACAGCCTGCAATATTGCCGACTTTGGATACGCTGATAACCTGACGGATTTCGACCGTGCCGGTTACTTGCTCTTTCTCTTCCGGAGAGAGCATACCACTCATGGCGGCTTTCACGTCGTCAATGGCATCATAAATGATGTTGTAGTAACGGATTTCCACGTTTTCATTCTCAGCTAGTTTGCGTGCGGAAGCATCTGCACGGACGTTAAAGCCGATGATGAATGCGCCGGAAGCAATGGCCAAGTTGACATCAGATTCGGTAATGCCGCCCACGCCGCTGTGCAACACGTTCACTTTCACTTCGTCGGTGGACAGTTTTTTCAGGCTGCCCGCCAAAGCTTCGTAAGAACCTTGTACGTCTGCCTTAATGATGACAGA
Organism: Neisseria sp. P0021.S007; assembly: GCF_051956855.1. Lineage (NCBI taxonomy): Bacteria > Pseudomonadati > Pseudomonadota > Betaproteobacteria > Neisseriales > Neisseriaceae > Neisseria > Neisseria sp. P0021.S007. The sequence goes on from NZ_JBQCXA010000001.1 coordinate 93,252, forward strand.
CAAGGATTGGGCTTGGTTTTCGCCCATGTTGTTGAACATGTTTTCCAGTTTCGCAGCCTGTTGTTTGGCCAAGCGCACGTCGCGGTATTTGCCTTGACGGAAGAGGGCGATTTCGCGCGCTTTTTTCTCGTCGGCCAACACCATTGCATCTTCGCCTGCGTTCGGTACGTCGGACAAGCCGAGGATTTCGACAGGGATAGAAGGGCCGGCTTCATTGATGGCTTTGCCGTTTTCGTCAACCATTGCACGGATTTTACCGAATGCAGTACCGGCCAGCAGCATATCGCCTTTTTTCAGCGTACCGCTTTGAACCAGCAATGTGGCAACCGCGCCGCGGCCTTTGTCCAAACGTGCCTCAACAATGATACCTTTGGCAGGTGCATCGACTGGGGCAGTCAGTTCCAAAACTTCAGCTTCGAGCAAGACGGCTTCGAGCAATGCATCGATGTTCAGGCCTTTTTTAGCGGAAACGTCGATAAACTGTACATCGCCGCCCCATTCGTCAGGCACGACTTCGTGCGCAGTCAGCTCTTGGCGGATACGCTCTGGGTTGGCGGCTTCTTTATCGATTTTGTTGACGGCAACCACCATCGGTACGCCCGCAGCTTTAGCGTGGGCAATGGCTTCGATGGTTTGCGGCATCACGCCGTCGTCGGCTGCAACCACAAGAATCACGATATCGGTTGCTTTCGCACCGCGCGCACGCATTGCGGTAAACGCTTCGTGACCCGGAGTATCCAAGAAAGTAATCACGCCGCGAGGGGTTTCAACGTGGTATGCACCGATGTGTTGGGTAATGCCACCCGCTTCGCCTTGTACCACTTTGGCGCGGCGGATGTAGTCCAGCAGGGAAGTTTTACCGTGGTCAACGTGACCCATCACGGTAACAACCGGTGGACGCGGCAATGCTTCGGCTTCTACTGCTTCAACGCCTTCATCCAGGAATGCTTCAGGGTCGTCGGCTGCAGCAGGTTTGCCGATGTGGCCGAGTTCTTCCACCACAATCAGGGCAGTGTCTTGGTCGATGGATTGGTTGATGGTTACCATCATGCCCATTTTCATCAGGGCTTTAACCACTTCGACGCCTTTAACGGCCATTTTGTGTGCCAAATCGGCAACGGTAATGGTTTCAGGTACCAAAACTTCGTGTACGACAGGTTCGGTTGGTGCTTGGAAGGCGTGTTGGTTTGGCTCAAGTTTGAGTTTTTTGCCTTTTTTGCCGCCGCGTACGCGCTCGTCGTCGCCAGTGCGTGCATTGCGGTCACGTCCGCCTTTGCCGCCTTTGCCTTTAGCATTGCGGCCTTGAATGTCTTCATCACGCTCACGACGGTCTTCTTTTTTACCGCGCACGTTGTGTTCGGATTTGCCTTCGCCGGATGCTGCTTTGGCTTTCTCGGCAGGTTTGTTGCGTTCGCCTGATTTGGCTTCTTTCGTAGGTTTTGAGTCTTGAGCGGCCTGTTGTTTCATGGCTTCGCGGCGTGCTTGACGCTCTTGTTTTTCTTTCAACAAAGCTTCTTGATGCGCACGCAGGGCGGCGGCACGACGGGCCTCTTCATCGCGTTGAGCCTGTTCTTCCACGCTGACGACAGGTTGCGGTACGGCAGGAGCGACAGGTTTGGCTGCCTTTTTCGCTTCTTTGCCTTTGCCGCCTTTGTCTTGTTTGGCTTTGGCAGTTTTTTTGGCTTCGGCTGGTTTTTCAGCTTCAACGGATTTTTCAGACGGCTTGTTGTCTGCTTTAGCCTCAACTTTTGCTTCGGCCTTGGCTTCTACGGCTTCAACCGGTTTGGCTTCTTCTTTTTTGGCTTCGGCAGGTTTGCCTTCCGCTTTTGGTGCGGTTTTGGCTGCTTTCAGTCTGGCTGCTTCGGCCTCTGCTTTAGCACGGGCTTCGGCTTTGGCGGCAGCTTCTGCTTCAGCTTTGGCTTTTTCTTCGGCAGCTTGGGAGGCTGCTTTTTCTGCTTCGGCTTTTTGGTTTTCCGCTGCTACTTTGGCTTTGGCTTCCGCTGCCAATTCTTCGGAAGAAGGAATAGTAACGGCACGGCTGCGGCGGCGTGTTTCTACTTTTACGCCGTCAACGGTGCTGACTTCGGTTTTTTTGCGGCGGATGCTGATGGTGCCGCTGTTGCTGCCGTTTTTCTTTTGCAGGTAAGCGGTCAGCAATTGTTTGTCGTCAGTGGTTATGCTGTCATTACCGCTGTTTTTATTGACCCCGGCTTCTTTCAATTGTTTAAGCAAATCATCGACGGGGCGGTTTAGTTCGGCGGCAAATTGCGCTACGGTTGTATTACTCATTCAGTACCCCCTTAGTTGTTTTCTTCAGTAAACCAGTGTTCGCGTGCAGCCAAAATCACTTTTTTGGCTTCTTCTTCGTCAACACCGGTAATTTCGACCAATTCGTCAACAGACAATTCGGCCAGATCATCGCGTTGGGTAACGCCGGCTTCGGCCAGTTTGCGCAACATGTCGGAATCTACGCCGTCCAAATTGCGCATGTCTTCAGACACTTCACCCAGTTTTTCTTCTGCGGCGATGGTAATGGTCAGGATAGCGTCGCGTGCGCGGTTGCGCAGGGTTTCAACGATTTCTTCGTCAAAGCCGTCAATGGCGAGCAATTCTGCCGCTGGAACGTAAGCAACTTCTTCCAAAGTGGCAAAGCCTTCTTCCACCAAAATATCGGCGGTTTCGTCGTCGATGTTCAAGTGGGTGGTGAAGAGGTTGCGGATAACCGCGTCTTCGGCGGCATTGCGTTCGTCGGCTTCTTCAACGGTCATGATGTTCAGCTGCCAGCCGGTCAGGATGGAAGCCAGACGGACGTTTTGACCGCCGCGGCCGATGGCCAGCGCCAGTTGGTTTTCATCAACGATCACGTCAACGGCGTGTTTGTCTTCATCAATTACAATGCGGCTCACTTCGGCAGGAGACAGCGCATTCATTACGAATTGGGCAGGCTCTGGAGACCACAATACGATGTCAATGCGTTCGCCGGACAATTCGTTGCTCACGGCGTTAACACGGGAACCGCGCACGCCGATACAAGTACCTTGCGGGTCGATGCGTTGGTCGTTGGCTTTAACGGCAACTTTGGCGCGTTGGCCGGGATCGCGTGCTACTTCGCGGATTTCCAACAGGCCGTCTGCAATTTCAGGCACTTCGTTGGCGTAGAGTTTGGCCAAGAAGTCGCCGCTGGTACGGCTCAAAATGACTTGTTTGCGGCCGGTATTGCCGATTTCGTCCACACGCAGGAAGAGGGCGCGGATGCGGTCGCCGCTGCGGAAGTTTTCGCGCGGAATCATTTCTTCGCGCGGAATCAGGGCATCGAGTTTGCCTGCGACAACTTCAACGATAATGCCGTGGCGCTCGACGCGTTTTACCGTACCGGAAACGATGTCTTCTTTAGAAGCGAGGAACTCGTTCAGGTTTTGCTCGCGCTCCGCATCGCGGATGCGTTGCAGGATGATTTGTTTGGCAGTTTGCGCGGCTTGGCGGCCGAAGCCTTCGTTTGGCAGCTGCTCTTCGTAGTATTCGCCGATTTGGATGGTGGTGCCGGGAATTTCTTCTTGGATTTCCTCGATGGTTTTTTCTACGTCGGGGTAGGTGTAGTCTTCATCGGCAACAATCAGCCAGCGGCGGAAGGTTTGGTATTCGCCGGTATCGCGGTCGATTTCGACACGCACGTCCATGTGCTCGCGGTCGGCTTTTTTCTTGGCGGCAGTAGAGAGGGCGAATTCAAGGGCTTTGAATACGACTTCCGTTTCAACGTTTTTTTCACTTGCCAGCGCTTCGGCTAGCTGTAACATTTCGCGACTCATTTTCTAGAATCTCCAAGTAATCGGTTTTTAAAATTTAAATTCGGGGCGCAAACGGGCTTTGTCGATGTTGCTCAATTCGATTTGGGCAGTTTTGCCGTCGAAAGAGACGGTAACGATGTCGTTTTCGCAAGATTCGATGCGGCCGATGAAGTTTTTCTGACCATCAATCGGCAGGCGTGTTTTGATTTTGGCGTTCTGGCCGGCAAAGCGCACGAAGTCGGCGGCTTTTTTCAACGGACGGTCAAGGCCCGGGCTGGAGATTTCCAAACGTTTGTAGTCGATGTCTTCAACCATAAACACGCGGCTCAGATGGTTGCTGACAGTGGCGCAGTCTTCGACGGTGATGCCGCCTTCTTTATCGATGAAAACGCGTAAATCGCCTTGTGCGGTCAGTTCGAAATCGACCAGCTCGTAGCCCAAGCCGGGCAGGGTTTTATCAAGAATGCTTTGAATATCCATGCTTCTCCAGAAGTACATAAACAAAAAAATGGCCGCGCGGCCATTTTTCGTGTGATTTGAAAAATTGGCCTATTATAACTGTTTTCAAGATAAAAGAAAAGCGTTGATTTGGCGTGGATTTTTTGAAGTGATTGCGTAAATGGAAGGATAGGGGCGAGGCCGTCTGAAAAGGAAATTGTTGACAAGTTTTGATGTGGTGTCTCTGAAATTATTTTGGAAAACAAAGAATTGGTGTTGCTTTGTTTTCAGGCGGCCTTGTATTTCCTGGTTTTTCGTGCTTGCACAATGTGCAAGGCGGTTCTACAATTTCCTTATACTCTCCGAATAAGAAAGAAGGCCGCCATGTTCGCACATCCGATTTACAATTTTTCCGCAGGTCCTGCCGTATTGCCGGAAGCGGTATTGCGTACCGCGCAACAGGAAATGCTCGACTACAACGGTACGGGTTTCCCCGTGATGGCGATGAGCCACCGTTCGGATATGTTTTTGAGCATTCTGCATCATGCCGAACAAGACTTGCGCCAGCTTTTGAATATTCCGTCCAACTATAAAATCCTGTTTTTACAGGGCGGTGCGACCGCGCAATTTAATATGGTGGCCATGAATTTAGCGCACGGTTTTACGACTGCCGATGCGGTGGTAACGGGCAACTGGAGCCGTATTGCCTATGAACAGATGAGCCGTTTGAGCAATGCCGAAATCCGTTTGGCCGCGCATGGCGGCGAGCAATATGCCTATAAAAACCTGCCTGCGGTGGAGGATTGGGATGTCAACCCGAATTCTGCGTTTGTTCATTTTGCGATTAATGAAACCGTAAACGGTTTGCAGTATCAAAACGTCCCCAAACTTTCAGACGGCCTGCCGCCGCTGGTGTGCGATATGTCGAGCGAGATTTTGTCGCGTGAGTTTAATGTATCCGATTACGGCTTGATTTATGCCGGTGCACAAAAAAATATCGGTCCTGCCGGTGCGACCGTGGTCATTATCCGCGAGGATTTGCTGGAGCGTTGTCCGAACGATATTCCCGATGTGTTCAACTACCGCTCTCACATCAACCGCGACGGTATGTACAACACGCCGTCCACCTATGCGATTTATATGTCGGGTTTGGTGTTCCGCTGGCTGCAAACGCAGGGCGGTGTGAAAAAAATTGAAGCGGTCAATCGAATAAAGGCTCAAACCTTGTATGAGACGATAGACGGCAGCGGCGGTTTTTACATAAATGATATTCATCCTGATGCGCGCTCCAAAATGAACGTGGTCTTCAAAACCGCAAGTGAAGACTTGGACCGCCGCTTTGTGTTGGAAGCCGAGTTGCAGGGCTTGTGCCTGCTTAAGGGCTATAAAACCGTCGGCGGTATGCGTGCCAGTATTTACAATGCGATGCCGCTTGAAGGTGTGAACGCGTTGGCCGACTTTATGAAAGATTTCCAACGACGTTACGGTTAAGATGAAGATATAAAAAGGCCGTCTGAAACTGGGTTTCAGACGGCCTTTTGATTTGAATAAGTCTTATTCGGTGACTTCTTCAGTGATGCTGTCGCGGTAGATAGTGCTGTCGTAAGTCGGAACAGGAGGAGGCAGCAGGCTGTCGAGTGTCAGCGCGGACGGGTTCAGCGTAGGATAGCCACTGAAGGTTACGGAATAACCGCCGTTGCCGTTACTGCGGACTTTGGCATGCGTGCCCAAAGGGAAAGTGGTTTTGTTGGTGATGTGGCCGAATGGGAAGCCGGTCAACACAGGAATCTTGGCGGTGCGCGAAATGTGGTTGACTACGGCGGAGAAATCGTAGTTGGAGTCGTACACGTCGCGGATGGTGCCCATGCGGAAATCGCCGAAGATGATGGCGCGTTGTTTTTGCAAAACACCTGACAGATAAAGCGTGTTGAGCATGCGCTCGATGCGGTAGGGTTGCTCGCTGACGTCTTCGATAAAGAGGATGCCGCCTTGAATATCAGGCATATAAGGCGTACCGGCGAGGGAGGCGAGAACGCTGAGGTTGCCTCCCCACAATGTGCCTTCGACGTTGACATCGGCGCGTTGGATGGTCGGAACATCAACGATGTTGACGTTGTTGGTCGTGCCGCGGATGAACGAATCCATGGTAAAGACGCTGGGGTCTGCTTTGCCGAATTCGCTGTACACCATCGGGCCTGCAAAGCTCATCATATTGCCTTTGGCCAACAGGGCGAGTTGGACGGCGCACACGTCGCTGAAACCGAAGAATAATGTGCCGCGTTCGCGCATTCTGGCGCCGAGTGAGGCAAAGTCAATTTGCGGCAGGATGCGTGCCGCGCCGTAGCCACCGCGCAGGCCCATCAAGATTTTAGGCGTTTCGACACGACCGCTGGCAACGTCTTGGAAGTCGGCGGCGCGTTGGGCATCGCTGCCGGCAAAGCGTTGGTAACGGCGGCTGCCTGCTTGTTGGTTGGTCACGGTAAAGCCTGCGTTGTAGAGGCGGGTCAGGCCGGTGGTCACGCGGTTGGGGTCTTCGGCGAAGCCTGACGGCGCAACAACGCGCAGGAGGTTGTCGCCGGAACGTGGCGGATGGGGTTGCTTAGGTTGCACGGTTTGGGCTTTCGCGGTGGTGGAAGTGGTTTTGGTTTGCGGTGTGGTGGTCGTGCCTGTGCCGCAGGCTTGTAGCAACCCTGCGCCTGCCGCGGCAGAGCAGGTACGCAGGAAATGGCGGCGCGTGGTGGAGTTCATTGAGGTTTTCCTTTCGTTATATGTTCAGACGGCCTGAACTAGGCGTGTCGGGCCTTGCAGACCGTCTGAAAGTTTAAGCGATTAAGTTTTTGATTTGTTCCGGCCAATTTTCGGGCAGGGTCATACCGTGTTCGCGTACGGGCGCGGCCCAAATCGGCGCAGGAAAGTTGGCGTCGTTTTCAAAGCGGGCGATGACGTGCCAATGCAAGTGAGGCACAACATTGCCGAGGCTGGCCAGATTGATTTTGGCCGGGCGGAAGACTTGGCGCATTGCGGCTTCAACCTGATACACCATTTCCATGATTTCATTGCGTTCGGCAGGGGAAAGGTCGGTCATCTCGGAAACATGGTTATTCCAAATCACGCGGCAGAATGCCGGTGCGCCGGCTTCATTGTGGACGGCGATAACGCGCAGGTTTGGCGTTTGCAGCAAAATATCTTCGTTGTCGGCAGTGCAGATGGGGCAGGTCATGGGTTTTTCTTTCTCAGTCTGAATAGGAATCGGATGATTTCAATCAGGATTTTTAGAACAAGGTAAATGGCAGTCAGAGATATGAATGCGAAAAGCCACGGTTCAGGTATAAACCACCAAAATAAATAGGAGGGCGTGATTAAGTCGGCACATTCTTCGGCACTCTTAACGTGATCGCACAAGCCAAAGCGAAAAAAATCATTGACATCATGAAAGGGCGAATAGGCGAACATAAGTGCTATGGGCGTCACACAAATCAATGCAATGATGGCAATCCAAAAGAATGGTTTGAGATGTTTGAGTGCAGTCATGGATGAAATGTTATAAAAATTTTGCCGCGCCCTTATTGGCAAGTTCGTCGGCTTTTTCGTTTTCTGGGTGTCCGGCATGGCCTTTTACCCATGTCCAGCGGACATCGTGTTGTTGAACCAAACTATCCAGCTCTTTCCATAAGTCGTCGTTTTTAACCGGTTTTTTGGCGGCGGTTTTCCAGCCGTTTTTTTTCCAACCGCGTATCCAGCTTTCCATGCCGTTTTTGACGTATTGCGAGTCGGTGCAGATGACGACTTGGCAGCGGCGTTTTAGGGATTTCAGGCCTTCGATGACGGCAGTCAGTTCCATACGGTTGTTGGTGGTTTCGGCTTCGCCGCCGAACAGTTCTTTTTCGTGTGTGCCGTAGCGCATAAATACACCCCAGCCGCCTGCGCCGGGGTTGCCTTTGCATGCGCCGTCTGTGTAGAGGTAAACGGGTTTATCCATGGGCATGTCTTTGTCGAATAAGGCGGTATCATTATCATAACATAAGGCCGTCTGAAATATCGGCAAATACGGTTTACGCGTGTAAAATACCCTGCGCTTTATCACTCGTATAGAAAGAAGGCAGATATGGGATTGTTCAGCGGCCTTTTGGGCAATGCTTCGCAAAAAGACGCCGATGCGGTGGAACGCGATTTGGCGAATATCCTGATTGATGGCGAACAGGTAAAAATGGCATTCAGCCTGGTGCGCGATTTGATTGTGTTTACCGAATATCGGCTGGTGTTGGTGGACAAGCAGGGGTTGACCGGCAAGAAAGTGTCTTACCGTTCGATTCCATACCGTTCAGTATCGCGCTTTTCGGTGGAAACCTCGGGTCATTTTGATTTGGATGCCGAGCTGAAGATTTGGGTTTCTTCCGGCGAGGTGCCAACCGAAACCTTGCAATTTAAAAGCGACAAGAGCGTGATTGCCATTCAAAAAGCCTTGGCAGAAGCTGTGTTGAAACCGTCAAAATAGAAAGGAAACATGATGAGCGAACAGCAAGAATTGTTTTGTTACAAGCAGATGCCGGTGTGGACGGCGGACGAGATTCCCGAAGCCTTGTTGTCCAAACACAATACTGCCGCCGGTACTTGGGGCTGCCTCAATGTCCTCCAAGGCCGTCTGAACTTCAATGAAGTGGACGAGGCGGGCAATGTTACGTCCACGCACGAGCTGACGCCTGAAAGCGATGATTGGATTATCCATCCGCAAGCATGGCACTTTATCGCGCCGCAAACGCAAGACACGGAAATCCAACTGTCGTTTTACTGCGAGGCGGCAGACTATTTCAATAAGAAATACGGCATGAGCGCGACACATTCGGCCGTCCGTGCTGCCGAAGGCATCGTACCTGTCGGCAAGGTTTTGGATATGGGCTGCGGTCAGGGCCGCAATGCGCTGTATCTGGGTTTGAAAGGTTTTGACGTTACCGCTGTCGATAATAATCCCCATGCGGTTCAAAACGTGGAAGAGCTGGCGCGTATCGAAGAGTTGAATGTCCGCGCGTTTGAATACGACCTCAACGCCGCCAATATTCAGGAAAACTTCGATTATATGGTGGCGACCGTGGTGTTTATGTTCCTGATGCCGCGTTACGTTCCTGACGTGATTGCCAATATAAAGGAACACACCAACCCCGGCGGCTACAACCTGATCGTGTCTGCGATGGATACGGAAGATTTCCCTTGCCCGATGCCGTTCCCGTTCAAGTTTAGTGAGGGCGAGCTGCGCGAATACTATAAGGATTGGGAATTGGTGGAATACAAGGAAGAGCTGGGTTCGATGCACGCGAAAGACGAATTCGGCAATCCGATTCAGTTTAAATTCGTTACCATGCTGGCGAAGAAACCGGAATAAAGGTTTTGCCGTCAAAAGGCCGTCTGAATTCAGTTTTCAGACGGCCTTTGCCGTAATCAATCCACAATCCTTTTGCCCAAAATCACCACGTCTGCCAACATGGTTTCCAAGTCGCAGACTTGTGGCAGCCGCCCCCATTCTTCAAAACCGAAACGGTGAAACAGGTTCAGGCTCGGATAGTTGTGGCCGAACACAAGCGCGATGACGTTGTGGATGTCTAAGGACGGTGCGCGTTCGAGCATGTGCCGCAACAGGATTTTGCCCACGCCTGCGCCGCGCATATCGTGGCGGACATAAATGCTGACTTCCGCGCTGATGTGGTAGGCGTAGCGCGGATGGTAGTCACTGAAACTGCCCCATGCCAATACGGTGCCGTCGGCATCGTAAAGGGCGTAGATCGGGCGTTTGTCCGTGTGCGCGGCAAACCACATTTCACGCTCGGCAACCGTGGTCGGCGACAAATCGGCCGTGGATTGGCGCGTGGCCACGGTGCTGTTGTAAATATCGACGATGGCGGGCAAGTCTTGGCGCAGGGCAGGACGGATGGTGTATTGCATTTCAGACGGCCTGTTATTGAATTAGTTTGGAGATAGTCTTAAAGGCCGGATGTTTGGCATCGCCGAGCAGTTGGAACAAAATACTTTCGACATTGGAAACGATAATGCCTTGACGGCTCATTTGCGCCAAACCATTGTCGCGGTTGGCCGTTGTGCGCGAGGCGGTGCATTCGAAAGGCAGGAATACGGCGTAACCTTGCGCCTTCAAATCCAAGGCCGTCTGAAGCATACAGATATGCGCTTCAGCACCCATCAAAATAACGTTTTTAATGTCGTTTTTGCGTAAGATTTCCTGAATTTCGGGCAAAAACGCCGAAAATTGGGTTTTCTCGACAATCGGCGTGCCTTCGGGCAACAGCAGCGATACGGCGGATACGGTGCTGCCCAAACCTTTCGGATATTGTTCGGTTACGGCAAAGGGGATGTCCAAAGCCGTCAAACCTTGAATCAGCAGGCGGCAGCGTTCCAACATTTCATCCGCGCCGGAAAGGGCGGGCAGCAGGCGTTCTTGAATATCGACAATCAGACAAAGCGTATTTTTCGGGTTCATGGCTTTTCCTTTCAGACGGCCTTTACAGCAAAATCGTTGAATCAGAATGCAATCATATAACAAGCCGCTGGAAAAGTATTGCAGCTTGCCCTGTTTTAAAGCCCGAAATTCTTTTAAAATACCGCCTGATTTGAATTGATAGAGACCGACAACATGAATTTATACCAAACCGTCGAACGTGAAGCCCAAGCAGCCTTTGCCGCCGCAGGCATTGCCGACAGCCCCGTTGTTTTGCAGCCGACCAAGAATGCCGAACACGGCGATTTCCAAATCAACGGCGTGATGGGTGCGGCGAAAAAAGCCAAACAAAATCCGCGCGAGTTGGCGCAAAAAGTGGCCGAAGTATTGGCGGACAACGCTGTGATTGAAAGTGCGGAAGTAGCCGGCCCGGGCTTTATCAACCTGCGCCTGCGTCCTGAGTTCCTCGCCCAAAACATTCAGACGGCCTTAAACGACGCGCGTTTCGGCGTAGCAAAAACCGACAAACCTCAAACCGTCGTTATCGACTATTCTTCGCCTAATCTTGCCAAAGAAATGCACGTCGGCCACCTGCGTTCCAGCATCATCGGCGACAGCATTTCGCGCGTGTTGGAATTTATGGGCAACACCGTTATCCGTCAAAACCACGTCGGCGACTGGGGTACGCAGTTTGGCATGTTGGTCGCTTATTTGGTTGAGCAGCAAAAAGACAATGCCGCGTTTGAGCTGGCTGATTTGGAACAGTTTTACCGTGCCGCCAAAGTACGCTTTGACGAAGATCCTGCCTTCGCTGACACTGCACGCGAATACGTTGTGAAGCTACAAGGCGGCGATGAAACCGTTTTGGCGTTGTGGAAACAGTTTGTCGATATTTCGCTCTCGCACGCCCAAGCCGTTTATGACACGTTGGGCCTGAAACTGCGTCCAGAAGACGTGGCGGGCGAATCGACATACAACAACGATTTGCAGCCCGTGGTCGATGATTTGGCTCAGAAAGGTTTGGCAGTCGAAGACGACGGCGCGAAAGTCGTGTTTTTGGACGAGTTCAAAAACAAAGAAGGCGAACCTGCCGCATTTATCGTGCAAAAACAAGGCGGCGGCTTCCTTTATGCTTCCACCGACTTGGCGTGTTTGCGCTACCGCGTCGGTACGCTTCATGCCGACCGCCTGTTGTATGTCGTCGACCACCGCCAAGCCCTGCACTTTGAGCAACTCTTTACAACTTCCCGCAAAGCAGGCTATCTGCCGGAAGATGTAAAAGCCGAGTTTATCGGCTTCGGCACCATGATGGGCAAAGACGGCAAACCGTTCAAAACGCGCAGTGGCGACACCGTGAAACTGGTTGATTTACTTGATGAAGCGATCAATCGAGCCGAACAAGTCGTAAAAGAGAAAAATCCAAAATGGCAATTAACAACAGAATTAGAAGATGGATTAAAAAAGATTTCTTCTTTAACTAATTCTGATAATTTAAAAAATAAATTAAAGTACAACTTAGAAAATAAAAAGTTGGAAATTACTTTGGAAAACGATGTTGTGTATCATCTTCCTATCGATAAGATTGACAAGATTGTCAGAGGAGCAGAGGAATATACTGATACAGCATTAAGTGATGCAGAGAAAATTGCCCGAGTTGTCGGCATCGGCGCAGTCAAATATGCCGATTTGAGTAAAAACCGCACCAGCGATTATGTGTTCGACTGGGATGCCATGCTTTCGTTTGAAGGCAACACCGCCCCCTACCTGCAATACGCCTACACACGCGTGCAAAGCGTGTTCCGCAAAGCAGGCGAATGGGATGCAACCGCGCCAACCGTTTTGACCGAACCTTTGGAAAAACAACTGGCCGCCGAGCTGTTGAAATTTGAAGACGTACTGCAAAGTGTGGCAGATACTGCGTATCCGCACTACCTCGCCGCCTACCTCTATCAAATTGCCACTCTGTTCAGCCGCTTCTACGAAGCCTGCCCGATTTTGAAATCAGAAGGCGCAACCCGCAACAGCCGCCTGCAACTGGCGAAGCTGACCGGCGACACGCTGAAACAAGGCTTGGAATTGCTGGGTATTGATGTATTGGATGTGATGTAAGTTTTTGAATAAAAACGATGAAAGGCCGTCTGAAACTTTGCGGGTTGCAAGGTTTCAGACGGCCTTTTTTTATGCTTTGAAAAATATTGTGATACCGTTGATTTTGAGCCTAAGCGGTTTTGAATTTGCTCAGGTAATGCGTTTAGACGGCCTTATCTTTATTTCAAATTGCTTGCCAACAACCAAGCCTGTGCTTCGGCAGCATCGCTGAAATATTTGGGATGTTGGTTGGTCAAGAGGCTGGAAAGGCGCGCGCCGAGTTTGATCCAAATGTCGTCGGTAATGACGGCAACGCGGCCGAAGTCGGTTTCGTGTTGGTTGAGGAATTTGATTTGCTCAACCGCCATATCGATGGTGAAGTCTTTCAGCATGGACAAGTCCAACAGGATGTCGGGCAGATGGACTTTTTGTTTCGCGGCCAACAAGGCTTCTTCCAATTGGCGGAAATCGTCCAAAGTGAACTCGTTGTACAGCGCTACGTTTAAGCCGTAAGATTGTTCGCGGATGGAAATCATGGTGTTCTCCTTGTTAAATTATTGCTTCATCAGAAATTTTTTGATTGAGGCCGGAGTAAAACTGCTGAACACGCCGCCTGCAACAATGATAACCATGCCGACAGCTTCCTGCCAAGTGATTTTATCGCCGAAAAGCAATACGCCGGATAGGGCGGAGAAAACGACGGTCAGGTAGGAAAGCGAGGCAACGGTAAATTTCTTGCCGACCTTATAGGCGCGGGTCATGGCCAATTGTGCAATCATGGCGGAGATGCCGTTGCCGGCCAGATAGGGCAGGGAAGAGATGGTCAGCGGATGCCAGCCTGTGATGGTGCTCCAGACTGCGCCCATAATCAGGCCGGTAAGCGAGAGGTAAAACACCACGCGCCAGCCCGGCTCGCCCAAAAGAGAGAGTTCGCGCACCTGCAAATACGCCCAGCCCGACATGGCGCCACCTGCCAAACTGACCAGCGCGGCAAATTCTTGTCCGCCTTGAAAAGATGGGTTGAGCAAGAGGATAACGCCGATAAAGCCCATAACCAAAATGGCTTGGGTATAAAGCGTAATTCTTTCTTTTAAAATGAAAAATGAAAAGATGGCCAGCCAGATGGAGGACGTGTAGTTGAGCGTGACGCCTGTTGCCAGCGGCAGGTGCATGACGGAATAAAACGTGCACATCATGGCAAGCGTGCCGATGACGCTGCGGTTGAGATGGGTTTTCCAATGCGGCGTGGAAAACGTGTTGCCTTGCGCTTTGGCCATGATGCCTAAGAACAGGGTGGAGACCAGCATGCGCCAAAAGACCAGCTCGCCGCTGGAAAAGCCGAATTGCGTTGAGGCGGCTTTGATGGAGAGGTTCATGACGGTAAAGCCGAGCGCGGCAATAACCATCCATGCCGAGCCGAGCGGATCTTTTCTGACGGTTTCCATTTGATGGGTATATAAAGCGATTTTATTAATAAGAAAATATTATACAGATCAATCAGGCCGTCTGAAAAATATCGTTGGGTTTCAGACGGCCTTTAGATTAAGAAATGAGAATTATTATTGAACAATATAGTGGTTTTTTGTAGAATGAAAGCCCTATTTTCAAGAAAGGCTTGTCATGAAAGTTGCCAATATTTCTGCCGTATTGCTGTCTGCTTTGTTTTCCGTTGCTGTTTCTGCCGCGCCTTTGGGAGAGGTTTCTTCAGAAAACGGTAAGATTTTCAGCGGCGAAAATTACATGGTCGTTAAGAAAGACATGAAGAAAGGGGAGCAGATTAAGCCGCACGATCATCCGGGTTTTAAAACGTTGATTTTTGCCGTTGGAAAAGGAAGCTTTGACGTAACCTTGAATCAGAAGGAAAAACATACGGTTGGCGCAGGCTCGGTGCTGCGATTTGGCGGAGATGTCGTGATTGAGGCCGTTGCAACTGAAGATGCGAATGTGGCAATTACGTTGATTAAGTAAGCCGATAGATGATAAAAGGCCGTCTGAAGATGATGTTTCAGACGGCCTTGTTTATTCAGTCAACCATTGCCATTAAGCGCAAATCAAATAGATGAAGCCGGAGCCGAAGATATCTGCCAAGGCGTGAATCAGGAAAAACGGCAGCAGGTTTTTGACTTTGTATTTATAGAAGAAGTAGTACATCAAGCCGAAAACAACGCCGATAACGGTCGCCCAAAGCATGCCTTGATAAGTATGGAAGGAGATGCGCACCAAGGTCGAATAGGCCAATGCCTGCCATTTGTATTTGTCTTCCACGCAGGTCAAGAGGCCGAGGAAACAGAATTCCTCATAAAAGCCGTTTAAAAGGCCGTAGAGGATGGCCATCGGCGCAAGGGCGGCGAATTTGTCAAAAATGGATAATGGTTTGATGTATTGGAAGATTTCAGTGGTGAAGTAATTGTAGCCGCCGCTTAACGAAGTTACCGCATCGGCGGTCAGACCCATCAGGATAAAAATCACAGGCGTCCAAAACAACACGCCTAAGTTAAAACGAATCGGCAATTGTTTGAAGTCGAAACGGCGGATAACGAGGTAAATCAGAGCAATAGCAAGCAGCGTCAACTGCAGGCTCATGTTTTCAGAATAAGCCACGCCGGTTACCGCAGTATCGCGCGCCTCTTCGGCAACCGCGGCTGTTTCCACTTGCGGCATCAGGCTGGCGATATAAAGTTGGGTAGAACGGTAGGCAAATTGACCGAACAGGATAGCGGTCACAATCAGCATGTCAAACCAGCGCAAATGGCGCAAAGGCTCTTTAGGGCGGATAGCGGCGAGTATGCTCATATTCTCCTCTTTGCTCTAATAAATAACGGTGCGCAATAGTTACATAAACATACAAAAATCGTCAACGATTATCACAATAAAACATGAATTAAAAATCAGACCGTTTCAGACGGCCTGAAGCGCTTCTAAAAATGCCATATTTTTCGAAGGGTTTATCTTCAAAAATATGGCATAATCACTTTATTGCAAACCAAGGAATCTTATCGTGAGTATTTCTCTGTCCCAATATCTGCTCTACCTGCAATACATGTTGGCAGGTATCGCCATGACCGTTGTTTTTGCTGCCGTATATCTGCGGATTACACCCGTTGAAGAATTGCGCCTGATTAAAAACGGCAACCTTGCCTGCGCCTTGTCATTTGGCGGCGCGTTGGTCGGTTTTTGTCTGACGCTTGCCTCAAGCATTGCACACAGCGTCAGCTTCATCGATTTTATCCTGTGGGCCCTTGCCGCAGCCGTAATTCAGATTTTTGTCTATTTCGCTGCGACAATGATGATTAAAGGCGCTACCGCAGAACTCATCGGTAACAATGTTGCCGTCGGCGCGTTGTTTGGTGCAGTGTCCATCTCGATCGGCATTTTGAATGCGGCTTGCTTGACTTGATTTTGATGGTCGGTTGGATAGCAAAAGATGTGCTGTTCCTGACTCCTACCTAGAAAAATTATCGGTAGATTTTTTTGACTGATAAGGTCTTATGTCTGATGGTATTGGCGTTATAGTGAAATTCTGAAAGCATCAAAAAATTCAGACGGCCTGTTATATACAAGGCCGTCTGAAATGTTTTAACTACTTAAGTTTGCTAAATTAGAACGAGTATTGCAATCTTATGCCTGTTTCACGGGTGCGGTTTTTAGGTTCGATCGCGCCCAATTGAATGAAGCCATAGTCTTCTGTAACGGTGAAGTTTGAATCTTTGACTTTCCAGCCGCGATAGAACGGGGTCAGACTGATTTTAGAACCGTTAGAGAATTTTTTAGATACAGGTACTTCAACCTCAATACCTTGTCCACCGCCTTGTTTCATTCTGGTTTCTTCTCGATCTGGCTCGTAAGAATACTGGCGGCCCTTAACGGCACGATTGTAGGCAATACGAGGAGCAATCTCAAAGTTTGCTGGAAGTGCGATATTTACACCGGCATTGATTTGCGCATATGTGGTTCGGTTTTTGCGGTCATAATCATCAGGATCGACACGTCGGCTCAAATCTCTCAGAACACGGTGTCCCAAGCCTGCACCGGCAGTCAGGCTAAAGCGATCGTTAATTGGATGTGTATATTCATATAAGGCACGGATATCGTATGCGCGGCGAGGTGCATTTTTGAGTGTGGCAGAACCATAACCTGTGGATTCACCAAATCCATTTTGGAAGCTTCCTGTGTAATCTGATTTACCACGGGAATAACGGCCTTCCAATTTTGCCGCATGGCGATCGTTGAAACGGTATTTAACCCCCGCATTAATAGACCACAGGTTGCCTTTTTGTTGCATTATTCGACTACCATCTTGTTCATATTCGCGATAGGTTTCGTTGTAATATTCGCTGCCAACGGTAAATTCAACAGGGCGGGCAGCCTGTGCGCCTACTGCAGCAGACAGTGCTAACACAGCAAGACAGAAATGAGCAGAATTTTTCATGTAAATTCCTTTTAGTTTGGGAAAATCAGTGTGATAATTTAATGTTATTGCATGGCAAAGTTTATAATATTTAATGAACATTAACAATGCTGATGGGGTAATATATTTACTTTTATTATATTCTTTAATGATTTATCGCAAATATTTGTCTTTTTTATGAGACAGTATGGATAAAAAACCTGGAAATAGTGTAAAACTGAGTCGGTAAGAGGTTTAATTTCGAAGTTTTCAAAAGTTAATATCTATATAGTTATTATTTAGTTTGCGATAAAAGTATATGCAGCCACCCACTCTATTCCCATGCATAAAGACATTTTGAATGTTAATATCGTATGACATTCTATTTATATAAAATAAGCGATATAACCGACTAGGCAAATTGACCTGACTGCCCATAAGTTATCCTTTCTTCTTCAAATAAGGAACTGCGATGTTCAACTTTATCAAGAAACAGTTTATCGACGTCATTCAATGGCCGAATCCCGATGACAGCCTGCTGATGTGGCGTTTTCCGATTGCCGATGAGGAGATCCAAAACGGTGCAAGCCTGACTGTGCGTGAGGCGCAGATGGCGATGTTTGTCGATGAAGGCGTAACCGCGGACGTGTTCGGTCCGGGGCGTTACACGCTCAATACGCAAACTCTGCCAGTGCTGACCAACTTGAAAAACTGGGACAAGCTTTTTGAGTCTCCGTTTAAATCGGATGTTTACTTTTTCAATACCAAACAACAGCTCGCACGAAAATGGGGTACGTCTCAACCAGTTACCGTGCGCGATGCTGAGTTTGGCGCGGTGCAACTGCGTTCGTTCGGTATGTATTCTTACCGCATCAGCGATCCGGCAAAATTCTTTAAAGAAGTCAGTGGTGTGGCGGCGCAATACAGCGGCGTAGACTTGGAAAACCAACTGCGCAATATCGCAGTCACCCAGTTGGCGGCCGCGTTCGGCAGCTCCGGTATCCCATTCTTGGATATGGCGGCGAACCAAGTTTTGCTGTCGCAAAAAATCGGCGAATTGCTTGGCGCGGAATTTGCCAAGCTGGGTTTGGCACTGGAAAACTTCACTGTTGAAAGCATTACTTTGCCCGCGTCTATTCAGGCTGCGTTGGATAAGAAAATTTCGATGGGTGTTATCGGCGATTTGGGACGCTACACCCAATATCAAACCGCCGAATCTATTCCGCTTGCGGCACAAAATGAAGGCGGACTTGCCGGAATCGGTGCAGGTTTGGGCGTAGGTGCCGGTATTGGTCAGGCGATGGCGGGTGCCATGGCTGGCATGATGCAGCCGAATGCGCAACAGGCTCAGCAAAATGCTCAGCCGGTTGCCGAAGATCCGCAGGCTAAATTGGTGAAACTCAAGTCTTTGCTGGATGGCGGTTTGATTTCGCAAGAAGATTTTGACAAAGCCAAGGCTGAAGTGTTGAAACAGCTGATTGGTTGATCAATTGAAGGCCGTCTGAAAAATATCATTCAAAAGAAGCGTTGAGCTGCTTCTATGAAAAGGTTTCAGACGGCCTTTCAAATGATTTGATTAAGCCTGTCCGACTTCAAAAACGTTAAGGCCGTCTGAAACACTCCAACCCATTCTGAAAAAGCAAACCCATGTCTCAAACTCCTTTCTTCAAAACCGACTGCCCAAGCTGCGGAGCACCTGTCGAGGCGCATTCTGCTTCTGCCGTGACGCTGGTGTGCGGCTATTGCAACAGCATGCTGGTGCGGAAAGATAACGGCGTTGTCGACTCCGGCCGCGACTCCGCATTGCTGGAAGATTTTAGTCCGCTGCAAATCGGAACCAGCGGCACATTTGTCGCACAACGCTTTACCTTGGTTGGACGGCTTCAGGTGCAATACGACGATGGCGCGTGGAATGAATGGTATGCGCTGTTTGACGACGGCAGAGCCGGTTGGCTTTCTGAGGCGGGCGATTTGTATGTGATGACCATGCCGGTCGAAATCGATAATCCGCCGAAATTTGAAGATACGCGAGCCGGATTTAGCGAGCTGACTTTTCAAGATAAGCACTATATTGCCTCCGATGTCCGCAACATCAGCTTGAAACATGCGGCTGCGCAGGGCGAATTGCCGTTTGTTTTGAAAGAGGATACAGAAAATCGGGTTTCCGACTGGCGTTGCGAAAACCTTTTCATCACGCTCGATTACAACAATAAAACTCCCGAAGCCTTCTTCGGGCGGATGGTAAACCTAGATGGTTTGAAGCTGGAAAACACGCGCCACGAAGATGAAATTAAAGAAAGCGCAGGCCGTCTGAAAGGCAGTATTACTTCAGAAAACTGTCCTAACTGCGGCTCGTCCATTCATTGGGTAAACGGGCTGACTTCCCATCTGAACTGTCAAAGTTGCGGCAGCGAATTGGCAGTCGGCAAAGATAAAGCGGAGCTTATTACCGCCAATAATCTGCGTTTGTCGCAAAATACGATGTTTACTTTGCCTGTCGGCTCGACAGGCAGTCTGAAAAATAAAGAGTTTCATGTTATCGGCGCAATTAGATATTTAGAAACAGATGCGCAGGAAACATTTGATAACTTGTTCAAAGGTGCCAAACATACATTGGCACCAGAAGGGCAGTGGACAGAGTATCTGCTTTACAACCCAACTCAGGGTTTCTTATGGCTGGTTGAAGCTGATGAAGGTTGGAATATTTCCGAAACCTTGAACGATTGGCCGCGCCTCGACCGCAACCGCCAACCGCAAGGCTATGGCAAACTTTATGACTATGGCGGACGGGTCAGGATTGCCAGCGGAGCGTTTTATTGGCGTGTCCGAAACGGTGATTTGAACTATTACAGCGATTACAGAGACGGACAAAGCCGTAAGATTGGCTCCGAACTAAACAGTCACGAAATGGCATGGACTAGAAGTGCCCCAATTGCTTATCGGGAGATTGCAGACGCGTTTAATCTGACCAGCCAAGCTCCGCATTACACTGCAAACATGGCGGCGGACGGCATTGATAAATCATTAAGAATCATAATGACCGTCATCCTGGTTGTCGTCAATCTCCCTGCGCTTCTGACCGGCGATAGTTCTGCCGCACTTACCGTCATCTTTATAGGATGCTGGTTGTTGTGGACCATGGGCAAAAAAGACGAGGACGAGGATTAACATGTCGAGAATCACTTACATCATTTTCAGTACCATCATCATCGTCATCTCCATGATCATCAGCTACGGCTCTTCCGATTCCGACGGCTCGCGTATGCACTCCGGCGGCTATTATGGCGGCAGCGGTTATTCCGGAGGCCATAAATGACCCATGCGCCCGGTAATCATGGCCTATTGGACTTATACGGTTGCGATGAAGCCATCTTAAAAGATGAAGGCCGTCTGAAAACCGCTTTGGTGGCTGCCGCACAGGCTGCAGAAGCCACCATATTGACCGAACACTTCCACACCTTCGGTGGCGCAGGCGGCGTAACCGGTGTTTTGCTGCTCGCCGAGTCCCATATCAGTATCCACACTTGGCCTGAACACCGCTTCGCTGCTATTGATGCATTTATTTGCGGCGGTATGAAATTGGAAAAAGTGAAGGAAATCTTGTGCAGGGAGTTGGTGGCAGCAAGGGCTGTTTGGACGGTTGTGCAACGTGGCGAAGGTATACTGGACGATGTACAACCATCGGTTGAACAATAAAATCTGTCGGGCCGTCTGGAAAAAATTGGCTGATAGTAAATTAGATAACAAATTTTGTATAAAAAGGCTTTTAAACAAAATGCTTAAAATAAAAGATTGGAAGAGAAACAGAAGTTTGCCATTGGTTATTTACTTGCTTGCAGGTTTGTTTTTGCTTGGAGTGGAAAGTGCCGAAGCAAAAAAATTAACACATGATCGTACCGAGTATTGCCGTAATCAAGTTTATGTCAGTAATAACCAAGGCGCATCCCTGCAAGCTCAACCGGACGATAAAGCATCTTCAATCACTCAATTGCACCATATGCAATACCTTTGCGTTGTCGGTAATGACAGCAAAAATACCGAAGAAGGATACTCTTGGATAAAAGTAAAAAAAGTACCTTTGGCAATCAAAGAAAACCAAATCAGTTGTCATGATATGGGCCTGCCTGACAACTGCACCAAACCTACCGATTTCCCGACTGAATGGAAAATCAAACCGCCCAAAGGCAAAAAATGTCGTCTTTCCACTCATGTTGATAATGAAGGTCAGTTGCTTATTGTCGCAAAAGGCGTTTGCCCAACCGGATGGGTAAAAGAGAGAGATGTACAATTTTTTGCCGATTAGTAAACTTGGCTTTAGTTAAAGAAAAAAACAAAGTTCATCATATGGCAGAACAATCAAGAAAAAAGATTTAACTTATTCTTTATTAAAAGACAGGCCGTCTGAAAGCATATTCAATCCGTTTTCAGACGGCTTTATCTTACATTTTTAAAATATCCTGATTAAGGAAATCAGAAATGCATGTTCGTACTTCCATCATTTTTGCCTTATCCATGCTCACCTTAGGAGCATGTGTCAGTCATCATCCTTCGGTTCCTCATGCTTCAACGGTGAAAGACCGTGCATATTATTTCCAACATCTTGACGAAGCCCAAGCAAAAAAAGAGCAATGTTTGAAAGACAGAGTATTTGAGAAAGCAGGCGTTGATATGGAAAACAGCAGAGATCAACAAATGATTGCTGCGTATCCCGATGACCTTTTAATGCTCAACCAAGATAATGCGGAATTATTTTCTTGTATCGCTGCGTGGACGGCTGCTAATTCCGCAGAACCATTACGCAAATGGCAGAGGGAAAATGAGGAAAGTGAAGCCACCAATCAAAAATTTGAGGCACAGGTTATGCGGTTTAAAGCAGAACTAGAAAAGAAATACTCAGAAATAGATTGGAAAAAGTTTTATCCTGCCGCACTCTATCAGGAATCTGTCCATTTCCTTTACACAGACAGTACGTCAGAAGAATATGCAAAAAAAGAAGCCATCGAACGTATCTTTATTGATAAAGCGAAACGGTTTATAGCAGAATCGGAAGCGAACAATATTGAAACGCTGACCCAAAAGATGTCGCAAATCTGCAAGGAGGATACTTGGGGCTATATCCCTTCGTGTAAAGTCTATTATCATGTTTTAAAAGAAAAACTCTCGAAAAAAACACTATCCGAATTAGTGGAGATGGAAAAACAGTATAACGACGGCGAGCATATGCCTGTTCCTATTTTATTTGAAGCTTATCGTTTTACCCTTGGATCTGCTTTGGAGAAAATAAATCGAGAATTAATGTCAGACTACGGTAAACTCGATTCCGAATATAGGCAGTGTGTAAAAAAAATCGGAGAAAAAGTCTCGGTTACCCAAATGGACAGCTTTGAAGAAAATTTCGAGCCGGAGTTTTATCTCGGTTTTTATCCCGAATGTGCCGTTACCGATAACATTATGAAACAATTGGAGTTTCCTCTGGATTTAAATGTCGCGGTTGAAAGCAAAATTTTCCACAAAATAGTCAAACAAAGCCAGGAAGAAAACGAGAAATTTCTCATCGATGAAGAGCTATCAGGAATAGCATGGCGGAAGCAGCTGGAAGAATCGCCCGAAGTCTTACAAACCAAAAAAAGCTTGGCTCAAAAATATGCCCAAACACCTTGGCAAAATTTCAGGAGCACTATAAAACAAGACTATCCAGATATCGAAAGTGACTTCTCGGGTACGGAAGAAGAACAGAAGCAGAAAAAGATAATTTCTACTGCCCTGAGGTTAATCTTGATTGAAAAAATACAGCCTGAAATGGACAAGTTAGAGAAAAAAAGTATAGATGAATTACTTACTGAACTACGAGCTCGTTGTAAAGAAGGAGAAGGAATAGATTGGCTAAGCGATACTCAGTGTATTCTGTATTACCGTACCTTCTTAAAAAAAATTCAGGGTCAAACTTTAGAAGAGCTATTAGCTTCAAAAGATAAATATGAAGAGGGGCCTTCCTTGGTTAAGTTTTCCTATAAGTTAGTATTAGAAGGGAAAGAGGTGAAACGATCCTTCGAACTGATAAAAAATGATGACAAACGCGAAGCAGCATACTGGCAATGTATCAAAAACATCAGCAAAACCATAAAGAAATCAGGCATTCTAGAAACTAACGATGCCGAGTCGATTATCTTGAACGAACCTGGTTGCAAACAGGTGTACTATGTCATGAGCAATATGAACGAAGAAAAACGGTTCACATATTTTGCCGACACGCTGCTTAACAAGAAACGTTTCAAAGAAGCTCCGAAAGTTCAACAAGATTGATGTAAACATTTCATTAAGAGGCCGTCTGAAGTCTTGCATATGCTGTTTTCAGACGGTCTTAAACCTTGTTCTGATTAAACTGAAATATTGACGTTATATGGAAAAAACGCCTTTTTTTAAAACCGATTGCCCAAGCTGTGGTGCGCCTGTGGAGGCGTATTCCGCTACTGCCGTGACGCTGGTGTGTGGCCATTGTCACAGTATGCTGGTTGCTAGAATCGGTAAGGGGAGGAGCGGATATTTTGTTGCCAATTCAGGGCGTGATTCTGCGTTGCTGGAAGATTTCAGTCCGTTGCAGATTGGAACGCGAGGCGTTTTTGATGATCGGAAATTTACGCTGATTGGGCGATTGCAGGTGCATTACGATGTCGGCGCATGGAATGAATGGTATGTCTTGTTTGATGACGGGCAGACCGGCTGGCTTTCCGAGGTTGGCGATTTATATGTGATGACATGTTTACTTGCCCAGAAGAGGAGACGGGGGCCGAAAAATTTTAAGTCGGTGAAAGCCGGTTCCAGTTCGTTGATCTTTAATGGCCAAACCTTTATTGCGTCAGATGTCCGCACCATACATTACCGTAATACCGATGCGCAAGGCGAGTTGCCGTTCAACTTATCTGAGAACCAAGCGGCAGGCGAGGTTTGCGACTGGCGACGGGGCAATTTGTTTTTGACCTTGGATTATTCGACGTTTCCAATGGACTCCTACTTCGGACGCATAGTCAGTTTGGACAGTTTGAAGCTGGAAAATAAGCGCAGTGATGATGAAATCCATGAAAGTGCAGGTCGTCTGAAAGGAGAGATTCTTTCTGAAAACTGCCCGCATTGCGGCTCTCCTGTTCATTGGCCAAGGGGTGTTACTTCTTTCCTTTTATGTCAGTCTTGCGGCAGCAGTTTGAATACGACAAAAGATACTGTTGCGTTGATGGAGGCAAATGCCCAAAGGAAAGAACAAGAAAATCTGTTCACACTTTCCATTGGTACGAAAGGCCGTCTGAACGATACAGAATATCTGATTATCGGGGCTGTAAGATTTGTCGAGATATCGTCCTATAATCAAAATCAGTCCGAATACTGGACGGAATATCTGCTTTATAACACTCAACAAGGTTTTGCCTGGCTGATTGAGTCTGGAAAACGCTGGCGGCTGTCAGAAACCATTACAAACATGGCCGGACTTTGATTCAAGTGGCAATCCTGCCGGTGAAATGTTGATTGATCATTACCGCGGGCAGGTCGAGGTAGCGGCTGGTGCTTTTTATTGGAAAGTCAAACAAGGCGATTTGCTTCATTACAAGGAATATAGCGGCAAGAAAAGTTATGGCCGGAATGTCATTCTGTGTTCCGAGCAGAGCAAGGACGAAATTGTCTGGAGTAAAAGCAGTCCTGTGTCTTACCGTCAAATGAGAAAGGCATTCGGTCTGTCTTTTGATACTAAGGAGATGCTCTCTTACTGGCTGAAGGGCGACAATAGAAATGTTGGGAGTAGAGATAATGTAGCCCGTATCATTGCTATGCTGATTCTTATCATCGTCAACCTTCCGGCCTGGCTGTCGCCGCATCTACGTAGTCCTGTCGGTATAGTGGTCAGTCTGTGTGCGTTGGTATGGATATGGATTTCTGACAGATATAAAAACGATCGTGATTACGAAGAAGAACGGGTAGGGATGATTATTTTCTTTGCTTTCATCATTTTTCTTACCGTCTTATTCAACTATGTCCAAGCGGAAGACAGTGATTCATCGCATTCCGGCAGATCCTATCATGGTTATTCGGCAGGGCATAAATAACGTGAGATCTGCTTAACCTCGTTGTATCGTTTTACTTTTATTTTTTCAGACGACCTTTTTATAAAACATGCTAACCCGCCGTCAATTTCTCAGCTATACCGCCGTGCTTGGTGCCGCCTCTGCTTTCTCTTGGCAGACTTATAAGTACCTCAACCGCAAACCGCCGGTTTCTATTAACCGTGTCGGCTTGCCGTTGGGGCATTTGTTGCGTGACGGGGAATTGCTCAGTTCGCCGACCCGTCGTTATGAATGCAATACGTTGATACTCGGCGGCGGTGCGGCTGGGTTGGGAGCATTGTGGTATTTGGCGAAGCATAATCACCGCGATGTATTGTTGGCAGAAGGGTTTGAACGTAATGGCAACAATGCCGCCTATACGTCTTCAGACGGCCTGAAAGCGCCGAGCGGTGCGCATTATTTGGCTTTGCCGTCGAAAGAAAGCGTGTATGTGCGCGAGATGTTGGCGGATTTCGGTATTTTGCAGTCGGATGGCAGCTTTAGGGAAACCGATTTGGTCTATGCGCCCGAATCGCGCCTCTTATATCAGGATAAATGGGTAGAACATTTATTGCCGAAAGAAGATGCGGATTCCAAACGGTTTTTTGATTTGATAGGCCGTCTGAAACAGGCTTACGGCAATGACGGTAAGAAAATTTTTGCCATTCCGATTGCGCTGTCATCGATAGATGAAACATGGCGAAAGCTCGATCATCTGACGTTTCAACAATGGCTTGATCAGGAAGGTTACCATTCGCCCGAGCTTTTGTGGTATCTCGATTATTGTTGCCGCGACGATTACGGACAAGGCATCGGGCAAGTATCTGCCTTTGCCGGATTGCATTATTTTGCCGCCCGCAACAATGCAGAAACTGTCCTCACTTGGCCCGAAGGTTTGGCACATCTTTCTGAAAACCTGCGCCGTCATGCCGATTTGCAGGAAGGCTGGCAATGGCCGTCTGAAAACAGTATCCGTTTGGAGAAACCTGCTTCGGTTAATGCTTCTGCCGTCAAAATCAAACCGCTTTCAGACGGCCGGATTGAAGTGTGGCTGCGTGATAATGCAAAAGGGGAAACCGTTGCCGTCACCGCGCAACACGTTATCTCCGCCATGCCGCTGATGGTTGCCGCCCACATTATTGAATCTCCCGAACAATTTGGTCTGAATATTCCCGAATACGCGCCATGGCTGGTTTCCAATTTTGAACTGCACAGTTTTCCGAAAGAAAAAAACAACAGCGAACTTGCGTGGGACAATGTGGTTTACGGCAGCCAAGGACTGGGC
Organism: Neisseria sp. P0021.S007; assembly: GCF_051956855.1. Classification (NCBI taxonomy): domain Bacteria; kingdom Pseudomonadati; phylum Pseudomonadota; class Betaproteobacteria; order Neisseriales; family Neisseriaceae; genus Neisseria; species Neisseria sp. P0021.S007. The sequence goes on from NZ_JBQCXA010000001.1 coordinate 119,767, forward strand.
TATGTTGTTGCGACCAACCAGCTTATCCGGGTTGCCCGTCCTGAACGTACGATTTTTACCGCCTACGCCGCGCTCAATCACGATACGCCACAAGCCGTCCGCCGCCAGCTGCTTGAAGCAAGCGATGAAGAGCTGCTCCAGTTTGCCGCACAAGATCTGCTTACCGCTTACGGCGAAGGCTTTTGGCGGCATGTTTCCCATGTTGACATTACCGTTCGCGGGCATGGCATGAGCGTGCCGAAACCCGGCTATTTAAGCGATGAGGCTTTATTAAAAATCAGAAATCGAAATACTGGATTATTATTTGCACACAGTGACTTAAGCAGCTATTCGGTGTTTGAAGAGGCTTTGTATTGGGGTGTGGAAGCGGCGCGGAAAGTATTGGCTTAATTGATATAAAAAGGCCGTCTGAAATCATATTCAGACGGCCTTTTCTCTTTTAACTTAATAACCTGATTAGGCTTTTGGTTTCAAAGCGGCAGCTTCGCGAGCCAGACGGGTGATGGTATCCCAGTCTTTGTTTTTGATGGCTTCTTTTGGGGTCAGCCATGAGCCGCCGACGCACAAGACATTAGGCAGCGCCAAGTACTCGGGAGCGGTTGCCAGGCTGATGCCGCCGGTCGGGCAGAAGCGAACATCGGCGTAAGGGCCGTACAGGGCTTTGAGCATGGCTTTGCCGCCAACGACTTCGGCAGGGAAGAGTTTGAGGGTGTCGATGCCGTGTTCCAAAGCCAGTTGGACTTCGCCAGGAGTGGCAACGCCCGGAATCAGGGGGATGCCACTGTTGTGGCTGGCTTTGGCGAGGGATTCGTGCAAACCCGGGCTGATGGCGAAAACCGCGCCTGCGTCTTCGACGGCTTTGAGCTGTTCGGGATTGGTTACCGTACCCGCGCCGACGATGGCGTTAGGAACTTCTTTGGCAATCAGGCGGATGGCGTCGAGACCGACAGGGGTGCGCAGGGTGATTTCGAGGGTGGGAATGCCGCCTTCGACAAGGGCGTGGGACAAATCGACGGCAGTACTCAAGTCGTCAATCGCCATTACCGGCACAACTGCGCCGGCAGTCAGAATTTCACGAGGGGTCAGTTTAGACATTTTAGGTCTCCGTTGGGGACTGTATCGTAATAGGGTCGTTAACATGGTTTCAGACGACCTGATTGTTTTAAGAGGCCGTCTGAAAAGGGTTTAGGCAAATTCGCCGCCGAAGCTCATGGCACCGGTTTCTGCGCTGCTGGTCATGCTGCGGAAGTTGGCGAAGAGTTCGCGGCCGCAGCCTTGTTGATTCGCGCTCAAGTCGATACGTTCGACTTCGCGGGCGTTCCATTCGGCTTCGTTGATCAGGACGTTGAGTTCGCCGGTAACGGAGTCGAAGCGGATCAAGTCGCCGGTACGGATTTTGGCGATGTTGCCGCCCATCAGGGCTTCAGGCGTCATGTGGATAGAGGCCGGAACTTTACCGGACGCGCCGGACATACGGCCGTCGGTCAGCAGTGCCACTTTAAAGCCGCGGTCTTGCAGGATGCCCAAAGGAGGGGTCAGTTTGTGCAATTCGGGCATACCGTTGGCGCGCGGGCCTTGGTAGCGGACAACACAGACGAAATCGCGTTCCAACTCGCCGCGTTCAAATGCGGCCAATACTTCGCGTTGGTCGTTGAACACGATGGCGGGTGCTTCAATGATGCGGCAGCCTTCGCGCACGGCGGACACTTTAATTACGCCGCGACCGATGTTGCCTTTCATTAGGCGCAGACCGCCGTCTGGGGAGAACGGGTTGTCGGCTTTGCGCAGGATGTCTTCATTACCGCTGGTTTCAGGGGCTTCGCGCCATTCAAGTTTGCCGTCAATGAGGAAAGGCTCTTTGGTGTAGTGGCGCATACCGTGTCCGACAACGGTATCGACATCATCGTGCAACAGGCCTGCGTCCAGCAATTCGCGGATAACGAAAGGCAGGCCGCCGGCAGCGGTAAAGTGGTTTACGTCGGCTTTGCCGTTGGGGTACACACGGATCAGCAATGGGATGATGGAAGAAATTTCATCGAAGTCGTCCCAGTTCAAAATCACGCCTGCAGCACGCGCCATAGCAACGAGGTGCATGGTGTGGTTGGTCGAGCCGCCGGTTGCCATCAGGCCGATCAGGGCGTTAATGAAGGATTTTTCGGTCAACATTTCGCCCAATGGTTTGATGGTGCCGTTTTTGATGCCGCGTGCGAGGTGTCCGGCTGCGTAGCGGGTCAGTGCTTCGCGCAGGTCGGTATAAGGGTGGACGAAGGCAGCAGCAGGCAGGTGTACGCCCATCATTTCCATCATCATCTGGTTGGAGTTGGCGGTACCGTAGAAGGTACAAGTACCCGGGCTGTGGTAAGAGCCCATTTCGCTTTCAAGCAAGGCGTCGCGGCCGACTTTACCTTCGGCGAAAAGCTGGCGGGTACGGGCTTTTTCTTTATTGCCGATACCGCTAGACATCGGGCCTGCCGGAACGAAGATGCCAGGAATATGACCGAAAGACAACGCACCGATCATTAAGCCCGGAACGATTTTGTCGCATACGCCCATAAACAAGCTGCCGTCAAACATTTGATGCGACAGACCGATGGCGGTACTCATGGCAATCACGTCGCGGGAAAACAGCGATAATTCCATGCCGGCGTAGCCTTGCGTGATGCCGTCGCACATGGCGGGCGTGCCGCCGGCGACTTGGGCGGTCGCGCCGTTTTTTTGTGCTTCGTCTTTGATTTGGTCAGGGAAGTCTTTAAACGGCTGGTGTGCGGAAACCATGTCGTTGTAGGCAGTGATGATGCCTAAGTTGGGGACGGTTTCCTGAAGCATTTCGATTTTGATGCTCTTAGGCATGGAGGCATAGCCGTGTGCCAAGTTGCTGCAGCCGAGCTGGTTGCGCTCTAAGCGTCCCATCTGTTTGGCGCTGCGGATTTTCGCCAGATACTTTTCACGCGTCGGGCGGCTGCGCTCGATGATGCGCTCGGTAATTTCGGCGAGTTTCGGGTGAATAGGAGTGGGGTTCATGTGCGGTCTCCTGGCTAAACGATATGATAGGGATTTTGTTTGCGCGTTTCTGATTTTTGTATTGGGTGTTTTCTTCAGACGGCCTTGAGCTGTGGGAATGAATAATATGGGCCGTCTGAATATTTGAAGATTTTCTCTTCGAAGCGTCCGCATATTATAGTACAAAATCTGTAATTTTGTTACAAAATAATTTACTAAGTGGAAGAAATTTGATTTAAATCGAGGTATGGTCAATTCGTAAAATGGCAGGCTGCAAAAGTCATCAAACTTTTATGTTAAATCAAACAATTTGTAAAAATGAGAATAGACAAAATGTGTAGCCATGTGTAGTATTACTACTCATTAGCCCGCTTGTTTGAAATTTTGGTGCAGGCGATTGGTTCTTTACTGCTTATTGCTTAAAGGCTTTTGATTTTAATCGATTTTTATGGATGACGACAGTCCAAAAGTTTTGAAGCAAGCTTCCTCAACGAGAGATGAAACAATGAGTACACAGACAAATTTTGATTTGGTGTTGTTTGGCGCGACCGGCGATTTGGCAATGCGTAAACTTTTGCCTTGCCTGTATCAGGCGCATGTAGCCGGTTTGCTTCATCCCGAAGGTCGTATTTTGGGCGTAAGCCGCAGCGAATTGGATACCGCCGGCTTTTTGGCTAAAGTGGAAACGAATTCTAAAATCCATGTCAAACAAAACTTCTCAGATGAAGCGTGGGCATCGTTTATCCAACGTCTTGAGTATTTGAAAGTCGATGTGACAAAGAAAGACGACTTCATTGCTTTGGGCGACTTGGTAAAAGCGCGCAAGAATACTGAGAATGTCGTGATCTACCTCTCAACTGCGCCGAAATTCTTTGCACAAGCCTGTGAAAATCTTGCCGAAATCGGTTTGAATGCCGATAACGTGCGCGTGGTTTTGGAAAAACCGTTGGGTACGGACTTGGCTTCTTCCCAACAAATCAATACAGATGTAGCCCGTTATTTCAAAGAAGAACAAATCTACCGTATCGACCATTATTTGGGTAAAGAAAGCCTGCAAAACCTGCTGGCCTTGCGTTTTGCTAATGTGATGTTCGAGCCTTTGTGGAACAACAAATATATTGAAAGCGTACAGCTGACCATCGCCGAGCAGTTGGGCGTGGAAGAACGCGGTGAGTTTTACGACATTACCGGCGCATTGCGCGATATGGTGCAAAACCACTTGATGCAAATGCTTTGTATGACTGCGATGGAAGCGCCGGCAAGCTTGGATGCCGATGCCGTACGCGACGAGAAAGTGAAAGTCATCAAATCGCTGAAACCGCTGACCATCGAATCCGTCAACGAAAATGTTATTCGCGGCCAATATGTTGCAGCAAACGGTATGAACGGCTATCTGGAAGAAGTCGACGTACCGAAAGACAGTTTCACTGAAACCTATGTTGCCATCAAAGCCGAAATCGAAAACGAGCGTTGGAAAGGCGTACCTTTCTACCTGCGTACCGGCAAACGCATGGCAGGCAAAGTGGCGGAAATCGTGTTGAACTTCCGTCCGCTGCAAAACCATATTTTTGACAACAGCCAACCTGCGCCGAATCGTTTGGTTATTGAACTACAACCGACCGAATCCGTCCGTCTTTACACACAAGTGAAAACCCCGGGTGCTGGCAACAAAGTCGAAGTGACACCGATTGGCGTGGACTTGGGCACAGCCGTCGAGGGTCGCCGTGCCGAGGCTTATGAACGCCTGCTGCTGGATGTGATTAACGGCAAACTCGCTTTGTTCAACCGTCGTGACGAACTCGAAGCCGCTTGGGAATATGTGATGCCTATCCTGGAAAACTGGGCGAACAATACAACGCCTCCACATGCTTACGAAGCCCATTCTTGGGGTCCTGAAGCTGCGCGCGCGCTGTTGGCCCGTGACGGTAACAAGTGGCACGAAGAGCAATAATATTTCTTTCAGACGGCCTTGTTTTCCAACAAAAGGCCGTCTGAAACCATGAAAGGACGAAACATGTTTGTTTGGCACGAACAAGAAAATGCTGCAACTGCTGCGCAAGCTCTCGCCGATGCCGTTGCCGCCGCATTGCAAGCCGCGTTGAATGAGAAAGGCCATGCGGTTTTGGCCGTTTCCGGCGGTCGTTCGCCGATTGCGTTTTTCGAGGCTTTGTCGCAAAAAGATTTAAATTGGCAAAACGTCGGCATTACTTTGGTGGACGAGCGTATCGTTCCGACCACGCATGCCGACAGCAATACAGGCTTGGTACGCGAATATCTGCTCAAAAATAACGCGGCCGTTGCCACATGGATTCCTGTTGTTGAAGACGGAAAGTCTGAAACTGAATTACAACCTGAAGTTGTCGTTGCTTACGCATTGAAACATTATAAGCAACCTGATGTGCTGGTGTTGGGCATGGGAGGGGACGGACATACGGCGTCGTTGTTCCCTCAAGCGCCTCAATTACAGGCAGCAATCAATGAAGCCAATGACCCGACATTGATTCATACTACGCCGGTTACCGCGCCGCATGAGCGTGTGAGTATGACTTTGGGTGCGATTGCCAAAACGCCGAATGTATTTTTGGCCATTCAAGGCGCAGAGAAAAAAGCGGTATTCGACAAGGCTGCAGCAAGGGTCGATACCGAATATCCGACCAGCCTGATTCTCAATCATCAAGGGATTAACTGCCATGTCTACTATGCACACTGAAGCTTATCCTCGTTTGGTCGCCGATATCGGCGGTACGAATGCCCGTTTTGCACTTGAAACTGCACCACAGGTCATTGAAAAGGCTGAAGTCTTGCCTTGCCAGGATTACGACACCATTGTTGATGCCGCCAAAACTTATTTGGAACGCGCAGGCAGTCCGAAAGTTTTGCACGCCGCCTTTGCGATTGCCAATCCGATTTTGGGCGACTGGGTGCAGATGACCAACCACCACTGGGCATTCTCCATCGAAACCACCCGCCAGGCTTTGGGTTTTGAAACGTTGATTCTGTTGAACGACTTTACCGCCCAGGCTTTGGCGGTAACAAAAACCGATAAGAAAGACTTGATACAAATCGGCGGTCAAAAACCAATCGAATTTGCGCCTAAAGCCGTTATCGGTCCGGGTACCGGTTTGGGTGTCAGCGGTTTGGTGCACAGCGCTGCCGGCTGGGTGGCGTTGGCAGGCGAGGGCGGCCATACCAGCTTCCCGCCGTTTGACGATATGGAAGTATTGATTTGGCAATACGCTAAAAACAAATACGGCCATGTTTCTGCCGAGCGTTTCTTGAGCGGCGCAGGTCTGAGCCTGATTTACGAAGCATTGGCCAAACGCGACAACATCAAACAATGCCGTCTGAAGCCTTCTGAAATCACCGATAAGACATTGAGCGGAACATCGCCGATTTGCCGTCAGACTTTGGATATTTTCTGCGCCATGCTGGGTACGGTTGCTTCCAATTTGGCTTTGTCATTGGGTGCGCGCGGCGGCGTGTATTTGTGCGGCGGGATTATCCCGCGCGTGTTGGATTACTTTAAAACGTCTCCATTCCGCAGCCGCTTTGAAAACAAAGGCCGCTTTGAGGCTTATCTTGCCGCTATTCCCGTGTATGTCGTATTGAGCGAATTTCCGGGCATCGTCGGCGCGGCGGTCGCATTAGACAATCATTTAAATAACGTTTAAACACACAAACGGCGGTGCAGGGCAGGGGGTGGAAAAAAACCTTGTCCTGAACGTCAAAGAATCAAAGGGTAGAGTATATGTTAAGCAAAATCAGCGAATCATTGTCCAACCTCTCCGGCGCAGAACGCAAAGTTGCCGAATCTGCGTTGGCCGAGCCGAAATGGTTCGTTCATGCTGCTGTGGCGGAAATCGCCGAGCGTGCTTCCGTCAGTCAGCCGACTGTAATCCGTTTCTGCCGCAGCTTGGGTTACAAAGGCTTGCCTGAGTTCAAACTCGCTTTGTCTGCCAGCATCGGCCACGAAGGCATGCCTTACGTTCATGAAGAATTAAACGCCGATGACAACATGGGCAGCGTGGTCGAAAAAGTATTGGGCAATGCCGCAGCCTCCCTCTTGGGTGAGCGCCGTTTCCTGAAAGAATCCGAGCTGGAAAACGCGATTGCCATTCTGATGCACGCGCGACGCGTTGAGTTTTATGGTGTCGGCAACTCCGGCATCGTTGCCCAAGATGCGCAACACAAATTCTTCCGCTTCGGTATGTCCACCGTTGCCTATGTCGATACACATACCCAGCTGATGGCGGCTTCCGTATTGACCGAGCAGGATGTGTTGGTGGCGATTTCCAATACCGGCTCATCTATCGAATTGTTGGATGCGGCCAGTATCGCCAAAGAAAACGGCGCAGCCGTTATCGCGCTGACCCGCAATGATTCACCGTTGGCTCAAATGGCCGACTGTGTATTGAGCATTGCTACTCAGGAAAATGCCGAGCTTTATACGCCTATGGTGTCCCGTCTTCTGCAGCTGGCCGTTATCGATATTCTTGCCATCGGCTTGGCCTTGCGTTTGGGCGATACTGCCAGTACGCAACTGCAAAAAAGTAAAAAAAGCATACATAACAAGCACATCGAATACGATAAAGATTGATTCTTCATTGATATCTTCAGACAGCCCCAACCCACATCAAGGCCGTCTGAAACCTCAAAAAACGGAAACCACCCCGTTCCCGTTTCAGACGACCTCACGGCCGTTTTCTCAACAAAACTGTCCACTATCCAGGAGAGCATCCGATGAAACACCTTCACGATTTACCAGCTTGGTCAAAATTATGGATACATTTTGACGAAACCAAAGAACAACACATGCGCGAAATGTTCGAGCAAGATCCCGAACGTGCCGAGCGCTACTGGCTGCAGGTTGGCGGCCTGACTTTGGATTATTCTAAAAACCGTATCAACGACGAAACCATGGCACTGTTGTTCGAGCTGGCGCGTGAAGCAGGCGTACCGGAGCGGATGCAGCAAATGTTCCACGGCGAAAAAATCAATACGACGGAAAACCGCGCCGTTCTCCACGTCGCCCTGCGCAACCGCACCAACGCCCCTATCGTCGTGGATGGCGAAGATGTCATGCCTAAGGTCAACCATGTCCTGCAACGCATGGGCGAGTTCGCGCATGAAGTCCGCAGCGGCAGCTGGTTGGGCTATACCAATCAAGTCATTACCGACGTCGTCAACATCGGTATCGGCGGCTCTGACCTCGGTCCTCTGATGATGTGTACCGCGCTCAAGCCTTTCGGCCATCCGCGTTTGAACATGCACTTCGTCTCCAATGTGGACGGCTCCCAACTGCGCGACGTATTGTCCAAAGTCCACCCTGAAACTACGCTGTTCATCATTGCGTCCAAAACCTTTACCACCCAAGAAACCCTGACCAACGCCCTGACCGCGCGTAAATGGTTCTTGGATCATGCAGGCGATGAAAGCGCCGTGGCCAAACACTTCGTTGCCGTATCGACCAACCAAAAAGCCGTTGCCGAATTCGGTATCGATACCGCCAATATGTTTGAATTTTGGGACTGGGTCGGCGGACGATACAGCCTGTGGTCGGCCATCGGCCTGCCGATTATGCTGTATCTCGGCGAAGAAAACTTCATCGAAATGCTCAACGGCGCGCACTTGATGGACCAACACTTCATCAACACGCCGCTAGAGCGCAACATGCCCGTCATCCTCGCCCTCATCGGCATCTGGTACATCAATTACTACGGCGGCGGCAGCCATGTTATCGCGCCTTACGACCAACATCTTCACCGCCTGCCCAAATTCATCCAGCAGCTCGACATGGAGAGCAACGGCAAACAAGTTACCCTTGACGGTAAACCGGTCGGTTACGAAACTTCGCCGATTATTTGGGGCGAAACCGGCATCAACGGCCAGCACGCCTTCTTCCAACTGCTGCACCAAGGTACGCACATCACGCCGATTGACCTCATCGCCTCCCTTGAAAAACGCAGCAACCTGCGCGGTCACCACGAAATCCTGCTGGCGAACGTCTTTGCCCAAGCCGAAGCCTTTATGCGCGGCAAAACGCCTGACGAAGTCCGCACCGAGCTTCAAGCCCAAGGCATGGAAGCAGAGCGTATCGAAGAGCTGGTTCCGCACAAAACCTTCTCAGGCAACCGCCCGACCAACCTCATCCTAATGGACAAAATCAACCCGCGCAATATGGGCAGCCTGATTGCCATGTACGAACACAAAACTTTCGTTCAAGGCATTATTTGGGGCATCAACAGCTTTGACCAATGGGGCGTAGAACTCGGTAAACAACTGGCCAAAACCATTCTTGCCGAATTGACCGGCGAGACCGAAGTGCAAAAACACGACAGTTCCACTACACGCCTAATTAATCTTTATTTGAACGCCAACAAATAAAGCATTTATTTAAAGCTAAGGCCGTTTGAAAGTTTCAGACGGCCTTTTGTTTTATTCCGGATCATCCGTAAACGCATTTTCCCGAAATATCGGTACAAACGTGAAAAGATACAGTACGAACACGGCGATGGTCAGAATCGTAGGAATGGTGATGAAGAATATCGGGTTCACGTTCATTAAAACAGCGCGCGAGACGGCGGCGGCGAAGAGGATGGGGACGGCAATGCGGCAGAGCTTGGGGTAGTCGAGTTTGGTAAAGCCGCTGTGCCACAGCCCGGCGGTCAGCCACACCATCATCACGCCCCCCATCATGCCGCCGAGGGTAATCAGGTGTAATGGGGCGGAGGAGGGCAGATTTTGCAGTTTCGCCGCGCCTGTCCACAGATAGCCTGCGGCGGCAAAGAGTTGGAGCAGGTAATAAGTGCGGACGTAGTGTTTGCGCAGGAGTTCGTGATGGTGAAGCTCACGCAGCTTGGCGAGCAGGATAAAGCCGACGGCAAGCGCGGTAAAACCGGCGGTTTGCACTGGCAGCCAAAGTTCGGCGGCGGCGTGCAGCAGCAGGAAGGTGATGGCGATGTTTTTATAAACGATATTTGGAATAAAAACAGGGTCTTTCAGACGGCATTCTTTAAGGGCTTCCGCGCCCAAAAGAATACTGACGCGGACGGATACAAACATGACCGCCGCCATGTTCAGATGTACTTGCGCACGCAACAGGTTTAAATCGCCGCTGACGGCATAGGCCGTCTGAAAAACGGTAAACGCGGCAAGCAGCATTAGTAGGGCAAAGTTGTCAGTGTTTCGGTCAAGCCAAATCAGCCAGGCGCAAAACAGCAGCAATACCAGCCAATAGGCGGCAACGAAAAACGAGGCAGTTTGCGGCGAAAAGGGCAGTATGGCGGATGCGGCGAGCAACAATGCCGCCATCAAAGTAGCGACAGGTTTCAGACGGCCTTGATAGCCCGTCCATTCGAGCATGGCGGCAGTCAGGAAGCCGCCGTATGCCGCAGGCAGCATGAGTTCTAAGAAGATTTGGCGGTGCAAAATGACGGCACCGGGGCTGATGAAAAACACCAACGCGCCGAATATGGCAAGTACCGCCGCACCGACAAAAAACGGCCGCATGGGGTGGGTGAAAAATTTATTCATGGCTTGGCTTGATTCTGCATGAAGATGCTTTCGGATATGGATTTATTGGGCGGACAGGGTTGTATTTTTCGCCAAAGAGGCAAGCCTGCGGCTTGCTTGCCCTCTCCCTAGCCCTCTCCCACGGGGAGAGGGGATTAGGCTGTCGAGCGCCCTCTGATTTTCAGAAACCTGATTCCCTCTCCCCGTGGGAGAGGGTTAGGGAGAGGGCAACGAACCGCAAGGTTTGTCAGATACTCAAATGCCCGTATCATTCATATTATTGATATTATTGTTCGAATTGTATTATTTTCAATAATAATAAATAACCCTAAACCAATATAAATAACAGCCATTATCCAACGACTAAACTTCTCTACAATTTCACCAACACCTGAAATATTAGCCAATCTTTGTGCTGTATATACTAAAACAAAAATCAATATTAAAAATACAAGAAGAGTAACTAATAAGTCGACAAGATCTAAAGTCACAAAGTAAGGAACAAAAAGTCCAATATTATCTGCACCACAACTAGCAACTGTAACCAAAGCAACAATACCGACTAATTTTGACAACCCTTTTTCATCCAATTCTTTTTTAGCTCTTTTTTCGCCCTCACAATCGTCGTAAATAGCAACTTTAATACCTAAGTAAATCGGTATTAAACCTAATAAACCCAACACCCATTTTTCCGGAACATAATGCAAAACAAAAGCTAGAAATAAACTAACTAATATTAAAATTACAGAACCTAAATATTGTCCGATATAAATATCTCGATATTCTTTTCTAGTATTTGCTCTAGCAAAAAATATTAATAGTATTACCAACAAATCTACTGCTGTAGCAATATATAAAACAGCAGCAGTAATCACAGTCGAAAACATAAAGCACCTCATAATGAATCCCCTGCCCCCTTGGCACCACGGCTTTTTCAAAAACCGAATCGCGTTCGGATAACAGATTCGTATCTTTCGCTAAAGAGGCAAGCCTGCGGCTTGCTTACCCTCTCCCTAGCCATCTCCCACGGGGAGAGGGAATTGGGCTGTCGAGCCTGAACATTTTCAGGTTTACCTGACATCTGATTCCCAATTCTACGGCTCTCTGATTTTGAGAAACCTGATCCCCTTTCCCCGTGGGAGAGGGTTAGGGAGAGGGCAACGAACCGCAAGGTTTGTCAGAAATTTAAATTCCTATCACTCATAATAATGAATCCCCTGAAACTCTCTTGCCACCACGGCTTCTTCAAAAGCCGAATCGCGTTCGGACAGCGGCGTAGGCAGGGTAATCACGTTTTGCACGTTCATGCCCTTAGTGGAAAGCAGCATGATTTCATGGCTCAGGCGTGCGGCTTCGAAGCGGTCGTGCGTTACCAGCATACACGCCATGCCCTGCCGCTCGATTTTTTCCACCAGCATGGCGACCAAAATATCGCGCAAATCGCGGTCCAAACCGACGAACGGCTCGTCCAGCAAGGCAAGGTCGCAGCCGCACAGCAGCAGGCGCAAAAATGCTACCCGTTTCGCCATGCCGCCGGACAATTCGGTCGGATATTTGTTCAAATCGCCCGCAGTCAGCCCGACTTTCGCCGCCAGCGCGATGATTTCGCCTTCATCGGGTTTGTCCATAAAAATAGCGATATTCTGCATCGCGGTCAAGTTTCCCGGCAGGCGGTTTTCCTGAAACAGAAAACCCGTTTTGCGGAAAGTATTGCGTATCGTGCCCGATTTCGGCGTTTCCAAGCCCGCAATCAAACGCAAAACCGTCGTCTTGCCACAGCCGCTCGGCCCGAACAAAGCTTTCACTTCGCCATGTTGCAGGTTCAAACTGAAATCGCGCACGATGGGGTCGCGGAGAATTTCAAAACGCACGTTTTCAAGACAGAGCATCATCTCCTCCACGGCATAAACAAAATTTCCAAAGGTTTGGTAATCAGGTATTCAAACAGTGACACAAACACGATAACCAACACCACATAAGCCATCACCGTCGAAGTCTCCAGCATCGCCCTCGCGTCTGCAATCCGCGCGCCTACGCCTTCGCTCGCGCCCAAGAGTTCCGCCATAATCACCACCTTCACCCCCATCGCCACCGCCACGCCGATGCTGGAAATCACATAACCCGTCAGATGCGGGATATACAGATAACGGATTTTTTTCAGACGGCCTAATTTATAAGCGTCAAACAATTCCTCATGCTGCTTGTTCACGCTCGCCATCCCGACCGCCGCACTCGCAAACGTCAGCGGCGCAACCAACACAATGATGGTAAACAGCACGCTCGGATTGCCGAACCCGAACCAAAACAGAGCCATCACCACCCAAATAATCGGCGGCATCGCCAACAAAGTCGTAATCACAGGTTTAAGCAATGCCATCGCCGTCTTAAAACTGCCCGCCACCAGTCCCGCCGCCAATCCCGCTACCAGCGCAACCGAAATCCCCACCACCGACCGCCACAGCGAAATCCCGATTTCGTTTTCCTGAAAATGTTTCAATAAAGCCAAAGATTTTTGAAACACCTCCACCGGCGCAGGCAGCATAAACTCGCCGAACACGGCACTGCCCCACGCCCACAACGCCACCACTACCATCGCCACGCCTAGACCGGCAAAGCCGCTCCAAAGGTAGTCGATGATGTAAAACAGCGCAGGCTGCGGTTTGCGGATTTTGTCGGTTTTAATCATGGTTTGGGTGTTGGTTTGTCGTTATGTTTTGGCAAGGATAGGCCGTCTGAAAAAAGTAGGTCGGATACTCGTATCCGACAGCCCCCATTTAGCCGAAATGTCGGATTCAAGAATCCGACCTACGCTGCTGATAATGTCCTAACAGGCCGTCTGAAAAATGATAAGTCAAATTTCAATGGCTTTCACTATTTTCAGACGGCCTCTCTCCTCTTTTAAGCTAAGAAGAACCCGTTATCCGGCAGCTTGCCGCCCAAGAGTTTCGGGTTGAACTGCATCAGGATTTCGTAAAACTTCAAAATCTCGTTCTTCACTTCGCTGCCTTTGGTTACCGTCAGCCGCGCGCCGTCCAAGCCCATGACTAGGGCGGGTTCGGGGGCGGGGAGGTAGTTTTTGCCGATTTTCGCGGCGCTCTGACGGTTGGCGAGTATCCAGTTGAGCGCGTTTTTCAAATCCTGATGGAAGATGTCGAACTGCGCTTTGTGTGCGTGGAAATATTCTTCGTTGGCGATGATGCCTGCCATCGGAATCAGCGGTTTGGTGTCAAACGCCTGTCCCCATGCTTTCACCAAGTCAAATCCACGCACGACGTTTACGCCCATGGTTTTGCCTTTAAGTAGGCTGGCGGTTGCCATCGGTTCGGGCAGGATGGCAGCGTGGTAGTCCTTGCTCAAAAACAGTCCGACTGCTTCCGGCGGCGTGGCGGTGTAAGTGATGCCGACTTTGTGCGCGTCGATTTTCAGTTTTTTCAGTAAGGCTTGCAGCACGATGTCGGGCATATCATTTTTAAACGGTACGAGGATTTTTTTGCCGACCAAATCCTGAGGCGAGGCAATCGCACTGCCTTTGCACATCAGCTGCGTGATGCCGTTGGTCAAAATATTGACCATGCCGACTTTCTGCCCTTGGTTGCGCAGGTTTACGCCGACATTGCTCGGGCTCATCATCACTTTAAATTGTCCGCTTGCTACGCCTGCGCGCAGTTGGTCGGGCGAACGCCAGATTTTCAGCGATACATCTGCCTGTTTCGCCAGCTTGCCTTGCAACGCCGCTACGGCAATGGTTACGCTGGGCATTGCCGGTGCGCCGTACACGGTAAATTGTTCTTTACCGGCTGCCAACAATGAAGGCGAAACGCCTGCGGCTGCCAGAGCGGCGGTCATTTTTAAGAAATCGCGTCTTTTCATGTCCATTTTTTATCTCCTAATTCTTAATAAGCCAGTGTAGGCATTCTTTCAGACGGCCTGATTTTAAAAAGCCGCATGCAAACTCAACCAATATGTCCTGCCCGGTGCATACACCACACTGGGCGACAGGGCGAGGACGTGGTCGCCGCTGATGTGTTCGGCGTATTTTTTGTTGAACACGTTGTTTACGCCCAAGCGCAAGCCGTATTTGTCTTTGATGTTTACGCCTGCGTAAAGGTCGGCAACGGTAAAGCCTTTGGCGGCTTCGCGTTTGTCTATGCCCAGACCTCTTGCCGCGTCAAAATCGCCGCGCGTTTGTTTGGCGACAAAGCGTGTTGCTGCGCCGATGTTGTAGCTGCCGTGGGCAAAGTAGTTTTTGTAGTCGGCTTGGACGGCGGCTTCAAACGGGCGGATTTGATAGAGCGGCCTGCCGTCAGTTTCGTTGTGTCCGTAGTTGTAGGCGGCTTTGATGCCTGCCGCCCAATGCGGATTGAAGTTGTAACGCGCGTAGGCCTGCGCGGTAAACAATCGAGCGTCTACGTTGCGTGTGATGATGCCGCCGCCGTTGGAGGCTGTGCCGCTTTGTCCATGTGCGCGGTCAAAAATAATCAGGTCTTTGACTTTGTCCGCTACAAGCGTGCCTCCCACGTTCCAGCCCGCGCCTGCGAGCGAGTTCATGTAGCCGTTGTAGTAGTCGTTGCGGCTGTCGGCGGTGAGCTTGATGCGGTTGTGTTTTTCGGTTTTCAGCAGGGGATTGCCTGCGATGGCGGCGGCTGAATTTTGGTTCATCAGTGCGCCGTTCATGCGGTTTTGTACGATGGCGGCAAGCGAGTTGAAGCGTTCGGTGTTGTCGCCGATTCGTTCTAAGTGAGCAAGGGAAACGCTGTATTTTTGCGTTTCAGACGGCGTGAAATCATATTTGAGTTCACCGGAGAAGGCATGACGGCGCACTTTGCCGTTGAAGTCGTAGCCGTAATGGGTTTTCCAAATTTGTTGTGATGAGGCGAAGGCAAGGTTGCGGTTCATCGGATGGGCGGGCTGTGCCGTATTTTTGCGTACGTCCGCTTCGTTGATTTCGTAGCTTAAGCCCAAACCCAGTTTGTGTTGGTCGTTGAACTTGTAAGACAGGGTATCGGCAATGCGCCAGCGGTCGAGGTGTACATCGGCGAAACGGTAGCCGTTGAGGAAGTCGCGCATGGCGGTGTGGGCGTTGCGCTCGCCGTTTTGGCTGTCGTTGCGGTAGCTGACGGCGGCGTTGTTGTGGAATTTGCCGAAGTCCGCGTCGTGTTTGAGCGAGAAGTCGTACACTTTGCGGTCAAGTTCTACAAACATTTGTTGCGGCGTGTTGTTTGGGCGCAGGGAGTAATTGTCGGCATGGCGTTTGAGTTTGATGATGCCTGCTTCCGCGCTGACCGTATTGCTCAAATCGGCATTGCCCCAACGCGCGTTGAGTTTGGCGATGTGGCGTTCGGTGTCCAATGCATCGTTGACGAACTGCGGCTGGCGGTCGTTGTTGATGTCGTCGTGTAGGTAGGTGAGGCGGTATTCTTGATTTTCAGATGGCACGAAACCGAGTACCAAAGCTTGATTAAAACGGCTGTATTTCCAATCGGTCTGATTGCCGTCGCCGTCTTTATAGCCGTTGGCCTTGGTGTGATTGAGGTTGGCCACGCCATACACTTTTGCCCCGCGCGCTTGCGCGGTAATGGAATTGTAAAAACTTTTGCCGTAAAAGCCGCTGTTTGCTTTCAGAGGACGGAAGGCTTGGTCTATGTTTTCGGTAACAAAGTAATGATCGCTACGGTCGGTGCGGTCGAATTGGTTTTCGGGGAAATAACCTTGAGCGGCGGTCGGAGCAATCGGTTTGGGAGGGGAAAAGGTTTTGACAGGCTGGATTTCATCGGGGTCTGCCAAGGTTTCGGCAAAACCGTTTGCGGCGGCAAAACTGCTCATTAACAGGTAAACCAAATGTTTTCGTTTCATCTTCATCTCCTGATAATCATTTTTATTCATTATGCTCTTGGAGAAAAACAAAGTAAAGAAACGATAAGGTATTTATTGTCGATAAACACCTAGCGCAAAATACAAATCGGCAAGGAGGAAAATTTTTAGAAGAGGGGAGTGGCGGCGCAGGTTGTGTTTGCTCCGAAATCGGGTTTTATCTTCTATTAATATTTCAGGTTGATAAAGCAAAAGGCCGTCTGAAAACCTCTCTCTTTTCAGACGGCCTTTTGCTGGGTATAATAAATTTACGAATCATTATTATTTCTGTTTAAATATAGGAGAAACGCATGAGCACCCGTACCGAACACGACACCATGGGCAATGTCGAAGTCCCGTCCGAAGCCTATTGGGGCGCGCAGACCCAGCGCAGCCGCAATAATTTCAAAATCGGCGGCGAAACCCTGCCGCAGCCACTGATTTATGCTTTGGCGCTGGTGAAAAAAGCCGCCGCCGCCACCAATGTCGACCTCGGCAGGATTAAGCCCGAGCAGGCGGATTTGATTACGCAGGCGGCGGATGATGTGTTGAACGGTAAGCTCGACGGGCAGTTCCCATTGGTAGTGTGGCAGACCGGTTCCGGTACGCAGTCCAATATGAACATGAACGAAGTGCTGGCGAACCGTGCCAACGAAATCGCCGGTACGGGTTTGGCGGCGTATCAGCCCGTCCATCCCAACGACCATGTGAACCACGCGCAATCGACCAATGATGCGTTCCCAACCGCCATCCACGTTGCTGCCGCGATTGAAATCAACCGCCACCTTATTCCGGCAGTAAAAGCCCTGCGCGACACATTGGACAAAAAAGCCAAAGAATTTGCCCCCATCGTCAAAATCGGCCGTACCCATTTGCAGGACGCAACGCCGTTGACTTTAGGACAAGAGTTTTCCGGCTACGTTTCCCAGCTTGATCACGGCTTAGGCCGTCTGAACGACGCGCTCAAAGGTTTATACGAACTCGCCTTAGGCGGCACGGCAGTCGGTACGGGTTTGAACAGCCATCCCGAATACGCCGAAAAAGCCGCCGCCAAACTTGCCGAACTGTCCGGTCTGCCGTTTGTCAGCGCGCCGAATAAATTTGAAGCCTTGGGCGGACGCGATGCCGCCGTTGCCGCTTCGGGCGCACTGAAAACGCTGGCGGCAAGCTTGAACAAAATCGCCAACGACATCCGCTGGCTGGCAAGCGGCCCGCGTTGCGGTTTGGGCGAAATCAAAATCCCCGAAAACGAGCCGGGTTCGTCCATCATGCCGGGCAAAGTCAACCCGACCCAATGCGAAGCGATGACCATGGTGTGCTGCCAAGTGTTCGGCAACGACGTTACCATCGGCATGGCGGGTGCGTCGGGCAACTTCGAGCTGAACGTCTATATGCCCGTTATCGCTTACAACCTCTTGCAATCCATCCGCCTGTTGGGCGATGCGTGCAACAGCTTCAATGAAAACTGCGCCGTCGGCATCGAACCCGTACCGGAAAAAATCGACTATTTCCTGCACCATTCCCTGATGCTGGTTACTGCGTTAAACCGCAAAATCGGTTACGAAAACGCCGCCAAAGTCGCCAAAACCGCCTATAAAAACGATAAATCGTTGCGCGAAACCGCCATTGAACTGGGCTTGTTGACAGGCGAAGAGTTTGACGAATTGGTTGTTCCTGCCGATATGGTTCATCCGCGTTAAGCTTTAATAATGAAACATGCCGTCTGAAAATGTGTTCAGACGGCATGTTTTTATGCTTCGCTTGTCTTTTCTTCGAATAGGGCAAAAATCATTGACAGTAAATTGAAGAGCAGTAGGAAAGTCACTGACCTTAAAAATGTACGCCAGGCGTAGTGCCACGCTTCCTTTCTGTCTGCTTGGGGTAGGAGCAATGCAGAATAGCGGTTATGTAGGGTTTTGGCGGTGTCATTGTTTTCCAAATACTCCAACGAAAGTACCAATAATTTGCCTGTGTCCTTGTGTTGTAAGAATTGGGCATGTTCAACCCAGATGCCCGGCTTGGCGTGTTCGCATAAAGCTTCAATGCCGACGCAAGAGGCTAAGCTGTTTTGGTTGTTTTGCAAAATCGACAGCTCGTTTTTTTCAGCTTGCATGGTGGCGGCGGAGGTTTGATGAAGGTATGCGCTCATGCCGTTGCGCTCTATTGCTTGGAAATCATGGAGCTGGCTGAATCCGCCATTTTCCCAGGCGACGAATACGGCATAGCAGCCGCTGAATAGGCAGATCATAGCCAATTTTAAGACAATGTTTTTCATCCTCGCTCCTTTTTTGAAAATGGCGGCAAAGTCAGGAGGCGTGTTTTCTCGTTTGAAGGTAAGTTTAGGTTTTATCTGTTTTTATTGTGAGGTTGAGTGTAACACAGGTAATCAAAAGGCCGTCTGAAAATTTTCAGACGGCCTTTTATTATGTGTTTAGATGGGTTTAAGCCAACAACTCACGCCAGCGTTTAATTTGGAAACGGACTTGTTCAGGCGCGGTGCCGCCCAAGTGGTTGCGCGCGTTTAAGCTGCCTTCAGGTGTCAGCACGCTGTAAACATCATCGGCAATCAAACTGCTAAAACCTTGCAGGACTTCGAGCGGCAATTCGCTCAAATCAACGCCAGCTTCATCGGCATGGCGCACGGCTTGGGCAACGACTTCGTGGCTGTCGCGGAAAGGCATGCCTTTTTTCACCAAGTAGTCCGCCAAGTCGGTAGCCGTTGCAAAACCCTGCATTACGGCGGCGCGCATGTTGTCGGGTTTGACGGTGACGCCGCGCATCATGTCGGCGTAAATGCGCAGCGTGTCGATAAGCGTGTCGGCAGTGTCAAACAAAGGCTCTTTGTCTTCCTGATTGTCTTTGTTGTATGCCAAAGGTTGCGATTTCATCAGGGTAACCAGGCCGATCAGGTGGCCAATCACGCGACCGGATTTGCCACGCACGAGTTCGGGTACGTCGGGATTTTTCTTTTGCGGCATGATGGACGAGCCGGTGCAGAAACGGTCGGCGATGTCGATAAAACCGAAACGCGGGCTCATCCATAAAATTAATTCTTCGGAAAGACGGCTCAGGTGAACCATAATCAGGGAAGCGGCGGCTGTGAACTCAATGGCAAAATCGCGGTCAGACACGGCATCGAGCGAGTTTTGGCAGATTTGCTCAAATCCCAATAGCTCGGCGGTGATTTCGCGCTGAATCGGGTAGGTGGTACCGGCAAGGGCTGCGGCGCCGAGCGGCATACGGTTGACGCGTTTGCGGCAGTCGACCATGCGCTCGAAATCGCGGCCGAGCATTTCAACGTAGGCGAGCATGTGATGCCCGAAGCTGACCGGCTGGGCAACTTGCAGGTGGGTAAAGCCGGGCATGACGGTTTCGGCGTTTTGTTCCGCCAAATCAACCAAGGCCGTCTGAAGGTTTTGAATCAGGTCTTGAATGACGGTAATCTGGTCGCGCAGCCACAGGCGGATGTCGGTAGCGACTTGGTCGTTGCGGCTGCGGCCGGTGTGCAGGCGTTTGCCGGCATCGCCGATTTTGTCGGTGAGGCGGCGTTCGATGTTCATGTGGACATCTTCCAAATCCAGCGACCAGGAAATCGTTCCTTCCTTGATTTCTGCTATAATCTCGGCCATGCCCTGACGGATGGCAAAGAGGTCGTCTTCGCTCAAAACGCCCGACTGTGTCAGCATTTGCGCGTGTGCCAGCGAGCCTTGGATGTCCCATTCTGCCAGCCGTTTGTCAAAATCAATCGAGCCGGTATATTTTTTGACCAGCTCGGAAACAGGTTCGTTAAAACGGCCTGACCAGGTTTTGTCCTTGCTCATATCAGCATCCTTAAAATATAAATAAAAAACAGGGTCTACGTCTTCAATATAGCAGACCCGTCTATACATTATGAAAGAAAACGGTTGAAATCATGTCTATTATACGTCAAATAAACCAGAATTTCGCAGTGCCGGATTTGCGCAATTCCGCAACTTTGGTGCGCCTGCTTATTGTTTTATTAATCAGTTTGTTTATCTTTCCGTTGATGACGGTATCGGGTGTGCCTTATCCGGAACAGATTTTCCAACATTTTTCATGGGCTTGCCCCGTCATCCTCTTAATTTTACTCAAGGTCTATTTCTTACAGGCATTTGCGCCTTCCCTGCTTCGCTCGCAGTACAGCGTTGTGGTTTCCTACGTCTCCAACCTGCTGATTTTCTTGTTTGTCGATCTAGTGATTTTGAAGACGGAAATTTGGCTGCTGATTCAACACTTCTTCTTGCTGACCTTTTTTTGTTTCAGTTTCATGTACATCGAAGCAGCCCGTCGCAATAGCCTTGCGCCTTCCATTTCCGAAGCCAGACTGAGCGCGTTGACAGCGCGTATCCGTCCGCATTTCTTGTTTAACAGCTTGAATGCCGCCATCAGCTTAATCCGTCTGCGTCCGTATGACGCGGAGACTTTGCTGGAAAATTTGGCCAACTTGTTCCGCGCACAACTGCGCGACGGTAGTCAAAACAGTACCTTAGGACAGGAAATCGAGTGGGCGCAGGAATATATTGCCATCGAGCAAATCCGCATGGGACATATGCGCGTACAGGTCATGTGGCAGCACCATGCGCCTGATGATGCGGAAACACCGCATCTGTTGTTGCAACCGCTTTTGGAAAATGCCGTATTCCATGGTGTCGAATCTATCCACCGTCCAGGGATAATTACGGTATTAACAAAATTGGAAAAATCATCTATTTTCATCAGTATCGAAAATCCGTGCGGAACGGAACCCAACGAAAATACCAAGCCGCATAAAGGTAATTCTATGGCCTTGCGCAATCTGAAAGAGCGCCTGACTTTGATGTATGACACCGACGCGAAAATCAGATATATCCAATCAGACGGCCTGTTCCGCGTTGAAATCATATTGCCGTACCGTAAAAAATCAGCCGAAGTTTCCCGTCTGTTTGGCTAAAACGCCTAGAATAGGGCAGCTTTAGATAATTAGACTATTAACACATTAAATAAAATAGTTTAAATTTATTACACTTAGTAACATAACTGTTCCCATTTTTTGAAAACTGGTCTATGATACTTAAAAGGATTGTTTACAATCCTTAATTGCAAATCATTTGCAATTATCCAGAAGAAAAAACAGAAAAAGGAACAAAGAGATGTTAGAAGCCTATCGTAAAGCCGCCGCCGAGCGCGCCGCCCTTGGTATTCCCGCCCTTCCTCTGACTGCTCAGCAGACTGCTGATTTGGTTGAGCTGCTGAAAAATCCACCTGCCGGTGAAGGTGAGTTCTTGGTTGAGCTGTTGGCTCACCGCGTACCACCCGGTGTGGACGATGCCGCCAAAGTTAAAGCCTCATTTTTGGCTGCCGTTGCCGAAGGCAGCGCATCCAGTCCGCTGATTTCCCCTGAGTATGCTACCGAGCTGTTGGGTACTATGCTTGGCGGTTACAACATTCATGCACTCATCGAACTCTTGGACAACGACAAACTTGCGCCTATCGCTGCAAATGGTCTGAAACACACTCTGTTGATGTTTGACTCTTTCCACGATGTTCAAGAAAAAGCCGAAAAAGGCAACAAATACGCGCAAGAAGTATTGCAATCTTGGGCAGATGCCGAATGGTTCACTTCTCGTGCCAAAGTTCCAGAAAAAATCACTGTTACCGTCTTCAAAGTCGACGGTGAAACCAATACAGACGACCTCTCTCCTGCACCTGATGCATGGAGCCGTCCTGATATCCCTCTGCACGCGCTGGCTATGTTGAAAAACCCGCGCGACGGCATCAATCCTGACAAACCGGGCGAAGTCGGTCCGATTAAATTGTTGGAAGAACTCAAAGCCAAAGGCCATCCGGTTGCTTACGTTGGCGACGTGGTCGGTACCGGTTCTTCACGTAAATCTGCTACCAACTCCGTGATTTGGCATACAGGCGAAGATATTCCGTTCGTACCGAATAAGCGTTTCGGCGGTGTGTGCTTGGGTGGCAAAATTGCTCCTATTTTCTTCAATACTCAAGAAGACTCCGGCGCATTGCCGATTGAAGTCGATGTATCTGCTCTGAAAATGGGCGATGTCGTCGATATCCTGCCTTATGAAGGCAAAATCGTGAAAAACGGCGAGATTGTTGCCGAGTTTGAATTGAAATCACAAGTATTGCTGGACGAAGTGCAAGCCGGTGGCCGTATTAACCTGATTATCGGTCGCGGTTTGACTGCCAAAGCGCGCGAAGCACTGAAATTGCCTGCTTCTACCGAGTTCCGTCTGCCTCAAGCGCCAGCTGAAAGCAAAGCCGGTTTCACATTGGCTCAAAAAATGGTTGGTCGCGCCTGCGGTTTGCCGGAAGGCAAAGGCGTGCGTCCGGGTACTTACTGCGAACCACGCATGACTACTGTCGGCTCGCAAGATACTACCGGCCCGATGACTCGCGACGAATTGAAAGACCTGGCTTGCTTGGGCTTCTCAGCAGATATGGTGATGCAGTCTTTCTGTCACACCGCGGCTTATCCAAAACCTGTCGATGTGAGAACTCATAAAGAATTGCCTGCTTTCATCTCTACCCGTGGCGGTGTATCCCTGCGTCCGGGTGATGGCGTGATTCACTCATGGCTCAACCGTCTGCTGTTGCCTGATACAGTCGGTACAGGCGGCGATAGCCACACCCGTTTCCCTATCGGTATTTCTTTCCCTGCAGGTTCGGGCTTGGTTGCTTTCGCAGCAGCCACGGGCGTAATGCCGCTTGATATGCCTGAGTCTGTATTGGTACGCTTCAGCGGCAAACTGCAACCGGGCGTCACCCTGCGTGACTTGGTAAATGCAATTCCGTTGTACGCGATTAAACAAGGTTTGCTGACTGTTGCCAAAGCCGGTAAGAAAAACATCTTCTCCGGCCGCATCCTCGAAATCGAAGGCCTGCCTGATTTGAAAGTGGAACAAGCCTTTGAATTGACTGACGCGTCTGCCGAACGCTCTGCTGCTGGCTGTACCGTGAAGCTCAACAAAGAGCCGATTATCGAGTACATGAAATCCAATATTGTGTTGATGAAAAACATGATTGCCGACGGCTATCAAGATTCACGCACTTTGGAACGCCGTATCAAAGCCATGGAAGCATGGTTGGCAAATCCTGAATTGCTCGAAGCGGATAAAGATGCCGAATACGCCGCCGTGATTGAAATCAACATGGACGACATTAAAGAGCCGATTATTGCTTGCCCGAACGACCCTGACGACGTGTGCTTCATGTCTGAACGCTCCGGCACCAAAATCGACGAAGTGTTCATCGGTTCTTGTATGACCAACATCGGCCACTTCCGCGCCGCCTCCAAACTCTTGGAAGGCAAGAGCGACATCCCGGTACGTCTGTGGATGGCACCGCCGACCAAAATGGATGCGAAAGAGTTGTCTGACGAAGGTCACTACGGTGTACTCGGCCGTGCAGGCGCGCGTATGGAAATGCCGGGTTGCTCATTGTGTATGGGTAACCAAGCGCAAGTACACGAAGGTGCGACTGTAATGTCCACTTCTACCCGTAACTTCCCGAACCGCTTGGGTAAAAACACCTTTGTTTACCTCGGCTCGGCTGAGTTGGCGGCAATCTGCTCCAAACTGGGTAAAATCCCGACTGTTGAAGAATACCAAGCCAATATCGGCATCATTAACGAGCAGGGCGACCAAATCTACCGCTACATGAACTTCAATGAAATCGACAGCTACAACGAAGTAGCCGAGAAAGTGAATGTTTAATATAGCAAGGTAAACCGATTTTCAGACGGCCTTAAATAATAAAGGCCGTCTGAAACGGAAAAATAAAGGGCGTGTTCATCACGTCCTTTTTATTTTTAGTTTAATAAAAGGCCGTCTGAAAGATAAGTTTCAGACGGCCTTTGCTTAGGATAAATAATCAGAAAACCGATTAATCAGCGTTGTTTACTTTACGCCAAAACCAGGTTGGAGCAGGGCGCAAGGCTGACGCTCGTGACGGCTGCGGCGTGTTCTGCCGGCAATTTTGCCGCAGACAATACCCGGATCGTTTTTCTCTTCTGCTTTTTTTGAGCTTTTATCTGATTTATTCGCGTATTCGTTGCGTTTGTTTCTATCTTCGCGGCGAGAGCGGCTGTCGTTGTGCTGAACCGGTTGTGCTTCAGCTTCATCTTGATTGTCGTTGCCCCACCAATACGGCTCAAAGCCTTCGATGCGTTCCACATTCAAATCGCTGCCGGTCAGCTCTTTAATGGATTCAAACATTTTCTGTTCGGTTTTATCCATCAAGGAAATGGCAACGCCGTCGGCACCGGCCCGGCCGGTGCGTCCGATGCGGTGGACGTAGTCTTCAGGTTGGGTTGGCAGCTCGTAGTTGATGACAAAAGGCAACTCGGCAATATCCAAACCGCGCGCAGCAACATCGGTGGCAACCAAAACGCGTAATGTGCCTTCTTTAAAGGCGTTGAGGGTTTCCAGTCGGCTTTGTTGGGATTTGTCGCCGTGGATGGATTGAGCGGCAATGTTGCGGCGGACGAGGTCGCGGGTAACTTGATCGACGCTTTGTTTGGTTTTGCAGAATACAATGACTTGATTCATATGCAAATCAACAATCAGACGTTCGAGCAGGTTGCGCTTTTTGAGTGCATCAACGGCGATGATGTGTTGCTCGACATTGGCGTTGGTGGTATTTTGCGCAGCCACTTCAACCATTTCGGGCGTGTGCATAAAATCTTGCGCAAGTTTGCGGATAGGCGGTGAGAAAGTGGCGGAAAAGAGCAGGGTTTGTCGCTGTTTGGGCAACATCTGCATGATTTTGCGGATATCGTCGATGAAACCCATATCAAGCATACGGTCGGCTTCATCGAGTACGACGATTTCAACTTTGTTTAAATTAATGTTTTTTTGTTTGACGTGGTCGAGCAGTCGGCCAACCGTAGCGACAACGATTTCACAACCAGCGCGCAAGTCGGCAGTTTGTTTGTCCATATTGACGCCGCCGAAGAGGACGGTATGGCGCAAAGGAAGATTTTTAATGTATGCCTGCACGTTTTGATCGATTTGATCGGCCAGTTCGCGGGTAGGGGTTAATACCAACATGCGGACAGGGTGCATGGCAGGGGAGGTGCTGGATGTGGCGTAGCGTTTCAGGCGTTCGAGGCTGGGCAGCATAAAGGCGGCGGTTTTACCTGTGCCGGTTTGTGCTGCGGCCAAAAGATCGTGTCCTGCCAAGGCTTTAGGAATCGCTGCGGCTTGGATAGGCGTCGGGTTTTCATACCCTTGATCGGTCAGGGCAGAGACTAATTCGCTGCCTAAACCGAGTGAAGAGAAAGGATTCATGATGGTGGCTTTCTGTTCAGACGGCTTTTTGAATGGTGAGGCCGTCTGAAAAATCTGATTCTGAAATGGATAAACCGCAGTATGATTTTGATTCTGCGGTTTGAAAAAAATGGGGAGCGGAATAATCCGTCAAGTAGCCCATTATGCCATAAAAAGATGGACTCCCCAAATGATGGTTGCGGCTAGAATTGACCAAGTTTTGATATTTTTACAGTTCAAAAACAGAAAAATTTACTGGCCTGCAAGGTTTTGAGTTTATTGAGGATTAAGCATTTGTCTTAACGTCAATAGAATTAATTTATCAAAAACTTACAGGCTGAAATGAAACTAAATTGTACTCACGTACTCAATATTGAGGTGCAGAGCTTGTTTTGTAGCCTGTATCTCCCGTTTAACGGTAAACCATAAAATCAAAATTTAGGAATATACAATTATGAAAACTTTATTGATCGCTCTTGCAACCGGTAGCCTGATGTTGGCAGCTTGTTCTTCTTCCAAACCTGCTGAAGAAGCGGCAGCGCCACGCGTCACTGTTGAAGAAGCAATGACCCAATGCCAACAGGCATCTGGTGAAAATGCTGACCGCGCTGTGTTTGACGCCTGCATGAAAGACAAAGGCTATCAACGTACCGCTGAATCAGCTGCTTCCGAGCCTGCTGCCTCTGAACCTGTAGCAGCGCCTGAGGCTGTTACTCCTGAAGCTGCCGCATCCGAGCCTGCTGCTAAAGCCGCTCCTGCAAAAAAAGCTGCTAAAAAAGCAAAAAAATAAGCTTCATAAAATTCAAGGAAGTCACTCTCATCAATACTCCGGATGAAGACAGACTTAGAGCAACTTGAAAACAAAGGCCGTCTGAATATGTTTCAGACGGCCTTTGTTTTTTTATGTATAAGGGCATTATTAGGAAATATGGTTTTGGTTTTATTAAGAAAATAAAAAAGACGTGTAACGGGTACACGTCTTTTTCGGAGAATAAACCTTATTGCTTATATTCGCTGCCGTCTTCACGGAAAAGTTTTGGCTGTTCGCCTTTTTCCACGACCTCTTTATTGATGACGACTTTTGCTACGTCTTTCAAATCTGGTAGAGTGTACATGGTGTCTAAGAGGCAACGTTCGACGATAGAGCGCAGGCCGCGCGCACCTGTTTTGCGTTCCATTGCTAGTTTGGCGATGCTGCGCAAAGCATCTTCTTCAAACTCAAGGCCGACATCTTCCATTTCAAACAAGGTTTGATATTGTTTGACCAAGGCATTTTTCGGCTCGGTCAAAATGTTGACTAAAGCATCTTCGTCCAATTCTGTCAATGTAGCAATCACGGGCAGACGGCCGATAAGCTCGGGAATTAAACCGAATTTAATCAAATCTTCAGGCTCGACTGTCTCAAACAGAGCTGAAATATCGGCGTTTTCATCTTTACTGTGCACCGCCGCACCAAAGCCGATACCGCCTTTTTCAGTACGTTGACGGATGACTTTTTCCAAGCCGGCAAATGCGCCACCACAAATAAAGAGGATGTTGGTGGTATCAACGTTGATGAATTCTTGGTTCGGATGTTTGCGGCCGCCTTGAGGGGGAACGCTGGCTACCGTGCCTTCAATCAGTTTCAGCAAGGCTTGTTGCACGCCTTCGCCAGATACGTCGCGCGTAATGGACGGATTGTCGCTTTTGCGTGAAATTTTATCGATTTCATCGATATAAACGATGCCGCGCTGGGCTTTTTCAACGTCAAAATCACATTTACCCAAAAGTTTGGTGATGATTTGTTCGACGTCTTCACCGACATAACCGGCTTCGGTTAAAGTTGTGGCATCCGCCATGACAAAAGGTACATCCAGTTTGCGCGCCAAAGATTGCGCCAACAAGGTTTTACCTGAGCCGGTAGGGCCGATGAGCAGGATGTTGGATTTGGACAATTCAACCTTGCCCTCTGCTTTTGGATGGCGCAGGCGTTTGTAGTGGTTGTAAACCGATACTGCCAACGCTTTTTTTGCGTGTTCCTGACCGATAACGTGGTCGTTGAGGTTGGCAACGATTTCGGCCGGGGTAGGCAGTTTTTTCTCGGTGTTTTCTTCTTTTGCTTTGGCAAGCTCGTTTTCAATTTCGCCGGATTCGTTGTCTTGCAGCATCATGCCGCAAGTTTCTACACATTCGTTGCAGATGAAGGCGTGTTCGCCTTCGATCAGATTTTTAACGTCGTTTTCGGACTTCCCGCAAAATGAACAGGTGCGTTTTTCTTCAGACATAATAATTTCTTCGTATGGTTGTATGGAGGCTGTGTTGTAAAGGGGGAACAGATATTTCGGGCGTATTGCCGGATTGAGGGAATGCCTCTGACAAGGGAGCCTAAGTATAATGACTATCTTGTGTTTTTTCAAATCAGAGCAGGCATTGCGCCGTATCGTCTAAGAAACAGATGAGGGCGCTGGATTTGAATATCTCGCAAACAAACGCAAAGTTTTCTCAACTCGCTTTACAATTAGCGAAAAATTTAACAGAATGTTGAATTAAATGTATTTTTTTGAATTGGCAGATATGAAATTCTATAAAACTTTAGGAATGGTATGGACAGGTGTGGCATTGGCTTTTGCTTCCGCGCCTGCCGTTGCCGATGATATGGATGTATTGGGACAATTTTTGGAGCAAAATTTCCCAGTGCAAAATGACCCGATGGAAGCTTTTGCGTTGAGTCATGCCGACCAAGTCGAAGCTCAAGCCGCTTTGGCCGGTCCTCTGCTTTCTTCGCAATCTGCTTTGATTTTCAATAATAAAACCGGTGAAGTGCTGTATCAGAAAAACCCTGATCGTGTCATGCCGATTGCTTCTATTTCCAAATTGATGAGTGCGATGGTGGTTTTGGATGCGCATCTGGATATGAACGAGCCGATCACGATTACCGAGGCTGAAATCGACCGTCTGAAAGGTACGGGCAGCCGCTTGAGCATCGGCACGACGCTGACACGCGGCGAATTGTTGCATTTGAGCCTGATGAGCAGTGAGAACCGTGCCACTCATGCATTGGGCCGTACTTATCCGGGCGGTATGAGCGCGTTTGTTGCGGCAATGAATGCCAAAGCGCAAAGCCTGGGTATGACCAGCAGCCGTTTCTATGAGCCTACCGGTTTGAATTTCCAAAACGTTTCAACTGCGCGTGATTTGAACCGCATGGTTGCGGCAGCCAGCAAATATCCGCTGATCCGTAAAAATTCGACTTCAAATTACGGCTCGGTTTGGACGGCAAACGGTCGTCAAAACTACAAAAACTCCAATGCCTTGGTGCGTGAGGGCAGCTGGAATATTGAATTGCAGAAAACAGGCTATATTCGTGAAGCAGGACGTTCTATGGTGGTTAAGGCCAATGTGCAGAATCAGCCGATTACCATTGTGTTGCTCAACTCTCCGTCTTCCACAACCCGCGTGAACGATGCGCGTAAGATTGAGTCTTGGATGCTGCAGCGCCGTTCTTAAATATTACGCTTAAAGGCCGTCTGAAACCGTTCAGACGGCCTTTTGTGTAAAGTGTATTAAATTTGGGTACAATGTCGTTACATTAACTTAAAAACACAGAGAGAAAACATGTTGAAAAAATGGAATAAAAAATATTGGGCCGGCATGGGCGTGATTTTGGCGTTGACCGGCTGTACTTCTGTAGCGGATATGGTTGGCTACGATACTGCGACTTTAAATGAAGACGCGGCTAAAAGTTATTCACAAGTCATTCAAAAAGCGCGTGGTCAAAAAGCTTTGGATGTTTCCTCTCCAACTGCTCAACGTGTTCAACGTGTGTTTGCACGTCTGCGTCCTCATGCTGAGCGCGCTAACAAAACCGGCGTGCCTTTCAATTGGCAGATGAACGTTATCCGTAGTGATGAAATGAACGCATGGGCGATGCCGGGCGGTAAAATGGCCGTGTACACCGGCATAGTAGAAAAATTGAAGCTGACGGATGCTGAAATTGCCGCCGTTGTCGGCCATGAAATGACCCATGCTCTGTTGGAACACAGCAAAAAAGCTTTGGGCGGACAAGTGTTGACCGGCTTGGGCGGTTCGATTTTGGCCAGCTCAACCGGTGTGGATGGTGATTTGGTTGGCTTGGGTGCAGATTTATTGGCAACCAAACCGTTCTCGCGCCATCAGGAAAGCGAAGCGGATGCCGGCGGTGTGCGTTTGATGGCTGAAGCAGGCTACAACCCTGAGGCTGCGGTAAGCGTGTGGGAAAAAATGAACAAAGTACAGGGCGGCAGCTCATTGTCTATTTTGTCGACCCACCCGACCAATCAGGCGCGTATCAATGCAATCCGCAAAATGTTGCCTGAAGTAATGCCGATTTATCAGAAGAACAAACGTTAATTCGACGTATTGATGATTTTGCCGGTTTGAACGGATGATTCAAACCGGCAAAGTTTTAGGTTTCAGTCTGACAGTTTTGCAAATTTATCCCAATTTGCCTGAACGTAGGCTGCTGCGGTTTCCAAGTCTTCGTCGGCAACGTCATAATAATCGCCGTCAAGTTCTTCAAAATCGGGAAAAGCTTTGCGGATTTCGTCGAAATCCCTTTGTTCGTCTGCCATTTTTTCAATGGCTTCGCCGTGTTTTTCGTACAGGGCTTTGGCTTTGTCTAAGATTTTCGGTATCGGCTTGATGCGCCAGCGGCGCAGGCTGTCGGCAACCGGGTTGCCGAAGATGTATTCTCCGTATCCTGAAGCGATAAGCTGTACGAAGCCGCCTTCTTGAACCTGGCTGTCGAGGTAGCAAAGGGCGGTCAATGTATGCTGTTCGTCGTTGAGACCGGACATTTCCTCGTCGCCTGCCTGTTCGGTGTGGTCCAAATAGGCTGCGCTGAGTGTATAAAGAAATGAAGCGGAATCGGAAGTATCGAAATCTTGAATGCTAAGCAGGGTGGTCATCATCATCAAAGGCCGTCTGAAAAAAGTGATTATATAATGTTTCAGTCTGAACCTAGCGGCCGTTTTGCTTTACAATATCGGAAGATAAGAAAACATAGTGAGGAACCAAACCATGAGTACACAATCTGAAAAAAACGTTGTAGTCATCAAGCCGCAGGATTTGCCGCTGCATTGCTCCGGCCCTAATCATGAGACATGGAACGGCCATCCGCGCGTGTTCTTGCCGATTCAGTCCAACAGTGAGATTGAATGCCCGTATTGCAGCACTTATTACCGTCTTGATGGCGAGATTCCGCATCACCATTACTAATCTATGCCTATGTTGAACAAAATCATCTGCGCCTTGTGCCTGAGTTTGTGCGCTGCATGCGGCTCGTATAAGGCCGTGCGCCCTGATGCGCCGTTACCGGTCATTGCACAGGCGCAGACGTATTCTGTCCGTTATCAATCCGCACAAGGTCGGACGATTACTGCAATTTATATCAACAGCCACAGCCCGATGATGGTTGAGCTGCGTGAAGGCAATACGGTTGAGAAACTGGTGCAAGTCCGCTTGCGCAGTCAGGGCGTCGAGTACGCCAATCCAAGCTCGCGTTGGCAGATTGGCGATGGGTTTGCCGTATTGATTCGAGGCGGAAAAGAAGTTGTATTTAAAGAGATTGTGGAATAGGGCGGTTTAGCCGTTTGCCAAATATTTGATTAAAGGTTTGGGCAAACCATAATCTGCCAAATGTTCCGATGATACCCAAAGGCCGTCTGAAAGATGTTCAGACGGCCTTTGTTGCGTCTGAAAAGGGGTAATCATCAATAAGCGGTGGGTCAGGCGGTGGGTAAACGTGGTTTGTTCTTCAAGGCCGTCTGAAACAATGCCGAAGCGTTCGGCGTAAGCATACAAATCGTCTAATTTTTCAAAACAGGGTACGCAATACAGACCGCCCCAAATGCCTTTGGCAGGGCGTTTTTCAAGCAATAATGCGCCGTCTTGGTTACGAATAATCAGCCAGTAAAGCGGCAGGGTATGTACTTCAAGGGTGATTTTTTTGCGCGGCAGCTCGTCAATACGGTTTTGTTTTTTTGCTTCGCAGATGTCTGCCATAGGGCATTGATGACACAAAGGTTTTGTCCGTTTGCATACTGTTGCGCCCAAGTCCATCAAGCCTTGCGTGTAGGCAGGCATATCGGCGTTTTCAGACGGCAGCAGGCTTTCGGCGAGCGACCAGAGCGAGTTTTCAAATTTTTTGTCTTGCGGATTGCCGTCTTGGGCAAAAACACGGCAGAGAACGCGTTTGACATTTCCGTCCAAGATGGTTTCGCGGCGGTTGAAGGCGAAGGCAGAAATGGCGGCGGCTGTACTTCTGCCTACGCCGCAGAGCGTTTCCAAGTCTTTGCGCTCGGAAGGAAAGATACCGCCGGATTGTTCGACGACTTGTTGCGCGGCTTTGTGCAGGTTGCGTGCGCGGCTGTAATAGCCCAAGCCTGCCCATAAAGATAAAACCTCGTCTTGCGGCGCGGCGGCAAGAGATTGCACAGTTGGGAATTTGGCTAAGAAACGCGGATAGTAGTCCAATACGGTGGCAACCTGCGTTTGCTGGAGCATGATTTCTGAAAGCCAGACGGAATAAGGATCTTTGACCTGCCAAGGCAAGTCGTGACGGCCGTGTTGCCGTTGCCAATCAATGAGTCGGCGTGCGAATGATGTGGGTATGTTCATTAATATTTACCTTTTAATTATTTATTTTTAAAACAATACGTTATATCATAATATTATAAATAATAATCAGAATTGACTTATCTGGTGGAGGGGTATATAAATATAGTTAACGTGGATTTACGCAGTATTGTTAAAGTTTATTAACCGCTCAAGGAGATTCACATGAAAGCAATGGTTTATCACGGCGCAAACGACATCCGTTTTGAAGAAAAGCCCCGCCCTCAAATTATCGATCCGACCGATGCAGTCGTCAAAATTGTTAAAACCACGATTTGCGGTACTGACTTGGGTATTTGGAAAGGGAAAAACCCTGAAGTTGCCGACGGTCGTATCCTCGGTCATGAGGGCATCGGTATTGTAGAAGAAGTCGGCGATGCTGTAAAAAACATCAAAGTCGGTGATAAAGTCATTATTTCATGTGTCAGCAAATGCTGTACTTGCGACAACTGTAAAATCCAACTTTATTCACACTGCCGCAACGGTGGTTGGATCTTGGGTTATATGATTGACGGTACTCAGGCCGAATACGTCCGTACGCCTTATGCCGACAACAGCTTGGTTCCGCTGCCTGACAACGTCAACGAAGAAGTTGCCTTGCTGTTGAGCGATGCTTTGCCGACCGCCCACGAAATCGGCGTGCAATATGGCGATGTGAAACCCGGCGATACCGTATTCATCGCAGGCGCAGGCCCTGTTGGTATGTCTGCGTTGTTGACTGCGCAACTGTATAGCCCTGCCGCCATCATTGTTTGCGATATGGACGAAAACCGCTTGAAACTGGCGAAAGAATTGGGCGCGACCCATACCATCAACCCTGCTTCCGGCGATGTGAGCAAGCAAGTTGCCGCTATCGTCGGCGAAGATGGCGTAGATTGCGCCATCGAAGCGGTCGGTATCCCTGCGACTTGGAATATGTGCCAAGACATCGTGAAACCTGGCGGCCATATTGCTGTGGTTGGTGTACATGGTCAATCCGTTGATTTTAAACTGGAAAAACTGTGGATTAAAAACCTTGCCATTACTACCGGCCTGGTTAACGCCAATACTACCGAAATGCTGATGAAAGCCATTTCCAGCAGCTCAGTGGATTACACCAAGATGATGACCCACCATTTCAAATTCAGCGAATTGGAAAAAGCTTACGATGTATTCAAACACGCTGCTGAAAACCAAGCCATGAAAGTGGTTTTGGAAGCGGATTGATTTGAAAATCACTTAATATGCCGTTAATTAAAGGCCGTCTGAACATTCAGACGGCCTTTTTGTATGGTTTTATTTTTTCTTCTTCAACCAAACGCCGCTTTCGATATGGTGGGTAAATGGGAATTGGTCGAACAGGGCGGCGCGTTCGATGGTATGGGTTTGACAGAGCGTGTCGAGGTTGGTGCGCAGGGTCTCAGGATTGCAGGAAATATAGAGGACGTTGTCGAATTGGGCAACTAATTTGAGCGTCTCATCATCAACACCAGCGCGTGGAGGATCAACGAAAATGGTTGAAAAATCATAGTTTTTCAAGTCGACGCCTTGTTCTTGCAGGCGGCGGAATTCACGGTTTTGCGTGTAGGCCTCGGTAAATTCTTCCGCAGACAGACGAGCGATTTTGAGATTGGTAATTTGGTTGGCTTCAATATTCCATTGGGCGGCGTTGACGGAAGTTTTGGAAACTTCGGTTGCCAGCACCTGATTGAAATGTTGCGAAAGCGGCAGGGTGAAATTGCCGTTACCGCAGTACAGCTCAAGCAGGTCTTTGCCTAAGTTTTGCGCGGCATCACACGCCCAAGTCAGCATTTTTTGGCACACTTGGGCATTGGGTTGGGTAAAGCTGCCCTCGATTTGACGATAGCGGAAGGTCTTGCCGTTGACTTCCAATGCTTCGGTCACAAAATCTTGGCTCAATACGATTTTTTGTCCGCGGCTGCGGCCGATGATATGAATGCCCAAATTGTGCGCCAGCTCTTGCGCGGCTTGTTGCCATGCGTCGTTCAGCTTCTTGTGGTAAATCATGGTCACCAGCATTTCGCCGCTTAAAGTGGATAAAAATTCGACGGCGTACCAGCGGTTTTTCAGTTCGGGATGATTGGACGCGGCTTCAATCAGTTTCGGCATCAAGGCATTGATGGATTTGGACGCGGCAGGAAATTGGTCGCAACGGATCAGGCTTGCCCCACTTGCCTTTTGCCCGCGCTCAAACATGGCATAAAACATTTCGCCGCCTTCATGCCAGATGCGGAACTCGGCACGCATTCTGTAATGCTGTTCCGGAGATTCAAAGACTTCGATTTCAGGAAAATCCAGTCCTTGGAAAAGTTGCTGAAGATATTGCTTTTTGTCGGCTAGTTGTTGCTGGTAGGCAGTCATTGGGGCAGTCTTTCAGAAAATAATGGCGAATTATAATATAGTTGGCGCAAATATACGAAAGGCCGTCTGAAACATCGGTTTCAGACGGCCTTTGATTTCAAAGCATCAGCTTGTCAATCAGCCTTGCATTTGTTTGGCTTGAACGGCAGTCAGGGCGATGGTGAAGACGATGTCTTCAATCAATGCGCCGCGGGACAAGTCGTTAACCGGTTTACGCAAACCTTGCAACAACGGGCCTACGCTCAGGACGTTGGCGCTGCGTTGTACGGCTTTGTAAGTACAGTTGCCGGTATTGAGGTCTGGGAAAACTAAAACGGTTGCTTGACCGGCAACAGCGCTGCCCGGAGCTTTGGATTGGCCGATAGATGGAACGGTAGCCGCATCGTATTGCAACGGGCCTTCGATGGCCAAATCAGGGCGTTTTTCATTAGCCAGTTTGGTTGCTTCTATCACTGCATCGACATCAGGGCCGCTGCCTGAGTTGATGGTAGAGTAGGAAATCATGGCCACTTTGGGATCGATACCGAAGGCTTTGGCGCTGTCGGCAGATTGGATGGCGATGTCGGCCAGTTGTTCCGGAGTTGGGTTCGGGTTAACCGCGCAGTCGCCGAATGCCAAAACTTGGTTAGGCAGCAACATGAAGAATACGCTGGATACAAGGCTTGCACCCGGAGCGGTTTTAATCAGTTGCAGGGCAGGGCGGATGGTGTTGGCAGTAGTGTGGACTGCGCCGGAAACCAAACCGTCTACGTCGTTTTGAGCCATCATCATGGTACCCAGTACGACGGTGTCTTGCAGCTGTTTGCGTGCATCTTCAGGAGTCAGGCCTTTGGATTTGCGCAATTCGCACATTGGTTCAACGTATTGTTCAACCAAAGTAGCTGGATCAATGATTTCCAAAGAATCGGGCAGGGAGATGCCGCGTTCTTTCGCTACGGCTTCAACTTCTTCGCGGGTCGCCAACAGTACGCAACGGGCGATGCCTTTTTCGTGACAGATAGCGGCAGCGGCGACGGTGCGTGGTTCTGCGCCTTCAGGCAGGACGATGCGCATATCGGCTTTGCGTGCGAAATCGATCAGGTTGTAACGGAATTGGGCTGGAGACAGGCGTTTGGCTTCGCGTTTGGCCAAAGCGGATACGTCTTGCAGTTTGTCGCTGGAGCCGAAGAAAGTCAGGCCGGTTTGCTCGGCAACTTGTGCGCCTAAAGCAGCGGCTGCGCCGTCAATGATAAAGCCTTCCAATAAGCCCGGGGAGTTGGTGTAGAGCTGTTTGGTGAGGTTTAATTGTTGGGCAACGGCGGCTGCGTCGGAGTTGTCGGATTTCAGCGCCAATACAACGCCTGCGTCCAAAGACAACGCCAATTCGACGTTTTTGCCTGCCAAGAACAATTTGTCCGCATCAGGAGTGATGCCTTCGATAACGAGGTTATCTGCGTTCAATGCTGCAACTTTACCGACAAGCGCGTCGAACCAGTCGTCGCTTTTGCCTTGAGCCAACAGGGTTTCTGTAGTGGAGTCAACGGCTTGGAAAACTTGCGCATTCAATGCCGCTGCAAATGCTTTTGCCGCTGCATCGGCGCTCAGGCCGGTAGATACCGGTGCGATCAGGATTTTTGCCATTTTGTGTCCTCTCTTTCGGTGATTGTAGAAGAGTGTTGCTGTTGTGCAGCTGGTGCTGCATTTTATCACTTTGGGATAACATATACACGGTCATATTGACATATGTCATCAGGCCGTCTGAAAAGTATAAACGCAATGGACCAAATCCATCAATCCCCCATTGCCGCCAAAAGCTCGGCTTGATGCTCGGCAATCAGGGCATTGGTGATTTCTTCCAAATCGCCGTCCATCACAAAATCCAGTTTGTGCAGGGTAAGGTTGATGCGGTGGTCGGTCACGCGGCCTTGCGGGTAGTTGTAGGTGCGGATGCGTTCGCTGCGGTCGCCGCTGCCGATCAGGGATTTGCGTTCGGCGGCTTCTTTGGCTTGGGCTTCGCGTTTTTGCGCGTCGTTTAAGCGGGCGGCGAGGACTTTCATCGCCTGCGCTTTGTTGGCGTGTTGGCTGCGGCCGTCTTGGCATTCGACTACCATGCCTGTCGGTAAGTGGGTAATGCGGACGGCGGAGTCGGTTTTGTTGATGTGCTGACCGCCCGCGCCGGATGCGCGGAAGGTGTCGATGCGCAGGTCGGCGGGGTTCAGTTCAATGTCTTCCAGTTCGTCCGCTTCGGGCATGACGGCAACGGTACAGGCGGAGGTGTGGATGCGGCCTTGGCTTTCGGTAGCAGGGACGCGTTGCACGCGGTGGCCGCCCGATTCAAATTTCAGACGGCTGTACGCGCCTAAGCCGATAATGCGGGCGATGACTTCTTTATAGCCGCCCAATTCGCTTTCGTTGGCGGAAACGATTTCAACCTGCCAGCGATTGCGCTCGGCGTAGCGGCTGTACATACGCAGCAAATCGCCTGCAAACAGAGCAGCTTCGTCGCCGCCGGTACCGGCACGTACCTCGATAAAGATGTTTTTATCGTCGTCGGCATCTTTTGGCAGTAGTAGTTTTTGCAATTCGGTATCGAGTTTGTCGATTTTGGCTTTGGCCGTTTCAATTTCTTCGGCAGCAAAGTCTTTCATTTCAGGGTCGGACAGCATTTCTTCGGCATCTGCCAAGTCGCTTTGCGCCAGCTGATAGTTTTGGAAGACTTCGACGACGGGCGTCAATTCGGCGTGTTCGCGCGTGAGTTTGCGGTAGTTGTCCATATCGGACGTGGCTTCAGGCTGTCCGAGCAAATGTGTGACTTCTTCTAGTCGGTCGCTGAGTTGTTGTAGTTTTTCTAAGATAGACGGCTTCATAAATTTTCCAAAATACGGATGCCGTCGGGTGGTCTGCAACGGCGAAATAAGGCGTTATTATAATGGGTTTGAATGAAAATTCAAAAAGATATGATGGATTGGAAAGGCCGTCTGAAACCTGTTTTTAAGTTTCAGACGGCCTTTTTTATATGGGCTTATTTAGGCGCAGCCAAGATGCCTGTTTGGTTCAGTAGGAATAAAACGGTAAAGCCGGTCAAATAAATCAAACCAATAATGGCGAGGAAGTTCATCCCCATGGTCAGTTTGTGGCGTTTGTCGCCTTTAACGAGGCGGTAGTTCAGCCAAGCGAATACAGGGGCGGCAACGAAGGCGGTAATCATGGCAAATTTGAGCAGTTCCGCCATTGCGCTGTTGAACCAGAAAATCACGGCCAAGCCTGAGCCTGCAACCCAGACGTTCCAAGCAAACAATTCGGCATTGCCGGTTTTGTCTTTGCCGCGCAGCAGGCGTACCGGTTCGGCAATCGCACGTGCGTAGCCGTCCACTACGGTAATGGTGGTGCCGTACATACAGGCGAAGGCGATAAATGCCACCAGCGGACGAGACCAGTCGCCGATGGTCACGGCGTACATATTAATCAGTTGGCCAACATATTTGCCGCCCGCCATTTGCACTTCCTCTCCGTTGCCGTATTGTACATATGCACCCAAGGCGAGGAAAACGACCGCCAAAATCGCGCTGGTGATATAGCCGACGTTGAAGTCGAAAATGCCGTCGCGGTAGCTGGAAGGGTTGATGCGTTGTTTTTCGGTAACCCACAAAGAGTTGATGGCGGAAATTTCAATCGGTGCAGGCATCCAGCCCATCAGTGCGATGAGGAAGCCCAAGCCTGCCAGTGTCCACGGGGTAGGCTCGATAAAGTCGGGTTTCATCTGCATGCCGCGAGACATGGCCACGGCGGCTGCGGCGACGGTGGCAATGGTCAGGCTGACGATGATGATTTTGGAAACGTTGTCCAATGCTTTATAGCGGCCGCTTGCCAAAATCAGCAGGCAGGAAACCATAATCATGACGGACACCATGCCGGCATCGAAAGTCAGCGATGGGATCGCCATTTTGACGATGGCGGCGGTAACGATGGCGACTGCACCGGCATTAATCGTTGCCGATGCAATACACAAAATCAAAAATACCCACAAATAAACGCGGCTTTTTTCGGCATAGCCCTCAATCAGGCTTTTGCCCGTGTCCAGCGTGTAATGTGCGCTGAAGCGGAAAAAAGGGTATTTGAACAGGTTGGTCAGAATGATAATCAGCGCAAGCTGCCAGCCGTAAAGTGCGCCTGCCTGCGTGGAGGCAATCAGGTGCGAGCCGCCGACTGCCGCCGAAGCCATCATGATACCCGGGCCGAGAGCATTGATTTTGCTCTTCCAGGTGGAAGCGTGTGTATGTTGTTCAGCCATAATTAGTTTCCGCCTTTTTCAGACGGCCTTATTATCAATAAAAAGCATATTTTAACGTAAATAAAAAGTTTGCCCAATAATATGCGTAATACTTTTTATCAATCAAAAGGAAAATACGGTGTTAAAAAGCCGAGATGACGGAGTGAACGATATTTTGTGCCAAAAACATTTTTCCAGACGGCCTTGTATCGCTTTTTATTCATGAACATGGGGTAGGGAGGGCTGAGTGTGTCCGTTTGGAAACGGAACGGCCGGGCGAGGCTTTTTGATGCCTTGAGGTCGGCATATTAAGGGGAAATATGGAGCAGGGAATCCACGTTTTGCTCGGTTGCTTCAGCCAGTTGTGCCAGCGGTACGCCGCGTAGTTCGGCGGCAATTTCGGCGATACGGCGGATGTTGGCCGGGGTATTGGTTTCGTGGCCGAGCATAAAGGGGCTGTCGGTTTCGAGAACAAAATCCGTGTCATCTAAGGCTTGTAAGGCGGCACGGACTTTTTTGGCATTGGGATTGAGCAGCAGCGAGCCTATGCCGATTTTGAAGCCGAGTTTCACCAAAATCCGCGCTTCTTCTACGCTGCCGGAGAAGGCGTGGACGATACCGCCTTGCGTGAAACCGGCAGTTTTGACGGCGGCGGCAATGGCGGCGGCGGCTTTCAGATTATGAATGATGACGCGGCGGTTGAGGTGTTGGGCGAGGATAAGTTGGCGGATAAAGACGTCGGTTTGTGTGTCGCGTTGCGCTTGGGTTTGCTCTTTGCCATAAAAATCCAAGCCGATTTCGCCAACCCATGCTTGCGGATGCCGGATTAATTCTTTCTCTAACTCTTGGAATGCCGCTTCGTTGAGGCCGTCTGAAAACCACGGATGAATGCCCAAAGCGATATGGATGTTTTCAGACAGCCTTTCCAACTGCGCAACGGAGTGCCAATCCTTGGGGGACGTAGCCGGTACGATGAAACGCGCCACGCCGGCGGCTTGCGCTTCGGCAAGCACGGCAGGCAGCGTGTTGGCAAGTTTAGGGTCGGCAAGATGACAGTGGGTGTCGGTGAAAGTCATGTTAAATGGCGGTTTACAGCAGATTTAATTGTCGCAATTCTTGTTGCACCTTATCCGCATTCCAGTCATGGGATACGGCAAGGGTCATCAGCGCAGTGGCGGTTTCGAGATTGCATTTGCCACCGTTGATGATACCTGCCTGACGCAAAGCATCGCCTTGGGCATAGACGGCAGCGGCGCAACCTTGCGGTA
This sequence comes from Neisseria sp. P0021.S007, assembly GCF_051956855.1. NCBI lineage: Bacteria > Pseudomonadati > Pseudomonadota > Betaproteobacteria > Neisseriales > Neisseriaceae > Neisseria > Neisseria sp. P0021.S007. The sequence goes on from NZ_JBQCXA010000001.1 coordinate 159,930, forward strand.
CTTGGCTGATGTTGAGCAGCAATTTGCCTTGTTGCGTAAAGGCTTGGACAGCTCGGACAAACGCATCGTTGCTCGGCGCATTGCCGTGGCCGTAGCTTTGCAGAATCAGGGCTTGGGCGCAAAGGTGGGGCAGGTCGTCTGAAAGTTCTTGCGCGGCATAACCGGGAATCAGCGTGCGGACGGAAACTTTGGCTTCAGGATTTGGAAGACGCGGATTGAGGTCGTTTGAATGTTGGGTCGGGGCGATACGGATATTGTGCCAACCTTTGTTTTCCTCCCATTCGGCGAGCGCGCCAAAATGCAGGTTGTCAAAACCAGCGGCAGTCTCGGTGCTGACTTTACTGCTGCCGACGGCGGGGAAGAGCTTGCCGTCAAAGGCAATCGCCACTTGTTTGAGCTTGAGCGAGAAAGCGGAAACGGCAGTGGCCAGGTTGCGTGGCGCATCGCTGTTGGCGGCATCGTAAGGCCATTGCGAGCCGGTCAGGATAACGGGTTTGTCCAAACCTTGCAGCGAAAGGGCGAAGAGGTTGGCGGTGTATGCCATGGTATCCGTGCCGTGCAACACCAAAATGCCGTCATAGTCAGGCAGTTTGGCGATAATAAGCTCCAGCCAGTCGCGTTGGTTTTGCAGCGTTACCGCGGAAGAATCGATGAGCGGCTGACAAACGTGCCATTCGAAATCAAGGCCGTCTGAAAAGGGGGCGAGGGCTTTATCGACGAGAGCGGTATCGGGACGCAGGCCGGCGCTGCTTTGGGTCATGCCGATGGTACCACCGGTGTAGAGGACGAAGATTTTTTGTTTCATGGTGTTTCTGATGAATGATTGAGGCCGTCTGAAAGCGGAGAAGTGTTTCAGACGGCCTGGAATGGTTTATTGATTGGTTTGTTTTTTTGCTTTTGCCGCGCGTTTTTCGTGTAATTTTTCACGGAAGAAGGTGTGGCGGCGGTGTTTTCTCCACCAAATCCAGCCGACGATGACTGCGCCGATGCCCAGTACGGTAAAGATACCGGATTGCAGGCTATGCATTTTTTTCATCAGCCAGTCGGTATTGCGTGCGCCGTATTCGCCCAGATAAATCCAAACCGGAACGGAAATCAGCGCGGCCAAGCCGTCCATCAGGATAAAACGTAGGTAGGAAACCTTGCGGCTGATACCAGCGGTCACGAAAACGGCAGTACGCAGGCCGGGCAGGAAACGGGCGACGAATAAAACCCAGTTGCCGTATTTGTCGAATTTTTCCTGTACTTGGGCATAGCGTTTGGGTGTCATCACGCGCGCAATCGGTTTGAATTTAAGGATTTTTTGTCCCCAAATCCGGCCGGCCGCAAACATAAAGCCGTCGCCTACCAATACGCCGAGCATGCCGACGGCAAACATAATATGCGAGTTGGTATAACCCAGGCCGGAAATCACACCGCCGGTTACCAGCGTCAAATCTTCAGGAATCGGCACGCCGAAGCCGCAAATAACCAAAACGAAAAACACGGCCGCATAGCCGTATTCAACGAAAAAAGATTCTAAAATTGCAAACATGGCCGCCGTCCCACGATAAATATTGATTGATGACTGGATTAAGTTGGAATTTTACCAAAGATAAGGCCGTCTGAAAGCAATCACAAGCAGATATTGTTTAAATTTGACGGTAGTTTGCAAAAAATCTAGAAATTCGGGCGTGGAAAGTTGGGATTTGAACAGATTTGGCAGGTACAATAGCCGCTGGTTTATCTTTCAAACCCGAAATGGCAGTCTGTTTTCAGACGGACTGTTCAGGAAAATGAAATCATGAAATACAGAGATCTGCGAGAATTTATCGCCGGATTGGAAGCTGATGGCAAACTCAAGCGCATTCAGCATCCGGTGTCGCCGCATTTGGAAATGACCGAAATCGCCGACCGCGTGCTGCGTGCCGAAGGGCCGGCGTTGTTGTTTGAAAACCCGATTAAGCCTGATGGTACGCGTTATGATTATCCCGTCTTGGCGAATCTGTTCGGCACGCCCGAACGCGTGGCACTGGGCATGGGTGCGGACAGTGTGTCCAAGCTGCGTGAAATCGGGCAGACGTTGGCGTATCTGAAAGAACCCGAACCGCCTAAAGGCATCAAAGACGCATTTTCTAAACTGCCGTTGCTGAAAGACATTTGGAGCATGGCGCCGAACGTGGTGAAAAATGCGCCGTGTCAGGAAATCGTGCGGGAAGGTGAGGACGTTGATTTGTATAAACTTCCGATTCAGCATTGCTGGCCGGAAGACGTTGCGCCACTGGTAACGTGGGGCTTGACCGTTACGCGCGGACCAAACAAAAAACGCCAAAATCTCGGTATTTACCGTCAGCAACTAATCGGCAAAAATAAGCTGATTATGCGTTGGCTGTCGCATCGCGGCGGCGCGTTGGATTATCAGGAATTCCGCAAACTCAATCCCGATACGCCGTATCCCGTCGCCGTCGTGCTTGGCTGCGACCCTGCCACCATTTTGGGCGCGGTAACGCCCGTTCCCGATACCTTGAGCGAATACCAATTTGCCGGACTGTTGCGCGGTTCGCGGACGGAGCTGGTGAAATGTATCGGCAATGATTTGCAAGTGCCCGCACGCGCTGAAATCGTGCTGGAAGGCGTCATCCATCCGAACGAAACCGCGTTGGAAGGCCCATACGGCGACCACACGGGCTATTACAACGAGCAGGACCATTTCCCCGTGTTCACGGTCGAGCGCATCACCATGCGCGAAAACCCGATTTACCACTCCACCTACACAGGTAAACCGCCCGATGAACCCGCCGTTTTGGGCGTGGCATTGAACGAAGTGTTCGTACCGCTTTTGCAAAAGCAGTTCCCTGAAATCACTGATTTTTACCTGCCGCCCGAAGGCTGCTCCTACCGCATGGCGGTGGTGAGTATGAAAAAACAGTACGCCGGACACGCCAAGCGCGTGATGATGGGCTGCTGGTCGTTCCTGCGCCAATTTATGTACACCAAATTCATCATCGTGGTTGATGACGATGTGAACGTGCGCGACTGGAAAGAAGTCATCTGGGCGGTCACCACGCGCATGGACCCTGTACGCGACACTGTTTTGGTAGAAAATACGCCCATCGATTATCTCGACTTCGCCAGCCCTGTCAGCGGACTCGGCGGCAAAATGGGTTTGGATGCGACCAACAAATGGCCGGGTGAAACCGACCGCGAATGGGGGCGTGTGATCAAAAAAGACCCTGCCGTTACGGCCAAAATCGATCAGATTTGGGAGCGTTTGGGTTTGTAGATGTCGGATTTATTGGAATTTCTACTTCAAATATTGATGGAAATAATTGGGTCTATGTTTGAGGGTACGGTAGAAATATTGAAGCTCGATTGGAGAAAAAGAAAACTCTCCAAAAAAGGCTTGATAATGTTGGCCATATGGTTTGCCATCATTGTTGCACTGATTGTGTATATGGTCATTCCCCAATAAACATCTTATTCTGACAATGTATCTGTTAAAAGGCCGTCTGAAACTTTTTGGGTTTCAGACGGCCTTTAATTTGAAAATTTAGCGTGGTTTGAGCCACTTCCATTGTTCTTGTATGGTTTCTTGCAGGGCTTTTTGTTTTTCTGCAGGTGTGTTCATGCCATTGGTTAAGCGGCTGTAATCGAGGGTAATGGAAGGGTTTTGTACGGTACCGCCGATTTTGAGGGGAATCGGTTTGTTTTTAGGTTGCAGTACGTTGCTTATAAGCAGGTTTTCCGATAGCTTTTGGGTATTTAAATCGGTATAGCCGCTGCTGACAACGTGCAGGCTGTCAGAAAACAGTTCGGTGTTGATATGATGGCTGATGCCTTTCTCGATTTCGCTATTGAGGATGAAATGATGGAAAGGGGTTTTGAGGTTGCTGTTGTCGATTTTTTCCGAAGAGATGCCGTTTTTCAGAATGCTGTCCATATCGATGCCGTGCCATGCACCGTTGGTAATATCGAGAAGCAGGCTGCCGTTTAAGGCTTGTATCATTTGGGCACGGTCATTGCCGGTAGTTTTAATGTCGATAACGGCGTCGCCGCTGCCGCTGAAGCTGTGGAAACCGAACAGGTCTTGCAGCAGCGGCTGAATTTGTATGCCTTTTGCGTTTTGCTGAAGGTGGTAGGAAGCAGGTTGGGTTGCCGCAATACTCAGGCCTCCCTCGGTTTTGCCGCCATAAAGCCCGGCTTTGAAACGGTGTAGGGCTATATGTTCTTTATCGGCGGTGAGCAGGGATTCGATGTTTTCTAATTGCAGACCGGCAGTTTGAATGCTGCCGATTTGGAGGTTGGCCTCAATGTCGGGCAACCAGGATTTGGCCAGCAGGGAAGGAAGATTCAGTGATGGCTGGGTTTTCAGATCTTCCAAGTAAGGGGTCAGATTGAGTTTTTGTAAGGCGATACCGGCGTCAAGGTGCGGGCGCGGCTGGGCATCGCGTTGGTATTTAAAGGCCAAGGCGAGGGCTTGTCTGTCAAATGCGCCTTTCAGACGGCCTTCCCATGTATTGAGGCTGAAATTGGCCTGTCCTTCGAGTGTACTGATGAATCGGGGGCGGGGAAGGCGGTTGATGGTGTCTTGCAGGGTGCTGAGGTGCAGTTTGGGCGCATCAATGCCTTTGCCTTTTTGCCAAACCAATGGGCTGGAAAAGGTAAAGTTGGTTTGGAGTCGGTCGTTTTTATGGCTGCCTTTGAGTTCAAAATTGGCGGCGGTCAAAACGGTTGCGTAGAGGTTGGCTTTGTCCAGTTTGAATGAACCGTCCCATTGGTTGTTTTCACTGCCGGCGGTCAATGCGCCGTTGAGTGTGTTGAGGTGCAAATAGCCGTTTTTAAACTGCAAGAGGGGCGAGCGTGCGTTGATATGCAAGTTTTGATAGCCGCTTTCAGCTTGCAGATTGAAGTCGCGGAAAAGGGCGGTTTGGTTTTGCCAATTAAGGCTGCCTGCGATTTGGGCATCCAGCTTGTTTTTGAGTAATACGGTTTGCAGGTTTAATTTGAGGGCGGGAACGCTCCAGCCGGCATCATCTTGTACAAGATGGCCGGCCCCTTGCCAACTGATGGGGTTGCCTATGTTTTGCAGTGTGCCGCTGATATCGAATGGACGGCCGTCTGAATCGGCTCTGCGCAGGGAAAATTGCAGATCGTTTAAGGCAATATCTTGTTCTTTATTGTGGTAACGGATGCTGCCGTTATTGATGATGATGCGGTTGAGCTGAAAACTTTCTTTTGACGATGGGTCTTGTTGCAGGCAGGCGGGCAGATGGTGTTTTGAGTCCAGTGTCAGTGTCGGGTTTAAAAGAATCCATTTCTCAAGTATGGGCGCATCCGACCATAGGCTGCTCCAACCAAAGCCCATTTCGGACTCAGCGATGTTCAGCGTCGGCGTGTCAGGTTCGGAAGAGGAAAGGCTGAGGTCTTTTAAAATCAGCGTAGGGCGCGGTAGCCATTTTCTGCTGATATTGGCGTTGTATTTGACTTGGCAGCCATGGGCAGAAAAGTTTTTCTGTATGAATGCGTCGATGTTTTCTGTATTGAATATGCGGAACATTAAGGCACTCAATACCGCCGCGAGGCATAAAAGCACGGCAATGCTGAAAACCAGGGATTTCAGCCAAAATTTTCCTGAGTGCAACATGGAATGAACAGACAATTCAGATTCTCGCTTTGATGGGAGCTTTAAGGAGTGATTGGAAGTTTAAGCCTTGCTGCTTAAGCGTGTGGAAGTATAACACAGAGCGTGGGCCTGTGTTTCAGACGGCATCGGTATGTTAATAAAAAACACCGCCCGAAGGCGGTGTTGATTTAAGCATAAATTATTTACGCAGACCCAGGCGGGTAATCAGTGTACGGTAAGTATCAGGCTGAGTACGACGCAGGTAAGACAATAGGCGACGACGTTGGCTAACCATTTTCAACAGGCCGCGACGGCTGTGGTGGTCTTTAGGGTTGGCTTTGAAGTGAGGAGTCAGGTCGTTGATGCGGAAAGTCAACAGAGCGACTTGTACTTCAGAAGAGCCGGTATCGCCTTCTTTGCGTTGGAAATCTTTAACAATTTGTGCTTTTTGTTCTACGGTCAATGCCATGATGGATAACTCCGAAAATAAAAGAACCTTTTCAGGTTCGGACAAGTTTGCCAAGCCAAACGACCTAAGCAAACTCCTAAGTGCCTTTTTAGAAAGACGGGCGGATTATGCCACAATTTGTCTTTGTGCGCCATATCTTTTCAGACGGCCAAAAAAAGCGGCGATACCTTTCAGTACCGCCAAAGCTGCTTTGGTGATAAAAAACTAAACTTTATTTGCTCGCACAGCGGAAGCCCAAGTTATTTAAAACATATTTGGACTGTAGGCTGGTGCGGATGCCGTAGCGTAAGAATGCCGCATAGTTGGACGGGTCGCTTGAGCCTACGGATGCGCCGCTACAGAACATTTGTGTGTTGGACGAGCCGGCAGAGAGTTGGCTGCTGTTGAAGTCTTCAGTCCATTCCCAAATCAGGCCGTGCATATCGTATACGCCCCAGTAGTTGGGTTTGTTTTTACCGATGTCGTGCAGGCCGTTTCGGCCGCCGTCTGCATACCAATCCAAGATGGTGCGGTTGTAGCCGGGTTCGGCAGAGCCATCTTTTTGAGTGGTAGAAGCCAAGCCTGCAAATTCCCACTCGTCAATAGTCGGCAGGCGTTTGCCTTTGGAAACGCAGTAGGCATTGGCGGCAAACCATGAAACATTAGTTACCGGATGTTTGAGTTCGCTGGCTTTAGGCGCATAACTGTTGCTGCCGTTTTTTACCCAATGTTTCAGGTAAGCTTTTTCAGCTTGTTTAGAGCTGATTTTGTCTTTTTGCCATTGTGGATGTGTTTTCAAAAATTCGGCGAATTCGGCATTGGTTACAGGATATTTATCAAGTTGGAAGGGCTTGACTTTAATAAGGGAAGTCTCTTTTTTAAGATAGAGAGGGCGATAGCTGCCTCCTTCGATTTTTACCATTTCGGCTGCAAATGTATTGCCGCAGATTAAGGCACTGCCTAAGAGGAGGAGTCGTATGAGTTTCATGGTACGCCCTTATTATCGATTGAAACAGAAAATTTATTTTTAAGATAGCCTAATCATAACAAGGCCGTCTGAAAAATCAATCTGTCTGATTGAATAGGAAGATTAATTGTGATGGAAGCCACTGCGACTCTAAGAGAAGAGTAGCAGTGGCTTGGCGTATTAAACCGAGGGATTATTTAGCGGCTTCAGAAGCAGCAGGTGCGGCAGACGCAGCGGCTGGGGCAGAAGCAGCAGCACCGGCAGGTTGGTAAGCGGTGTCGCTCAGTTTTTTGGTCATGATTTCAGGGTTTTCATCACCCTCAACTTTCAATTGACCCAAAGCACCTTTGTTGAACGCACGGAAGATAGAGTGGTCAACCACAGTGTAGCTGCCTGGAATGTCGACTTTGAATTCGATCATCGCTGCGCCACCGGCAGGAATCAGAGTACTTTGTACGTTTTCATTAATCAGTTTACCACCTTCAACATATACTTTGTCGAAGATTTCGCCGATAACGTGGAAAGAAGATACCAAGTTAGGACCACCGTTACCAACGTACATACGAACAGTTTCACCAGCTTTAGCTTTCAGAGCGTTGTCGCCGGCGATAGAGCCCACGTGGCCGTTGAATACAACGTATTCAGGTTGTTCAGCAATCGCTTTATCCATATCGAAAGGTTGCAGGCCTTGAGCACCTTTTTTACCTTTAGTATAGAAGTCACCTTGTACGATGTAGAACTCTTTGTCCACTTTAGGCAGACCTTCTTTAGGTTCAACCAAGATCAAACCGTACATACCGTTGGCGATGTGCATACCGACAGGAGCAACGGCACAGTGGTAAATGTACAAACCGGCTTGCAGAGCTTTAAAGCTGAAAGTAGAAGTGTGGCCTGGGGCAGTGAAAGAAGCTTCTGCACCACCGCCTTGACCGGTAGCAGCGTGGAAGTCAACGTTGTGAGGAACGGTAGAAGAAGGATTGTTAGAGAATTCTACTTCTACGGTATCGCCTTCGCGTACACGGATCATTTGGCCCGGAACGTCGCCGTTGAATGTCCAATAGTGGTATTCAACACCGTCTTCCATAGTCATGGTTTTTTCGACGGTTTCCATTTTAACGCGTACTTTAGCCGGATGATCGCGATCGATTGCAGGTGGAACTTCCGGAGCGTGAGTCATGATGGCATCGACTACAGGCAATTCTGAAGAAGGAGTCTCGGCAGCAGCTTGTGAGTCAGAAGCAGCAGCAGGGGCTTCGGCAGAAGCGGTGGCAGCCGGAGTTTCAGCTGGTTTAGCAGCTTGTTCGCCGCATGCGGCCAGTGCAAATACAGAAGCGATAAGTGCAGCTAAGGTTTGGCGTTTCATGTTTAAAGTTTCCTTATTGTAAGAAAAGTTAAGTATCCTGATAGGATGGTTTGAAATTTTGTATGATTATGTAGGCGCTTGTTTGGGTGCATTTTGACATAAATCAAATTGTTCAATGAATATGAATCTTTTAATCCTTAAATACTCCTTTAGTAGTATAAAAAACTAAACCGAAAAGTTTATTTTTGTGTGAAAATGTTAGTGTGGGCTTAACACAAAATATAACAAAGGAGGAGTTATACAGGATAATAGGAATCAATATCATGTAAGTTAATGGTTTTAAAGGAATATTATTGACAAAATATTTCTTTACTTTTAAAACCGTGATACAATCTTTAACATTCATATTTGATGAATTAATACCCAACCACTTTTTACCAAAATCAAGGAGTACTCAAAATGGGACAGTACAAGAAGCTTTGGTACTTGCTGTTTGCCGTACTGGCAGTATGCTTTACCATTCTTGGTTATATGGGTAGCGAGGTCTATAAAAAGGCTCCGCCATACCCTGAACAAGTCGTTTCTGCATCCGGCAAAGTCCTGATGACCAAAGACGATATTTTGGCAGGTCAATCTGCATGGCAAACTACCGGCGGTATGGAAGTTGGCTCTGTATTGGGTCACGGTGCATACCAAGCTCCGGACTGGACTGCCGACTGGCTGCACCGCGAGCTGGTTGCATGGTTGGATCTGACTGCGCAAGAAACTTACGGCAAAAAATTTGACGAAGTTTCTCCTGAGGAACAAGCTGTTCTGAAAACCCGTTTGGCTGACGAATACCGCAACCAAAGCCGTATTAAGGAAGACGGTTCTGTCGTTATCAGCGATACCCGCGTGAAAGCGATCGAAAGCATTCTGCCTTACTACCACGGCGTGTACAGCGACGATCCTAAGTTCCAAACCACTCGCGAACACTTTGCAATGAAAAACAACACATTGCCAAGCCAAGAAGCGCGTGAAAAACTGTTCAACTTCTTCTTCTGGACTTCTTGGTCTGCTTCGGCCAACCGTCCTGACGAGAACTTCACTTACACCAACAACTGGCCGCACGAGCCTTTGATCAACAACGTACCGACTACTGAAAACTACATGTGGTCTTTCACCAGCGTGGTATTGTTGCTGATGGGTATCGGCTTGCTGATGTGGGGTTACTCTTTCTTGACCAAACACGAAGAGGTTGAAGTACCTACTGAGGATCCTATTTCCAAAGTACAACTGACTCCTTCTCAAAAAGCGTTGGGCAAATATGTATTCCTGACTGTTGCGCTGTTTGTCGTACAAGTACTGTTGGGTGGTTTGACCGCTCACTATACTGTCGAAGGTCAAGGTTTCTACGGTATCGATACCGCCTTGGGCTTTGAAATGGCCGACTGGTTCCCATACGCACTGACCCGTACTTGGCACATCCAATCCGCTATTTTCTGGATTGCAACCGGCTTCCTGACAGCAGGTCTGTTCTTGGCTCCGATTGTGAACGGCGGTAAAGATCCTAAATTCCAACGTGCCGGTGTGAACTTCCTGTACATCGCCCTGTTCATCGTAGTTGGCGGTTCTTATGCAGGTAACTTCTTTGCTTTGACCCACATCATTCCGCCTGAGCTGAACTTCTGGTTCGGTCACCAAGGTTACGAATACTTGGATTTGGGTCGCTTCTGGCAATTGTTGCTGATGGTCGGCTTGCTGTTGTGGCTGTTCCTGATGCTGCGTTGTACTATCTCTGCCTTTAAAGAAAAAGGTACAGACAAAAACCTGTTGGCTATCTTCGTAGCTTCTATGGTCGGTGTGGGTGTGTTCTATGCTCCTGGCCTGTTCTACGGTGAAAAATCTCCAATCGCTGTGATGGAATACTGGCGTTGGTGGGTGGTTCACTTGTGGGTAGAAGGTTTCTTCGAAGTGTTCGCTACTGCCGCCTTCGCATTCATCTTCTATAACATGGGCTTTGTCCGCCGTAGTACTGCCACTGCTTCTACTTTGGCTGCTGCTGCCATCTTCATGTTGGGCGGTATTCCAGGTACATTGCACCACTTGTACTTCTCCGGCTCTACCTCTGCTTCTATGGCAATCGGTGCATGTTTCTCCGCTTTGGAAGTTGTACCTTTGGTTCTGCTGGGTCGTGAAGCTTACGAACACTGGTCTTACCAACATCTGTCCGACTGGGCGAAACGTCTGCGTTGGCCTCTGATGTGCTTCGTAGCAGTTGCCTTCTGGAACATGATCGGTGCCGGCGTATTCGGCTTCCTGATTAACCCGCCGATTTCCCTGTTCTACATCCAAGGTCTGAACACTACTGCAGTTCACGCTCACGCGGCTCTGTTTGGTGTGTATGGTTTCTTGGCTCTGGGCTTCGTATTGCTGGTTGCACGTTACCTGAAACCTAATGCTCAATTTGACGACAAACTGATGACTTGGGCATTCTGGCTGCTGAACGGCGGTCTGGTGGGTATGATTGCCATCAGCCTGTTGCCGGTTGGCGTGATTCAAGCTTACGCTTCTATCACTCACGGTCTGTGGTATGCACGTAGCGAAGAATTCCTGCAAATGGAAATTCTGGATACCCTGCGTTGGGTTCGTACCGCTGCTGACTTGATCTTTATCGGTGGTGCTGTCTGCGTTGCTATCCAAGCTACCAAAATCGTATTCAGCCGCGATAAATAATCTTAAGCTGAATTAAATCGAAGGCCGTCTGAAAAGTTTTCAGACGGCCTTTCTGTTATAATTTCAATATTCTTAAATCGACAAGACAAAACATTATGTTTAAGCAAGCTGCTCAAGAGCTGACCACTGTTCGCGATTTATTGCGTTTCGCCGTTAGCCGTTTTAACGATGCCGGACTGTTTTTCGGACACGGAAGCGATAATGCCCATGACGAGGCAGCCTATCTAATTTTGCACACTTTGAATCTGCCTTTGGATACATTGGAGCCTTATTTGGATGCCAAATTGTTGCAAAGTGAGAAGGAAGAGGTATTGTCCATTCTCGAACGCCGCGCAGTGGAGCATATTCCTGCCGCGTATCTGACACATCAAGCATGGCAGGGCGAGTTTGATTTTTATGTCGATGAGCGCGTCATCGTGCCTCGTTCTTTTATTTATGAATTGCTTGGCGACGGTATCCGTCCTTGGATTGAACATGATGAGTTGGTGCATCGAGCTTTGGATTTGTGTACCGGTAGTGGCTGCTTGGCCATTCAAATGGCGCACCACTATCCTGATGCACAAATCGATGCCGTAGATTTGAGCTTAGATGCTTTGGAAGTAGCGGCCATCAATATCGAAGATTATGGCTTGGAAGACCGTATCAGCTTGGTGCATACCGATTTGTTTGAAGGTTTGGATGAAACCTACGACTTAATTGTTTCCAATCCGCCTTATGTTGATGCGGAATCTGTGGAAGCGTTGCCTGATGAATACCTACATGAGCCGGAATTGGCTTTGGGCAGCGGAGAAGATGGTTTGGATGCTACACGCCAAATCATTTTGCAGGCTGCGAAATATTTGAATCCGAAAGGTGTATTGCTGGTTGAAATCGGCCATAACCGCGAAGTATTGGAGGCGGCTTATCCGGAATTGCCGTTTACTTGGTTGGAAACCAGCGGTGGCGACGGGTTTGTATTCTTATTGACCCGTGAGCAATTGTTGGGTGAAGAATAGTTTATTGTGATGTAAATAAAACAAAGGCCGTCTGAAAAAAATTCAGACGGCCTCTGTTTTGTAATGTCTTTAATGTTTTAAGAAAATACAAACGCCTATGGTATGCTGAATATGAAATCCAAGCAGGGTTTGAAACTATGGCTTATAATATTCGTCATAGATTTAAATGCCGGTAGATTTTTATTACTGACTTTTTGTAGAACATATACTGCCAAAAACCCAATATTATGAATAATTTTTTAAAATCAGGCCTGTTGGCTGCTGTTTTATTCAGTACGCCCGTTGTCGCTTTTGCCCAGCAATATACCGTTTATTTCAATCAAAACGGTAAACTGACGGCAACCATGCCTTCGGTTGCTTATGTCCGCCAATACAAAATTGCGGCAGGCAAGGCGCAGGTTCAGGATTTTTACTATCCATCAATGAAAAAATATTCTGATCCGTACGAGATACCTGCTGGTCAGATCAAGGTTTTTGTGCCGGCTTTGGATAATGGCACGCTGACTCTATGGCATTTTAACGGGCAGAAAAAGATGGTTGGCAGCTATCGCAACGGCAAACCGCATGGCGAATGGGTCAACTGGTATCCAAACGGTAAAAAATCTGCGGTGATGCCTTATCAAAATGGCCTGAGTGAGGGCGTGGGTTCCCGCTATTACCGAAATGGTGTGAAAGAAAGCGAAATTCAGTTTAAGCATGATAAAGCCAATGGCCATTGGAAACAATGGTATTCAGACGGCAGTCCGAAAACTGAAATGATGATGAGCAATGACAAACCGACGGAGATCATCAGTTGGGATGAAAATGGCCGCATCGTGTCTGAATTGAGTATTCGCAACGGTAAACGCAGCGGCATCATTTTGGATTGGTATGATGATGGTGCGAAGAAATCTGAGCTGGTTTATAAAGACGACCAGTTGGTGAAAAAAACTTTTTGGGATACGGACGGATACGTTCTCGAATAATTTTGATTATAAAAAACCGCAGGCTGATCGGCTTGCGGTTTTTTTATTACATACAGCCTTTGTTTTGGCACAGGGTAAATAATGGCGCGCCGCTTTCACGAATTTTTTTGCCGCCGTCCAAGTCGGTAAATTCCAAAATGGCAGCCGCTTCGATTACTTCACCGCCCAATTTTCGGATCAGCTCGACACCTGCGAGCATTGTGCCGCCGGTTGCCACCAAATCATCTACCAACAAAACGCGTGCGCCCGGCTTGATGGCGTCAGTATGGATTTCTACCGTTGCTTCGCCATATTCCAAAGCGTAACTTTGAGAAACCGTATCAAAAGGTAGTTTGCCTTTTTTGCGGATAGGGACAAAGCCGACGTTCAGCTGATAGGCCAAAGCCGCGCCAATGATGAAGCCGCGCGCATCCAAGCCCGCAACGACATCAACTTTTTGCCCCATATAGCGGTAAACCAGTAAATCGACCAGCAGGCGGAAATATTCTGCGCTTTGCAAAACGGGAGTAATGTCATGAAACAAAATCCCTTTTTGCGGCCAGTTTTCAATTTTACGGATTTTGTCCGCCAAAGCCTCTACGCCCATTACTTCAGGATGAATCAACATCTCGACATTCCGAAATCAAAAAGTTTTTAACACGATATTGTAGCGGTCATATGCGGACTTGCCAAATTAATCGATACAATAGCCAAATTTTGCAACATGCCGTCTGAAATTCCGAGAAACATTGTGTTGTGTTATAATTTACAGATACATACCATCGGCTGAACCACCATGCAAAATCATAAAAAAGGCAATATTTACATCATTTCTGCCGCTTCCGGCACAGGTAAAACGACCTTGGTGTCACGCCTGTTGAAAAATCATGACGACATCCGTGTTTCTATTTCTCATACTACGCGCCAGCCGCGTGAGGGTGAGGCACATGGTGTGCATTACCACTTTGTTCCCAAAGAAGAATTTGAATCGCTGATTGAGCAAAGAGCCTTTTTGGAACACGCCAATGTGTTCGGTAATTATTACGGCACCAGCATCGCCGGCGTAAATTCGTTGAGCGAAGAGGGCTATGACGTAATTTTGGAAATTGATGTGCAAGGTGCGGCGCAAGTGCGTAAATCGTTGCCTGAAGCCAGCAGTATTTTTATCCTGCCGCCTTCCTTTGAAGTATTGGCGCAACGGTTGATCGGCCGTGGTACAGACAGCGAAGAAGTTATTCAAACACGCCTTTCAAAAGCCCGTCATGAGATTGAGCAATCCGTTTTGTTCGATTACGTCGTTGTGAATGACGATCTGGATCGCGCCGAAGCCGATTTGTTCCACATTATTAAAGCAGGCCGTCTGAAAAAATCCTCTCAACAGGGATTTATTTCAAACCTGTTGGAAAATTCGTAAAAAACAGCGAAAATAAACGTTTATTTGAAACATAGAAAGAAAGCAAGCAAACATGGCCCGTATTACTACTGAAGACTGCACAGGTAAAATCCCTAACCACTTCGACCTTACCCTCGTTGCCGCCCGTCGTGCACGCCAGCTCGAAAACGGCAATACGCCATTGGTTGACGACATCCGCAACAACAAACCAACCGTAACCGCCCTGCGCGAAATCGCAGCCGGACAAATCGGAACCGAGCTGCTGACCCGCAACAAATAAACCAACCGGCAAACCGATAAAACCGTCGTGCGGACTGTATCGGTGCAATATAACAACCGATACAGTCTGACGGCTTAAAAAAATAGCCATAAAAGGCCGTCTGAAAATGCCAGCCCCACTGCCTACCGCCCCCTATGATCCGTTGACAGCAGAAGCGCGCGAGCTTTTGTTTCGCACCGCATCCTATCTCAATACCAATGAGCAGGCCGAGCTTGAAAGAGCCGTTGCCTACGCTTTCCACGCCCATGACGGACAAACCCGTAAAAGCGGCGAACCCTACATCACCCATCCCCTTGCCGTTGCCACGCAGCTTGCGATTTGGCACATGGATGTTCAAGGCCTCTGCGCAGGCGTTATGCACGATGTATTGGAAGATACGGGTGTAACCAAAGTCGAAATGGCGGCAGAATTCGGCGATACCATTGCCGAAATGGTAGACGGTCTCTCCAAACTAGAAAAACTCAAATTCGAAGATCATGCCGAGCATCAGGCGGAAAGTTTCCGCAAACTTATCCTCGCCATGACTAAAGACGTGCGCGTCATCGTCGTCAAACTGGCCGACCGATTGCACAATATGCGCACCCTTGGCTCTATGCGTCCGGAAAAACGCCGCCGCATCGCCAAAGAAACCCTCGAAATCTATGCTCAAATCGCCAACCGCATTGGCCTGAACAATGCGTATCAAGAGCTTCAAGACTTATCGTTCCAAAATCTCCACCCAAGACGCTACGAAACCCTGAAAAAAGCCATGAACAACAGTCGCAAAAATCGCCGCGATGTTGTCGGCAAAGTGTTGCGTGCATTTGGTCAGCGTTTGGTCGGTGTCAATATTGAAGCCAAAATCAAAGGCCGCGAGAAAAACTTATACAGCATCCATCAAAAAATGCAGGCTAAAAAGCTGCGTTTTGCCGAAGTGATGGATATTTACGGCTTTCGGGTCATCGTAAACAACATTCCTGCCTGTTATGCCGCGTTGGGCGCATTACATAATTTATACCACCCCAAGCCCGGCCGTTTTAAAGACTATATCGCCATTCCGAAAAGCAACGGCTACCAAAGCCTGCACACGACCTTGGTCGGCCCTTACGGTTTGCCGATCGAAGTGCAAATCCGTACGCGTGAAATGGACGCTGTGGCTGAGGGTGGTATTGCCGGCCATTGGATTTACAAATCCGGTGAAAATACTCCGGACCAAGCCGTCCTCCATATGAACCGATGGATGAAAAATATTCTTGACCTGCAAGCCAGCAGCTCAAATGCCATCGAGTTTCTGGAGCATGTCAAAGTCGATTTGTTTCCTAACGAAGTCTATATCGTTACCCCGAAAGGCGATATCCTTACCTTGCCTAAAGGGGCGACACCGATTGACTTTGCCTATGCCGTTCACACCAATATCGGTCATAAAACCGTTGCCGCGCGTATCAATAACGTCATGATGCCGTTGCGCACCAAGCTGAAAACTGGCGATACGGTAGAAATCATTACTTCCGAGCACGCCAAGCCTAATGTAGCATGGCTGAACTTTACCGTTTCCAGCCGTGCGCGCAGCGCCATCCGCCAATACATTAAAAATCTGAATCGTCACGATGCCGTTGTTTTGGGTGAGAACCTGCTGCAAAAAGCTTTATCCAGCCTGTTGCCTAAAGACATCCTGCTTTCAGACGACCTCAAAGAAAAATACCTTGCCGATTTGAATACCAAACAAACATCGTTTGAAGAGGTTCTCTACAATGTCGGTATGGGGCATACTTTGCCGGTACACGTTGCCATGCATATTGCCGAGTTGGCAGGCCAACATTTTGGCAGTGCGGTCAAACTCAGCCCGATCAAAGTCAACGATCAAGAAACCGGCCGGATTCATTTTGCCGAATGTTGCCATCCGATTCCAGGCGATGCGATCCGCGCCTTATTGGTTAAAGACAAGGGTATGATTATCCACCGTGATACCTGTCAAACTTTGGTCAAAGCCGATCCGGAAGAGCAACTCGATGCGGGCTGGGACAGTTTGCGTAATCAAACGTACCGCACCATCCTCAACGTCAAATCCGAAGATGCGCATGGTTTGTTGGCTTCAATGGCGCAAGCGATTTCCAATTCCGGTGCGGATATCGAATCTGTCGATACGCCAACCAAAGCGCAAGCAGGAACAGAAGGTTTTGTAGAATTTAAATTTACAATTAAAGTCAAAGACTTGGATCAGGTTAATCAGATTATTCATGCAATGCATGCCAATCCGAATATCCGCAAAGTGATTCGAGGATAATCTCGTTATAAGCAAAGGCCGTCTGAAAGCATTTTCAGACGGCCTTTTTGATGTTTACAAATAAAAGCTATTGGCTTTTTTATAAGAGGGTTTATGGCTTTTTTGTAATTGGATTGGGTTTAACTCAACCAAAAACGGAAAACCAAAAAGAAAACTAAGGCCAAAACGCCGGCCCAAACCAGCAACATGAATCCGGCTACTGCCTGACCCAAGCGGTAAACAGGATTTTTGCGTTCGTCTTCGAGTAGGGGATTAGGTGTATCGTGCGGTTTGTCGGACATGATGAAGCTCTGATTGAATTATTGAATAAAAGCGTAAGGGTACGCCGATAGAAGCAAAGATTCAAGTGGGAATGATTATTGATAGAAGTCTTCGTCTTCATTCCAAGCGGTTTTTAAGGCCGTCTGAATGGTGTCGGCACCAAAGCCGCGATAGGCAAGGAAACGCGCTTGTTTTTGTTTTTCTTTCAAATCTTGAGCTTCTTGCTTGAATTTTTTACGCAAGACGGAAATGGCGGTTTGCAGCTCGTCCTCCCTGTCGGGTAGGAACTCTCGACAGTCGTCTGCATCGATACCTTGTTGCGCCAAGGCTTGCTTGAGGCGGAGCGTGCCGTAACGGTTGCTCTTGCTGTGAATATAGGCTTCTGCGTAACGTTGGTCGGATTGCCAATTTCGTTCGGCGAACTCGTCCAAAACCTTTTCCAATTCTTCTTCGCTTTCAGCATGCGGGGCCAGTTTGCGTTTCAAACCGACGCGGCTGACTTCTTGACGGGAAAGAATATCCAAGGCGCGGGCGCGTAAGGTTTTGGGAGGTTTCATGGGAATATGGAAGGGGAGGGATTTAACTACATTGAATTACATTTCAGACGGCCTGATTGGGCGAAAGCACCGAAAAGGCCGTCTGAAAATAAAGCCGAATTATTCTTCGTCTTTGTTTTTTTGCGGTTGCAGATTTTCGTAGATTTCAGGCAGGGCGCGAATCAACAAATCAGGTTTGGTCGCTTTATCTTGAGAGAGCAAGGTCATGTCGCCGTAGCCGAATGTTACGCCGACGCTGAAGCAACCGGCCGCTTTGGCGGCAATAATGTCATTTTTGGAGTCGCCCACCATCAGCATATTGGCAACGTCGATGCCTAATACTTCGGCCGCATGTTGAAGCGGCAATGGGCTGGGTTTTTTCTCAGTCAGGCTGTCGCCGCCGAGAACCAGGCTGAAATAGTCGTCGAGATTAAGTTGTTTCAGTAGCTCGGCAGCCAGAATTTCATTTTTATTGGTAATGACAACCAATGGAATACCCAAGGACTTGAGCAGGCCGAGACCGGCTTCGGTTTCAGGGTAGGGGTAGGTAAAGTCGCTTAAGTGTTCGCGATAATATTTCATAAAGAACACAAAACCTTTTTCCCAGATTTCAGGATCGGCTTCTTTTTCACGATCATTGGTAATGACGCGATGAACCAACTTGCTGATGCCGTCGCCGACATAACTTTCAACCGTTTGGGTAGGTAAAACAGGTAAATCCAAGTGCGCACACATGGCTTGGGCTGCTGCGGCTAAATCGGGAACGGAATCACATAAGGTACCGTCCAAATCAAAGGCAACGGCTTGAACGTGTTCTAAAGCAGCAGTGGTCATTGAGTAGCTTTCTGTCATATTATTTAAGCGCTTATTTTAACATTGTTTGCCTGATTTGCCGATGTTTTGCTGATTCTTTAAAGGGATATTTGTTTAAATTGTTAACAATTTTTGCTGGTGTAAGTCTGTCCGTCTGTTGGTAATGTGGAAGGGATTTTGTCAACAAAAAGGGCGGTTTGGTAGGCATTAAAAAACAAAGGGTTTGAGTGTTTTTTTGAATGGTTTGATGAGCATTTATACTAGGCCGTCTGAAAATTTTTTGGTCGGCGTACCGATATTTTCAGACGGCCTCAAACTAAATTTATATATAAATGAATGGATTTGCTTTTTATCGACTACATGCTATTACATTTTTTCCTGTTTTTGTATATAGTAACAAGTATGGCTCTCGTCTAATCATGTGTATGAAAAGGAAAAATACATGTCCGCATCTGCTGTTAAAGAAACACTGAATCCGTTTGAAATTGCACAAAAACAAGTAAAAATTGCCTGCGATCGCCTGAATGCCGACCCGGCAGTATTTGAAATCTTGAAAAAGCCGCAACGTGTTTTGGAAGTGAACTTCCCTGTCAAACTCGACAACGGTACAGTAGAAAATTTCACCGGTTACCGTTCCCAACACAATAACGCCGTCGGCCCTTACAAAGGCGGCGTGCGTTTCCATCCCAATGTAAATCTGGACGAAGTCAAAGCACTGTCTATTTGGATGACCATCAAATGCTGTGTAGCCGGTATTCCTTACGGCGGCGGTAAAGGCGGTATTACTTTGGATCCGCGTAACTATTCCGAAGCAGAATTGGAACGCATCGCCCGCGCTTATTCCGAAGCCATTTCTCCGCTGATCGGCGAGAAAATCGACATTCCCGCCCCTGATGTGAACACCAACGGCAAAATCATGTCTTGGATGGTTGATGCCTATGAAAACGTCGTGAAACATTCTGCACCGGGCGTGTTTACCGGCAAACCGGTTGAGTTTGGCGGTTCCTTGGCGCGCACCGAAGCCACCGGTTACGGCGTAAACTTCGCCGCCGTCCAAGCTTTGGAAAAACTGGGCAAAGACGTGAAAGGTGCCACTTACGCCATTCAAGGTTTCGGTAATGTGGGCTACCACACCGGTTACTATGCACACAAAGCCGGTGCGAAAATCGTTGCCGTATCTACTGTTGACGTTGCCATCTACAACGAAAACGGCTTGGATATGGAAGCAATCATTAAAGAATTCCAAACCAAAGGTTTCATCACCAATGAAGCCGGCTACGGTAAAGAAATCAGCAATGCCGAACTTTTGGCTTTGGATGTGGACGTACTCGCCCCTTGTGCATTGGAAAATCAATTGACTTCCGAAAATGCAGGCAAAGTCCGCGCGAAAATCGTGGTTGAAGGCGCAAACGGCCCGACTACTCCTGAAGCCGACGTTATTCTGCGTCAAAACGGCGTATTGGTTGTTCCTGACATTTTGGCAAACTGCGGCGGCGTGGTTGTGTCCTATTTTGAATGGGTACAAAACCTGCAAGGCTACTACTGGGAGTTTGACGAAGTTCAAGAGAAAGAAACCGTGGTTCTGCGCCGTGCGTTCCGCGATATTTGGAACTTGGCTCAAGAATACGATGTCGACCTGCGTACCGCTTCTTACATGATGAGTATCCGTCGTGTTGAAAAGGCAATGAAACTGCGCGGCTGGTATTAATCGTTTGACCAATAGCTAAGAGTAGGCCGTCTGAAACCTGTTTTCAGACGGCCTTAATGTTTTTGATAAGAGCCTTTACAAATTTTAATCCACCTTGATTCCATTTCAATCAAACTCAGCTATAATCCCCTTTTTTGACCTTTCCGGAAAAGACATAATCATGAACAAAACTTTCAAATTCAGCGCATTGGCTTTGTCTGCTTTGTTGGCACTGACTGCTTGCAACCAAAAAGACACTGCCGCTAAAGACGCCCCTGCTGCTTCCGCAGCTTCAAATGCGACTGCAGATGCTTCTGCCATCGGTTCTACTGCCCAACAAGCCAGCTACGCAATGGGTGTGGACATCGGCCGTTCATTGAAACAAATGAAAGACCAAGGTACGGAAATTGATTTGAAAGTCTTCACCGAAGCCATGGAGGCCATGTTTGAAGGTAAAGAAGTTAAAATGACTGAAGCTCAAGCTCAGGAAGTGATGATGAAATTCCTGCAAGAGCAACAAGAAAAAGCGGCTGCCAAACGTGCTGAAGATGCCAAAGTAAACTTGGAAAAAGGCGAAGCGTTCTTAAAAGAAAACGCGACTAAAGAAGGCGTGAAAACCAGCGCTTCCGGTCTGCAATACAAAATCACCAAAGAAGGCGAAGGTAAAAAACCAACTAAAGACGATATGGTTACCGTTGAATACGAAGGCCGTCTGATTGATGGTACCGTATTTGACAGCAGCAAAGCCAACGGCGGCCCAGTAAGCTTCCCTGTAAGCCAAGTGATTCCAGGTTGGACTGAAGGTATCCAACTCTTGAAAGAAGGCGGCGAAGCAACATTTTATATCCCTGCCAAATTGGCTTACCGCGAAGTGGGTGCCGGCGATAAAATCGGCCCGAACG
Organism: Neisseria sp. P0021.S007; assembly: GCF_051956855.1. Classification (NCBI taxonomy): domain Bacteria; kingdom Pseudomonadati; phylum Pseudomonadota; class Betaproteobacteria; order Neisseriales; family Neisseriaceae; genus Neisseria; species Neisseria sp. P0021.S007. Next base: position 181,039 of record NZ_JBQCXA010000001.1, read on the forward strand.
CTACTTTGGTATTTGACGTGAAACTGGTTAAAGTCGGCGCGCCTGATGCTGCTGCGCAACAACCTGTACAAGTTGACGTACAAAAAGTTCAATAATCCGAATCAAGGCTTACGCCCTTAAACAACGGATAAAAGGCCGTCTGAAAAATTCCGTTTCAGACGGCCTTTGTTCCAAACCAACAAGGAATTATGATGAAAAATATCGTCATCCTTATTTCCGGACGCGGCAGCAATATGCAGGCGATTGTGAATGCCGATATTCCCGATGCCAACATTGCAGCCGTATTGAGCAACAGCGAGACCGCAGCCGGATTTGCATGGGCGGCAGAGCGCGGTATTGCCACCGACAGTTTGAACCATAAAAACTTCGACTCGCGTCTGGCATTTGATCAGGCCATGATGGAGAAAATCGATGCCTATCAGCCGGATTTGGTTGTATTGGCGGGCTTCATGCGCATTTTGACTCCGGAGTTCTGCGCACATTATGAAAACCGCCTGATCAATATCCATCCGTCCATCCTGCCTTCTTTCACCGGTCTGCACACCCACGAACGCGCATTGGAAGCAGGTTGCCGAGTGGCAGGCTGCACCATCCATTTCGTGACCCCAGAGCTGGATTGCGGCCCGATTATTTCTCAAGGCATTGTTCCTATTTTGGACGGCGATACCGCTGACGACGTTGCCGCACGCGTGCTGACGGTTGAACACCAGCTTTTCCCGCAAGCCGTTGCCGACTTTGTTGCAGGCCGTCTGAAAATTGAAGGCAACCGCGTTTTGAATGCACAACGCAATGCCGCCGGTCAAAGCCTGTTGGCTTAATTAAAACACGATACACACAAGGAAAACATCATGAATCCGATTAAAACAACCCTGCTGACACTTTCCCTACTTACAGCCTCCATCGGCGCGCAAGCCGCTGAATTGCCGCAATCTGCCGTTTTGCAATACTCAGGCAGCTACGGTATTCCTGCGACCATGACCTTCACACGCAGCGGCAACCAATACAAAATCGTTTCTACCATCAAAGTACCGCTTTACAATATCCGCTTTGAATCCGGCGGCAGCATCAACGGCACGACCTTGAATCCGTCTTACTACAAAGATGTACGCGGCGGCAAAGTGTATGCCGAGGCCAAATTCTCCGGTGGCAACATCACTTACGGCAAAGCAGGTGATTTGAAAACTGAAAAATCCGGCCCAGCCATGGACTTGTTCACTTTGGCATGGCAACTGGCCGCCAATGACGTGCGCCTGCCGTCAGGTTTGAAAATTACCAACGGTAAAAAACTGTACACCGTCGGCAGCATGAACAAAATCGGCAGCGAAAGCTATAAGCTGAACGGCGGTACAACGCCTGTGAGCAAATATCGCGTCCGCCGTGGCGACGATACCGTGACTTACTCGTTTGCTTCCGATATCGACAATATCCCTGCGCAAATCAGTTATACCGATGACGGCAAAACCTACAACTTGAAACTGACTTCCGTCAAAATCAACGGTAAAGTAGTGAAACCGTAATCTTTATTTGCTCAAAAAAGAAGGCCGTCTGAAAAGTTTTCAGACGGCCTTTTATCTTTAGAGCAACACAATATCGTATTGTTCCTGCGTGTAGGCGGTTTCGACTGCCAGCGAAATCGGTTTGCCGATAAAGTCTATCAACATCGCCAGCGATTGTGATTCTTCGTCTAGGAACAAGTCGATGACATTCGGAGCGGCCAAAATGCGGAAGGCTTGGACATCGTAGCGGCGCGCTTCGCGGACGATTTCGCGTTGGATTTCGTAGCACACGGTTTGCGGCGTTTTCAGACGGCCCCGGCCTTGGCAGGAAGGGCAGGGTTCGCAGAGGATTTGGCTTAAGTTTTCACGCGAACGTTTGCGGGTCAGTTCGACAAGGCCCAGACTGGTAAAACCGTTGAGGGTGACGCGGGTGCGGTCAAAACTCAGGGCTTTGGCAAGCTCTTGCAGGACGGCTTCGCGGTGGACTTCCTGCGCCATATCGATGAAGTCGATGATGATGATGCCGCCGAGATTGCGCAGGCGAAGTTCGCGGGCGATGGTGTGGCAGGCTTCGAGGTTGGTGCGGAAGATGGTTTCATCAAAATTGCGCGCGCCGACAAAGCCGCCTGTGTTGACATCGATGGTGGTCATGGCTTCGGTGGACTCGATGATGAGGTAGCTGCCGAAGTTGAGGTTGACGCGCGGTTGCAGGGCTCGGGCGATTTCCTGCTCGATGTTATGGGTTTCAAATAGGGGGCGTTCGCCTTTGAACAGCTCGATTCTGCCCAATGCACCTTGAACGTATTGTTCGGCAAACTGGGTCATGCGGCGGTGGTTTTCAGTGGAATCGACCAGGATTTTGTGCGTATCGAGGCTGAACATATCGCGCAAAACGCGCAGGCTCAAAGGCAAATCTTGATAGAGCAGGGTTTCGGGCGGCTGGATTTTCGCCTGTTTTTGAATGTGTTCCCACACTTTGGTCAGATAGTTGATGTCTGATTGCAGTTGGTCATCGGAAGCGTTTTCGGCGTTGGTACGGATGATGTAGCCGTGGCAGGCGTTTTCGGGCAGCAGGTTGTTGAGGCGCTCCCTCAAACTGCTGCGTTCGGCATCGTCTTCAATGCGTTGGGAAATGCCGATGTGGTCTTCTTGCGGAAGATGGACGAGGAAACGGCCGGCCAGTGAGATTTGGGTGGAAAGGCGCGCGCCTTTGGTGTTGATGGGGTCTTTAATGACCTGAACCAAGACGGACTGGCCTTCAAAGAGCATATGTTCGATGCGTTGGGTTTCGTCCGGATTACGGCGTTGTTCAAGGACGTCGACGATATGCAGAAACGCGGCACGTTCCAAGCCGATATCGATGAACGCGCTTTGCATGCCGGGAAGAACGCGTTTGACGACGCCCAAATAAATATTGCCAACCAAGCTATGGCCGCTGTTGCGCTCGATGTGCAGCTCGCAGATATTGTTCTCTTCCAAAACAGCCACACGCGTTTCTTGCGGCGTGATGTTGACGAGGACGGTTTCGGACGGACGCACGGCGTCCTTGGGGATGGGAATTCCTGAAAGCATGGGGATACCTGATTTTGAATAGAAAAACTTTTGCGATGTGTTCTTCTCCAAAAAACAAATGGCAAAAGTCATTCTGCGAAAGCGCTTATCATACTTTAATTATGGTTTTTCCGCATCTGCACAAATGTTTATGGCCAAGAGGCCGTCTGAATGTTTTTTACAACCGTACGGCGGGAACACTTGTAAAATCACACCTATGCCCATATAGTCATGAACATTGGTATTTTGGAAGAAATCATGCAAACCGTTACTGTTTATACCGGTCCATATTGCCCGTACTGCACCATGGCGAAAAGGCTGTTGCAGGCGGTGGGTGTGAAAGAAATCAACGAAATCCGCATCGACGGCAATCCGGAAGTTTTTGCCGAAATGCAGCAGCTTTCCGGCCAGCGCAGCGTGCCGCAGATTTTTATCGGCGACACCCATGTCGGTGGCTTTACCGATTTGTACCGCTTGCAGCAGGAAGGCAAGTTGGACGAATTACTGAATCCTTAACCCTTAACTTAGGAAAATAAAATGAGCGAAGAATTGCAACCCGTATTCAGCGTTGAGCGTCTGTATGTAAAAGACTTGTCTTTGGAAGTGCCTCATGCACCACAAATCTTCTTGGAACAAGGCGAGCCTGAAGTCGATATGCGCGTTTCTACCGGCAACACCAAACTGGAAGACGGCTTCTACAGCGTTGACGTTACCGTTACCGTGACTGCCAAACTGAACGAAGAGCGCACCATGTTCTTGAACGAAGTTACCCAAAGCGGCATCTTCCGTCTGGAAAACATTCCTGAAGAAGACGTACAACTGCTGCTGGGCGTTGCTTGTCCAAACATCCTGTTCCCTTACGCACGCGAAGCCATTTCCAACAGCGTAACCCGCGCCGGCTTCCCACCTGTATTACTCGCTCCGATCAACTTCGAAGCAATCTACCAACAACAACAGGAAGCTAACGCTTAATCGCGTTATACCTAAATTGAGGCCGTCTGAAACATTGCGTTCAGACGGCCTTTTTTTATCTAAAAATCAGGACATAAGAAAAAATCTATAACAAAAAGTTCATATATTAATGCAATAAGTATATAATGATATCGTTTATCATTACGATCTAATTTTAAATTTTATAGGTTATATACCATTTAAAATCAATAAATTGTAATTTTTATCTAGCAGATAAATAGATTCTATTAATTAAGGAAATAGTTGTGAAACCTGATTTTCAAATGAAAACAATTTGTTTGTTATTAGTGCTGCCTTGCCAAACTGTTTTTGCAGATACGGGACATCAAGAAGTGGAACATGTAGACATGGATACGGTCAAGGTCAGTGGCAAACGGCAGGCACAAAGGAATACCGAGCGCAGTCAGTCTTATACAATCGGAACGATGGCAACGGCGACTGGCTTGCGTATTTCAGGTAAGGATACGCCGCAGTCGGTGAGCGTAATGACGCGTCGGCAGCTAGATGATAAAGCAATATATTCTTTAGAAGAGGCAATGAAAAACACTACGGGAATCAACGTGGTTCGGGATTCGGGTCTACAAACTCGTTTTTTGTCTCGTGGTTTCTATGTTGATCAGATTGGTGAAGACGGTATTACCACGAATGTGTCTGGACGTTCGGGCTATACGGCAAAAATCGATGTCTCACCGAGCACAGACCTTGCTGTTTATGATCACATTGAGGTTGTTAGAGGTGCAACCGGTCTTACTCAATCCAATTCCGAACCGGGTGGAACCATTAATTTAATCCGTAAGCGGCCAACAGCTCTGTTTAAGCATACAGGTGAAATCAGCACTGACCATAGGGGCAGCAAGCGTTTGGCTTTGGATGTATCTGGAAGCTTGAATAATGAACATACGGTACGCGGTAGGCTGGTTGGTGTTCATGAGGACCACCGTTCTTTTAAAGAGGGTGTATGGAACAAGAAAGACATGGTTTATGGCGTGATCGATACGGATTTGAGTGATAACAGTATGCTGACATTGGGCGGCACTTATCAGAAAAATAAAGACATTCCCGATTTTGCCGGCGTGATTTTACCTTGTGAGGATCAAAAAACTGCGGCCTTCAGCTCCAGTCCTGCCTGTAACAATCCTTTGAAATTGCCACGTAAAACTTATTTGGGTGAAACCTCATGGTCACGCCTGAATGCTGATAAATACAATATTTTTTCCGGTTTCAAACATGTCTTTGACAATGGATGGCAACTCAATGCAGAAATTTCTTATACGCATAATGATTCAGATGCCAAAGTCGGACAATTTTTTCTGAAAAACGAACACGCGGCAGGTATTTCAGCATCTGAGGCAACGGGTTTCTTAACCGAGAAGGGGGAGGTTATTCCTTTTGAGCCTAAAGACAAGGCGTTGGCAAAATTAAAAGAATATCGTGATGGTGTCACTAAAACATATGAAGAGAAAAAAGCAGATTATGTTGCCCATCGTTTCGATGCATCTGCTTTTGAACAATATCGCTCCCAAAGAGCGGCAGCACGTCGGGCAGGTTTTGATCAATGTATGCAGGACATTGGTTTGGATTTCCTGTGCAACGACTGGCAGGATCCGGGTGTAGAAGTAGATAAAAAAGAGTTTGTTGATAAGGAGCTTGCAAAGCAAGGCATTATTAACAATGCAGAAGGCCTGTTTCCCAACCGTCTATACGACTCAGCATACAATCTTCGCCACACATACAACCGCCGTTACAACTTCATGCCGTTGCACTATACCAAACATGATGTGCAATGGGGCTTTAAGCTGGATCTGACAGGTAACTACCGCCTGCTTGGGCGTGAACATGATTTCTTTGTCGGCTATGCGTATAACAATGAAAAAATCCGTTCTGCCTATACGGAAATATATCAAAACCGTTATTTTGTCCGTCCTCAAGGTTATGCAGGTGCAGGCAGTTGCGGCATTCATCCCGATGGTCCGGAGCGTAATCCTTTAGAAAAAGGCATTGTCGAACCAGATTGGCATATTTATAACGAAAAAGGTAATAACAAAATCTATGTGCCGGAATGCAGTGGCGCGCATGTTACCAAATATACTCCCCGTTTGGATGCGGAGGGCAAGCCTGTCTGGACAGTCAACGACAATGGTGAGCGCGTAATGGTGCAAGATCCTGTTTATGAATTGGATGCAAATGGAAACAAAATACAGGAGCGGGATGAAGAGGGAAATTTGAAATGGGCAAACCAATATCTGAAAATACCGCTGTGGAAAACTGTTCAGGTTGCAGATGATCATGTTCCGGCGTTATACAATTATTCGAAATACCTTAACACGAATAAAACACATTCTTTGACTGTCAGCACGCGCTTTAATGCGACCAACCGTCTGCATCTCTTGGGTGGTATGCACTATACGCGCTATGAAACCACACAAGCCAAAGAAATGCCTGTACGCTACGGCCAGCCTGCTACGGCATTCCAAACTGAGAGCAGTAACAAAATCGACAAAGAGCATTACACCTCAAAAATGCAAAGCCATAGGTTTACGCCATATGCTGGCATTACCTACGACCTGACACCGCAACAAAGCTTGTATGCCAGCTATACTAAGATTTTTAAACAACAGGATAACGTTGATGTAACCAGCAAATCCGTTCTTCCACCACTCATCGGGACTAACTATGAAATAGGTTGGAAAGGGTCGTTCTTGCAAGGCCGTCTGAATGCTTCGCTTGCCTTGTTTGTTTTACAGCAGAAAAACCGTACCGTTGTCGATTTCGGATTTGTTCCTGATACTAGTAGTAACGGAGGCTCATTCCAAACCATCGCTAAACCTGTGGGTAAGGTTAAGAGCAGCGGTGCAGAACTTGAATTGGCTGGCGAATTGTCGGAAAACTGGCGTATTTTTGTTGGCTACACATATAACAAAAGTAAGTATAAAAATGCGGCAGAAGTCAATGCGGAGCGGTTGGAGAAAAATACGACTGCCGACCCGTATAACTTCAGTAACTTCACGCCGGTACATATGTTCCGCCTCGGTACAAGCTACCGCTTGCCTCAAACTAAGTTAACCTTGGGTGGCGGAATATCTGCACAAAGTCGTACAAGTAGCCTTTACAATATTCGCCAAGGAGGCTACGGACTTATAGATGGCTTTGTTCAATATGACTTTCACAAACACGGCAGAATCAGCCTGATAGGAACTAACCTGGCTGACAGGACGTATTTTGAAAATAACTACAACCGTACGCGAGGTCAAAACAATTTCTATGGCGAACCGCGGACAGTTAAACTGAAATTGGATTGGCATTTCTAGAGAGAATGGATAATGATTGGGTATGTAAACATTATTGGCTAAATTCATAAAAGTATGGGTTGAATATCCTTCTTTTTTGAAAGCTGTTTCCTAACAATGGCTGAAGTTGATTCGATAGCCGGCGTATTTTCAAATATTAATTCGTTTCAAGTATTCAGCTTTGAAGGCCGTCTGAAACATTGCGTTCAGACGGCCTTTTTGTTTTCGGATAAAATACAGCAAACTTTCAATCAGCTGCCTTTTAAGATGACGCCCGAAACCCAAAAACAGCTCAAAATTACCGATGTCTCTGCTAAGAAGCTCGAAAAACTCAACCTCCATACCGCATGGGATTTGGTGTTGCACCTGCCGCTGCGTTACGAGGACGAGACGCACATCATGCCGATTAAGGATGCGCCGATCGGCGTGCCGTGTCAGGTTGAGGGCGAGGTCATCCATCAGGAAGTCACGTTCAAACCGCGCAAGCAGCTGATTGTCCAAATCGCCGACGGTTCCGGCAGCGTCCTTTTTTTGCGTTTCATCCACTTTTACGCCAGCAACCAGAAACAGATGGCGGTCGGCAAACGCATCCGAGCCGTGGGCGAAATCAAACACGGGTTTCACGGCGACGAGATGATTCATCCCAAAATCCGCGATGCCGAGAGCAGCGGTTTGGCGGAAAGCCTCACGCCGATTTATCCGACCGTAAATGGTTTGAACCAGCCCACTTTGCGTCGCATCATTCAGACGGCGTTGGACGTTACGCCGCTACACGACACGCTGCCCGATGCCTTATTGAGTCGTCTGAAACTACCGCACCTTGCCGAAAGCCTGCGCCTTTTGCATTCGCCGCCGCCGAGTTTCACCATCCACCAGCTTTCCGACGGCGCGCTACCCGCATGGCAGCGGCTTAAATTCGACGAACTTTTGGCGCAACAGCTTTCCATGCGCTTGGCGCGGCAGAAGCGTGTCAGCGGCTCAGCCACGGCATTGGGCGGCGACGGCATATTGACTCAAGCCTTGCGCCACGCCTTACCGTTTGCCCTGACCGATGCCCAAGAAAGAGTCGTGTCCGAAATCTGCCGCGATATGGCGCAAACCCACCCCATGCACCGCCTGCTGCAAGGCGATGTCGGCAGTGGCAAAACCATCGTTGCCGCCTTGTCTGCTTTGACCGCCATTGAATCTGGCGCGCAGGTGGCTGTAATGGCACCAACTGAAATCCTTGCAGAACAGCATTTTATCAAGTTCAAACAATGGCTTGAGCCGTTAGGCCTTGAAGTCGTTTGGCTTTCCGGCAGCCAGCGCAAAAAAGCCAAAGATGAAGCCAAAGCCAAACTCGCCGATGGCACCGTCAAAATCGCCGTCGGCACGCACGCCCTGTTTTCAGACGACGTCGAGTTCCAAAATCTGGGCTTGGTGATTGTGGACGAACAACACCGGTTCGGCGTTGCCCAACGTCTCGCCCTCAAAAGCAAAGGGCGCGACGTCCACCAGCTGATGATGTCCGCCACGCCCATCCCGCGCACGCTCGCCATGAGTTTCTTCGCCGACTTGGACGTGTCCGTCATCGACGAATTGCCGCCCGGGCGCACCCCGATTAAAACCCGCCTAGTCAACAACATCCGCCGCGCCGAAGTCGAAGGCTTCGTCCTCAACATCTGCCGCAAAGGACAGCAGGCATACTGGGTCTGCCCGCTGATTGAAGAAAGCGAAACCCTGCAACTGCAAACCGCCACCGAAACCCTAGCCCAGCTTCAGGCAGCCTTGCCCGAACTCAACATCGGCTTGGTACACGGGCGCATGAAGGCCGCCGAAAAAGCCGAAGTCATGGCTCAGTTTGCCGCAGGCCATCTGAACGTCTTGGTCGCCACCACCGTCATCGAAGTCGGCGTAGATGTACCCAACGCCGCCCTGATGGTGATCGAACACGCCGAACGCATGGGCTTGGCGCAGCTGCACCAATTACGCGGGCGGGTAGGGCGCGGCGCGGCAGAAAGCGTGTGCGTCCTCCTGTTTGCCGAACCCTTGAGCGAACTCGCTAAAGCGCGGCTGAAAGTCATCTACGAACACACCGACGGCTTCGAAATCGCCCACCAAGACCTCAACATTCGCGGCCCCGGCGAATTTCTCGGCGCGCGCCAAAGTGGCGTCCCCATGCTGCGTTTTGCCAATCTTGAAGAAGACCTGCACCTCTTGGAACAAGCGCGCGAAATCGCGCCCATGTTAATCGAACAAAACCCTGAAATCGTCGAAGCGCATTTGGCAAGATGGCTTTCCAGCAGGGAAGGTTATTTGGGCGTATAAAATTTGCATGAAAAGAAAAAGGCCGTCTGAAAACAGACGGCCTTTGGTTTGGCTGGATAGAGGTTTAGAAACCTTGTGCCAACATAGCATCGGCTACTTTGACAAAACCGGCAATGTTCGCACCGTTGACATAGTTTACTTTATCGCCGACTTTGCCGTATTTCAGGCAGGATTCGTGGATGTTGTGCATGATGTCGAACAGGCGTTGGTCGACTTCTTCACGGGTCCAAGACAGGCGGATGGCGTTTTGGCTCATTTCCAAACCTGAAGTTGCTACGCCGCCGGCGTTGGAGGCTTTGCCCGGAGCGTAGAGGATGCCGGCTTTGATAAATTGTTCGACTGCGCCTAAAGTTGACGGCATGTTCGCACCTTCGGCAACCACATAGCAACCGTTTGCCAGCAGGATTTTGGCAGCGTCTACATCCAATTCGTTTTGGGTGGCGCAAGGCAGGGCAACTTCGGCCGCAATGTTCCACGGTTTTTGGTTTTCAAAGTATTGCAGGCCTTGTTCTTTGGCGTAAGTGGCCACGCGTTCGCGGCGTACTTCTTTCAGCTCGATCAAAGCGGCCAGTTGCGCTTCGGTCATACCGCTATCAGGGAAGAGGACAAAGCCGTTGGAGTCGGAAACGGTCAATACTTTTGCACCCAGTTGGATGGCTTTTTCGGCAGCGTATTGCGCCACGTTACCGGAGCCGGAAATCAACACGCGTTTGCCTTCAATGCTGTCGTTGCGGGTTTCCAACATGGCTTGGGCAAAATACACGCAGCCGTAGCCGGTGGCTTCAGGGCGAATCAGGCTGCCGCCCCATTCGAGGCCTTTGCCGGTCAGGACGGAAGCAAATTCGTTGCGGATTTTTTTGTATTGGCCGAACAGATAGCCGATTTCGCGGCCGCCTACGCCGATGTCGCCGGCAGGAACGTCGGTATCGGCGCCGATGTGGCGGTAGAGTTCGGTCATAAAGGCTTGGCAGAAGCGCATTACTTCGGCATCGGATTTGCCTTTAGGATCAAAGTCGGAACCGCCTTTGCCGCCGCCCATAGGCAGGGTGGTCAGCGCGTTTTTGAAGACTTGTTCAAAAGCGAGGAATTTCAACACGCCCAAATCGACGGTCGGGTGGAAGCGTAAGCCGCCTTTGTAAGGGCCGATGGCGGAGCTCATTTGAATGCGGTAGCCGCGGTTGACTTGGACTTGGCCTTTGTCGTCCATCCAAGTGACGCGGAACATAATCACGCGCTCCGGTTCAACAATACGCTCAAGTAGGCTTTGTTGGGTGTATTTCGGGTTTTTCGCCAAAAACGGATCCAAACTCATGAACACTTCTTCAACAGCTTGGTGGAAGGGTTCTTGGTTGGGGTTGCGTTGTTTAAGATTGGTAAACAGGGTGTTCAGGTCAGTCATTTTTCTACTCCTATTGAGTGAGATATTTCAATATTTATGTTTTGAAATATAGCTGTAAAAATTTTACTTGCCAAGAAAAATTTTACCTAGATTGTTGACATTATTTTTTTACCAATTTGTAAAAATGGAATTATATTTTAAATTCAATTAAAAATATATAAAAATATTTTATTAAATAGATTTAAATAAAAATAAAATACCGAGTAATTAAACTAGAAAATGTTGAAAATTTTTTTGTAAAAATTTAATTCAGCTCATAAATTTGTGTAAATTAGCGCTGAATTGTCAACATTGTTAATGAGTGTACTACGCGAATATGGGGAAGGTTGCCCCATTGAAGACAGAGAGGCAGGCCGTCTGAAAATTCGGTACAATACACAAGAAATTCCCACAACACATACATTAAGGAAACACATGAAAGCCTATCACGACCTTATGCGCCATGTTCTCGACAATGGTATCGACAAATCCGACCGTACCGGCACCGGCACGCGTTCCGTGTTCGGTTACCAAATGCGTTTTGATTTGAGTGAAGGCTTTCCGCTATTGACCACCAAAAAACTGCATCTGCGCTCGATTATTCATGAGCTGCTTTGGTTTCTTAAAGGCGATACCAACATCAAATACCTGAAAGACAACAATGTGTCTATTTGGGACGAATGGGCGGATGAAAACGGCGATTTAGGCCCGGTTTACGGCTACCAATGGCGCAGTTGGCCTGCACCCGACGGCCGCCATATCGACCAAATTGCCAACGTGGTGGAACAAATCAAGAAAAATCCCGACTCGCGCCGTCTGATTGTATCGGCATGGAATCCGGCTTTGGTCGACGAAATGGCCTTACCACCTTGCCACGCGCTGTTTCAGTTTTACGTTGCCAACGGCAAACTGTCCTGCCAACTTTACCAACGCAGCGCCGATATTTTCCTTGGTGTACCGTTCAACATCGCCAGCTACGCATTGTTGACCATGATGATGGCGCAAGTGTGCGGCCTGGAAGCCGGTGAGTTTATCCATACGTTTGGCGATGCGCATTTGTACAGCAACCATATCGAGCAGGCCCAGCTGCAATTAAGCCGTGATTTCCGAAAACTGCCGACCATGAAAATCAACCCTGAAGTCAAAGACTTGTTTGCCTTCAAATTTGAAGACTTCGAATTGGAAGGCTACGATCCGCATCCGCACATCAAAGCAGCCGTATCGGTGTAATCCAAGTTAAAAAACAAAAGACCGTCTGAAACTTCAGACGGCCTTTTTATTTAGGTAGATTTATTGACGTTTCGCGCCATAGCCACCGATTAAGTGTTCGGTTGCATCTTTGTTTTTCAAGCCGTAAGTGCCGCCAATTTCTGCAGCATTGGGGCCGTAAAATTTGCCGTTCAGGTTGCCACTTAACTTGTCATCGGCCGTGCTGACTTTGCCGGAGAAGAGGTTGCCGTCTTTCCAGCTTGCCGTACCTTTGAAATCGTAGTTTTTATCTGCTTTGGATACGCGCTTACCATTTTCCAAAGTATGGAAGTGTGAGTTTGATGTTTCAAAACGGATACCTTTGAGGCCGAAATCAACGATAGCCATGACATTGGAAGTCAACTGACGATTGTTATTATCGGTAACCACATAGGCAGTAGAAATACCTTTGTAGGTGGCTGTACCTTTAGCAGGCAGGGTCGTGAAGACAGTTTCATCGCCCAGGCTTTGGTAGCCTTGGTATACATGTCCTTTAGGGTCGGTGTAATGCGCGAAGGTTTGATATGTCCAGCCGGCCGCAGAAGGATCATGCAACACAATTTCTGTGCCATCGCCAAAATTGATGACATAGACACCGTCGAATTGTTTGTCGAATACCAAGCCATCTTGGTCTGGACGGAAATAGGCTAGATTATTGCTAACATTCTCATTAATTTCTGCTAGTTTAGTTCGATTTTCAAGATTTTTAGCGTGTGAAGTCTTTAATTCTTCAATCTTTGCTTTGATTTCCGTTACTTTTTTATTGTTAACTGGACCTGCTTCTGGATTTTCTTCTTTTTCAAGCTTTTCTTCTTCAGCCTTTAATTTTTTATAATCTTCAGCAATTTTGTCATCCAAAGTTGATTTGCCGTATGCGAATTCGGTATTTTTCTCCTTGCCCGTTTGTTCGCTGACATCAGTTTGAGTATTGCCTTTTGAATATACTTTGGCAATAACAGAAGCGTAACTTGTCCATGTAGGTTGGGTTGCGTTGCCATTAGAGGTCTTATTAAATAATACAACGCCGTCCATTTTGACTTCATCATTGCTGTTAAAGTCAATAGAACTGATCAGACCATTTTGGTTGCGGTCTTGATTGTCCGTTTGGAACATTTTGCCTGCGGCATCTTTGCGGATTTGTACGTTAGGGTTGGATTGCTGTGCACCTTTGGAAGAGATGAAATGTGTGTGCAAAGGCTGGGTAACGTTGGCCGGATCGATTGGAGCTTCATCGGTCAGTTCGGCAAGGTTGTCGGCACTGTTAGTAAGCGTAGTAGACGGAGCTTTCGGAGTGTTGGCATTGCTGTTGTTGGCAGGATTGCCATTGTTGCCAGCAGAGTTGCCGGTATTATTGGTAGGAGTTGCGCCGGTGCTTAAAGCAGATGAACCGCCGCCTCCGCCACCACCGCATGCGGACAAGATGGCTGCGCTGATGGCTGTAAAAACGATGGTTTTAAGTTTGGTTTGGATGTTTGACATGAGATTCCCTGTATGGTTATTCGCTTGATTAAAAGGTCGGAGAGATCGTTTATCTGATTTTTAAACCTTTAATATCTGATAATAACCATAAATCATAAAAAAATAAACAGTTTGTTTGCATTTCTGTACAAAAATTAATCAAAGGGAAGATGGTTGGGTGGATATTTTCTTAGTTAATTGTTTTATATGAATTTATTTTGAATATTTTAGTGAGTTCTATAGCTAGTCTGTTTCTTTTTAACAAACTTTTCAGACGGCCTTTTGAAGATAAAAAAGCAGTCGGACTTTATGGATGCTTTTCTCTCAACGGATAAGCGTATTTCCGTTAAAATACGCCTTCTTTTCCGATTCGAAACATTGCCATGCGCCTTACCCACATCAAACTCTCCGGCTTCAAATCTTTTACCGACCCGACTACGATTCATGTGCCGGGGCAGCTTGTTGCGGTCATCGGGCCGAACGGCTGCGGCAAGTCGAATGTGATTGACGCGGTGCGCTGGGTGTTGGGCGAGGCTTCGGCGAAGCAGCTTCGCGGCGAGAGTATGCAGGACGTGATTTTTAACGGTGCGGCGACGCGCCGTCCTGCGCCGAGGGCTTCGGTGGAGCTGGTGTTTGACAACAGCGACCACAGTTTGCAGGGGGCGTGGGGGCAGTATGCCGAGGTGAGCATCAAGCGACAGCTAACGCGTCAGGGAGAATCGACTTATTTCATCAACAATCAGACCGTGCGCCGCCGCGACATTACTGATTTGTTTCTGGGTACGGGCGTGGGCGCGCGCGGTTATGCCGTCATCGAGCAGGGGATGATTTCACGCATCATCGAAGCGCGGCCGGAGGAGTTGCGCGCCTATATCGAGGAGGCGGCGGGCGTGTCCAAATATAAGGAACGCCGTAAGGAGACGGAAGGCCGTCTGAAAGGCACACGCGAGCATTTACAGCGTTTGGGCGATTTGCAGAACGAGTTGGCGCGTCAGGTGGAAAAGCTCGAGAAACAGGCGGAAACCGCCGAACGCTACAAATCCCTGACCGCGCAGTTGAACCAGCAACAGGATTTGCTCGATTACGCCCAATGGCAGCAATCGCTTGCCGCTGCCGACAAAGCGACCGCGCAGCATCAGTCTTTGCAGGCGCAGCAGGACGAAACCGCCGCGCAGGTTCAGGCATTAAACGACGAAGTACACACCTTGCAGACCGCCGAACAGTCGCAACAGCAGGCGGTACATGAATTGAGCAACAAACGCGGTGTGTTGCGCGAGCAGATTGCCCGTTTGGAAGAACAAATCCGCCATCAGCAAAACCTGCACCAACGCATCGAACGCGACAAGCAGGCAGCGCAGGCGCAGTTGCAGCGCATCCATCAAGAACAGCAGCAAATCCGCGTCAAGCTGGAAGAAAACGAGTTGCAGGTCGAAGAAAAGCAAACCGAGTTGGCGGAATGGGCGATGCAGGTTGCCGAACACGAAGAGCGTCTGCCCGAATTGGAAGAAGCACAAGCCACGCTCAACGCCGCCTTCCAAACCCAGCAGGACGAGGCAAACCGCATCCGCCGCGAACTGGCGTTGAAACAGCAGCAGCTTACCCATGCCGAACAAACCGTTGCCAAACACGAAGAGCGCAAAGGTCGTCTGAAACAGGAAAACCAAGCCCTGAACCTGCCCGACGAAGCCGAGACCGCCGCCGCGCAGGAAGCCTCCGCCTTGTTGCAAAGCCAGCAAGAGCATTACGAAGAACAAATCATTGCCGCCGAAGAAGCCCTACACGCCGCCCGCGAAGCGTTTCAGACGGCCTCAAACCGCTTCCAAAGCCTGAAGCAGCAACACATCACCTTGCAGGCGCAGCAGCAGGCGTTGTCGCAAATCCTGTCGCAACAGCAGGAAGCCGCCGACTTCTGGCAGGCAACCGACCACGCCACCGCGCCGCAACTGTGGCAACACATCATCGCACCCGCCGAGTGGCAGCACGCCTTGTCCGTCATCCTTGCCGAACGCCTGCACGCCCGCTCCGTACCGCACAGCTTCGTTCCCCCCACGCCTTTGCCGCAGGGGCAGGCTGCATGGCTTTCAGACGACCTCTCCGGCGGTATCAAGAAATCCCTGCCCGTACAGGCATTGCTGAACCAAATCCAAGCGCAGCCGCCGTTTCAGACGGCATTGCACCACTGGCTTGACGGCATATTGTGCGCGCCCGATTTGAGCTACGCCCTCGCGCATCAAAGCGATTTGAGCGCACATCAAATCTGGCTTACGCCCGAAGGCCATCAGGTCGATAAAGTCAGCGTCCTGCTTTATGCCAAACCTGCGCAGGAAAGCCTGATTACCCAAAAAGCGCGTCTCGACGGCATCGCGTCCGAACTGGAAAGCCTCGCCCCCGAACTTTCTGCCGCCGAAGCCGCGTTCAAACAGGCGGAGGTTGCCGTGCGCTCGTCCGAAACGCAGCACAAAAACCTGATGCAGCAGCAACAGCAGCACACGCGCCAATACAGTCAAGCGCAGCAACGCGCCGCCGAACTCTTGGCGCGCACCAACCAAGGGCAAATCCGCCGCGAACACATCGAGCGCGAACTGGCGCAGTTGGCGAAAGAACAGACCGTATTGCAACACACGTCCGACGGGCTTTCAGACGACATCGTTACTTTGCAGGAAGCCGCCGCCGAACTCGAACACCAACAGCAAACCACCGCACATAGCCGCCAAGAGCAGCAAGGTCGTCTGAAACAGGCGCAGCTTGCCCTGTTGGAAGCCAACCGCCAATACGGGCTGGCCGAAGTCGCCGTCCACAAGCTCAACCAGCAAAAACAAAACTACCAGCAGCAAATCGCCCAGCTTGAACAGCAAACCTTCGACTGGCAGGAACGCCAACAAGAACTTGCCCTCGCCTATGAAACCGAGTTCCAAAACGACGAGCAGCACATCAAGCTCGAAGAATTAAGCGAAGCCGTACAGACTTTGGATGAAGAATATATCGTCGTACAGGAGAAACTCGCGCAGATTCAGGAGCAGGGCAGGGAGCAATACGCCCGCGTACAAACCCTGCAAACCAAGCTGCCGCAGCTTCAGGCCGCGACCCAAACCGCTCTGTTGCAACAGCAGGAAGCCCTGATTAACGCCAAACGCTACCATCAAAACCTGACCGAACGCGCCGCCGATTTGGACGCGCTCGAAGCATTGGCGAAAGAATCGCCGAAAGTATTGAACACCAGCATCGGCAGCCTCACCCAGCAAATCGAAGCCCTCGGCGCCGTCAACCTTGCCTCCCTGCAAGAACTTGAAGAAGCGCGCGAACGCGACGGCTACTACCGCAGCCAAAGCGAAGACGTGCAGGCCGCCATCACCCTTTTGGAAGAAGCCATCGCCCAAATCGACGACAAAACCAAAGAGCGTTTCAAAGAAACCTTCGATGCCGTCAACGGCAAAGTCCAAACCTTCTTCCCGACCCTGTTCGGCGGCGGCGAAGCCACCCTCAAGATGATAGGCGACGACCTCCTGACCGCCGGCGTGTCCATCATGGCGCGCCCGCCCGGCAAGAAAAACAGCACTATCCACCTCCTCTCCGGCGGCGAAAAAGCCCTCACCGCCATGAGCCTCGTGTTCGCCCTGTTCAGCCTCAACCCCGCCCCCTTCTGCCTTCTGGACGAAGTCGACGCCCCGCTGGACGACGCCAACACCTCGCGTTTCTGCAACCTGGTCAAAGAAATGTCGGCGCAAACCCAGTTCCTCTACATCTCCCACAACCGCCTGACCATGGAAATGGCAGAACAACTCGTCGGCGTAACCATGCAGGAAAAAGGCGTATCGCGTGTTGTGGCTGTGGACATCAAACAAGCGTTGGAAATGGCTGAGCCGAATTGAGGTAGGAACAAAGGCCGTCTGAAAGAATGAGGAAGAAATCTATAATTTCATCTTCCCATTTTTTCAGACGGCCTTTTTATATTGGATACAGCGTTATTGTTTTGAAGTATTATCTTTGGCGCGTTGAGGCTGTCCCGAGCGTTGGTTGTTGCCGTTGACGGCATCGCGCCATGCTTTGCGTTCGGCTTCGATTTTGGCGGCTACTTCGTGAACCATGGTTTCTTGTTTTTTGACGGCCGGTTCTTCCGGTGTGTTGTCGGAAAAGTGGAGTCCATACCACAAGGCGGCGAAAATGCTGCAGACGAAGATAACGGCAATCAGGCCGATGATGGCCTGTTTGCCGGCGAGGGGTTTTTCGGGGGGAGGGACGAGGACGTCAAAGCAGTCGGCGCAATCGAGGGCGAAGCAGACGTTTTCGGCTTCTTTGCGGCCGCGTCGGCCTTCTGTGATGTTGAAGGAGATGTGTTGCCCTTCGGCCGGAAGGCGGGTAAGGGTGGTAAAGGCGGCAAGTGCAAGAAAGATTTCTTGGTCTGTGTCTTCTATGGTAGCGGCTCCGAAGCCGCGCTTGCTGTTCCAGCGAGTAATCGTTCCGTAATAGCGCATAATATATGTGGGATATTATTGTAGGTAACAATTTTTCCTTGGACTGATTTTAAATCAAAAAGTTTAGTTATTGTCTTAAATTTACACTAGATTTGTCTTGTTGGAAGCAGGCAGGCCGTCTGAAGGATTTCAGACGGCCTGTATGGTTTATGCCTATTTATTAAGCACTTTTTGGAAGGTGTCGATCAGGTGTTGCGCAATGGCACGGCTGCCGAATTGTTGCAGGCAATCTTGGCGCAAACGGACGGGATCGTATTGTGCGTGGTTTTCGTAGAGGGTGAGCAATGCTTTGGTCAGCTCCGGTATGTTTTCGATTGGCACCAGCAGGCCGTTGTCGGAAGTGACGATGGATTCGGGGCCGCCGCAGCGTGTGGCGATAACGGGTAAACCTTGAGACAGTGCTTCGATATAGACGACGCCGAAGGTCTCGGTACGGCTGGCGAGGACGAAGGCGTTGCTGTGGCGCATAAGGTCTAAGGTTTGGTCGGTGGTTAATGCGCCGGTAAAGGTAACGGCGTGGTTGATGCCCAAGTCGCTTGCCAGTTGTTTCAGACGGCCTTCTTCTGCGCCGCCGCCGCCGATTTTGAGTTTGAGCTGCGGATAGGTTTTGAGTGCTTCGGCAAAGGCAGGCAGGAGCAGGTCGTGGCCTTTGAGGTGGCGCAGATGGGAGACGCTGCAGAAGGTGAAATCTTGATTGTTTTTTTCGGGGAACTCGAAATCCTGTTCAAAATTGCCGCCCAGCATATTGGGCAGGTATTGCCAGTCTGTACCGGCGTAGGTTTTTTCGAGAATGCGGCAGAAATCACGGCTTACTGCGAACCGGGCCGCGCTGTGGCGCACGGCTTCGTGCATGGACGGCCATTGGTTTTTGCGGACAAGGCCGCGTGAAATGGCGCTGCTGTGTTCGGTAATTACATAGGGAATGCCGTATTTTTTGAAGATGGCGCAGGCTAAAATGGCGGCGTAGTTGACGCAATGGGCGTGAATTACGTCGGGTTTGCCGTTGTCGGCGATATAGGCTTCAAAAGCTTTCATGCCTGCGTTGACCCAGCGGATGCGGTCGATATCGACAACCGGGCATCGCGGGAAGAAATACATGCTGTCGTAGGCGTAAGTTTTGAGTCCGCCTTGCTGATGGCGGCGTAGGCCGTAGAAGCGCGAGAAGATGGTTTTCGGCTGGCTTCTCAAGTAGCGGAACATGGGCACGACCATGCCGATTTTCATGCCTTCGCGTTGCAGGGCTTGGGCTTGGAGGCGAAAAAAGATTCCGTCCACATCAGTTTCGGAAGAAGGATACCAAGAGGGGATAACGACAATATGCATGATGTATTTTTTATGGAAGTAGATAACGGCGAGGCCGTCTGAAAAGAAAAGATATCTTTCAGACGGCCTTTTGTATATTTAGTTCAATCAGTTGCCGGCAACCGTCATTTTGGAAACCAAGACGGAGCCGATTTGGTTGGATGAACGGCGTAATGCGTCGTCTGCCACGCCGATGATGTCGCGGTACATATCCTGCAAACGTCCGGCAATGGTGATTTCCTGAACCGGATAGGTAATGACGCCGTTTTCCACCCAAAATCCGGCCGCGCCGCGCGAGTAGTCGCCGGTAATGGTGTTGACGCCTTGTCCCATCAATTCGGTAACCAGCAAACCTGTTCCCATTTCTTTCAACAGGTCGGCCTGCGTGGCATGGGTGTGGTTCAGATACAGATTGTGCGCGCCGCCGGCATTGCCCGTTGTCTGCATGCCGAGTTTTTTCGCGCTGTAACTGCTGAGGAAATAGCCTTCGACTATGCCGTCTTTCACCACAAAACGCGGCTGCGTGGCCACGCCTTCGGCATCGAAATAAGTGCTGCGGAACGAGCGCAGGATATGCGGTTCTTCGCGCAGGCTGAGAAACTCGGGCAGCACCTGTTTGCCGATGCTGTCAATCAGAAAGCTGCTTTGACGGTAGAGCGCGCCGCCGCTGAGTGCGCCGATAAGGTGGCCGATTAAGCCGACTGCGACGGTGGTGTCGAACAGTACGGGATAGCTGCCGGTCGGAACGCTGCGGCTGTTCAGACGGCGTAAAGTCCGTTCGGCTGCAGTTTGGCCGATGAGTTCGGGCGCGTCCATGTCTTCGTGACGGCAGGAAGAATCATACCAATAGTCGCGCTGCATGCCGTGTTCGTCGCTGGCGACCACGCTGCAAGAAATGCTGTGGTGCGTGCTTTGCTGATGTGCGGCAAAGCCGTGGGCGTTGCCGTAAACATATTGGTAATGGCCGGTATGAACCGATGCGCCTTCGGAATTTTCAATGCGTTTGTCTGTTGACAGCGCAGCCTGTTCGCATTGCTTGGCCAAATCGATGGCGGATTCGGTACTTAAATCCCATTCGTGGTAGCGGTCGAGGTCGCCGATATGGGTTGCCATCAAGGCAGCATCGGCAAGGCCGGCGCAATCGTCTTCGGCGGTATAGCGTGCAATATCAATGGCGGCTTTGACCGTATCTTGCAGGGCGCGTTCGGAGAAGTCGGCCGTGCTGGCACGGCCTTTGCGTTGGCCGACATAGACTGTAATGTCTAAAGATTTGTCTTGTTGGAACTCGATTTGTTCGATTTCGCCCAAGCGCACGCTGACGCTTTGACCGAGCGACTCGCTGAAATCGGCTTCGGCCGAGGTAGCGCCGGATTGTTTGGCCAAATCCAGCGTGTGTCCGCACAAGCGCAACAGCTCGTCCGGTGTGTGGTTAAACAGCATAAAAAGGTTTCCTGACAGGGTTTTGCGGCATTTTAACCGTTTCAGACGGCCTCTGCAAAAATCGCACGGAAAGGCCGTCTGAAAACTGATAAAATAGGCAGATTCAGAAAATCAGGGAAACACAATGTTTGAACAAGAAGACGAATGGGTCAGCAAAACCCAAATGAAAAAGCAGATGAACGATTTGCAGGCTTTGGGTATGGAATTGACCAAACTCTCCAGCGATACGTTGAAAAAAATCGGCTTGGACGAAGAGCTGTTCGAGGCCATCGTTACCTATAAAAAAATCACCTCCAACAGCGCACTCAAACGCCAAGCACAATTTATCGGCCGCCTGATGCGCGATACCGACCCTGCGCCCATCGAAGCCTATTTGGCCAAACTGCGCGGCGACAATACGGTGCACAATGCCTTTTTGCAACGCGTCGAGCAGGCGCGTACCCGACTGTTGGCAGACGATGGCTCGATTACCCAATTTATGGCCGATTTTCCGCAAGCCGACGCCGGCAAATTACGCACCTTGATCCGCAACACTAAAAAAGAGCAGGAACAAAACAAACCGCCGAAAAACTTCCGCGCGCTGTTCCAAGAAATTAAAGCAGTGATGGAGGCCGGTCAATTCGATGCTTCAGAAGAAGGGCAGGATTGGGAGGAATAAACCTCAAGGCCGTCTGAAAACGGATTGCGGTTTTCAGACGGCCTGTATCGTAATGCCGAAGGAGGATGACCATGAAATTTCGCCGCTTTGTACCTGCCTTGTTAATTAGTGCACTAACCCTCAATGGTTGTACTAACGATCTTTGGGAAAGAAATAGCCCGTTCCATAAAACCACAACCGAAAAAACCGTTGCCAAAGACAATATTCAAGCATTTGGCGTGGTTGCCAAAGACAATACGCAGTTGGAAAAAGGCAGCTTGGTCATGATGGGCGGAAAATATTGGTTTGTCGTTAATTCTAAAGATTCGGCCAAGTTGAAGGCGATCTTGGATGCTAAGCTGAGCAAACGGTTTCAAATGGTTCGGCAAAACCCAAAACAGGTGTATGAGGCTTTGCCGGTTGAATTGAAATCCCCTGAAGCGCAAACTTTCCGCTCGAATTTCTGCCTGCGTTACGATACTCAAAAAGTTGCCGAGATTGTCAAGTTGAAACAACTGGCGTTCAAGCCGGTTGAGCTCGATGGTAAAACTGTCTACACACGGTGTATTTCTGCCGAAGGTCATTATTACGCAACGCCGAAAAATGTTGCCGAAGACCGCCATTTTGACACTGCCGTTCCAGTCAGAATTTATTATACGGAAACCAAAACAAGCACCGATGTTTGGAAGTTGACGGGGAATATCCTGAAAACGCCATTGGCGCTGGCTTTGGATGCAGTCGGCGTAGTGATAGCAGGCTCCTATGCCGTGATCGGTGAAATTGTCGATGATTCACGCAAATAATATCCAAGGCCGTCTGAAAACGGATTGCAGGTTTCAGACGGCCTGGCCCTTAAAATAAACGCTTCAAAAATATTAATTTCTCTCTATTTAATCCCACACACCATGTCCGTCAAAATCCAAACACGTTCCATTAATCCGACTGTTTTTAACGACTTGCTCACTGCCGGTACCGATCCTTTGATTGCGCGGCTGTGTGCTGCGCGTGATGTACAAAGTCCGGCCGAGTTGGACGACAAGCTTGCAGCTCTTTTGCCGTATCAAACGCTGACAAACTGCGAAGCCGCCGCCGGCCGTTTGGCGGATGCGGTTGAGCGTCAGGAAAAAATCCTGATTGTCGCCGACTACGATGCCGACGGTGCGACGGCGTGTTCCGTCGGTATGAGCGGTTTGGCGGCGATGGGGGCGAAAGTGGATTTTCTCGTGCCCAACCGCTTTGAACACGGCTACGGCTTAACGCCCGAGCTGGCTGAAATCGCGGCAGAGCAAGGTGTGGATTTATTGGTGACGGTGGATAACGGTATCGCCAGCATTGCAGGCGTGGCGCGCGCGCAGGAATTGGGTTTGGATGTGATTGTAACCGACCACCATCTGCCTGCCGAGACCGTGCCCGACTGCATCATCGTCAATCCAAACCAAAAAGGCTGCGGTTTCCAAAGCAAAAGCTTGGCGGGCGTGGGCGTGATTTTTTATGTATTAATGGCTTTGCGTGCCGAACTGCGCCGCCGCAATTATTTTTCAGACGGCCTGAAAGAGCCGAATCTGGGCGACCTCTTGGATTTGGTTGCACTCGGTACCGTCGCTGACGTCGTCACTCTAGACCACAACAACCGTATCCTCGTATCGCAAGGTCTGAAACGGATGCGTTTGGGTAAAATGCGCCCCGGTATCCGTGCCTTGTTTGAAGTGGCACGGCGCGATTGGCGCAAGGCTCAGCCTTTTGATATGGGCTTTGCGTTGGGGCCGCGCATCAACGCGGCCGGACGGCTGGACGATATGTCGGTCGGCATTGCCTGTCTGTTGGCGCGAGATAATGCCGAGGCGCAGGAACTGGCGGCGCAGTTAAACAACCTCAATATCGAGCGCCGCGAAATCGAGCAGTCTATGCTGCAAGACGCGCTGAATGCTTTTCCTGAAACCCTGCCTTCAGGTCAGACGACTTTGGTGGCGTATCGCGACGACTTCCATCAGGGCGTGGTCGGCATCGTTGCCAGCCGCCTCAAAGACCGTTTTTATCGTCCTACTATCGTGTTTGCGCCTGCCGACAACGGCGAAGTGCGCGGTTCGGGACGCTCCATTCCCAATCTGCACTTGCGCGATGCTTTGGACTTGGTGTCCAAACGCTATCCCGATTTGATTTTGAAATTCGGCGGACACGCGATGGCGGCGGGTTTGAGCATACTCGAACACAATATCCCCGCGTTTCAGACGGCCTTTGAAGAAGCCGTGCGCGAGATGGTGTGCGAAGACGATTTGTCGCAAACCTTCATCACCGACGGCAGCCTGCCTGCACGCGACATTACGCTGGAACAGGCGCAAAACCTTGCTAAACACGTTTGGGGGCAGGGCTTCGCGCCACCGAGTTTTACTGACGAATTTCATGTTGTCCGCCAGCAGCCGTTGGGTGCGGAAGGCAAACACAAAAAAGTCTGGCTGCAAAAAGACGGCTACGAATTTGAAGCCATGTTCTGGCGTTGCAGCGAAGACATTCCAGAATACATCCGCACGGTGTACCGCCCCGTTGCCAACGAATGGCGGAACAATCTCGAATTGCAGCTTTATATCGACTACTGGGAAGCCGCGTAAACAAAGGCCGTCTGAAAAATGAAGAAACAAAAACCTTGGCTCGGCTTTTCATTGGCGTTGCTTGCCACCATGACTTGGGGTTCGCTGCCGGTCATCGCCCAACAGGCATTAAAAGCCGTCGATGCGCCCACGCTGGTGTGGATACGTTTTTTAGTGGCTTCGCTGGTGTTGTTTGTGCTGTTGGGGCTGACCGGCAAGCTGCCGAGGCCGTCGGAATTTTCCAAGCAAACCTTATTTTTATTGATGCTGGGCATTATCGGTATTTCCGCCAACTTTGTGCTTGTTGCCATGGGCTTGCACTATATTTCTCCGACAACCACGCAGGTGTTGTGGCAGCTTTCTCCCTTTACCATGATTTTGGTCGGCGTAGGCGTGTTTAAAGAAGCCTTTACGCATTGGCAAAAAATCGGCTTGATGCTTTTGCTGACGGGTTTGGTCATGTTTTTCAACGACAAATTCGGCGAACTTTTCAGCTTGGGCAGCTATGCGGTCGGCGTAATGATGGCGGCTTCGGGCAGTATGATCTGGGTGTGCTACGGCGTGGCGCAAAAACTTCTGTCCAAACATTTCAATTCGCAACAAATCCTGCTCATGATCTATTTTTGCAGCAGCTTTGTTTTCCTGCCGTTTGCCGAACCGTCGCAAATCGCCCATATCGGCAATCCGTTTTTATGGGGTTGCTTTATCTATTGCTGCCTGAACACGCTGATCGGCTACGGTTCATTCGGCGAAGCGCTCAACCATTGGGACGCTTCAAAAGTCAGTATCGTCACCACGCTGATTCCCGTATTCACCATGATATTTTCCACCATCGGCCATCATCTCGCCCCCGATTATTTTGCCGCTTCAGATATGAATATCGTCAGCTATGTGGGTGCCATGGTAGTTGTGACCGGAGCCTTGCTGGCGGTGGCCGGAGAGAAAGTAATGGGGCTTTTTTTGAGAAAGATATGAAGCATTTATTGCAAAACAGAATAAAACAAGGCCGTCTGAAACAGGTTTCAGACGGCCTTTATATTTTCTAAATCAGATTAATGTGGAACGGCGGATTAATAGAAGCCTTCGCGTTCTTCACGGGTGCTGATGTAGATGTTTTTCACTTGGGTGTAGGCGGCGAGCATCATTTTGTGGGTTTCTCGGCCGATACCTGAAGTTTTGTAGCCGCCAAACGGCGCGCCGGCAGGCAGGCGGTTGTAACAGTTCACCCAAACGCGGCCGGTTTCCAATGCATTGGAAACACGCAGGCAGCGGTTGATGTCGGTACTCCACACTGCGCCGCCCAAGCCGTATTCGCTGTCGTTGGCCATTTTGATGACTTCTTCTTCGGTTTTGAATTTAATCACGGTGGCAACCGGGCCGAAGATTTCTTCTTGGGCAACACGGGCTTCGTTGCTGCTGGCTTCAATCAAAGTAGGCTCGACAAATTCGCCTTTGCCCAATGCGCCTTCGATTTTTTTACCGCCGGTAATGATGCGGCAGCCTTCCTGTTCGCCGATTTTGACGTATTTCAAAATGGTCTCGAGTTGACCGGCGTTGACTTGCGAACCCATTTGGGTGTCGTCTTCCCAAGGCAGGCCGACTTTGATTTTTTTGAATTCTTCAGCCAAAGCATTGACGAATTTGTCGTAAATGCCTTCTTGTACAAAAATGCGCGAACCGGCGCAGCAGACTTGGCCTTGGTTGAACAAAATACCTTTTTGCGCGCCTTCGAGGGCTTTGTCGAAAGGCATATCGTCGAAGAAGATGTTGGCAGATTTGCCGCCCAATTCCAAAGTGGACGGAATCAGCAATTCGGCAGCGGCGATGCCGACGCGGCGGCCGACTTCGGTTGAACCGGTAAAGGCCAGTTTGTTGAAGCCTTTGTGGTGCAGCATGTATTCGCCGGATTTGGAACCGCGGCCGGTAATCACGTTCAACACGCCTTTAGGCAGCAAGTGGTTGATTTTTTGAGCGAGGGACAATAGGCTCAATGAAGTGCTGGAAGAAGGGTGGATGACGATGGTACAACCTGCGGCCAATGCCGGAGCGATTTTCCATGCGGCCATCAAGAATGGGAAGTTCCAAGGAATGATTTGGCCGACAACGCCGATCGGTTCGCGCAGAACGATGGATAAGTCTTCGGCGTCAAGTTGGGTCGCAGTGCCTTCTTCGCCGCGGATCACGCTGGCGAAATAGCGGAAATGGTCGGAAGCCAATGGTACGTCGGCGGCGCGGGTTTCGCGGATCGGTTTGCCGTTGTCCAAGGTTTCTTGCAGGGCGAACAATTCTGCGTTTTCGTCAATCACGTCGGCGATTTTGTTCAAAATGGCCGCGCGTTCGGCAGTCGTGGTTTTGCGCCATGTTTTGAACGCTTCTTGGGCAGCGGCCACGGCAGCATCGACATCGGCGTCGGTTGCGTCTGTGAACTTGGCCAATTCATCGCCATTGGCAGGGTTGTAAGAGGATAAAAGTTTGCCTTCGCTACCTTTCGTCCATTCGCCGTTGATTAAAAGACCATATTCTTTATCAAACACATTTAAATCTTTTGCCATAATACTGTCTCCTTAATGAATGGGAAGGCGTATTTCTGCGCCATAAAAACAGCTTATGCTTTTTTCTTTTTAAGTTCAAGTACTAAAAATGATAATGTTCTCAAAATTTACATTTGTAATGTTATTTCATGTAGCAGGCCGTCTGAAAAATAAAGGATTTGATTGAAATGAAAGTGCATTTGTTAATATATTTAAAGATTCAGATGGTTTGAATAGGATTTGTTATGGTATAACATCATAACTCGTTGTTTTGAAAAAGATTATGGGTTGACGGTTTCGAACATGGGGAGTATTCTCATTTATAGCTAAACAGTTTTTCAACACCCTAGGAGACTCTCTCATGAAAATGCATGCTGTGGTAGTAAATAAAGATGTAGCAGGTGATGTAGAAGTTGTTGAACGCGAACTGCGTCCGCTGGAATACGGCGAGGCGTTGGTAGAAGTCGAGTATTGCGGCGTGTGCCACACCGACTTGCACGTTGCAGCAGGCGATTACGGCGACAAACCGGGTCGCGTGTTGGGACACGAAGGCATCGGTTTGGTTAAAGAAGTTGCTGACGGTGTGAAAAATCTGAAAGTCGGCGATCGTGTCAGCATCGCATGGCTGTTCCAAAGCTGCGGTTCTTGCGAATACTGTAATACCGGCCGCGAAACCTTGTGCCGCTCCGTATTGAACGCAGGTTATACTGCCGACGGCGGTATGGCGACCCACTGTATCGTGAGTGCCGATTATGCGGTCAAAGTTCCTGAAGGCTTGGATCCTGCGCAAGCTTCGAGCATTACTTGTGCCGGTGTGACCACTTATAAAGCGATTAAAGTTTCCGGCGTTCGTCCGGGTCAATGGATTGCGATTTACGGCGCAGGCGGTTTGGGCAACTTGGCGGTTCAATACGCGAAAAAAGTGTTTGGCGCGCACGTTGTTGCCGTTGACGTCAACGATGAAAAACTGGCTTTTGCCAAAGAAACCGGCGCTGATTTGGTGATCAATGCCGCCAAAGAAGATGCGGCTCAAGTCATCCAAGAGAAAACCGGCGGCGCACACGCAGCCGTTGTCACAGCCGTATCCGCTGCGGCCTTCAATTCAGGTGTTAACTGCGTCCGCGCCGGCGGTCGTGTCGTTGCAGTCGGCTTGCCACCTGAGTCTATGGACTTGTCTATCCCACGTTTGGTATTGGACGGCATCGAAGTGGTCGGCTCTCTGGTCGGCACCCGCAAAGATTTGGAAGAAGCATTCCAATTCGGCGCAGAAGGTTTGGTTGTGCCTAAAGTCGAATTGCGTGCTTTGGATGAAGCGCCTGCCATCTTCCAAGAAATGCGCGAAGGTAAAATTACCGGCCGTATGGTGATTGATATGAACAAAGAGTGCAGCTGCATTCATCACTAATCAGATTTTGTGACAAAAAGGCCGTCTGAACAATTTCAGACGGCCTTTTTTATTGGATTGGATAACTTAAAGCGCAAAACCACTTTCAAATACGCGGATTTCTCCGCTGACAGGATCGGTGAACTCTATTCTTTTAGCCAGAAGTTTTAAAGGTTTGTCGTAGTCTTCATCACCGGCCGCCAATGGGGTAGGGTAAAGCGCATCGTTCATCAGCGGCATGTTCAAACTCATCATATGCACGCGCAGCTGGTGTTTTTTTCCGGTATGCGGCGTGAGGCGGTAGAGGCTGAATGCGCCGCGGTTTTCAATAAGCTCGATGGTTGTGTGGGCGTTGGGTTCGCCTTCCGTTTCCCGCGTGAGAAAGAATTTTTCGCCGCGTTCCATTCGGGACGAAATATGCAGCGGATAGTCCAAATCCGTCCGCGTCGGCGCCACCGCTTCATAAGTTTTTTGGACGGTTTTTTCTTGGAACATGGTCTGATAATCGCAACGCGTGGCAGGGTTGAGTGAAAGCAGCATAACGCCTGCCGTATCTTTGTCCAAGCGATGAATCGGCGTAATGTCTTCAACATTCAAATGCTGCAATTCCCGCCGCAGACGTAGGCGCGTGAGCAGGGTTTCCCGCAAAAACCTGCCGCTGGGGATGACGGGCAGAAAATGCGGTTTGTCCACCACAAGCAAATGCTCGTCAATATGCAAAATCTTTTCATCAAACGGAATACGCGGCTCGCTCTCACGGCTGGTTTCACGGTAATAAAACATCGTCTTGCCGGGTTCGAACAAAGTATTCTCATCAAACGGTACGCCATCCGCGCCCACCACAAAACCGCTGTTCAGCCGCCGCCGCCAGTTTTCTTCGCCGACAAAGGGAAAATGAGCGCATAGAAAATGCAGCAGCGGCAAGCCGTAAAACTGCTTTTCGTGCGGCAAAACCAAGTAGCTGGGTTTGACACCGTCTAGAAGGGGTAGGGGATTGGTACGTTTTTTCATGCGGCGGATTGTACTCGGTTTTTAGGATTTTTTCAGACGGCCTTGTTTTTATGGAAAATAAGTTTCTAATAATAGATATGTATTGATGCAGGTTTTGTGTTTAAATAGATTCTTCAAACGAGCAGAGAAACTGGTTTTGTTTGAACTTGCTTTTATGGCATGAATTAAAGAAATGATAAAGAAGCAATATTTGAGAAAAGGAGAATATTATGCAGAGAAAAATCAGCATAATCATCATGTTATCCGCATTTTCCGTATCCGCTATGGCGGGAGGGGAAGTTCGGCTTGGTAAGAATAATGCATACGATAATGAGTATGAACTTGTGGTAGAGCATGAAGTAAATGAAGAAGTTTCACAATTAAATCAAGACGAGTATGCCGCACATCCAATACGCAACGATAGCGGCGTCATGCAGTCAGGGAAAGCTGCTTCAGGCAGACAAGCCGTTTCCCAATACGGAAAACCTAATTTGCCGCCTGTCCGCTTAAATCCGCATCCTTCACGACCTTGATTTCAAAATCAAAGGGCTGATCCATTTGTTTGGACAGCCCTTTTGTTTTGTCGGCTCACTCACATTTTTGTTTGCGCAAAACAAGTTTGTAATCAGTTTTGATGCTGGTTTGATCGCCAATCATCTTAAAATCATCTATCAAACAACGGTTTTCTGTACATTTCAACATGAAATCTGCACCGACCCTATGGCCGTCAAATTGTTTAAATGTTGCCCGGACGGTATGGGGAGAAGTGACCTTGACTTGCAAGGTTTTATGGAAGTTGTCAGGATGATCCTGACCAAAGCCCAAGTAGTAATGTATCGGCATGTCACACCCCATCTCCATATCGGGTTGCTTGCGGATATTAGTGTCAAATTTATTGAATTGTCGGATGATTTTTTGTAGTTCAGGCGTGGTAATACGATTGTGTTCAGAGCCTAAATCCACTTTGGTCAGATAAACCTTTTTGACTAAATCTATTTTTGCTTGATTATTTGCGGCGTTATTTGCAGCCATCGCTTGGGAAGATAGGCTGGTAGTCAACAAGCCGATAACAAAAAGAGAGCGCAGTGTTTTCATGATGTGCATAGGGATGAGATGAAAAGAATCCAAGTATAACGACATTGAATCTATATTGAATATATTTTTAAGAAATTTAAGTTGAAAGGCAGGGGAAGGATGGGAACCATTGAATATGATTCTGTAATCTGCTTACAGGCCGTCTGAATGCGAAAACCGATTTTCAGACGGCCTTTTGATTTGTTCCCAAACTCACAAACCCTTAAAAATCAGCTATAATGCCCAACTATTTGGTTTTCGCTTATCCCATATTGAAATGGCACAAAAAATTCAATCTGTAAAAGGCATGAACGACCTTTTACCTGTCGAACAAAAAGATTTCAAACTGACGGCTGCGTTTTGGCAGGCGTTTGAAGATACGGTTAGCCGTTGGACACGCGCTTACGGCTATCAGCAAATCCGTACGCCGATTGTCGAGCAAACCGGTTTGTTTGTCCGCTCCATCGGCGAGGAAACCGATGTGGTCGGCAAGGAAATGTACACCTTCTCCGATTCAAACGATTCTTTGAGTTTGAGCTTGCGTCCTGAAGGTACGGCTTCCTGTCTGCGTGCGGTGGTCGAACACAACCTTCTGTACAACAGCCCGCAAAAGCTGTGGTATATGGGGCCGATGTTCCGCCGCGAGCGTCCGCAAAAAGGCCGTTATCGTCAGTTCCATCAGGTCGGTATCGAGGCTTTGGGTTTTGAAGGGCCGGATATTGATGCGGAAATCATCGCGATGTCTGCTGACTTATGGGAAAAATTGGGTATTCGCGAATACCTGACTTTGGAAATCAACAGCTTGGGCAACCGTGAGGAACGCGCGGCACACCGTGCGGCATTGGTTGAATATTTGACCCGCTATGAAGCACAACTGGATGAAGACAGCAAACGCCGTCTGAAAACCAATCCTTTGCGTGTTTTGGATACGAAAAACCCTGATTTGCAGGAAATCTGCAATGCGGCACCGCGTTTGGTGGATTACTTGGGCGAGGCTTCGCAAAACCACTATGCACGCTTCAAGGCGATGTTGGACGGTTTGGGGATTCAATATGTTGAAAATCCGCGCTTGGTACGCGGTTTGGATTATTACAATCAGACGGTTTTTGAGTGGACGACCGACAAACTCGGCGCGCAGGCGACTGTGTGCGGCGGCGGCCGTTACGATGGTTTGATTGAAGAACTTGGCGGTAAGCCTGCGCCGTCTATCGGCTTTGCGATGGGTATTGAGCGCCTGTTGCTTTTGGTGAGTGAATACGGCTCTCTGGAAGTGAACGCTGCGCCTGATGTCTATGCAATGCACCAAGGCGAAGGTGCGGACTTGCAGGTGATGAAATACGCGCAAGCCTTGCGCGCACAAGGTTTCAATGTGATGCAGCATTCCGGCTATCAAAGCCTGAAAGCGCAAATGAAAAAAGCAGACAACAGTGGCGCACGCTTTGCCCTGATTGTGGCTCAGGATGAGCTGGCAAACGGTACGGTTACCCTGAAAGATATGCAGGGCAAACACGAACAGAAAACCGTTGCCGCCGCTGATTTGACAGACACTTTACAACAATGGAAGAACGCATAAATGGCAGCCCATTTGGAAGAACAACAAGAGTTAGACAACTTTAAATATTTTTGGAAACGCACCGGCCGTTGGATCTTTGCCTTGCTGATTGTGGCGGCTTTGGGGTATTTGGGTTACACCATTTACCAAGGCCAAAAAGCTTCAAAAGATCAGGAAGCCGCCGCCGTATTGGCGCAAATGGTGGAAAAGGCGCAGCAAAAAACCGACCCCAAAGCCATCAACGCCGATTTGGCTGAATTGCAAAAAAACTATCCTGATTCTATTTCGACAGCCCAAGCTACGTTGATGGTAGCGGCGACCGAGTTTGATGCCGGCCGTTATGATGTGGCGGAAGGTCATTTGAATTGGGTGCTGAAAAACCAAAACGCACCGCTGGTTCAAGCTTTGGCAGCCCAGCGTTTGGGCGTTGTCCTGTTGCAGCAGAAAAAATACGATGCCGCCATCAATGCCCTGAATACTCAGGTTGAGGCTGATTTCGAGCCTTTGATGCTGGAAACCAAAGGCGATGTTTACGTTGCCCAAAATAAAACCAAAGAAGCCGTACAAAGTTACGAAGCTGCTTTGAGCAAATTGCCGCAAACCGCAGTAGGCCGCGAATTGCTGCAAATGAAAATCGACAGCTTGAAATAAGTTTGTTTGAAATCAAGGCCGTCTGAAGTTGCCATGACTTTTCAGACGGCCTACACTTATCCTTATCAACCGTGTTTTTAAAACACCTGCTTGTGTTCCGCTCCCGTTTTTAGGCGGCACTTGACACAGAAAGACTCCATCATGAAACCCACCATCGCGCTTGTCGGCCGCCCCAATGTCGGCAAATCTACTTTATTCAACCGTTTGACGCGTACCAAAGACGCGCTCGTGCATGACTTGCCCGGCCTGACGCGTGACCGCCATTACGGTCATGGCAAAGTCGGCAGCAAACCTTATTTGGTCATCGATACCGGCGGTTTTGAGCCGATTGTGGACAGCGGCATTTTGCACGAAATGGCAAAACAAACCTTGCAGGCTGTCGATGAAGCCGATGCGGTTGTGTTTTTGGTGGACGGCCGTACCGGCTTGACCCCGCAAGACAAAATCATTGCCGACCGTTTGCGCCAAAGCCCACATCCTGTTTATTTGGCCGTGAATAAGGGCGAGGGCGGCAATAGGGCCGTGCTTGCCGCCGAGTTCTACGAACTTGCCCTGGGCGACCCTTATGTTATTTCAGGTGCGCACGGCGATGGCGTGTATTATCTGATTGAAGATATTTTGGAAACCTTCCCCGAGCCTGAAAAGGAAGAGGAAGAAGCGAAACATCCTGTTTTTGCTGTAATCGGCCGTCCAAATGTCGGTAAATCAACCTTGGTAAACGCCATCCTCGGTGAAGAACGCGTGATTGCCTTCGATATGGCAGGCACGACGCGCGACAGTATCCATATCGATTTTGAACGCGAAGGCAAGCCGTTTACCATCATCGATACCGCAGGTGTGCGCCGTCGTGGCAAAGTGGATGAAGCGGTGGAAAAGTTCTCTGTTATCAAAGCTATGCAGGCGGTTGAAGCGGCAAACGTTGCTGTTTTGGTGTTGGATGCGCAACAAGATATCGCCGACCAAGATGCGACGATTGCAGGTTTTGCTTTGGAAGCAGGCCGTGCTTTGGTGGTGGCGGTCAATAAATGGGACGGCATCAGCGAAGAGCGTCGCGAGCAAGTGAAACGCGATATCAACCGCAAACTGTATTTCCTTGATTTTGCTAAGTTCCACTTTATTTCTGCATTGAAAGAGCGCGGTATAGACGGTTTGTTTGAAAGCATTCAGGCTGCCTACAACGCGGCAATGATTAAGATGCCGACGCCGAAAATCACGCGCGTATTGCAAAGCGCTATCGAGCGTCAACAGCCGCCGCGCGCAGGATTGGTGCGTCCGAAAATGCGTTATGCCCACCAGGGCGGCATGAATCCGCCGGTGATTGTGGTACACGGCAATTCGCTGTACGCCATTTCTGACAGCTATACGCGCTATTTGACCCAAACGTTCCGTAAAGCCTTCAATCTGCAAGGTACGCCGCTCAGAATTCAATACAATGTTTCGGAAAACCCGTATGAAAATGCGGAAGACAAACCGAAGAAAAAACCGCTGCGCCGTGTCAGCCTGAGCAACCGTATTGAGAAACGCGAAGGCCGCAAGGAAGAGAAAAACCGCTTCAAGAAGAAAACCAAAGTCAGTGTGAAAAAACAATTCAGCAAATAAGCATAAAGGCTGTCTGAATAATTTCAGACGGCCTTTTTATAATGAAAAACAGCTCATTAGAGCTTCATGGCATATTTTCGATAGGGTTTGCCGAATTTAGAAAAAACATCTAATTTGGATTTGGGATTGTTGTGAATATGGAAATGAAACAGTCGGTTTGACGGGAAGTTCCCTTATTACTGGATTTCTAAACGGTGTGATAGAAAAAAATAGTTGGTAATTTATCCTATTCGGGGCTACAATCCCATCTAACGCCGATTTTGGCGTCTTTACAATCATAATAATGGAGCTCAAGAATATGACAGCTAAAGGACAAATGTTACAAGATCCTTTTTTGAATGCGTTGCGTAAAGAGCACGTTCCGGTTTCGATCTACTTGGTAAACGGCATCAAGCTGCAAGGTCAAGTGGAATCATTCGACCAGTACGTTGTTCTGCTGCGTAATACTTCCGTCACTCAAATGGTTTACAAACACGCTATCTCAACAATCGTTCCTGCACGCGCAGTCAGCCTGCAACACGAAAACAAACAACCTCAAGCCGCTGCCGCAGCTGCTCCGGTTCAAGTTGAGACTGTGCAACAACCTGCCGAATAAATGATGTAACGCATTCCTGTTTTTCAATACCTTACCGCTTTTGCGGTAGGGTATTTTTATTTTCAGACGACCTTTATCATGCTGCTTGAGAACATTCTTCCCTTTGCCCACTCCCTGTTACAGCAAGCCTTAAAAGCAGGCGGCCGCGCTTTGGATGCGACGGCCGGAAACGGGCATGATACTTTGCTGTTGGCGCAGTCGGTTGGAGAGACTGGTAGGGTGTGGGCGTTTGATGTGCAATCCAAAGCACTGGAGCAGACTCAAGGCCGTCTGAAAGAAAACGGCGTAGATGGTCGGGTAGCCCTGATACATGACGGCCATGAAAACCTTTCGTCTTATATCGACGAGCCTTTAGATGCCGCAGTATTTAATTTCGGTTGGCTGCCGCGTGGCGATAAAAATTGTACAACTGAGGCGGCAAGCAGTATCCGTGCGCTGACGGATACTTTGGGTTTGCTGAAAGAGGGCGGGCTTGCCGTAGCGGTATTGTATCCGGGGCATGAAGCCGGCCGAATAGAGGCTGAAGCGATTGTGCAATGGGCGGAAACTTTGCCGCAGGAAGCCTTTGCCGTGTTACGCTATGGCTTTGTCAACCGCCGTAATGCGCCTCCCTATCTGCTGGCGATTGAAAAGTTGCGTCAGAAATAGATGTTTGCGGTAAAATAGCTGCTTTGTTTTTCAACCCTTAACATAAGAAACTGCCATGCAATATCTGTTTGTAAAATACAGCCATCAGATTTTCGTTGCCATTACCATCCTGTTGTTCAACATACGTTTTTTCCTGCTCTGGCGTCATCCTGAGAAGCCATTGGCTGGTATTTGGAAAGCCATGCCGCATTTGAACGACACCATGTTGCTGTTTACCGGCTTGTGGCTGATGAAGATTACCCATTTTTCGCCGTTCAATGCGCCGTGGCTCGGCATGAAAATCCTGCTGTTGCTGGTTTATATTGTGTTGGGCATGATTATGATGCGTTCGCGTCCGCGTTCGCCGAAATTCTATATCGTCTACGTTTTGGCCATGTCGTGTGTTGCCACGATTGTTTTCCTTGCCAAAACCAAAACGCTGCCGTTTTAAAAGAGGCCGTCTGAAATGTATCCGCATTTTGCCGTTGTCGCTTTGGGCAGCAATCTTGCCAATCCTGCCGAACAGGTTCGCGCCGCTTTGGCCGAATTGGACGCGCATCCGCATATTCGGCTCGAAAAGGCTTCTTCCCTGTATCTGACTGCGCCGGTCGGCTATGACGATCAGCCCGATTTTGTGAACGCCGTGTGTGCCGTGAAAACTTCATTGGACGGCGTGGCGCTGTTGGCAGAGTTAAATCGCATCGAGGCCGAATTTGGGCGCGAGCGTAGCTTCCGTAATGCGCCACGCACTTTGGATTTGGACATCATCGATTTTGACGGTATCCGCAGCGATGACCCGCATCTGACCTTGCCGCATCCGCGCGCGCATGAGCGCAGTTTCGTGATGTTGCCGTTGGCTGAAATTCTTCCAGATTTCGAGTTGGGCGAGCATGGCCGTGTGGCTGATTTGGCTCAGGCTTTGGGCGGGCAGGGGATTCGCCTGTTGAAAGAATAAGGGCCGTCTGAAAAACAGGCTGAAACAAGAAAGGGCGTGTTGGACACGCCTTTTTTGCTATAAAATATTGTTGGAAAACACATTACAAAGAGTTACTATGAATCCTCGTTATATTGTTGTCGAAGGCGCCATCGGTAGCGGCAAGACTGCTTTGAGCCGCCGCTTGGCAGAGCATTTCAGCGCGTTGCTGTTGTCGGAGAATCCGGATCACAATCCGTTTCTCATGAAGTTTTACAGTAATGTTTCCAATAATGGCTTGGCTGCCGAGCTTTTCTTCCTAACGCGCCGCGCTGAAAGCGTGAATATTATTGAAGACCAATGCGCGCAAGGCGGAATGGTTGTGGCTGATTTTTTGCCGGAAAAAGATCGTATTTTTACGCCCATCGTTTTGAATGATGACGAGCAGCAGCTTTTTGTCGATATGAAGCAACGCATTCTGCCGCAATACGCGGAGCCCGATGTGGTGATTTATCTGCAAACCGCCGTCGAAAACAACCGCAAACGTCTGCAAAAACGTCACGAAGGCATTATCAGTTTGTTCCCCGAAGGCTATTTGGGACGGGTGCATGACGAATACAGCCATTTCTTCCATTTGTATCAAAGCGCGCCTTTGCTGACCGTCAATGCCGATGAGTTGGATTTGGCCGGCAATGACGACCACTTCCAGCTTTTGTTGCGCGCATTGGAAGATTTTCAAGGTACGCGCAGTTATTTGAATTTAAGCGAAAAATAAACGCAGGCTAGGTTTAGGCCGTCTGAAAGGAATAATATGTCAAAATATCAATTCACACTCCCATCTTCTTCCGGCAGCGATTTTAATTCCGCCGAACATTTGCCGTTGGTTGTCTATTTTTATCCTAAAGACAGCACGCCCGGCTGTACCACCGAAGGCTTGGATTTCAATGCCAGATTGGAACAATTCAAAGCATTGGGCTATACCGTTGTCGGCATTTCGCGCGACGGTGTCAAATCGCATCAGAATTTCTGCGCTAAACAAGGTTTCCAGTTTGAATTGTTGAGCGACAAAGAAGAAACTGTCTGCAAACTGTTTGACGTGATCAAGCTGAAAAAGCTTTACGGCAAAGAATCCCTCGGCATTGAGCGCAGCACGTTTGTGCTGGACGAAAACGGCGAAATCGCCCATGAATGGCGCAAAGTCAAAGTGGCCGGACACGCGCAAGAAGTTTTGGATACAATTTCTCAAGCCTCTTAAATAGGGCTTTGAAAACCTAAAGGCCGTCTGAACGGATGTAAAGCCATGCCGTTCAGACGGCCTTTCAATACAGTTTGATGAATATGGACGATTTAATAGACAAGCTGCTTGAATCCCTTTGGCTGCAAGACAGGCTCAGCCACAATACGCTGCAAAGTTACCGCCGTGATTTGGTCAAAGTCGCTGCGCGGTTGGCCGAGGGTGGGCAGGATTGGTTGAGTGCCGATGAATTTGCCCTGTCTGATGCCGTGTATGCGGAGGGAGAAAAAAACACGTCCCAAGCGCGGGCATTGTCGGCTTGCAAGCGTATGTACGGCTGGTTGGAGGAAACGGGCCAAAGGGCAGACAATCCCACCCGTTTTCTCAAGGCACCGAAATCGGAACGCAAACTGCCTACGCTGATTACCGAAGCCCAAATCGACGCGCTGCTGGCTGCGCCGGATGTGGAAACGCCGCACGGGCTGCGCGACAAAGCCTTGCTTGAAGTCATGTATGCAACAGGTTTGCGCGTGACCGAAGCCGTCAAATTGACGCTCAGCGATATCGATTTACATCGCGGCAGTATCCGTACCATAGGCAAGGGCGACAAATTGCGTCTGGTTCCGTTGGGGCAGGAAGCGGCGTATTGGGTGGAACGCTATTGCAACGAATCGCGCCCGTTGTTGCTAAAAAACAAGATCTGCGACGAAGTGTTTGTCAGCCAGAAACGCAGCGGCATCAGCCGTCAGCTTGCATGGATGATAGTTAAAGAATATGCCGAAGCGGCCGGTATTGCTTCGCTCAGTCCGCACGGCTTGCGCCATGCTTTTGCCACGCATTTGGTCAATCACGGCGTCGATTTGCGTTCGGTCCAGATGATGTTGGGACATTCCGACATCAACACCACGCAGATTTATACCCATGTTGCCAATATCCGTTTGAAAAACATGGTCGATGAACACCATTCCCGTTCATAAATAAAGGCGGCATCTCGAAGATGCCGCTTTTTGTTATCATGGCCGTCTGAACGGTTATAAAGTTTATTATTTATAAAATAACAATCAAAATGCAAATTTACATAGAAAAATTTCAAAACAAAAGGATGGTGCCAATATTGCAATGCAAACCGTTTTTATTTATATTTACGTTCAAGAATAAATCCTACTCTCAATTACAGAGGGTAACAAAATTATTGGAGCACATCATGTTTGTCTGCATCTGCAACGCCATTACTGACCACGACATCAAAGAGACCATCGCCGCCGGTGCAACCACCATGAGCGATTTGCAGGCTCAATTGGGCGTGGCAACTTGTTGCGGTTGCTGCGGCGAATTGGCTGCATCGTTTTTGACTGCAAGCAGTGCCCAAAATACCGTGACTGCCGGTATTAACGTTCAGTCTTAATTCAGAATACACATAAAGGCCGTCTGAAGGCGCTATCTCGCGCCTGCTCAGACGGCCTTTGTCATGCCTGTATGGTTTGGCGGCATTTTGCTATACAATGGCCGCTTTTGTCCCTCCGAGAGTAACCACCATGAAACTGACCTTGATGTTTCGGGAATATTGCAGCCTGTGCCACAAAATGCGCGAACAATTAAAGCCTTATCAGGAGCAGTTTGGATTTGGGCTGGATATTGTCGATGTTGATGAAGATCCGGTTTTAGAAGAAAAGTACAATGAGCTGGTGCCTGTTTTGCTGGATGGCGATACCGAAATCTGCCATTGGTTTTTGGACGAAGAAAAACTGAAAGCGCATTTGAGCGCGTAACAAACCATTGACCATATTGCCTTTCAGACGGCCTTCGGCTGTTTATGCCGTCTGAACCTTGATTTTATTATGACTGAAAAACTTTCTCCCGATGCGCTGATTGAAGCGGCGCTGTTGACGCAAGTCGAACCCTTAAACGAAAAAAACATGCGCGAATTGTGCGTGCCGCCGTTATCGCAAGACAAGCTAATTGACGTGTTGGCGCAACTGAAGGCACGCTGGCAGGGCAGGGCTTTACAACTGGTGCATACCCATGAGGGCTGGCGTTTTCAAATCGCCCAAGCCGCATTTGAACGACTAGGCAGCCTGCAAGAGCAGCGAGCGCCGCGTTATTCCCGTGCCGTGATGGAAACGCTGGCGATTATTGCCTATCAGCAACCGGTAACGCGTGGCGATATTGAAGGCATACGCGGCGTGGCAGTGTCGCAAAATGTCATGCAAACCTTGCAGGATAGGGGCTGGATTGAAGTCATCGGCCACCGTGATTCTGTCGGCCGTCCGGCTTTGTGGGCGACAACGGCAACTTTTTTAAGCGATTTGCGTTTGGAAAGTTTGGAAGAATTGCCGCCGCTGACTGAATTGGGTGAGCTGGTGTTGCCTGATTTGATGGAAACGCCGCCGACAGGCGATGAGGAGGCTGAAGAAGCAGTTGAATCAGGAAGCAGACTGATTAACTGATTTGAATGTAAAGGCCGTCTGAAACAATCGTGTTTCAGACGGCCTTTATTATTGTATAACATCATGATTTTAAATATAATTTTCATCTATTTTAATAACTTATTGATTTTGTGATATAATTTAAGAATTATTAGAATAAATATCTCTCATTCTGTAATAGTTTGAGAAGGCATACGGAAACGTTTCTTTCTTTATCAATCGGCAGCCCGTTTGTTCTTCAAATATGCGCTGTATCAACTACGGAACCGATATGAAATTCAAACAATTTATTCAAAACAAATCTTCTTTCAATCCAAGCGTGGTCGGTATTACGCTTTTCTTCGTCC
Organism: Neisseria sp. P0021.S007; assembly: GCF_051956855.1. Lineage (NCBI taxonomy): Bacteria > Pseudomonadati > Pseudomonadota > Betaproteobacteria > Neisseriales > Neisseriaceae > Neisseria > Neisseria sp. P0021.S007. The sequence continues at coordinate 221,095 of NZ_JBQCXA010000001.1, forward strand.
TTTTGCTTTTGTCAGCTGCTTTGGTTTGGCCTCAAAATACTGAGGCTTTGTTAAATGCAATGAAGCAGTTTATCTTTCAAAATGTCAGTTGGTTTTACATTCTGACTTTCTCTGTATTCCTTATTTTCTTATTGGCGCTTCCCATCAGCAGCTTCGGCAGTATCAGGCTGGGTACAAACGAGGACGAACCTGAGTTTTCGTTTTTATCATGGTTGGCCATGCTGTTTGCGGCCGGCATGGGCGTGGGCTTGATGTTTTTTGGTGTGGCCGAGCCTTTATCGCATTTTTCTTCCCCGATTGCCAAAGGCAATGCGCAAGAGGCGATTCTGCATACGGTATTCCACTGGGGGATTCATGCCTGGGCAATCTACGGAATCATTGCGCTTGCCTTGGCGTATTTCGGTTTCCGCTATAAATTGCCGCTGGCGTTGCGTTCCTGCTTTTATCCGATTTTAAAAGACAAAATCAACGGCAAAATGGGCGATGCCATCGATGTGATGGCTTTGATTGCGACTTTGTTCGGTATTATCACAACCTTGGGATTTGGCGCGGCACAAATGGGTTCCGGTTTGCTGAAGATGGGCTGGGTGCAGGACAACAGCTATGTCTTGCAGGTCGGCATTATCGTTGTTGTGATGGCGATTGCCATATTTTCCGCAACTTCGGGCGTGGGCAAAGGCGTCAAAATTTTGAGTGAAACCAACTTGGTATTGGCACTGTCATTGCTGTTGTTTGTCTTGTTGAGTATGCCGACGACGTATTTGATTTTCGCATTCAGCGACAATTTGGGCACTTATTTGAGTAACTTCGTTTCGTTCAGCTTTAAGTCATATACCTACGAGCCTGAGCATACAAAATGGTTTACCGGCTGGACGGTGTTGTATTGGGCTTGGTGGTGTTCGTGGTCGCCTTTTGTCGGTTTGTTCATTGCCCGAATTTCGCGAGGCAGAACCATCCGCGAATTTATTTTTGGTGTATTGGCAGTGCCTAGCCTGATGAGTATTTTGTGGTTTACCGTATTTGGCAATTCAGCCTTGTGGCTGGACACGCATGTGGCAAACGGCGCCTTGTCTGCCTTGACCAACGAGCCTGAAAAATTGTTGTTTGCCTTTTTGAATTATTTGCCGTGGCCGGTTGTCAGCAGCTTGGTAGCATTGCTGGTGATTTCGCTGTTTTTTATCACTTCTGCCGACTCGGGCATTTATGTGCTGAACAATATTGCTTCGCGCGATAAAGGGCTGGCTTCGCCTAAGTGGCAATCGGTTATGTGGGGCGTGTTGATTTCTGCTGTGGCCATTGTGTTACTGGGTGCCGGCGGTTTGCCCATCTTGCAAACCATGACCCTGATTGCGTCTCTGCCGTTTGCGGTGTTGATGATTTTTATGATGGTTTCTTTGTGGAAAGCTCTGAACAACGATGCCAACTATTTTGCAACCGCCGTCAATCCGAGCAGTATTTTCTGGTCGGGCGATCATTGGAGGGAACGCCTTGGTCAAATGATGAATCAGACGCAGGAAGTCGATATCATCAAATTTATGAAAAATACGGCGCTTCCGGCAATGCAGGAATTGAAAAACGAATTGACCGAAAAATACAATATGGACGTAGAAATCCGTTGCCTGTTGCAACAGGATGAGCCGTCGGTGGAGCTGGTGGTGCATAAAGGGACGGTAAGGGATTTTGTCTATGGGATTAAATCCGTAAAGCGGGAAATTACCGACCAGTTGATTCGTGAAGACAGCCTGCCTCATTTCAAATATGCAGCAACGTTTATACCGTTGACGTATTTTTCGGATGGGCGCGATGGATACGATGTGCAATATATGACGCAAAAAGAATTGATTGCCGATATGCTCAAACAGTATGAGCGTTATCTGAACCTGCTTGCCGGAGTAGGGCAGGAATTGATGGGGCATGAACAAGTAGAACTGGCAGAGTAAAATAAATTTAGGCCGTCTGAACATGTAGCAATATTCAGACGGCCTTTTTATTGCCCGCTTAAAAAATAATTTGTTTAAAATAAATATCTTAGATAAATCATAAGAAAAATCTGATTTAAACTATAAAAAACCTTAGTTATAATCAACTTATCTAAAGCTATTCCGCATGAGTGCGGGTGATTTACTAAGGAATACTGCAATGCTGTTGGCACTTTCTTTGCGTGATTTTGTCATTGTTGAAAACCTGAATCTTGATTTTCAAAACGGCTTTACCGTATTGACGGGCGAGACCGGCGCAGGCAAATCGATTACTCTGGATGCGATTGGCCTGTTGTTGGGCGATAAAGCCGATTACAGCCAAGTGCGCAGCGGCGCCAAAGAAGCGCAGTTGTCGGCTTTGTTCGACATCAGTGGTTTGCCTGAATTGAAAGCGCAGCTACAGGAGCAAGGTCTTTTGGAAGAAGATGCTGAAGAGCTCAGCATCCGCCGTATTATCGATGCTAAGGGTAAAAGCCGCAGTTATATCAATAATCAGGCAGCAACATTGGCGCAACTGAAAGCCATCGGCGAGCAGTTAATCGATATTCACGGACAAAATGCCCATCATTCGTTGAATCAAGAGTCTGCGCAACGCGAGTTGTTGGACGCATTTGCCGGCAGCAAAGAGCAGGCTGAAACGGTCAAACAGCTTTATCAAAATTGGGTCAATGCGAAAAAGGCACTGCAAGAAGCACAAGAGCAGGCAGAAACCATGGCTATCGAACGCGAGCGTTTGGAATGGCAGTTTAATGAATTGAACCAATTGGAGCTTAAACCCAACGAATGGGAAACCTTAAGCCAAAGCCACGACAGTCTAGCGCATTCGGCCGAGTTGCTGCAAACCGCCGAGCAGGTGGGCGACAGCATAGACGGAGATAACGGCATCCAACGTCAAATCTACCAATGTCAAAAACTGTTGGGCAATCTGCAAAACATTGAGCCGCGCTTTGCCGAGAGCCTGAATATGTTGGCAAGTATTGAAGCAGAATTGGGTGAAATCAGTGCTAATATGCGCGATGTGGCCGGTCGCAGCGATATCGATCCTAATGAATTGGCCGCACAAGAAAGTCGCATGGGCGAATTGATGAGCATGGCGCGCAAATACCGTATTGAGCCGGAAGAGTTGCCGCAAAAGTTGGCAGAAATCGATGAGCGCCTGCAAAACCTGCACGCGGCTGCCGATTTGGAAGCCTTGGAAAATACAGTCGCACGCAATCTTGCCGAATACCACGAAGCCGCACATATCCTCTCCGCCATGCGCCATCAGGCAGCCAGCCGTTTGGGCGAAGAAACAACCGAGCATATGCAACATTTGGCCATGAAAGGCGCACGTTTTGACATCGTCTTGTTGCCGTCTTCACCGACTGCACATGGTCTAGAGCAGGTGCAATTCCAAGTGGCGGCAAATAAAGGCAATCCGTCCCGTCCTTTGAATAAAGTGGCTTCCGGCGGTGAATTGGCGCGTATCAGCTTGGCTTTGCAAGTGGTTGCCAGCCAATACACGCAAGTGCCGACATTGATTTTTGACGAAGTGGATACCGGTATTGGTGGCGGCGTTGCTGAAATGGTCGGTAAAGCTTTGCGTGCCTTAGGTAAAAAACATCAAGTCTTAGCGGTAACCCATCTTCCTCAAGTCGCCTCTTGCGGTGAAAACCATTGGCAGGTCCGCAAGCATAGCGAAGGGGAGCAAACCGTCAGCGAAATCAGTGTTTTGAACCATCATCAGCGCATTGAGGAAATCGCGCGTATGCTGGGTGGCGAAATCATTACCGATACCACACGCAGCCATGCTGCCGAACTCTTGCATTTGGCAGCCGCCTAAAAGCCTCAAGGCCGTCTGAAAATAGGATTCAGACGGCCTTTTCTATATTTTGCCACCCTTTCAGGCGGGCCGAATACAAGGTATGATTATATCGTCTGTTTACAAGGAAATTTTGATGAAAGTCCTGTTTATCGCCGATCCGATGGCAAGTTTTAAAACCTATAAAGACACTACTTACGCCATGATGCGTGAAATGGCAAAGCGCGGTTGGCAGCTTTTTCATACCTTGAGCGGAGAATTGTCCGTCCGTGAAGGCTTGGTAGTGGCTCAGGTGGCGGCATTTGAGTTTGTCGGCGCGAAAAACGATGACGATCACGAATGGTTTAAATCAGAGGCAAAAGTTCAGACGGCCTTGAAAGATTTCGATGCGGTCATTATGCGCACTGATCCGCCGTTTGATATGCAATATCTGTACGCGACCCAGTTTTTGACGTTGGCACAGCAGCAGGGTACAAAAGTATTTAACAGCGGGCAGGCAATGCGCGATTTCAATGAAAAATTGGCTATTTTGAACTTCAGCCAGTTTACCGCGCCGACTTTGGTTACCACACGTTCCGCCGATGTCCGTGCCTTTTTGAAAGAACACGGCGACATCATTATCAAACCTTTGGACGGTATGGGCGGTATGGGCATTTTCCGCCTAACCGAATCCGACCCCAATATCGGCAGTATTTTGGAAACCCTGATGCAGCTTGATTCACGTACCATCATGGCGCAACGTTATATTCCTGAAATCGTACATGGCGACAAGCGCATTCTGATTATTGGTGGAGAGGTTGTTCCGTATGCTTTGGCGCGTATTCCGCAAAACGGAGAAACGCGCGGCAACTTGGCTGCCGGCGGCCGCGGCGTGGCACAGGAATTGAGCGAGCGCGACCGTGAGATCGCAGAAACCCTTGCGCCTGAATTGAAGCGTCGCGGTATTTTGCTTGCCGGTTTGGATGTCATCGGCAACAACCTGACCGAAGTCAATGTAACCAGCCCGACCGGCTTCCAAGAAATCATGAAGCAAAAAGATTTCAACGTTGCCGCTATGTTTGCAGATGCCGTAGCATCTTGGGCAAAACAATAAACCCAAAGGCCGTCTGAAAATTGACCCGACCGTTTCTTTTCAGACGGCCTTTTTATGTTGAGAATATGATGGAACCATCTTCCTACGCATCTGAAAAAAAAGGTAAAAACGGCATTAAGCGCATTATCAATGCGTTTGGCTATTCCAAAGACGGACTGGCTGCCGCGTACCGTTATGAAAGCGCATTTCGCCAAGTTTTTTGGTTGAACCTGATTTTAATTGTCTTGGCCTTATTCCTTGATTTCGGGCCGGCCATCAAAATGGTGCTTGTTGTCGCATCGTTTATTTCATTGATTACCGAATTGTTTAATACCGCCGTCGAAGCAGCCGTTGACCATACCTCTACTGAAAAACACGAGCTGGCCAAGCGTGCCAAAGATGCCGGCTCGGCCGCGCAATTGATGGCTTTGTTCATGTTATTTATTGTTTGGATTATTGCATTAACTGCTTAAAAATGTGGTAATATGGTAATTCGTTAGGATTAGATAGTATTAATTAATCTATATCAAAGTTTTCAGACGGCCTTTGGTTGTAAGATGAAGGCTGTATATCCCAGCCATTTGGCAAACACAAGGAGCAAAACATGAAAAAATTAATGGCAACCCTGATTCTGGCAGGCTTGGCAACTTCCGTATCTGCAGCCGGTATCCATATCGAAGACGGTTGGGCGCGTGCTACTGTCGAAGGTATGAAAATGGGTGGCGCATTCATGAAAATCCAAAACGATGAAGCCAAACAAGACTTCTTGGTAGGCGGCAGCAGCCCTGTTGCAGAACGCGTTGAAGTACATACCCATATTAACGACAACGGCGTTATGCGTATGCGCGAAGTTAAAGGCGGCGTGCCTTTAGCTGCAAAAGGCGTAACCGAGCTGAAACCGGGCAGTTACCACGTTATGTTCATGGGTCTGAAAAAACAATTGAAAGAAGGCGAAAAAGTGCCTGTAACCCTGAAATTCAAAAACGCCAAACCTCAAACTGTCGAGCTGGAAGTGAAAACCGCGCCTAAAGCCGAAATGCAGCACGATCACGGCGCACACGGTGGCGCACATCAGCACTAATTGCTTGAATTTGCATATAAAGGCCGTCTGAAAGTCATTGGGCTTGCAGACGGCCTTTTCTGTCGTCAAATCAAAATGTGCTAAAATCACGCTTTAAAAAATGTATTTAAAACCCACATTCCGCTCATGAATACTCACAACACACCAGCAAACATCATCGTCGGCCTCTCCGGCGGCGTCGATTCATCCGTTACCGCGGCCCTGCTCAAACAGCAAGGCCATCAAATCAGCGGCGTGTTCATGCAGAACTGGGAAGATGACGACAACGACGAATATTGCAGCATCAAACAAGATTCCTTTGATGCCATTGCCGTTGCCGATATCATCGGCATCGACATCGACATCGTCAATTTTGCCGCGCAATATAAAGACAACGTATTTGCCTATTTTCTCAAAGAATACAGCGCAGGCCGCACGCCAAACCCGGATATCTTGTGCAATGCCGAAATTAAATTCAAATGCTTTTTGGACTATGCCATAGAGCAGGGCGCCGATACCATTGCCACCGGACACTATGCCCGCAAAGAAGTTCGAAACGGCGTGCATTACCTGCTCAAAGGCTTGGATCAAAATAAAGACCAAAGCTATTTCCTATATCGTCTCAAGCCTTTCCAACTCGAGCGCTCGATTTTCCCATTGGGTGAGTTGGAGAAGCCTGAAGTCCGCCGTCTTGCCGAAGAATTCAAATTACCGACTGCAACCAAAAAAGACAGTACCGGCATCTGCTTTATCGGCGAACGCCCGTTCCGCGAGTTTTTGCAAAAATACCTGCCGACCAATAATGGCAAAATGGTGACCCCTGAAGGCAAAGTAGTCGGCGAACACGTCGGCTTGATGTTTTACACGCTGGGCCAACGCAAAGGCTTGGGCATCGGCGGCGCAGGCGAGCCGTGGTTTGTTGCGGCCAAGGATTTGACCAAAAACGAACTGATTGTCGTCCAAGGCCATGACCATCCTTTGCTTTATACGCAAAGCCTGGTTATGAACGATTTGAGCTTCACATTGCCAGAACGCCCGAAAGAAGGCCGCTATACCTGCAAAACGCGCTACCGTATGGCCGACGCGCCTTGTACGTTGCGTTATTTAGATGATGAAACCATCGAGCTTGTTTTTGACGAGCCGCAGTGGGCAGTAACCCCAGGCCAATCTGCGGTACTGTATGACGGCGATGTGTGCTTGGGCGGCGGTATCATCATGTCCACCGACAAGCCTGTCATTATTACAGCTTAATAAAAGGGCCGTCTGAAAACGAAGCGGCAGATTGAATAAAGCCTTTCAGACGGCCTCGATTTCAAAAAACGACTAAATAAAAGACTGATCAATATGGAAAAACTCTGGCTCAAAAGCTACGAACAAGGCGTAAACCCTGAAATCGATATCTCTCAATACAGCTCCATCAGCGATGTATTCCGTCAAAGTGTCGAGAAATTCGCAGATAAACCTGCTTTTCAAAATATGGGCAAAACACTGACTTATGCCGAAGTGGGCAAGTTGGCGACCGATTTTGCGTCTTACCTGCAAAACGTATTGAAACTACCGCGCGGTGAGCGTGTGGCAATTATGATGCCGAACGTTTTGCAATATCCGATTGCGCTTTTCGGTATTTTGCAGGCAGGTTTGGTGGCAGTGAATACCAATCCGCTTTATACGCCGCGCGAGTTGGAGCATCAGTTGAAAGACAGCGGTGCGACCACGATTGTCGTGTTGGAGAACTTTGCCAATACGCTGGAGCTGGTGTTGCCGCGTACGCAAATCAAACATGTGATTGTCGCGTCGGTCGGCGAGATGTTCGGCATGATTAAGGGCGCGTTGCTGAACTTTGTCATCCGCAAAGTGAAAAAAATGGTGCCGGAATACCGCATTCCAAATACCATCACTTTTCAGACGGCCTTGAAGCAAGGTGCAGCAAATACGTTCAAACCAGTCGAGTTGACACGTGACGATACTGCCTTGCTGCAATATACAGGCGGCACGACCGGTTTGGCAAAAGGTGCCGTCCTCAGTCATGGCAATATCTGCGCCAATATGTTGCAGGCAAAAGAATGGATTAAAAACAGCCTGCACGAAGGCAAAGAAACGGTTATTGCCGCGTTGCCGCTTTATCATATCTTTGCCTTGACGGTAAACCTGATGATCTTTGCGAATACCGGTTCTAAAATCATCCTGATTACCAACCCTCGCGATATGAAGGGGTTTATCGGCGAATTGAAAAAAGAGCCGATTAGCGTGTTCATCGGTGTGAATACCTTGTTTAATGCGATGGTCAACCGTCCGGATTTCGCCGAAGTCGATTTTTCCCGTTTGAAGCTGACTTTGGGCGGCGGTATGGCAACGCAAAAAGCCGTTGCGGAAAAATGGAAAAAAATCACCGGTACGCCGATTGTGGAAGCTTACGGTTTGACCGAAGCCAGCCCGGGTGTGTGTTGCAATCCTTTGAATATCGAGGCTTACAGCGGCGGTATCGGTTTGCCGGTTCCTTCGACCGAAGTCGAATTACGCGATGCGGACGGCAAAGAAGTGCCTATCGGACAGCCGGGCGAATTGTGGGTACGCGGTCCGCAAGTGATGAAAGGCTATTGGAACCGTCCTGAAGAAACCGCCAAAGCAATCGATGCACGCGGCTTTTTAGAGACCGGCGACATTGCCGTGATGGATGAAAAAGGCTGGCTGAAGCTGGTGGACCGCAAAAAAGATTTGATTGTGGTATCCGGTTTCAATGTATATCCGAACGAAATCGAAGAAGTGGTGGCCAGCAACGACAAAGTCTTGGAAGTCGCCTGTATCGGCGTGGCAAGCGAGAAAACCGGTGAAGCGATTAAGGTCTTCGTCGTACGCAAAGACCCGTCTTTGACCAAGGAAGAACTGATCGATTTCTGCCGCAAAGAACTGACGGCGTATAAAGTGCCGAAAGACATCGAATTCCGCGACGAGTTGCCAAAATCCAACGTTGGCAAAATCCTGCGCCGCGAGCTGCGCTGATATATAGAATCAGTATGATAAGGCCGTCTGAAAACGCTGTTTTCAGACGGCCTGAAGCTTTTGCCGTTTGCCAGAATATGCTGCTTCAAGTTAAAATCACACATTCCAACATGGGTATCACATCATGACTAAATTCATTTTCGTAACCGGCGGCGTTGTATCTTCTTTGGGTAAAGGTATCGCCGCCGCTTCTATTGCTACTATTCTCGAGTCGCGTGGCTTGAACGTGACCATGCTTAAGCTTGACCCGTATATCAACGTTGACCCGGGTACCATGAGCCCGTTTCAACACGGCGAAGTATTTGTGACCGATGACGGCGCGGAAACTGACCTCGACCTTGGTCACTATGAGCGTTTCATCAACGCCACCATGACCCGCCGCAACAGCTTCAGTACCGGCCAAGTCTATGAAAACGTGATTGCCAAAGAGCGTCGCGGCGACTATTTGGGCGGTACCGTACAAGTGATTCCGCACATTACTGATGAAATTAAACGCCGTATCCATGAAGGCGCGGCTGGTTATGATGTGGCGATTGTTGAAATCGGCGGTACAGTCGGCGATATCGAATCGTTGCCTTTCTTGGAAGCCATCCGTCAAATGCGCAGCCAGCTCGGCCGTAATAATACATTGTTTGCCCACCTGAGCTATGTTCCCTACATTGCCGCCGCCGGCGAAATCAAAACCAAACCGACCCAGCATACCGTTAAAGAAATGTTGAGCATCGGTTTACAACCGGACATCCTGATCTGCCGTATGGACAGAGAAATGCCTGCGGACGAGCGCCGTAAGATTGCTTTGTTCTGTAACGTTGAAGAACGCGCCATCGTGGGCAGCTACGATGTGGACAGCATTTACGAATGCCCTGAAATGCTGCACAACCAAGGCATCGATAGCATCATTACCGAGCAGCTTCAACTGAATGTCAAACAAGCCGATTTGACCGAATGGAAGAAAATCGTTCACGCGATTCAAAATCCGAAACATACCGTCAAAATCGCGATGGTCGGCAAATACGTTGATTTGACCGAGTCCTACAAATCATTGATCGAAGCACTGAAACACGCCGGTATTCACACTGAAACCGACGTACAAATTACCTTTGTCGACAGCGAAAGCATTGAGAAGGGCAATGGCGACGTTTCCATGCTCAAAGACATGGACGCGATTTTGGTGCCGGGCGGCTTCGGTTCACGCGGCGTGGAAGGCAAAATTGCCGCCGTACGCTATGCGCGTGAAAACAACGTACCATACTTGGGCATCTGCTTGGGCATGCAAATTGCCCTGATCGAATACGCCCGCGATGTTGCAGGCTTGAAAGGTGCGAACTCTACCGAGTTTGACTTGAAATGCGCTGCGCCTGTCGTTGCCCTGATTGACGAATGGCAAACTGCAGACGGTAGCGTAGAAACCCGTGACGAATCTGCCGATTTGGGCGGTACCATGCGTTTGGGTGCGCAAGAAGTTGACCTCAAACCGGGCAGCCTTGCCGCAAAAATCTACGGTAGCGAACATATCCGCGAACGTCATCGCCACCGCTACGAGGTCAACAACAACTATGTGCCTCAGTTGGAAAAAGCTGGTTTGGTCATCGGCGGCGTATCCGCAGGCCGTGAGCGTTTGGTTGAAACCATCGAATTGCCAAATCATCCTTGGTTCTTCGCGTGTCAGTTCCATCCGGAATTTACTTCCAATCCGCGCAAAGGCCATCCTTTATTCAGCGCGTTTGTGAAAGCCGCGTTGGGTAACAAAAAAGCCTGATTGATGTGATTGAAAAAGCACCCGTTATCCGGGTGCTTTTTTCTTTTCAGACGGCCTTAGAAGTTATTTGTCTTCATTGACTTCGCGGTCGTTCAAAGGTTGTACGGGACGGTTGTTTTCGCCACCGATAATGTCGCGCATGGCTTTAAACTGCGCCGCATCTGCCTGAACCGGAGTTTTTAAGACAACCCAAGTCACGTTTTCGCTGCAAGGCGGCGTTGTCAGCGAGCCTTTCAGCTGAAATGACTTGCTATCTTTAGGCAGCAGGGCTTGGATATTCAAGTTTTTCAAATCTACGGATTCGCCTGCTTTCAGTTTTTTGGCAATGAGTGCGGACAAGGCAGGGTTGTTTTTGCCCGGTTTAAATACAGAGCCGATGACCGCCAAAGTACCGTCTTCGGCTTGATGGACGAAATGCGCTTCCATCGGGAAATGTTTGCCTTTGAAAGTATGTTCGCTCGGCGTATGGAAGTGGAATTGTTTTAAGGTATAGGTTTTACCGTTAATCACGATGGTTTGTGCCTTGCCTTGCGGCGTGGCTTGAAGGGTATGGCCGTTATTTTCTACTTTGTAGTCGGCGACGTTGTAACGGTATGCCAGTTGTTTGCCTTTTACTGCTTTTGTTGCGGAGAAGTCCACAGGAGATTGCTGTTTGCCTGTTTTGCAGACAGCAAAGTCTTCACTTAAATCGCCCCAGTGTGCAGCATCGTTTTCACCTGTGTAAGACCAATGTGCATGATGGGTTTCGGCGGATACCGTTGCAGTAGAGACAGCCATTAGCAAAGATAAAAAGAGATGTTTGTTCAACATAAGGGCTCCTGTTTATTTATATTAGGTAAAAGAAAAAATTTATACCAAATAAATTATTGATATAAAAAAACTTCTTCATAAGAAGAAAGTTAATGATAGTGGCAATTTGGGAATGTTGGGTTGATATATGGCAAACATTTATCAAGCAATCATTTTTGATTAAATGATTGCAATAAGAGGGATGATTGTCCTTGCAGTGACTTTGAATGGGAGAGGCCGTCTGAAATTTCTTTCAGACGGCCTGTTTTATTTGAAAATGTTGTAAAAAGTCTAAACTCTAATAAATAAAAGTGCTTATCAAGATGAAAGTAGTTGTTTGTAGCGTTGGAAAACATTAATATTGCTAAACGTGTTTTCACGAGATTTTAACTTTGTTTTGGAGAGAATAATGAAAAAATCGATTATCGCTTTGGTTATTGCCGGTTTGCCGCTGGCTGCATCTGCAGAAGTGATTCTGTATGGTCAAATCAAAAGTAGCGTGACCGTCGGTCAAGTAAAAATCAAAGGTGATGCAGGTTCTGAAACCAGCTCTACCGCAACCAGCATCAATGACAATACCTCCCGCATCGGTTTCAAAGGCAGCGAGAACTTGGGCGGCGATTTGAAAGCCATTTGGCAGGTAGAACAAAAAACGGCCATTACCGGCGGTTCCCAAGGTTTTGCCACTCGGGACTCCTTCATCGGCCTGCAAGGTAACTTCGGTAAGATTCGCGCCGGTAAACTCAGCAATATGCTGAATGAAATGGACACCATCGATCCATGGATGTACAAAACCAATGCCGCAGGCTTGGGCATCTTTACCCGTACCGGCAACCGCAACGCCGCTGTACGCTACGACAGCCCGGATTTCGGCGGATTCAAATTCAACGTGTCTTACGCACCGCGCGACAACCGCAATCCTTCAGATAAATACACGCATACCCAAGCGGCCAAAGACCAATACACCGGCGGCGTGAGTTTCTCTAAAAACGGCTTTACCGCCAATGCGGCTTACGGCCACTACAACGGCGCGTACACCGACAAATCAAGCAAAGCCAAAGCGGCGCAAATCGCCAAAGTCGAAACTTATTACGATAAAGACAATCTCTTTGTCGGCGGCGGCGTACAATATGCCAAAGGCCATGAGACAGCCAACAAATATTTAGGCTATTTCACCGATGATTTTAATCAGTACAAGGGTAGTGACATCACTACCGACACAGGCAAAGAGGAAGCCGTGAAAGTAGTTGATGCAGCGGTAACTGTCGGCTACAAATTCGGCAACGTGACCCCACGCATTACTTACGCACACGGCTGGCCTGCCAAGGGCGTGAACAGTGGCGAGAAATTGGTGGATAAATTCGACCAAGTCGTTATCGGCGGCCAATACACCTTCAGCAAACGCACCGGCATCAATGCTCAACTGGCGTATCTGAAAGTCGGCAACAAAACCCGTCTGACTGCGGCCAACAAAGGCGGCGTTGAACAAAAAGCCGCTTCTGTGGGCCTGTATCACAAATTCTAAACCGTCTTGAAAGACAAGGCCGTCTGAAAAATTTCAGACGGCCTTTTTGTTGATTAAAGCGGTTTATTTGTCGTGCTTGGTCAGTGTTGTGCCGTGACGGCCGCCGCGTTCTTTCAAACGTTGTACCAAGCCTTCGACCGTTGTCGGCATACCGTCGATACAGAATGCCTGATACAGGGCGGTGTGCAGGGCATCATTGCGGCTGAACGCATTGCCGATCAGCTTCCAATCGCCTTTACGCGGCTCGATCCAGCGGTGGTTTACTGTGTCGCCGTATGCGAATACTTTGTAAGAAGAACGCTTGTCGTTACTGTAAGTAAAGGACGTACGGGCGCAATAGAGGCCTTCGACGGAGAGGTTGTCGTAGCCTTTGTCGGAGCGTACGTTCAAGACATAGCGGATGCTGTTGTCCGGCGCAGGCATGATTTGCAGGCTGCTGAGCAGGATTTTGGGCTGCTTGCCGTAGGTTTCGTTGACATAGAGGTCGAACCAATCGCCCGATTGGGTATCGGGCAAGGGCGGCAACTCGGCTTTATGTTCTTTAAATTCGCGTGCGGCAACTTCTTCAGGGCTTTCCTGATAACGCGTGTTGGTCAGCGTATCCTTTTGGCTGAAACCCAAAGCAAATGCTTGAGTCGCGGCAAGGCTGAGAGCGAGAAGGGCAAAACGGCGCATAGACAGCTCCAAAGTGAAAAACGGCTTTATTTTATGGGCTTGCAGGGTGGGGTGCAAGTAAGTGCGGTATAATTGACGTTAATTCTGATTAATATGACGAGTTTTCATCATGAATACACAAACTCTGGATGTCATCGGTTTGAAATGCCCGCTGCCGATTTTGCGTGCTAAAAAAGCTTTGGCGCAAATGCAGGAGGGCGAAGTGCTGACCGTATTGGCTACCGATGGCGGCGCGCCCGGCGATTTTGAAGCGTTTTGCCGTCAGACCGGACATGTCTTGTTGGAATCGAGCGAAGCCGACGGCGTGTTCAAGCTGGTGTTGAAACACAAATAAGGCCGTCTGAAATGTCTAAAGCCGTCGCGTTGTGTGCCGCCGTATTGGCCGTCTGCCTGAGTGCATGCGGCAAGGAAGGCGTTTCGCCGCAGAACGCTGCCGATTATGCCCAAAATGTAACCGACTTGTTCCGCCAAAGCTGCGTGGCCTCAGACGGCGATGCCGCCCTTGTCGGCGAGTTTGCCAATGCCAACAAACTGGTTTTATTGTCGAAAAAAGATATTGCCGATTTGCCTGCCGGAATGATGGATTTGGAGGCATTAAGCATTTGGAAGAAAACGGAAAACGGCGTAGATTATTATTTGAGCCTGACTGAAGACAGTTGCAGCGTGCGCACGGCTAAAGCCGACGACCATCTGATTTTCAAACAATTTTTAGCTTTGGCAGAAAATCCGCCGCAAGGTTTGAACGCTGAGTTGCGTGCCGATAATTTGGCGGAAGCCCCGTTGCCTATGCGTCAGATTTCCTACGCATGGCGCGCGTCCGGCAGTCCGAAAGAAACCTTGCTGACCGTCAAAACAACGTCGTCCGAGCATTTTCCGGTACAGGCTGTTTTTTATTTGACCCATCATTCTTACGACAATAAGGCCGCCGTTTTGCCTTAGGCCGGTTGACGATTGAAACATCAAATCGATAGAAACCGTTACCGCCGAATAAAGGCCGTCTGAAACATTATCAAACCAAACCACTCGAAAGTAAGCTATGCAAACCCTGACCATCATCCGCCCCGACGATATGCACTTACACCTGCGCGACGGTGACGCGCTCAAAGCCGTTGCCCCCTACACCGCCCGACAAATGGGTCGCGCGGTTATCATGCCCAACCTGAAGCCGCCCGTTGTCAGCATTGCCGATGCCCAAGCATACAAAGAGCGCATTATGGCCGCCCTGCCAGAAGGCAGTGCCTTTCAGCCGTTGATGACGCTTTATTTGACCGACAACGCTACTCCCGAACTCGTGCGTGAAGCCAAGGCTGCCGGTATCGTGGCTTTCAAACTCTATCCAGCAGGCGCGACCACCAATTCCGATTCCGGCGTGACCGACTTGTTTAAGCTAATTCCCGTGTTGGAAGAAATGGCGAAACAGGGTATTTTGTTCTTGGTTCACGGCGAAGTAACCGACCCCGAAATCGATATTTTCGACCGCGAGGCCGCCTTTATCGAGCGCGTGATGAAGCCGGTTCTGGCGCAAGTGCCCAACCTCAAGGTCGTGTTTGAACACATCACCACTGCCGAAGCAGCCCGACTGGTATTGGAAGCTGGCGATAATGTGGCCGCGTCCGTGACGCCGCAACACTTGCTGCTCAACCGCAACGACCTTTTGGTCGGCGGCGTGCGCCCTCATCATTTCTGCCTGCCGGTTCTCAAACGCGAAACCCACCGTCAGGCTTTGGTTGCCGCCGTTACCGGTGATAAGGCGCACAAATTCTTCCTCGGCACGGATTCTGCACCACATGCCAAAACTGCCAAAGAAAATGCTTGCGGTTGTGCCGGTATGTTCAGCGCGATGACTGCCATTGAGCTTTATGCTGAAGTGTTTGAGAAAGCAGGCGCGTTGGACAAACTGGAAGCCTTTGCTTCTAGAAACGGTTCGCACTTCTACGGTCTGCCTGAAAATACCGATACCATCACATTGGTCAAACAAACACAAACCGTACCTATCAGCGTACCTTACGGCGATGGCGAGCTTGTACCGATGAGGGCCGGCGGTGAGATTGAATGGACGGTGCAATATTAAATTTGCTGTCAATAAGGCATAAAAAGAAACAACCTGCTTGAAAGGGCAGGTTGTTTTTTTATTGTCGTTCAGACGGCCTGTCGTGGGGAGGGGAGACAGACAAGGCCGTCTGAAAACCAAATTATATTGCGTGTTTATTCGGTCAACATGGGTTTCAGTGCTTCCCAAGCCTGCGGCAGTTGGGTAAAGCCGTCCGAAGCCATCAAATGGCCGCCTTCGGGAATATGGGTAACAGGACTTTTGAGTTTGGCCGCCATGTCCAAAGTCAGTTCGGGCGGAACATGGGTGTCGTTGTCGGAAACCAGACAGTGTTTGGGCATGTCGATTTTGCGCAGGATGTCGAAATCGGGCGACGCTGCTTTAATGTAGGCATCAAGCGCAGGCAGGGGTGGCAGCGTATCGGCAAAACCGGCGGCAAGCAACAGACCGCCGATTTTTTGGGGCTGTTGGCGGCTGAGAAAGTGAAGGAGGGTAATGCAGCCGAGACTGTGGCCGACTAGGAAGGTATGGGCATCGGGCTTGCCGATGTGCTGGTCAAGGGTAAACTGCCACGCGGTCGTGCTTGGTTTGTCGGGATTGGGCATGGCGAGGGAGATTGCTTGTGCGCCGGTGCTTTTGATTTGGGCGCAAAGCCAGTCAAACCAGTTGCCGTGCGGATTGCCTTCAAAGCCATGTACGATATAAACGCGTCGATTCATGTTTTTCCTCCTTCAGACGGCCTGAGACTTTTGTCTAAATCTCTGCCTGTAAGCGTTTATTATACCATGTTTGTTTATGTTTTATTGTTTGTCGCTTGGTAAGGATTTTTAATTAAGCTTTTGTTGTTAAATGATATTTGCAAGAATAATAAAGCAAACAACACGGCAGGGGCAGATGGTTTTGCCGTGTTGTTCGGGTTTGAAATATATATGGGCCGTCTGAAAAACCGGTTTAGAAATAGCCTTGTTTTTTGCGTTCTTCCATTGCCGCTTCCGATACGCGGTCGTCCATGCGCGTGGCGCTGCGTTCGGAAATGGTTGCGGCGGCGGTTTCAGCAATGATGTCTTCGGGCGTGGCGGAGGTACTGGCAACAGGGCAGGTGCAGGAAATATCGCCGACGGTGCGGAAACGGACATCACGGATTTGGGCAATTTCGCCTTCGCGTTTTGGGGTCAACGGGGTAACGGGAACGAGCAGGCCGTTGCGTTCGACAACTTCGCGCTTGTGGGTGTAATAAATCGGCGGCAGGGCGAGTTTTTCGCGTGCGATGTATTGCCAGATGTCCAATTCCGTCCAGTTGGAAATCGGGAATACGCGCATGTTTTCGCCTTGGAACAGGCGTGTGTTGTAGAGCGACCATAATTCAGGACGTTGGTTTTTAGGATCCCATTGGCCGAACTCGTCGCGGAAAGAGAAGATGCGTTCTTTGGCGCGCGCTTTTTCTTCATCGCGGCGAGCGCCGCCCATTAGCGCATCAAAGCCTTGTTCTTCAATGGTTTCAACCAGCGTAACGGCTTGGGCGGCGTTGCGAGAATCGGTTTCGCGGCGCAAGACGACACTGCCTTTGCGGATGGATTCTTCTACGCTACCGATCACAAGTTGTACGCCGGTACGCGCGACTGTGTCGTCGCGGAATTGGATGACTTCGGGGTAATTGTGGCCGGTATCGACGTGCAGGAGTTTGAACGGCAGCTTCAGCGGACGGCCTTCGATTTGGAAGGCTTTGACGGCAAGCGCCAGCAATACGACTGAGTCTTTGCCGCCGGAAAACAGCAAGGCCGGATTTTGGGCGTTGGCAATGACTTCGCGGATGATGTAGATAGACTCGGCTTCGAGCCAGTCGAGGTGGTGGTTTTGGATGGACATTTTTTCTCTCTTTGCAACCTTGGCGATAGTCGATACTTTAGTGAGGCCGTCTGAAAAAGGGAAAGAATGGTTTGTTTGTTGCAAAGATGTTTTTGTTATATTGCAAGGCCGTGTTTTTCAGACGGCCTTTGCGCTTTAACTTATTTTTAAACCGATTTCTCTGACGAAGCCTCTGTCTTCGCGTACACTTTGGTCTTTTAGAAATGAGAATGGTTTATGTATCACGGCGAGAGATTTAATGCGTACAGCCATTTGGCCGGTTTCTTATTGGCAGTGGCGGCGTTGGTGCTGATGCTGGTGAAAGCGGTGGAATCGGCGGACGGCTATCGGATTGCCGGTGCACTGACTTACGGAATCTGCCTGCTGCTTCTGTATTTGGGTTCAACCTTATATCACAGTATTCCGCAGCCTAAGGCCAAGGCGATTTTGCAAAAGGTTGATCATTGTATGATTTATCTTTTGATTGCAGGCAGTTATACGCCGTTTACGCTGATTACCCTTCACGGCGGCTGGGGCTGGTCGCTTTTCGGCGTGTCTTGGGGATTGGCTTTGCTAGGCATTGTTCAGGAACTGACAATTGGGCGCAAAAGCGAGAAGCGGCTGCTGTCGATGGTGATTTATGTGTTGATGGGCTGGCTGATTGTGGTGGCGGTATGGCCGCTGATACAGTCGCTTTCGGCTGGTGGATTATTTTGGCTGGTGTTGGGCGGCGTATTGTATAGCGCGGGGATTTATTGGTTTATCAACGATACGAAAATCCGCCACGGCCACGGTATCTGGCACTTGTTTGTCTTAGCAGGCAGTTTGACGCAATTTATCAGTATTTATTTTTATGTGTTGTAGTTTCAGACGGCCTGAAATAAAAAACCTCTCAGTTTGACTGAGAGGTTTTTGTTTGTCGTTAATCTGGGTTTTTGTCGTGGAATTCGTGGAATTCGTAGTTGTAGGTCAACTCTTTGCCGGCTTTGGTTTGCGCCAGATAATCGTCATAAACCGCACGGATTTCCTTACGCAGCAGGAAGAGGGCGATTAAGTTCGGCAAAACCATAAAGCCGTTGAACATATCGGACATACTCCAAACCAAATCCACTTTGCCCAATGTACCCAATACGATGGCCACCAAAACCAGTGCGCGGTAGATGCCCAAGTGTTTGCCGCGGAACAGGAAGCGGATATTGGATTCGCCGAAGTAGTACCAGCCGATGATGGTGGTGAAGGCGAAGAAGGTCAGGCAGACGGCGAGCAATTGTGAACCAAAACCCGGGAAGGCTTTGTTAAACGCCAGTTGGGTAACTGCTGCGCCGGTTTCGCCGGACAGGTTGGCATCGGTCAGCAGGATAATCAGCGCGGTTGCCGTGCAGACCATCAGCGTATCGATAAAAATACCGATAAACGCGGCCATACCTTGTTGCACAGGGTGTTTGACGTTGGCGGTCGCGTGAGCGTGCGGGGTCGAACCCATACCGGCCTCATTGGAAAACAGGCCGCGTGCCACGCCGAAGCGGACTGCCTCGCGCATACCGATACCGGCCGCACCGCCCAATACCGCTTCGGGATTGAAGGCGGCAACAAAGATACTGTGGAACATCGGGATAATGTGGTCGGAGAATTTGAACAAAATAATCACGGCACACAAGATGTAAATTACCGCCATAAACGGCACGACAAATTGCGCGATACCGGCAATGCGGTTGATACCGCCGATGATGATCAGGCCGGCGAATACCGCCAAAGCAATGCCGACAGCCATCGGAGGAATATCGAAAGCCAAATTCATGGCCGAGGCGATGGAATTGGATTGGGTTGCGTTGCCGATGAAACCCAGCGCGATAATCAAGGCGATGGAGAAAAAGCCGGACAGGAAACGCGCCGCGCCACGGCCGATTTTCGGGGTCAGGCCGTGCGTGATGTAAAACGCAGGGCCGCCGATGTATTTGCCGTGGCTGACCACGCGGTATTTTTGCGCCAAAACGGCTTCTGCAAAAATGGTAGACATGCCCAGAATGGCAGACAACCACATCCAAAAAATGGCCCCCGGGCCGCCGGCAGTAATCGCAGTGGCGACACCGGCAACGTTACCGGTACCGATTTGCGCAGAAATCGCTACGGCAAGCGCTTGAAATTGAGACAGGGATTTGCTTTCGTGGTCTTTGTCTTTTTTGCTGAACAAGCCGCCGAAAACGGCTTTAAAACCCGCCCCCAATTTGGTAATTTGCGGCGCGCCCAAGTACAGGGTAAAAAACAGGCCAATACCGATTAAGGCATAAATCAGCAGGTAGTCCCAAAGAACCAGATTGACTGCACCCACCAGAGCAGACAATATTTCTTCCATAATAAAACCTTTAATAAAAACAATAAAAATAAAATGATACGGGTAACTACTCCCACTCATTTTTCGCGTTTGGCAATATCGGCGAGCAGGCCGTTTTGCCATTCGATACCGGTTAAGTTGTTAACAATTTTGACCGATTTTGTCATCATACCGTAAACCTTCGTGAATTAAAACGAAAAACTGACAAAGGTTTGCCGCAAATGTGCTTCTTTATTTAAAAAAGTTTCTTTGTTTTCAGACGGCCTGTTTTTGCAAATATTCGGGCCGTCTGAATATTTTGGCTAAAGGCAACTTATGATAAAATGCACGCCTTACAAATGAAGCAAATTCCGCCTCAGCGCGTGAAAAAACGAAAGGAATCAACATGGCAGGCCATAGTAAGTGGGCAAATATCCAACACAAAAAAGCCCGACAAGATGCCAAACGCGGCAAAATCTTCACCCGTCTGATTAAAGAAATTACCGTTGCTGCCCGCATGGGCGGCGGCGATCCCGGCGCGAACCCGCGCCTGCGCCTGGCTTTGGAAAAAGCCGCTGAAAACAATATGCCTAAAGACAACGTGCAACGTGCCATCGACAAAGGTACGGGCAATCTGGAAGGCGTGGAATACATCGAGTTGCGTTACGAAGGCTACGGCATCGGCGGCGCGGCTTTGATGGTGGACTGTCTGACCGACAACAAAACCCGTACCGTTGCCGATGTGCGCCATGCGTTCACTAAAAACGGCGGTAACTTGGGTACCGACGGCTGCGTAGCGTTCAACTTCGTTCATCAAGGCTATTTGGTGTTTGAACCGGGCGTTGACGAAGATGCGCTGATGGAAGCAGCTTTGGAAGCCGGTGCGGAAGACGTCATCACCAACGACGACGGTTCCATCGAAGTGATTACCGCGCCGAACGACTGGGCCGGTGTGAAATCGGCTTTGGAAGCCGCAGGCTACAAATCTGTTGACGGCGACGTTACCATGCGCGCCCAAAACGAAACTGAATTGAGCGGCGAAGATGCGGTTAAGATGCAAAAACTGATTGACGCATTGGAAGATTTGGACGACGTACAAGACGTTTACACTTCTGCCGTGTTGAATCTGGACTAAACAGTTTAAAGAACAAAAGGCCGTCTGAAATTTCAGACGGCCTTTTTATATCGAAACCAATCAGATTTTTCTGGTTTTCAACCAAGCCCAAAGCAGCAGCAATACCACGAAGCTGAAATACAAAATACTCCACACCGGTAGGGCGACGCCGAATAGATAGTCCGGCTCGGCGCAGTTGCCAAAGCCGCGGACGATAGGTTCAAACCAATCGAACAAAGGCCAGTCGCGCAGGCGGAAGGTCCAAGGTGCGCCGCAAGAAGGGGCGGTGCCGGGCGGCAGGCTTTGCAGCCAAATTTGATAGGCGGCGACACCGGCGCCGTAAACGGCCGGGGCGGCAATCAACAATGCCGAGAGTGAGCGGGCAAATTTGGAAGATTGCGAGCTGAATGCCGTAACAATGGCCAACAGCCCGACTGCCAATACGCACAAGCGTTGCAGGATACACAATACGCACGGGTTCATGCCCAAAACGTATTGGGAAATAAATGAGCCGCAGGCGGCAAATATGGAGAGGACGACTAGAAATAAAACAGTCTTGCGGAAAAAGTTCATGACATAAAACCTTTCAGACGGCCTGGACGCAAAACAGCCGCTAAATAATGTTTACTTTAACACAAAACGCATATGCTTTTTTTGATTTGACGGTTTTTTGCGTATGTTTGTTGATGTTGCGTAACCATAAATATGGAAATAAGAATGTGTTCCATATCGAAAAGGCCGTCTGAAATGTTCAGACGGCCCTTAGGGGAGAGACGTTTTATTTTTTCCCGTGAGATTTTTTGACATCTGCTTCAGTAATTGTACCGCCGCCATTATTGAAGGCGTTCATGATGTAAGTGGCAACGGCGGCAACATCGGCATCATTGATGGCAGTAGAAGGCATAAAGCCGTTGTAGGATTTGCCGTTTACTTTAATCGGGCCGTTGATGCCTTTGGTCATGCTTTGCAACAGCACTTGCGGTTTTTTATTGATATAGTCGGACTGGAATAAAGGCGGGAACATGGCACCCCGGCCTTCACCTTTTTTGCCGTGGCAGGCGGCGCAGTTGGTTTCGTAAATCTTTTGTCCTTTGCTCATCAGTGTGGCATCGGCGGCAAAAGCGGTTGGGATGCTGAGTGCGGTCAGAAGGAGCAGGATAGTGCGGAGTGCAGTCATGATGTGTTCCTTTTTGAGTAGTATTTTTGATGGCTACACGCTTGGTTTGCGTTTTAATAGCTTGATGATAACGCTAAAGGCCGTCTGAAAGTGGATTTTTCAGACGGCCTTTGGTTTAGGTCAAATCCAGCCTTGCAGATTAGCCCGGCTTAATTGTGCAAGTGCGGCAATCCAGTCGGCGGAATCGTTGAGGCAGGGGATGTAACGGTATTCTTTGCCGCCTGCGGCGTGGAATTGTTCGCGTCCCATAATGGCGATTTCTTCCATGGTTTCGAGGCAGTCGGCCAGGAAGCCGGGGCAGAATACGTCGAGTTTGGTCGTGCCTTGTTTCGGCAGCTGATCAAACAGGGCTTGCGTGCTGGGCTTGATCCATTGGGATTTGCCAAACTGGCTTTGGAAAGAAACGATATATTCTTGTTCGGACAAGCCCAATGCTTGCGCCAACAGTTTGGCAGTATGGTGGCACTCGTCAGGATAGGGGTCGCCGTCGTCGTGATGCTTTTGCGGAATGCCGTGGAAACTCAACATCAGTTTTTCGCCGCGTCCGTTTTGGGCCCAATAGGCTTCAATATGCTGCTTCATGGCTTGAATATAGGCGGCATCGTCGTAATAACGGGAGACAGTGCGGACGCTCATTTGGTTGCGTTGCAGCAATAACTCTTGAAACACTTTATCCAAAGCCGCGCCAGTAGAAGAGCCGGCATATTGCGGATAGAGCGGGATGACCAGCAATTTGCCCACGCCTTGGGCTTTGAGTTCCGCCAAAACATCGGCAACGCTTGGATTGCCGTAAGTCATGGCATGACGGACGATGACATCGGGCAAATGTTTGGCTAGGGCTTCTGCTTGGCGGTGTGTGTAAACCTCAAGCGGCGAACCTTCTTTAAACCAAACTTTTTCATAGGCATGCGCGCTTTTTTTCGGGCGAAAAGTCAATACCAAGCCGCGCAATATCGGTTGCCATAAAAGTTTAGGCAGTTCGACAACGCGTTGATCGGACAGAAATTCTTTCAAGTAAGGCTTGACTGCGGCAGCCGTCGGCGCGTCAGGCGTGCCGAGGTTGAGCAGCAGGACGGCGGTGCGGTTTTGTGCGGTGTAGGCTAAGGGAGGTTCGGTATGGAAACGGGACATGATTGTGCTTTATTAATTAAGAATATTGAGGCCGTCTGAAAAGCAGTTTGAATTAAAACCTGATTTCAGACGACCTTTTAAAGGATTAATCCACACCGCGGGCGCGGTTTTCATGGAATTGCGCCTGCCAATCGGCAAATTTGCCTTGTTCGATGGCTTCGCGCATTTCTGCCATGATGACTTGGTAGAAGTGCAGATTGTGGATGGTGTTGAGCTGTGCGCCCAAGATTTCGCCGACACGGTGCAGATGGTGCAGGTAGGAGCGGCTGAAATTCTGACAGGCGTAGCAGGTGCAGCTTTCATCAATCGGACGCTTGTCGAGTTTGTGTTTGGCGTTTTTGATTTTCAAATCGCCAAAACGGGTAAACAGCCAGCCGTTACGCGCATTGCGGGTAGGCATGACGCAGTCGAACATATCCACGCCGTGTGCCACGCCGTACACCAAGTCTTCAGGCGTGCCGACGCCCATCAAATAATGTGGCTTGTGTTCCGGCAGGATAGGGCCGACGGCGCGCAACATGCGGTACATTTCGGGCTTAGGTTCGCCAACGGACAAGCCGCCGATGGCCAAGCCGGGGAAGTCGAGCTCTTCCAAACCTTTCAGCGATTCTTCACGCAAATCTTCATACATCGCGCCTTGTACAATGCCAAACAGCGCATTTGGGTTTTTCAGGTCTTCAAAAGCCTTTTTGCTTCGTTCCGCCCAGCGCAGGCTCATTTGCAGCGATTTTTGCGCTTGGCTGTGCGTTGCTTCTCCAGGGGTACATTCGTCTAACTGCATCACAATGTCGGAATTCAACACAGTTTGGATTTTCATCGACACTTCGGGCGAGAGGAACAGTTTGTCGCCGTTGATCGGGCTTTGGAAGGTACAGCCTTCTTCGGTCAGCTTGCGCATGTCGGACAACGAGAATACTTGGAAGCCGCCTGAGTCGGTCAAAATCGGCTTATCCCAACCGATAAATTCGTGCAGGCCGCCGAATTGTTCGATGACTTCCAAACCGGGGCGCAGCCACAGATGGTAAGTGTTGCCTAAGATGATTTGTGCTTTGATGTCATGCAGGTTTTGCGGGTTCATCGCTTTGACCGAACCATATGTGCCGACCGGCATAAATACAGGCGTTTCGATTTTGCCGTGGTTCAGTTCCAAAGTACCGCGTCGGGCATGACCGTCTTTTTTGTGTAAGGTAAATTTGAGCATAATAATAAGAGATTGGATGTTCGCGTGTGTGCGAAATGAAAGGGCAGATTATAAAGGATTTTTCGCTGGTTGACGGCTGGATTTTATCTTCTCTAAAACAATGCTTCAGACGGTCTGAATAATAGAAGAAATAAAACAATGAGGCATAAATCAAACAAAATTATCTAGGCCGTCTGAAAAGTATTTACAGATGCTTGCAAAAGGGAACACGCTTCGTTACAATAAGCGCCTTAGATGAAGGCACATAGCTCAGTTGGTTAGAGCACCACCTTGACATGGTGGGGGTCGTTGGTTCGAGTCCAATTGTGCCTACCAAATTTCCATAACGGCTTTATGCCGTTATTTTTTAATGTTTTGGAGCTTTCTGATGTTGAACATTACCTTGCCGGACGGTTCGGTCCGCCAATATGAATCACCCGTTACCGTGGCGCAAATTGCAGCGTCTATCGGTGCAGGTCTGGCAAAGGCAACGGTAGCGGGCAAGGTTAACGGTAAATTGGTGGATGCTTGCGATCCGATTACCGAAGATGCCCACGTTCAAATCATTACGCCTAAAGACAAAGAAGGTGTGGAAATTATCCGCCACTCCTGCGCGCACTTGGTCGGTCATGCGGTCAAGCAGCTCTACCCTGATGCCAAAATGGTTATCGGCCCGGTCATTGAAGACGGATTCTATTACGATATCGCAACTGAAAAACCATTTACGCCTGATGATGTGGCCGCCATCGAAGCGCGCATGAAAGAGTTGATTGCACAAGACTATGACGTCATTAAAGTGATGACGCCCCGTGCAGAAACCATCAAAATTTTCCAAGATCGCGGCGAAGAGTACAAATTGCGTCTGATTGAAGACATGCCTGAAGTGGAAGCAATGGGTATGTATCATCATCAGGAATACGTCGATATGTGCCGCGGTCCTCACGTTCCCAATACCCGTTTCTTGAAAAACTTCAAGCTGACCAAACTGGCAGGCGCATACTGGCGCGGCGACAGCAATAATGAAATGTTGCAACGTATTTACGGTACGGCTTGGGCAAGTAAAGACGAATTGAAAGCCTATATCCAACGCATCGAGGAAGCAGAAAAACGCGACCACCGTAAGCTGGGTAAACAATTGGATTTGTTCCACCTGCAAGATGAAGCGCCGGGTATGGTGTTCTGGCATCCTAAAGGCTGGGCTTTGTGGCAGGTGATTGAGCAGCATATGCGCAAAGAGTTGAATGCTGCCGGTTATAAAGAGGTGAAAACGCCTCAGATTATGGATAAAACCTTCTGGGGAAAATCTGGCCACTGGGAAAACTATAAAGACAATATGTTTGTGACCAGTTCGGAAAAACGCGAATACGCGGTTAAGCCGATGAACTGTCCGGGTCATGTACAAATTTTTAATAACGGCCTGCGCTCATATCGCGATTTACCAATGCGTTTGGCTGAGTTTGGTTCTTGCCATCGTAATGAACCAAGCGGTGCGTTACATGGTCTGATGCGTGTTCGCGGTTTTGTGCAAGATGATGCGCATATCTTCTGTACCGAAGATCAAATCGTTGATGAAGCACGCGCATTCAATGAATTGCTGGTTCGCATTTACAAACAATTCGGCTTCCATGATGTTGCCGTGAAGCTGTCACTCCGCCCTGAACAACGTGCAGGTTCTGACGAAGTTTGGGATAAAGCCGAACAAGGTCTGCGTGATGCATTGACCGCTTGCGGCGTAGAGTGGGAAGAGCTGCCTGGCGAAGGCGCATTCTACGGTCCTAAGATTGAGTATCATGTTAAAGATGCTTTGGGTCGTTCTTGGCAGTGTGGTACCCTGCAGTTGGACTTCGTATTGCCGGAGCGTTTGAATGCCGAATATGTAACTGAAAACAACGACCGTGCGCGTCCTGTAATGTTGCACCGTGCTATTTTGGGTTCATTGGAGCGCTTCATCGGTATTCTGATTGAAAACCATGCAGGCTCATTCCCATTGTGGCTTGCGCCGGTTCAAATGGTGATTATGAATATCACCGAGAACCAAACAGATTATTGTCGCGAAGTGGCTGCCAAATTGCAGGCTGCAGGCTTCCGTGTCGAATTGGATTTGCGTAACGAAAAAATCGGTTACAAAATCCGTGACAACAGCCAATACCGTTTCCCTTATCAAATCGTTGTCGGCGATAAAGAGAAACAAGAAAACAAAGTTGCGGTACGCCGCAAAGCAGAAGACTTGGGTTCTTTGAATGTCGATGATTTTATTGCGCAATTGCAGCAAGAAATCACTGACGCCCTCGTCAATCATTAATTTTTATAGGAGTATTCATCATCGCTCAAGAACGCGAAGCACGAATCAATGGTGAAATTACCGCCAAAGAAGTGCGATTAATCAGTGAGTCAGGCGATCAGCTTGGTGTCGTTTCAGTTCGTGAAGCTCTGGCTATGGCCGAAGAGCAAGATGTCGATTTGGTAGAAATTTCCCCGACTGCCAAACCGCCCGTATGCAAACTGATGGATTACGGTAAATACAAATACCAACAAGCCAAGAAGCGCGACGAAGCCAAGAAAAACCAAAAGCAGGTACAAATCAAGGAAATTAAATTCCGTCCGGGTACTGATGAAGGCGACTATCAAATCAAGATGCGCAACATCAACCGCTTCCTTGCCGATGGTGACAAAGTCAAAGTGACATTGCGTTTCCGCGGTCGTGAGATGGCCCACCAACAATTGGGCGCCCAACTGCTTGAACGCGTAAAAGAAGAGTTGGCTGAAGTGGCACAAATCGAGTCCTTCCCTAAAATGGAAGGCCGCCAAATGGTGATGATGATTGCGCCTAAGAAGAAATAAAGCTATAATGCAAGGCTTATTTCGATTGCCGCTCGGAATAAGGTTTAATTAGCGGCAAAAACCGTGGTATTTTGGGTTCCAAGTGTTTGAAATTTTATTTCAAAACCCCTTATACCTTATCTAATAACGAATGGAGTTTTCCAATGCCTAAAATGAAAACCAAGTCTAGCGCGAAAAAACGCTTTAAAGTACTGGGTAACGGTGGTGTAAAACGCGGTCATGCGTTCAAAAGTCACATCCTGACCAAAAAAACCACTAAAACTAAACGTCAATTGCGCGGCACCGCTATGGTGGATTCACGCGATTTGGCTTCTGTTGCTAAAATGTTGCCCTACGCTTAAGGAGTTTAGAATATGCCACGCGTAAAACGCGGTGTTACCGCTCGTGCTCGTCACCAAAAAGTCTTCGCGTTAGCCAAAGGCTACCGCGGTCGTCGTAAAAACGTTTACCGTGTTGCCAAACAAGCGGTAATGAAAGCCGGTCAATACGCATACCGTGACCGTCGCCAACGCAAACGTCAATTCCGTCAACTGTGGATCGTTCGTATCAACGCAGGTGCCCGTGAAAATGGTCTGTCTTACAGCAAATTCATGAACGGCCTGAAACGCGCTGCTATCGAAATCGACCGCAAAGTATTGGCTGATTTGGCTGTATTCGACAAAGCTGCATTTGCACAATTGGTTGAAAAAGCTAAAGCTGCTTTGGCTGCTTAATTCGATAAGATTATTTAAAAAGGAAGCGTATGCTTCCTTTTTTCTTTTCTTAAAGAAATCCTATGTAGTTGATTTTCTTTCTTTAAACTCTATTTTTTTATACTAATTTGCGATAAAATAGGCCTCTCTTATCAAACGGATTGGCCGCAGTAAGACAAAAGGCCGTCTGAACGGGTTTGCAATCAAATCCAACAGACGGCTTTGTTGTTTCAGACGGCCTGCCATCAACAAACAGACGATAAACCACCATGGAAAATGTAAACCGTATCGTTGCAGAAGGTATTGCCGCTATTGAAGCCGCGCAAGACTTCAATGCCTTAGAACAAATTAAAGCACGCTATCTTGGTAAAACCGGCGAATTGACCGGACTTTTGAAAACTTTGGGTCAAATGTCTCCTGAAGAGCGTAAAACCATAGGCGCGCACATCAACGAATGTAAAAATCAGTTTCAGACGGCATTTAATAGCAAACGCGATGCCCTGAATGAAGCCAAGCTGCAAGCTCAATTGGCTGCAGAGGCCTTGGATATTACTTTGCCGGGCCGTGCACAAGAACATGGCGGTTTGCATCCAGTTACTTTGACTTTGCAACGTGTGGTTGAGCTGTTTCACGGTATGGGTTTTGAAGTGGCGGACGGCCCTGAAATCGAAGACGATTTCCATAATTTCCAAGCCTTGAATATTCCTGCAAATCACCCAGCGCGTGCGATGCAAGATACTTTCTATGTTGAAAATGGCGACGTTTTGCGCACACACACTTCGCCTATTCAAATCCGCTATATGCTCGACAAAAAAGAGCCACCTATCCGCATTATTGCTCCCGGCCGCGTTTACCGCGTGGACAGTGATGCCACTCACTCGCCTATGTTCCATCAGGCCGAAGGTTTGTGGGTAGAAGAGGGTGTGACTTTTGCCGACTTGAAAGCAGTGTTCACTGACTTTATCCGTCGCTTCTTTGAACGCGATGACCTGCAAGTACGTTTCCGTCCGTCTTTCTTCCCGTTCACCGAGCCTTCTGCCGAAATCGACATCATGGGCGAAAACGGCAAATGGTTGGAAGTCGGCGGTTGCGGTATGGTACATCCTAACGTGTTGAAAAACGTCGATATCGACCCTGAAAAATATACCGGTTTCGCTTTCGGTATCGGTCTCGACCGCTTTGCCATGTTGCGCTACAACGTCAATGACTTGCGTTTATTCTTCGATAACGATTTGAACTTTTTGAAGCAGTTTAAATAAATTTCAGATGGTCTTTTGATAGTCCGTCTGAAAAGTGAATAGATATTACTGATTTCGTCTGATAAAAATTTGTTTCAGACGGCCTGATAGTAGAGAAAATAATATGCAATTTCCTTATTCATGGCTGAGAACCCAAGCCAATCCTGATCTTTCTGCCGATAAACTGGAACATCTTTTGACCATGGCCGGTTTGGAAGTGGAAGAAATCGATACTGCTGCCCCTGCTTTCAGTGGCGTGGTTGTTGCCGAAGTAAAATCCGTTGAAAAACACCCTGATGCAGACCGTTTGAACGTTACCCAAGTTGATGCCGGTACGGGCGAGTTGGTTCAGATTGTTTGTGGTGCGCCGAATGTCAAGCCGGGCATTAAAGTGCCGTGTTCGTTGCCAGGTGCCGTTTTGCCGGGCAATTTCAAAATTAAGCCGACTAAAATGCGTGGTGTGCCATCAAACGGTATGCTGTGTTCGACCAATGAACTGGGTTTGCCTGATGACGGTGTAGACGGCCTGCACATTCTGCCTGAAGATGCGCCTGTCGGTACCAATATCCGTGAATACTTGGATTTGGACGATACGCTGTTTACATTGAAAATTACGCCTAACCGCGCTGATTGCTTGAGTGTTAAGGGTATTGCGCGTGAGGTTTCTGCGTTGACTCAATGTGCGTTTACGCCTGTTGAAATTCAGACGGCCTCTATCGACAGTGAGAAAAAACAGGCTGTCCGTATTGATACACCGGCCGATTGCGGTCGTTTTATCAGCCGCATTATTGAAAATGTCAATGCGAAAGCGGCTACACCCGATTGGATGAAACAACGTTTGGAACGCAGCGGTATCCGCAGCATTTCCGCATTGGTGGACATTGGCAACTATGTGATGCTGGAAATCGGTCAGCCTATGCATGTTTTCGATGCTGACAAGCTGTCAGGCAGCTTGATTGTCCGCCGTGCTCAAAATGGTGAGACTTTGGCGTGTCTGAATGAGAAGACGGTTACTTTGGCGGACAATACACTGGTGGTCGCTGATGAAAAAGGTGCGTTGAGCTTGGCCGGCTTGATGGGCGGCGAGGCAAGCGCGGTTTCTGATGAGACGCAAAATATTGTGTTGGAAGCTGCTTGGTTTGCCCCGGAGATTATTGCAGGTAAATCCCGTCAATACGGTTTTGGTTCGGATTCTTCTTTCCGTTTTGAGCGTGGTGTGGATTGCCGCTTGCAAGCTGATGCCATTGAGCGTGCTACCGAATTGGTGTTGCAGATTTGTGGTGGCGCAGCCGGTGAAATGGTTGAAGCACAAGGCAAATTGCCCGAGGCAAAACAGGTCGAATTGCGTTTAGGCCGTCTGAAAACGGTATTGGGCGTTGAAGTCCCTGCCGATCAAGTCGAAATTATCTTGCAACACTTGGGTTTGAAGCCTGAGAAAACTGCAGAAGGCTTCCGTGTCACTTCTCCTAGCTTCCGTTTCGACATCGAAATCGAAGCCGATTTGATTGAAGAAATCGGCCGCGTTTACGGTTATGAAAATATTCCCGACGACTATACTTCAGGCCGTCTGAAAATGTTGGCTTTGCCTGAAACCAAACGTCCGCGTTTTGCGGTTTATAATGAAATGGCGGCTCGCGGTTACCGCGAAGTGGTCAGCTATGCGTTTGTGGATGAGCAATGGGAGCAAGACTTTGCTGCCAATACCAATCCTATCCGCCTGCAAAATCCGTTGGCGGCGCAGTATGCCGTCATGCGTTCTACGCTTATCGGCGGTTTGGTGGAAGTTTTGCAAAACAATTTGAACCGCAAGCAAAACCGAGTACGCGTGTTTGAGATTGCCCGCGTGTTCAGCAAAGATTCGGCTGATCAATTTGTTCAAAACGAACGTATCGGCGGTTTGTGGTATGGCTCCGTGCTGCCTGAGCAATGGGGCGAGAAAACACGCAACGTGGATTTCTACGATATGAAAGCTGATGTTGAGAGCCTTTTGAAAAGCAAGGAAGTATCCTTTGTTAAGACCGAACATCCGGCATTGCATCCTGGACGTGCTGCTAATATTGTTTCAGACGGCCGAGTAGTTGGTTTTGTTGGCGAGTTGCATCCGAAATGGCTGCAAAAATATGATTTGCCACAAGCGCCGCTGGTATTTGAAATCGATATGGATGCGGTATTGGGTCGTGAGAAAACCCGTTATCAATCCGTATCCAAGTTCCAACCTGCACGCCGAGATTTGGCATTTGTAATGCCTGAAGCTGTGACGCATGATGATTTGTTAAATGTCCTGAAAGCGGCGGCGAACAAGCTGGTTCAAGAAATCAGTGTGTTTGACGTTTACCGCGGTACGGGCGTGCCTGAAGGCATGAAGAGCGTTGCCGTCAAAATCATTTTGCAAGATATGGAAAACACGTTGACAGATGAGGTCATCGAGCCTTTGGTTGCGAAAATGATTAAAGCGGCAGCCGAAAAAGACGCACAGCTTCGCGCTTAAAATAAGATAAAAGTTGTCGCTAAAAATCACTAATAATATTTGATTTTTTGGTGAGGACTTGATTTTTAAAAGAATTTTGGTAATAATTGCACCAGTTTGAATGAAGGTAAACACATGACACTAACTAAAGCAGAATTGGCTGATATTTTGGTCGACAAAGTCAGCAACGTCACCAAGAATGATGCCAAAGAAATCGTCGAGCTCTTTTTTGAAGAAATCCGCAGCACTTTGGCGCGTGGTGAAGAAATTAAAATTTCCGGTTTCGGCAATTTCCAATTGCGCGACAAACCTCAACGCCCTGGCCGTAACCCTAAAACAGGCGAAGAAGTGCCGATTACCGCACGCCGTGTGGTAACTTTCCATGCCAGCCAAAAACTCAAAGGCATGGTGGAGCATTACTATGACAAACAACAATAATCCGGTTATTCCTGCCAAGCGTTATTTTACGTTGGATGAAATGTGCCAATTGGTGCAAATCAGTCCGGCTCAGTTTGCCCAATGGCAACATGAAAATAATGTTGTGATTGGATACGGTGGCGATCGATATACGCGCTCAGATGTTGTTAAGTTGTTGAAACTGAAAGATACGTTTGAACCGTATATCGATACGTTCAGCCGTGGCGCTTTGGATGCAAACGGCAATCCTGCCGCCAATGCGGAAGAAGTCCGTCATGGTCTGACGCAAATTTTGTCTGATTTGGAGCGTCATCTAGGTTCTGAACAACAAAACCATCATGTTGAGCTGTAATCGATAGGGAAACTCTGATCAAAAGTGCGAAAGCATACAAAGATTTGCATAATTGATTCTAATAAAGGCTGTTTGAATGATTTTCAGACGGCCTTTATTGTTTTATATTGCTTTCAAAATATCAGAATCTTGATTGCAAATGATTCTATGAAATAGCCGTAAATGTTATACTTAGCCTCTTGTTTGCCGATTGGGAAGAAACAGTCATTAGATAATGCGGATAAATGCCGCTTTTTCATGGCAGACTGAGGTTTTTAAAACAAATGTAACGGCAGAATAAACAGGCTGCCGGACAACATTCAAATCGATGAAATGGATAGCAGAAAATGAGCAGAATCCAACAAACTTTCTCAGTGCTCAATGGCGCAAAAGCACTGATTCCTTATATTACAGTGGGTGATCCCAACCTTGAGACAACCTTGGCATTGATGTATAGCCTGGTGGCTAATGGTGCTGATATTTTGGAACTGGGTGTGCCGTTTTCTGACCCGATGGCGGATGGCCCGACTATTCAACGTGCGGCTGAAAGGGCGTTGGCAAATCATGTTTCTTTGCACGACGTATTGGAAACAGTACGCTTGTTCCGTCAAACCAATGATAAAACGCCGGTTGTCTTGATGGGCTATTTGAACCCTGTACATAAAATGGGCTATCAGGCGTTTGCGCAAGCGGCTGCCGACGCGGGCGTGGATGGCGTATTGACTGTGGATTCTCCGGTAGAAACCATTACCCCGCTGCATGACTCATTGAAAGCGCAAGGTATTGATTGTATTTTCCTTATTGCGCCAACAACGACTGAGGAGCGTATTCAAACGATTGCCAAAGTAGCCGGCGGTTTTGTGTATTATGTATCGCTCAAAGGCGTGACCGGTGCGGCAAGTTTGGATACTGAAGAAGTTTCGCGTAAAATAGAGCTTTTGCGCAAATACATCGATATTCCGATTGGTGTCGGCTTCGGCATCAATAATGCGGAGAGTGCGCGTAAGATTGGTGCGGTAGCGGATGCCGTTATTGTCGGCAGCCGTATCGTCAAAGAGATTGAAAGCCACGCAGGTAGCGAGGCCGAAGCAGTAGGCGCGTTGGTTAAAGAGTTGAAAGACGCGATTCGCTAAATTTTTCCATTCCATTGTTTCAGACGGCCTTACGTTCAACTGGCCGTCTGAATTCTGAATTCCAAGGAGTCATTCATGAGCTGGCTAGATAAAATTCTTCCTCCGAAAATTAAAAACCGAAGCAGTTCGTCCAGCGTCCCTGAAGGCCTGTGGCACAAATGTCCGTCTTGTTCGGCAACGGTTTATTCAACCGAGTTGAAGCAAAACAGCGAAGTCTGCCCGAAATGTAATCACCACAATCCGCTTTCTGCGCGCGAACGTTTGAATCTACTTTTGGATGAAGAAGGCCGTGAAGAGATTGCAGCCAATATTAAACCGACCGACCCGCTGAAATTCAAAGACAGCAAAAAATATCCCGACCGCCTCGCGGCTGCGCGTAAAGCAACCGGTGAAGACGATGCATTGGTTGTTATGAAAGGCACCATGAACGGCCTGCCTGTCGTAGTGGCTGCGTTTGAATTCCGTTTTATCGGCGGCTCTATGGGTTCGGTCGTGGGTGAGCGTTTCGTTCAGGGTGTACGTCGTGCCGTTGCAGATAATTGTTCGTTTATTTGCGTGGCGGCTTCCGGTGGTGCGCGTATGCAGGAAGGGATTAACTCTTTGATGCAGATGACGAAGACCAGCGCGGCTTTGCATTTGCTGACTGAAAAACGTCTGCCGTTTATTTCCGTATTGACTGACCCGACCATGGGCGGCGTGTCTGCCAGCTTTGCCTTCTTGGGTGATGTGGTTTTAGCAGAACCGAATGCGCTGATTGGTTTTGCCGGTCCGCGCGTTATCGAGCAGACTGTACGCGAAACCTTGCCGGAAGGTTTCCAACGTGCAGAATTCTTGTTGGAGAAGGGGGCAATCGACCAAATCGTCGATCGCCGTTCCATGAAAAAACGTATCAGCGATTTGATTACTTTGTTGCGTCATGAAGGTAAAGTAACTGCTGCTTGATTGGCACAATAAGAAAGGCCGTCTGAAAATAATATTTCAGACGGCCTTTTTGATTATTGAGGATTAAGCAGTCAATGCGGCTTTTAAAATCTTGTTGACTTCACCCATGTCGGCTTTGCCGGCCAGGCGGGTTTTCAATACGCCCATGACTTTGCCCATATCTGCCATGCCTGATGCACCGGTTTCTGCAATGACTGCTTCAACAACAGTCTTGATTTCTTCTGCAGACATCATTTGCGGCAGGTAGCAGTTGAGGATTTCGATTTCCGCGTTTTCTTTGTCAGCCAAATCTTGACGACCGGCTTCGGTGTAGATTTTGGCGCTGTCTTTGCGCTGTTTTACCATTTTGGTCAGGATAGAGATGACTTTTGCGTCATCGGCTTCAGTGCGCTCATCTACTTCAAATTGTTTGATGGCGGCATTAATCAGGCGGATGGTGCTTAAAGACACTTGGTCTTTGGCACGCATGGCGGTTTTCATGTCTTCGGTTAATTGTGTTTTTAGGCTCATAATGTTCTCACTTTATATCAATAAAAAAGTGCCGTCTGAAAAATAAAACACACCGCAAAGCTGCCCTTGCGGTGTGTCGTTTATCACAGGGCAGGCCTGTAATTAGTACATTTTAGGAGGCAGTTGTTGGCTGCGCAGACGTTTTTGCAGACGTTTGGCTGCAGCAGCTTTTTTGCGTTTGCGTTCGGTAGTTGGTTTTTCGTACGCTTCACGGGCGCGCAACTCGGTCAACAGACCGGTTTTTTCTACGGCACGTTTGAAACGACGCATGGCAACTTCAAATGGTTCATTCTCTTTAACACGAATAGCAGGCATTTTATTTCCTTTAAATTTTGTTCAATCAAACCGTTTTAAGAAATAGAGGACGGTTTGTCATAATGGGGTAGTTGTTGTATCGCTGGTTTGCCTAGGGCAGGGCGGGATACGCGCCGTGATGTAAACATCACCTCCTAACAAGTCGGCTTTTGCCGTGCAAGTGACCTTTTCGGTCAGAAACAATCGGGCGATTATCTTATAAACCCGATAGTCTGTCAAGGTTGTAGGCCGTCTGAATGTTGGATTCTGTCTCACTTTTCAGACGGCCTATCGGGTATTAATAGCGGCCGGGAACCGTACCCATACGTTGTTTCAACGAAGTCTGCGGTTCGTTGAACAATGACGCGTAATAAGTCGCGTTGGTCATGACTTTTTTCACGTAGTCACGGGTTTCGGTGAATGGGATGGTCTCGGCGTAGATGGCGCCTTCCAAAGGAGAAGAAGCCTGCCAGTTGCGGGCGCGGCCGGGGCCGGCGTTGTAGCCTGCGGTGGCCATCACTTCGTTATTTTGCAGGCGGCGTTTGGCATCTGCCATGTACCAAGTACCCATGCGGATATTGCCGTCCATGGTGTAGAGTTCGCTGCTGCTCATACCGATTTTGCCGGCGATTTCGCGGGCGGTTGCAGGCATGACCTGCATCAGGCCTTGTGCGCCGACGCTGGATTGTGCGCCCATGACAAAGCGGCTTTCTTGGCGAATCAAACCGTAAACCCATGCCGGGTCAACGCCTGCCTGTGCGGCATAGCGGACGGTCAGGTCTTTAAACGGAGAGAGATAGCGCAGTTTGTAGTTGAGTTTGTGGTCGGTACGGTCTGCGCTGTTGATTGCCATGTCGTAGAACTGGTTGTCAAAAGCGACTTGTGCGGCAGTCAGCAGATTGTCTTCGTTGAAGTCGCGGGTGGCAAAACGCCATTCCGCCTGCGCCTGACGGCGCATTTTGGAATCGCCGTTGCTTTGGCTGTTTTTAAACAGAACCAATGCGCGTTTGATGGCCCCGTCTTCACTCATGCGGCGGACGTCTCTGGAATCGGCATCGGAAACATTGTTGCGCGTATTGATGCGGTGGCCCAGTTCTTCACCTGCCATTACGGCGTAGAAATTGCGGCCGGAAGCGGCGGCTTTTTCGTACATTTCTTTGGCTTGGCTGCTTTTGCCTTGTGCGGCAAAGCTGCGGCCCAGCCAATATTGCCATGTCGGGTCTTTTTGCAGTTTTTCAGGCATATGCTGAATCACGCTTGCCAATTCGTCCCAACGTTGCAGGCGCAAGGCGGCGCGTGCGTACCATTCCAATTGTTCGTCGGTCAATTGCTTGCGGTCGGAAACGCGGCCGTAGTAGCTTAAAGCAGTCGGCATGTTTTGGCTTTGAGCATGGTAGTGGCCCAATACGCCCCATGCGAAGCTGCGTTGTTCGCGGCTGAGGCCGGATTCCATGTCGGACAGGGTGGCAGCGGCAGAAGCAGACTTGCGTGCATCTTTGCCGATTACGCTCAACAGGCTGTATTCGGTCGCACCTTGCGCGCTACCTTCAAAGGGGCTGCCCAATGCGGCGGCGAGGTTGCGTGCATCTGTGGTTTGACTGTTGCTCAACAAGCCACGCACGCGACGCCATGCGTCGTTGGTGTTCAGACGGCCTGAAGCTGCCGCGCTTTCAACCAAGCGGGTACAACCGGCAGGCAGTTTGCCGGTAACGCGAACCAGCTCGGCGGCTTTACTGTAATTGCCGCTGCTCAAATCGGCATAACATTGCACTTCTTGGGCGACGCCAGCGGCGTTCAATTTACTGAATTCTTGACGGAACAAATCCCATTGGCCGCGCGTGCCCAAGGTTTTCAGCCATTCGTTGCGGACGTTTTCAGCCATTGCGCTGTCGCTGGCTTGGGATAAAAATTGTTGTACCCAAGCATCGTCACCGCGTTTGGCGGCATCGATGGCGCTTTGGTATTGGCTGTAATCGGACAGGACTTTGGATTCGCTGTCGGTGCGGCGTGAAGGAATAGAAGTGGATTTAGGCTGAACGACGGTTTCGGTTTTCGAAGCAGTCGGTGTGTTTTGGGTGGCGCACGCCGATAAAACAGCGGCGGTAATCAAGCTGAGGGAGAGAGGGAAAAGACGTTGAACGTTCATTAGATACCGTGTCGTTTTTAGAATCAAAATAGTTGCTTATTTTAAATGATTTATGCGGAATAACCGAATTACAAACCGATATTTACATTTTCAAAGCCAGGAAATGACTAAAGCCGTCTGAAATATGAAACACTTTTGAGGTATTCCTAATTCAGACGGCCTGTTATGAAGGAAGTCGTCAATCGGGTTTGTGTTCGATATATTCTTGCGGTTTGTCGGCTTTGCTGGTGCGTGTAACCGTATATTCGCCTTCGATAATGTCTTCATCATCTTTGGCAGAGCTGTAAGTCTGGCGGCTTTGGAAAGACTGCGTAGAAGAAACGGCCGCGTTGCCTTTAAACGGAATCAGCAAGAGTAGGGCAACGGCGGTTGAAATAAAACCGGGGCTGAGCAGGAAAACCGCGGCAGCAGTATAGCGAATCGGCCACAGCATCTGATAGAGGGAAATGTTTTGGCCGCTGCGGACGGCTGCGCCAGCGAGTAAAAGGCCAGAGATGCCGGTATGGCGCAGCATAAAGATACCGCTGATAAAGCTGAGAGCCATCACAAACAGCGTCCAACCACCGCCAAGCCAGTCGGCAACCCAGACGATGGACATGATTTCCAAAAAGATTAAAACCAAAAAACCGATTCCAAAATACTGCATAAGTGTTTGTTCCTTCATTCAACGGATAGTGTCGATTGTGTTCTATCTAGATAAAGATAAACCTTATTTTTTCAAGCAAATGCTGTGTGAAAAAGGGTAAACGGGCGATGAGGCCGTCTGAACGGAGATAAAAAGAAGGTAGATGTTCCAGACGGCCTTTAGATATTTTATCGCATCACATTGTTCCAATCACTTTCAAAATAACTGACGAGAATTTGGTTGTTCAAATAATTTGCTTCCACCTTGCGCCTTGCCATATCGGGCGGAAAACGGAACATTTCAGCGACGGTCTGGGCATTGAGATAGCGGGTGGGTACGTCGAATTTTTGCGGAATGGGGAAGTTTTGGTCAAACCCTGCCAACACAAATCCCCATTCGCCAAAGGAAGGGACGTAAACATGATAGGGCGCGGTATTCAATTTGGCCGCTTCGAGGGTGGCAACGACCGACCAGTAGGCGTTAGGGGCGAAATAAGGCGAAGTCGATTGCACAACAATCTTGCCTTGCGGCTCAAGATGGCGGGCAACGAGGCGGTACATGGGGACGGAGTAGAGTTTGCCCAGCGAGAAATTGGATGGGTCGGGTAGGTCGATGATGATAACGTCGAATTTTTCAGACGACCCTTCCAGCCATTTGGCGGCATCGTCGTTGACGACGTGCATTTTGGGATGGGACAGCGAGCCTTGGTTGAGTGCGCTCAAGGTGGCGGAGGTTCTAAAAGTGGCGGTCATGTCGGGGTCGAGATCGACCAAAGTAACATTTTTGACCTGCGGATATTTCAAGACTTCGCGTGCCGCCAATCCGTCACCGCCGCCGAGAATCAGGACGCGTTCGGCATTGGGAACCATCTGCATGGCAGGCAGGACGAGTGCTTCATGGTAACGGGCTTCGTCGCGTGAGGAGAATTGCAGGTTGCCGTTGATATAGAGGCGGGTGTCGTCTTTCCAGCGGGTCACGACCAGCCGTTGGTAGGGCGAATGGCTTTGATAGACAACGGGATCGCCGAAATAGCTTTGTTCGGCTTTGAATGAGATGCGGTCGGCGTAGGCGAAGGCGGCGGCGAGGACGGACAAGACAATCAGCGCGCGCAGGCGGATGGCGCGGTAGCGGGGTAGCTCGGCTTTGAATACGCGCGCGGTCAGGTAGGCAACGGCGGCGTTGAGGATGCCGAACAAAAGGGCGGAACGCGCCATGCCGAGTTTGGGTGCGAGGAGGAGCGGGAAGAGCAGGGAAACGGCGAGTGCGCCCAAGTAGTCGAAGGTCAATACTTTGGAAACGAGTTCTTTAAATTCCGCACCTTTTTGGTTTAACACGCGCATGACCAAAGGAATTTCCATGCCGACAACCATGCCGACAATCAGTACAAAAGCGTAGAGCAGGGTGCGGAACGGGGCGGCGGATAAACCGAAGGCCACAAATAATGCCAGTGCGGAAATACCGCCGATGATGCCGACCAGAAGTTCGATTTCGATAAAGCGGTGCAACACGTCTTTATCTTTGATGTATTGGGTCAGGTGGGCACCGATACCCATTGAAAACAGATAAAGCCCGATGACGGAGGAAAACTGCAAAATACTGTCGCCCAAAAGATAGCTTGCGAGCGCGGCGATGATGAGCTCATAAGCGAGGCCGCAGCTGGCGACGATAAAAACGGAGATGATGAGGGTGCGGTGGGCGTTCATGATGACGTTTTTGTTGCTTGAGTGTGGGCAATGTAATGATTTTTAAGGTGGGCTGCAAGTTTAATTATAGGATGTAGAAAAGGCCGTCTGAACAAATTGTTTCAGACGGCCTTTAATCTGTCAGGCATTAATAGCGGTGTTTGAATACCATGCCCACGGCGTAAGAAGATTTTTTCGGCAAATCTTCTTCGTATTTCGGATTGACGTTTTCTTTCAACCAGCCGGCGCCGAGTGTGGCAGTTGTCCGTTTGGAGAAGCTGTAATCGGTGCTGACGGCGACGTGTTTGTAGTCTTCGCCGATAGAGCTTTTACCGTAGGCAAAGCCGATTTGAGGTTTGAAATTGCCGATTTTATATGAACCCGACACCATAAATTCTTTGGTGTTGTTGATTTCTTTGTCTTCGTGTTTTATTTTTATACTATTCTTCTCCTCCTCCCATGGCCCCCAGCAGCTAAAGCCGTCGCAAGTATTTTTGGCGTATTGGAACGCGGCATCGACGGAGATTTTGTCTTTGCTGTATCCGGCCATGAATGCGTGGGCTTGGAAGTCTTTGGTTTCGGTCGGAGAGTCGTTGGGTGCGTATTCGGCAGCGTAGTGCGCGTTAAAGCCGTTGTTGGGGTGGTAGTAGTCCACACCCCAGCCGAAGACCCAGTCACCGTCACGTTTTTTGTCCGGATTCCAGTTGTTGTTATTGCGCGCGGCATTGGAACCGGGGGAAACGTTGAATTTGAATTGGAAGCCGTTTTTCCAAGGCGACTCATAAGCCATGGAAACACGGCGTTGGCCGAAGCGGGAAATTTTGCCGAACTCCAAAATCGGGCTGTTGGTGTCGAACGGGTTCAGATAAATGCTGTTCATGGGCGTACTGATGTAGCCCATTTTGACGGTGCCGAGGTTTTTGTAGCTGTTGAGCGCGACGTATGAGTCGGCAGTACCCCAGCCGCCCCAGCGGTCGGAATCGAAGTAAATAAAGGAGCCAAGTTGCCATTTCAGCCATAAGTCGTTGTTGAGTCGTACTTCATCGGAGAGATAAAGACTGGAACTTTTATCGGAAATGGTTGTAGAGGTTACACTGGTTTTATTGTTGTGTTCGACCTCGGTCATGATGTAGATGGTGCCGCTCATTTTAGGTTCGGCGTGGGCGGCGCTTATGGAAGAGCCTATGAGGGCAGTGGCAATAAAGTAAGATAACTTCTTCATTTGATTCTCCTTTTTATGTCTTTTTCTTGCTTATGGCGAAAGAGTTCGGATAATCTTATTTGACAAATCATAAAAAATCAATACATTTGTAACTTATCGTAGGATAAATTGAAAAATAGTTTTCAGTTACGTATTTTTGTGTTAATTTGCCGACAATCTTAGACGGCTATTATTATTTCGATGGAATATGTGGTTTAAAACACTATTTTCATGGTTTGAAATAGATGATTTAACTATGCTGGAGAACTTCTAAATAAATGTAGTTGAGTGTAGTTTGAATAATTAGGCCGTCTGAAAAAGAAGAATACCCAAAAGAAGGAATGAAATATGGCCGGAAAAACCTATCCGCTGTTGGCTGCATCATTGGCTGCCGTATTCGCATTGTCGGCGTGCAGCCGCGATGTTAAGCCTGCTCCTGAGTTTAAACGTACCGATTATGAGCGCGTGGTGGTCAGCAACGGTGTTGAGCCGGGTACGCTGGATCCTCAAATGAGTGGCGATATGGCGGCCGGTGCGATTATCCGTCAGTTGATGGATGGTTTGGTCGGTACGGATGCCGAAGGTAAAACCATTCCTGCTTTGGCGGAAAAATGGGAGAGCGAGGGCGAGCGTATTTGGACCTTCCATCTGCGTGATGCCAAATGGAGCAATGGCGATCCGATTACCGCCGAAGATTTCGTGTACAGCTTTCGCCGTCTTGCCGATCCAGCCACCGGCGCACCTTTCGGCAGCTATTTGGTCGATGCCCAAGTGGAAAATGCGGAAGATATATTAAACGGCAAAGCCAAGCCTGAGACATTGGGTGTCAAGGCGTTGGACGCAAAAACCCTGCAATTTACGCTGATTGCGCCGGTACCTTATTTCCCCGATATGCTGATTCAGCAATTCACTTTCCCAGTTCATCGCGCCACTGTCGAAAAATACGGCAATAAGTGGACGCAGCCCGGTCATTATGTTTCCAGTGGCGCTTATCTGTTAACGGATTGGAAAGTCAACAGCCACATCAATATGGAACGTAATCCCAATTATTACGATAAAGACAAAGTGGCCATTCCAAAGGCGGTTTTTCTGTCAGGCAGCGGCGAGTACAACCGTTATCGCGCCAATGAAATTGATGTGACTTACGGCATTCCCAGCGATCAGGTCAAAGTGGCGGATATTGAGTTTCCAGGCCAAGTAAGACGCACGACTTCTTTGTGCAGCTGGTATTTGGAGCCGAACCACGAAGCGGCGCCGTTTAATGATCCGCGCGTCCGCAAGGCGCTCAATATGCTGACGCGCCGCGACATTGTCGTTAAAGTGGGC
The DNA here is from genome assembly GCF_051956855.1 of Neisseria sp. P0021.S007. Lineage (NCBI taxonomy): Bacteria > Pseudomonadati > Pseudomonadota > Betaproteobacteria > Neisseriales > Neisseriaceae > Neisseria > Neisseria sp. P0021.S007. The sequence continues at coordinate 263,408 of NZ_JBQCXA010000001.1, forward strand.
GGCCGCGGCGATACGCCTGCGTTCCAATTGACGCCGCCGCAAATGCAGGGCGTGATTCCCGTTTATCCTGAGTGGAAAGAGTGGACGCCTGAAAAACGCATCGAAACCGCGCGCAAACTGTTGAACGAAGCAGGCTACAACGATGACCATCCGCTTGAGTTCGATATTTTGTACAGCACCAGCGAAGCGTCCAAAAAACAAATTACTGCCGTGCAGTCGGTGTGGAAAGCCGCCATTCCGTTTATCCGTCCGACTTTGTCCAACGAGGAATGGAAAACTTATTTGGATACGCGCGCGCAAGGCAATTTCAAGGTTTCGTTCAGCGGCTGGTGTTCCGATTTCAACGATCCGGCGGGCATGCTCAATATCTTGAAATCCAACAACTCAAACAATGCATTCCGCTACAAAAGCGCGGCGTTTGATACATTTATGAACAATACGCTGAAAGATGGTGTCAGCAAGGAAGCGCGCAGCCAGCTCTATGCCGATGCGGAGAAGCAGCTTCAAGAAGACGCTGCACTGATTCCGCTGTATCATCAGGTTGAAGTGCGTATGGTCAAACCCGATATTATCGGCTATTCCGACAAAGACCCTTTGCGGAACTACACGGTCAAGAGCTGGTCGTTCGCACCGAAAAAATAGATTGATTATAGACAGTACAAGTTTTCAGACGGCCTTAATGACAGAGGCCGTCTGAAACAACAGGAGACATAACACATGAAATCTGTACAACAACGTTTGTCCGCTTTACACGAAGCCATGAAAAAACATGGCGTGGACGCGTTTGTCATTCCTTCCGCCGATCCACACCTTTCCGAATACCTGCCCGAGCATTGGCAGGCACGCCGCGATTTTTCCGGCTTTACCGGTTCGGCCGGCACTTTGGTGGTAACCGCCGATAAAGCAGGCGTGTGGACCGACAGCCGCTATTGGGAACAGGCTGGCCAACAGCTTGCGCCAAACGGCATCGAGCTGCAAAAAATGGGCGTTGATGCGCCTTATACCGAATGGTTGGCACAAAATCTGCCCGAGGGCGCCGTCGTCGGCGCGCCTGCCGATATGTTCGCACTCAGCGGCGAGCGCGGTTTGAAACAGGCACTTGCCGCCAAAAACATCCGCCTCGAATATCCTGAAACTTTGTTGGACGAAGTATGGGACGACCGTCCTGCATTGCCGACTCCGGAAATCTACGTTCACCATCCCGACTACGTTTCCGAAACTGCGGCCGAAAAACTGGCCCGTATCCGTACGGCCATGAAAGAGCAGGGCGCAGATGCACATTTGGTTTCTTCTTTGGATGACATTGCTTGGATTACCAATCTGCGCGGTGATGATGTGCCGTTCAACCCTGTGTTCTTGTCCCATCTGTTTATCAGTCAAGACAAAGCCGTATTGTTTACCGATGCAGGCCGTCTGAAAGCCGAATCTGCCGAAGCTTTGAAAGCGGCAGGTTTTGAAGTATTGCCTTATGCGCAAGCGGCGGACTATTTGGCAGGCGTTAAGGGCGCATTGCTGATTGATCCGAACAAAACCGCTGTCGGTACTTTGCGCCGCCTGCCTGAAGACGTCCGTTTGATTGAAGCCATCCACCCAAGTACATTCTTCAAATCAGTCAAATCCGATGCCGACATTACCCATATCCGCAATACCATGGCGGAAGACGGCGCGGCATTGTGCGGCTTCTTTGCCGAGTTTGAACAAATCTTGGCAGACGGCGGCGAATTGAGCGAGCTGGACATCGACGGCATGCTCTATAAACACCGCAGCCAACGTCCCGGCTTTATTTCGCCAAGTTTCGACACCATCGCCGGCTACAATGCCAATGCCGCCTTGCCTCATTACAGCGCGACACCGGAAAACAACAGCAAAATCAAAGGCGACGGTATGCTGCTGATTGACTCCGGCGGCCAATACTGGGGCGGTACGACCGACATCACGCGTGTGGTGCCTGTCGGCAATCCGAGTGCGGCCATGAAGCGCGATTACACTTTGGTGTTGAAAGCGCATATTTCTCTGGCGGAAACCATTTTCCCTGAAAACATCAAAGGCCCGATGATTGATGCCATCTGTCGTAAATCACTCTGGCAGGCGCAATGTGATTACGGTCACGGTACAGGTCATGGCGTGGGCTATTTCCTCAATGTGCATGAAGGTCCGCAAAGCATTGCCGTTGCCGCCGTGCCGCAACCGCATCACGCGATGAAGTCAGGCATGCTGACTTCCAACGAGCCGGGTCTTTACCGTCCGGGCAAATGGGGTATCCGTATCGAAAGCCTGGTAATCAACCGTCCGGTTGAAAACCCAGAGGAAACCGAGTTCGGCAAATTCCTGTATTTTGAGACCGTTACCCTCTGTCCAATCGATACGCGCCTGATCGATACCAAACTGATGACCGGCAGCGAAATCGAATGGCTGAACCAATATCACGCCGAAGTGCGCCGCCGTCTCGAGCCTTTGACAGAAGGCGCGGCCAAAGCATGGCTGATTGAACGCACCAAACCTTTGGCGCGTTAACGTGAAAGGCCGTCTGAAACGGCGGATACAAAGTTTCAGACGGCCTTATCACAACAATTATCTAAAAACTAAAAAACCTTACCCGACTCCGAATAAAAACAATAACCCGGTCGGAATAGAGAGAGAAACCGGCGCGGCGACGTTACAGACGCCTGCTGCCATTCATCCGATTTCCGCTTCAGGTCAGCTTTGTTTTCACGAGTCCGGTATGTTCAGACAGGACAGCCTGATTATGTTGAAATTCATCATCAAACGGATATGTGCTTCCATCCCGACCATGCTGGTGTTGATTACCGTATCGTTTTTTCTGATGCGGCTTGCACCGGGCAGCCCGTTCACAGGCGAACGCAATTTGCCGCCTGCGGTCATGGCCAACATCGAAGCCAAATACCACCTCAATGACCCGATGTACCTCCAATATTTCCACTACCTCAAGCAGTTGGCGCAGGGGGATTTGGGGCCGTCGTTCAAATATAAAGATTTCAGCGTTAATGAGTTGCTTGCCCAATCCCTGCCAGTATCGGCAGAACTTGGTTTCTACGCCTTTTTGATTGCCGCCATCTTCGGCATGTTTATCGGCATCATCGCCGCCTTAAAACAAAACAGCTGGCTGGATTATTCGCTAATGAGCGGCGCGATGACCGGTATCGTTGTTCCCAGTTTTGTGATGGCGCCGGTATTGGTGCTGGTGTTTGCTGTCAGACTGCAATGGCTGCCTGCAGGCGGCTGGAACGATGGCGCACTGATGAATTTGATTCTGCCTGTCGTTACTTTGTCCATCGGTTATGTGTCCAGTATCGCGCGGATTACGCGGGGTGCGATGATTGAAGTATTGAACAGCCCCTTTATCCGTACGGCACGCGCCAAAGGCCTGCCCATGAGCCGCATCATCCTGCGCCATGCGCTGCGTCCCGCCATGCTGCCGATTGTTTCTTTCTTAGGCCCGGCATTCGTTGGCATCATTACCGGCTCCATTGTGATTGAAAACGTGTTCGGTATTCCCGGCGTCGGACAATTATTTGTCAACGGCGCGCTCAACCGCGACTACGGCATGATTTTGGGTTTGACGATTTTGGTGGGCATTATGACCATTTTGTTCAACGCCATCCTCGATATTCTGTATGCCATTATTGACCCGAAAATCCGTTATTAATCCCATTTGCGCAAAGGCCGTCTGAAACGTTCAGACGGCCTGAAGAAAGAATAAAAAGCGAGAGAGAACATTATGTTATTCAAAAAGAAGCAGACTCAGGCCCTCGCAGAGGCAGCAGAATACGCCCAAGTGCACGGCAAAAGCCTGTGGAGCGACGCATGGCGGCGTTTTAAACAAAACAAAGCGGCGGTGTACAGCATTATTATCCTGTTGCTGATCAGTATTTTTGTGATTGTGGCACCATGGATTGTCCGCTACACCTACGACTTCACCGACTGGGACAATATGCAGATTCCGCCGTCCCTTTCTACTCATCACTATCTGGGTACGGACTTGCTCGGCCGTGATTTGCTGTCGCGTGCGGCAACCGGCGGACGTATTTCCTTGCTGGTCGGTGTGGCCGGCGCATTGGTGGCTGTTGTCATCGGTACGCTTTATGGCGCGATTGCCGGCTTTATCGGCGGTAAGCTCGATTCGCTGATGATGCGCTTTTTGGAAATTTTGAACGCGTTTCCGTTTATGTTTTTCGTCATTCTGCTGACCACATTCTTCGGCCGCAACTTGCTTTTGATTTTTGCCGCCGTGGGTTTGGTGTCTTGGCTGGACGTGGCGCGTATCGTGCGCGGCCAAACCTTGAGCTTGAAGCATAAAGAGTTTGTCGAAGCGGCACGTGTGAGCGGCGTGGCAAAACGTAAAATCGTAACGCGCCACATTATTCCGAATGTTTTGGGTGTGGTGATGGTGTATGCCTCTTTGCTGGTACCGGGCATGATTATGTTTGAATCCTTCTTGAGCTTCTTGGGCTTGGGTGTGCAAGAGCCGATGACCAGTTGGGGTTCGATGCTGCAAGAAGGCGCAATTTCGATGGAAGCCGCACCATGGCAGCTGCTCGTGCCGAGTTTCTTCTTGGTAACCACTTTGTTCTGTTTCAACTTTATCGGCGACGGCCTGCGCGATGCGCTCGACCCGAAAGACCGCTAAACCACAACCAAAAGGATAATCAAAATGACAAAACAGTTACTGGTTGTAGAAAATCTGGACATCAATTTTGAATTGCATGAAAAAAACGTGCACGCCGTGCGTAATGTCAGCTTTAAAGTGGCAGAGGGCGAAACATTGGCTTTGGTCGGCGAGTCCGGCTCGGGCAAGTCTGTAACATCTATGTCCGTTATGCGCCTGTTGCCTGAAAAGTTTGCCCGTTATGGCAAAGATTCGCGCATTACTTTTGACGGCATTTCCATTTTGGATGCCGATGAGAAAACCCTGCGTGATTTGCGCGGCAACCGCATCAGCGTGATTTTCCAAGAGCCGATGACCTCGCTCAATCCGTTTATGCGTATCGGTGCGCAACTGATTGAAGCGGCGCGTGTGCACAATAAAAAGCTCGGCCGCAAAGAAGCAGGGCTGAAGGCATTGGCATTGTTGGAGCGTGTGGGCATCAAAGAAGCCGAACGCCGCATGAAACAATATCCACACGAGTTTTCCGGCGGCCAGCTGCAACGCATCATGATTGCCATGGCACTCATTAATGAACCTGACCTGCTGATTGCCGACGAACCGACCACGGCTTTGGATGTAACCATTCAAGCCGAGATTCTCGATTTGCTCCACGATTTGCAACAGCAAATGGGCATGGCGATTATCTTCATTACCCACGATTTGGGTTTGGCGGAACACTATTCCAAAACCGTCTGCGTCATGCGTAACGGCGAAATTGTCGAGCGCGGCAAAATCAAAGAAGTTTTTGCCCATCCGAAGCACGAATATACCGCCGAACTCATCAATGCCATTCCCAAAGGCATGAAAGAGCCGGAAGAAAACAACGCCGGTGTGTTAATCGATGCCGATAATGTCAATGTTTCTTTCGTATTGAAGCAAAGCTTTTTTGGCAAGCCGCTCAAAACTTTCGACGCCGTCAAAGGCATCAGCCTCAAAATAAAAGAAGGGGAAACATTGGGCGTTGTCGGCGAGTCCGGTTCCGGAAAATCCACGCTGGGCAAAGCCGTCATGCAGATGCTGCCTTATACCGGCCATATCTTCTTTGAAGGCAAAGACCTGAAAAACTATACAGCCGAGGAAGCATGCCGTCTGAAATCGCAACGGCAAATTGTGTTCCAAGATCCGTTCGGTTCGCTTTCCCCACGCCTTACAGTTGGTGAAATTATTGGTGAAGGTTTGACGGTTCATCATCCTGAGATGACTAAAAAAGAACGTATCCAGCGCGTTTTGGAAGTCATGAAGGAAGTGTCCCTGCCGCTTGACGCGCTCAACCGTTATCCGCATGAATTCTCCGGCGGCCAGCGTCAGCGTATAGCTATTGCACGCGCCGTTATCCTGCGCCCGAAATTCATTCTTTTGGACGAGCCGACTTCTGCACTTGACCGTTCCGTACAATCCAAAGTAGTCGAGCTTTTGCGCGATTTGCAAAAGAAATACGGCCTGACTTATATGTTCATCAGTCATGATTTGTCTGTCGTGCGCGCCGTTAGCGATAATGTGATCGTGATGAAGCAGGGCGAAATGGTTGAGTACGGCAGCGCGGATCAGATTTTCCACCATCCGCAAAACGATTACACCAAACGTTTGATTAACGCCGCATTTGATTTGTAGAAAAGGAAAAGGCCGTCTGAAAAGAAATTTTCAGACGGCCTTTTTAAGCGGAGGCTTTTTTCATCTAATGAGCGATTGCTTATGCCTGTACGGCATCCAATGCCTGCGCCAAGTCGGCAAGCAAATCGTCGATATGCTCGATACCCACGCTCAGGCGTACCATGTCGGGGCTGACGCCTGCTGCGGCGAGTTCTGCATCGTCAAGCTGACGGTGGGTCGTTGTGGCAGGATGGGTAGCCAGCGATTTGGCATCGCCGATATTCACCAAACGCAGGAAGAGTTGCAGTGCGTCAATGAATTTCGCGCCGGCTTCACGACCGCCTTTAATACCAAAACTCAGCAAACCTGAGGCTTTTCCGCCGTAGTCGCGGTCAATCAAAGCTTTATACGGACTGTCAGGCAGTGCAGGATAGTTCACCCATTCGACCCGCGGATGTTTCTTTAAGAATTCGGCTACTTTTAGGGCGTTTTCGCAATGACGTTCCATACGCAGGGCGAGGGTTTCCAAACCTTGAAGCAGTAAAAATGCGCTGTGCGGAGACAGGGCGGCACCGGTATTACGCAATGGGACGACACGGGCACGGGCGATATAGGCTGCCGCACCAAAATGTTCGCAGTAGTTTACGCCGTGGTAAGACGGATCAGGCTGATTGAAGGTTTTTTCAAAACGCGGATTGCCTGCCCATTGGAATTTGCCGCCGTCGATAATGGCACCGCCAATCGTTGTGCCGTGGCCGCCGATGTATTTTGTCAGAGATTGGATAACAATGTCGGCTCCGTGTTCTATCGGGCGGAACAATGTAGGCGTAGCAACGGTGTTGTCCACCATTAGTGGTAGCCCTTGAGCGTGCGCGGCTTGGGCGAATGCTGGAATATCAACGACATTGATGGCAGGATTGCCGATAGATTCGCAATACACCAGTTTGGTGCGGCTGTCGGTATTGGCGGCGATTTCTTCGGGTTTGGCCGGATCGATAAAGCGTACTTCTATGCCTTGGCGCGGCAGGCTGTGAGCAAAGAAATTGTATGTGCCGCCGTAGAGGGTTTTGGTTGCAATGATGTTGTCGCCTGCTTCAGCCAAGGTTTGAACGGCATAGGTAATTGCCGCCATACCGCTGGCGACAGCCAATGCGGCGATACCGCCTTCCAAACGGGCAACGCGTTCTTCCAAAACGGCAGTGGTCGGATTCATCATACGGGTGTAGATATTGCCCGCTACATCAAGGTTGAACAAGTCTGCGCCGTGTTGCGTGTTGTCGAAAGTGTAGGAAGTGGTTTGGTAAATGGGGACAGCAGCGGATTTGGTAGTTGGTTCGGATTGATAGCCTGCATGCAGGGCAATGGTTTCCCGTTTCATTTAAATATCCTTGTAGCGATTAAATAATGATAAATAGAGGCCAGCAGATTCGGATTTGAAGGGCAAACTTTCCATAACGGAAAAGTTCGGTATGTAGCAGCATACAGCCTTTCCTATAAGAAAGATTACCCTGAGCGACACTCAACTGACCCAAGAAGAACGATATCACATTCAAGACCTGTCCTACCACCACACCATCATCGAATGACACCCCATCATAATGCCGTTTACCGCGACCTTCTCCAAGATAAAAGCAACGGCAGTACTCTTTGGCAACAGCTCAGAATATGCAGCAAACCCTACCGCAAATGATACGGCAGCACACGGCTCTGAGGCAAAATGCACGATCGCGTCGGCATAGGAAAAGCCCCACATGGTTGAGCAAAAATTCCGCATTGGTGATGGGTAGGCAGATACCATTGACGGCAAAGATTAGAAAAGCGGAGACCTTGGCAAAAATCCCTCAAATTCCTAAATGTCTGGGTAGGACTTTAGGGATTTGGGGGAGTTTTAAAGGTTTTAGGCCGTCTGAAACTGCGTTATAGAAAGTTTCAGACGGCCCTTGGGTATTCTTTGGATTTGAAAATAAAAAAAGACTTGAATCATCAAGTCTCGCATTTCATTTTTACTGGATAAAAAATATCAAGAATGGCGGAAGCGGTGAGATTCGAACTCACGGAGGGCTATCAACCCTCGACGGTTTTCAAGACCGTTGCATTAAACCGCTCTGCCACGCTTCCGTTCTTGAAGCCGTAATACTAATGGAACTTACGGCCTTTGCCAAGAGGTATTTTAGAAAAAATATCTAGGATTCTGTTTTTATTTAGATTGTTCTTTACGCATGAATACCCATTCGGCTTCGTTTGAAGCTGCTTCATTGAATGAATAGCCTTCGTAGTCGAAGTTTTTGAGCATTTCAGGCTCGGTAATGCCGTGTTCTGCCGCGTAGCGCACCATCAAACCGCGCGCACGCTTGGCGTAGAAGCTGATGATTTTGTATTTGCCGTTTTTCTCGTCTTTAAAAATCGGCGTAATCAGGCGTGCGTTGAGTTTTTTGGTGTTGACGGATTTGAAATATTCTTGTGAGGCGAGGTTGATTAAAACGTTGCTACCGGCCTGCTTCAGTGTTTGGTTGAGCAGGTCGGTAATTTTATCGCCCCAAAATTCGTAGAGGTTTTTACCGCGCGAGTTGGCAAAGACCGTGCCCATTTCCAAGCGGTAGGGCTGCATCAAGTCGAGCGGGCGCAGTACGCCGTATAGGCCGGAGAGCAGGCGGACGTGTTGTTGCAGGTATTCGATTTGCTCCGGCTTGAGTGTATCGGCGGCGATACCTTCATAGACGTCGCCGTTGAACATAAATACGGCCTGCTTGGCGTTTTCAGGTGTAAACGGCGTGTGCCATACGGCATTGCGTTCGGCGTTGAGCAGGGCTATTTTGTCGGAAACGTGCATCAGCTCGGCGATTTGTTGAGGGGCAAGCTGACGCAACTCCTGCATCAGGATTTCTGCTTCGGGCAGAAGGTCGGGCTGGGTAAAGCTGCTGACGGGGGAGGGGTCTTTTTCGTTGAGGTTTTTGGCTGGGGATAAGACAAAAAACATAATAATTTCGGCTTTGAAATGAATAATGTGTGGGATTGTAGGTTTAAAATCGAGGAAGAACAAGACGGGCTAAACGCATTAATTGAATGCTTTTATTGAAACGTATTTCTGTTGAAAGTAAAATTCGAAGCTTCCACCTGTTTCTGACATTTCTACTTGAGGAGAATATCATGTCTAAAACCATTATCCATACTGACAAAGCCCCTGCCGCAATTGGTGCATACAGCCAAGCAGTCCGCGCAGGCGATACGGTTTATATGAGCGGTCAGATTCCTTTGGATCCGGCCACAATGACTGTGGTCGGTAATGGTGACTTCCGTGCCGAAGCCGTGCAAGTATTTAAAAACCTGCAAGCCGTAGCCGAAGCGGCCGGCGGTTCTTTGAACGATATCGTCAAACTCAATGCTTATTTGACTGATTTGGCCAACTTTGCAGTGTTTAATGAAGTGATGGCTGAATTTATCGAGCAACCTTTCCCTGCGCGTGCGGCAGTTGGTGTGGCCAGCCTGCCTAAAGGCGTTCAGGTTGAAGCGGAAGCAGTATTGGTTTTAAACGCATAATTGATGTTTTAGACGGCCTGAGCTGGGCTTGAGGCCGTCTGAAAAGAATAACAACGGAAAACAATAATAATGGCACATTACGCAATCGGAGACATTCAAGGCTGCTTTGACGAACTGACTTTGCTGCTTGCCAAAATCGGCTTTAATCATGGTACGGACACCCTTTGGCTGGTCGGAGATATTGTCAATCGCGGCCCGAAATCATTGGAAACCTTGAAATTTGCCAAAGAACACGACAGCAGTGTGCAAATGGTTTTGGGTAATCATGATTTGCATCTTTTGGCAGTCGGTTGCGGTGAAGGCACGCTCAAGCGCAGCGATACGGTTGAGCCGATTTTGACCCATCCCGAGAGTCAATCCCTATTGGACTGGCTGCGTCATCAACCGCTTTTGGTGCGCGGCAACAGGCATGTGATGGTGCATGCCGGTATTTTGCCGCAATGGTCGGTTGATAAGGCCGAAAGCCTTGCCCGTGAAGCCGAGGCTGAATTGCAAGGTAAAAAATACAGAAAATTTTTTGGCAAAATGTACGGCAACAAGCCGACTGCGTGGACGGATGATTTGACCGGCTACGAGCGCCTGCGGATGATTGTCAATGTCTTTACCCGTATGCGTGCGCTGACGTACAAAGGCGAATTGGATTACGAATATAAATCCACTTTGAAGAAAATGCCGCTTTACCTGCGCCCTTGGTTTAAAGCGCCTGATAGGCAGAATTTGGATTATATTACCGTGTTCGGGCATTGGTCGTCGTTGGGCTACGTTAACACAGACCAAGTAATTGCTTTGGATACCGGTGCGTTGTGGGGCGGAGAGCTGACAGCGGTCAATTTGGATACCAACGAAGTGATACAGGTACCGTCATTGGGCGGATTGGACTGGAAAACGGCATTAAAATAGTTTGGATAAGATAAAAGGCCGTCTGAAATGTTTCAGACGGCCTTTTTGTATTGGTTAATCCAAAGAAGGAAGGAGTTTTCCCGGATTCATAATGCCGTAAGGGTCAAGCTGATTTTTGATGGCATGCATCAGAGCAAGTTCGGCCTGTGTACGCACTCGGGGCAGCCAATGTTTTTTGATGATGCCTACGCCGTGTTCGGCGGCAATCGTGCCGTGGCAGGCAAGGATGTTTTCATAAACAATGGTATTGACGGCATCTTCGTATTGGTAGGCTTCGTTGCTCAATACGTTGGGCAGGAATGTATTGTAATGCAGGCTACCGTCGCCTAAATGTCCGAAGCAGACAATTTGTATGCCGGGGAAACGGGTTTCCAAGGCAGGCGCGCATTGGCGGACAAAAGCGGCTACTTGGGCGATAGGGACGGCGATATCGTGTTTGATGCTGGTGCCGAGTTTGCGTTGGGAGGCGGAAATATTTTCACGCAGGGTCCACAAATCGGAGCGTTCTTGCTCGGATTGCGCCAAGATACTGTTTTCCCATCCGTTTTGATAGAGAAATTCGGCAAGCTTTTCATCCAAACCTGCGTCGGGAACAGAGTCGGCAAGTTCAATCAAAATATGCCATTCCGCATCGGCAGGCTTTTTGAGTTGGCTGAATTCCGAAGATAAATCGAGGGCAAAGCGGCTGATCAGCTCGAAACTGGTCAAGCGTTCGGCAAAATGGCCTTGCACAGCGGTCAAAAGCGAGACGGCAGATTCAATATCATCTAGGCCTACCCATGCGGTCGCTTTGGTTTTGGGCTGGGCAAAGAGTTTGAGTGTGGCGGCGGTAATGATGCCTAATGTTCCTTCGCTGCCGATAAAAAGATGGCGCAAGTCGTAGCCGGTCGTGTTTTTGTGTAGGGGCTGAAGGTGGGAAACCAGTTCGCCGTTGGGTAAAACGACTTCCAAACCCAATACCAAATCACGCATGCTACCGTAACGCAAGACATTCAAACCGCCTGCATTGCAGGCGATATTGCCGCCGATTTGGCAAGAGCCCTCGCTGGCAAGGCTGAGCGGAAACAGTCGTCCTGCTTTGTCTGCTGCCTTTTGGGCATTTTGCAAAATTACGCCGGCCTCAACCGTCATGCTGTTGTCGGCAAGGTTGATATCGCGGATGCGGTTGAGTTTGGAGAGGTTGAGCAGTACGCCTTCGGTGGTTACCGTTGCGCCGCATAATCCGGTATTGCCGCCTTGCGGGGTGACGCGGATGCGGTTTTCAAAACAGAAACGCATGATTTTCTGCACGCTTTCGACAGAGTTCGGCTGTAAGACAATATCCGGCGAAGAAACAAAACGGCGGCGTTGGTCGTTTAACAAGGCCGGAGTGGCTTCGATGATTTCAGAGGCGGAAAGAAACTCAGCAAAACGGTCGTGAAGGTGCATGGCAGTCAGGCGGAAAAGTCGGGAAGGGGAGTGAGAGGAATGTAAAAAAGCAGGATACGCAATGGTATCCTGCTTTTTTTATATTCAAAAGAATATTATTTAGCAGCTTCAGAAGCGGCAGAAGCAGCGGCATCAGTAGCAGACGCAGCAGCTTCAGTAGCAGAAGCAGCAGCTTCGGTAGCGGCAGAAGCAGCGGCATCAGCAGTAGAAGCAGCAGCTTCAGTAGCAGAAGCAGCGGCTTCAGAAGCAGCAGAAGCGGCAGTTTCAGCAGCTTTATCAGCACCGCCACAAGCGGCCAAAGCTAAAGACAACAAAGCAGCAGCGAACAGAGATTTTTTCATTTTTAAGAACCTTTTTTAAATCGATTTAAACTAAAAATAGCCGTCAGACGGCCTATACAGTAGAAATTCATTGCTGAATTTTTCGATATTATGCCCCACGGGATAGGTCAATGCAACGTTGCGTAACCGTTTGCCGGCTAAAATCAATACGAAAATAGTGAAAATAATGTAAATCATATTGGCGCGCGAAAAATCATCTGAAAATATTCATTATTGATGAAGATTTTAAAAACATATTATATTCAATTGGTTGTGTGGTTTTATTTGTTATTGGTTTTAAGGGTTTGGAATGTTTTTGCTTTGGGGAAGTTTTTTGTAATTTAATCACTTTGTGTTGTGAAAAAGCAACTTCTGCTTATTGAAATCATTTGATTTTGCTTTTTTATATAGGCTTTTATCTTTTTGTCGCATTTGAATGGGGTATTTATTAAAGCAAGCCGATTGTTTGGTTGCGGCTGTGATAGAATAACCGTAGCGTAACTTTTAAATATTGATTAAGGACGGCATGATGTCTATTGTTAAAAATTCCGTAGTTTCCCTGCATTATGAAATGTACGATGCCAACAACCAGCTGTTGGACAAAACCGAAGAGCCGATTGCTTACCTGCATGGCGGTTATGACGGTATTTTCCCTTTGGTGGAAGAAGCGTTGCACGGCAAAAATGTAGGCGATACCGTCGAAGTGGCTTTGTCGCCCGATGATGCTTTCGGCGAACAAGATCCTGATCTGGTGCGTATTGAAGATGTCAGCGTGTTTCCTGTTGAAGTCGAAGTCGGCATGATGTTTGAAGCCGATGATCCGGAAACCGGTGATGTATTGATTTATCGTGTAACCGATGTTGCCGACGGCAAAGCCGTGGTGGACGGCAACCATCCTTTGGCCGGTATGAAAGTATTGTTCAAAGCGACTGTTGAGGGCGTGCGCGATGCGACCGAGGAAGAAATTGCCCACGGTCACGTACATGGTCCGCACGGTCATCACCATCACTAATCAGGCTTAAAGCATGATAAAGGCCGTCTGAAAAGGAATGAAATCCTCCTTTTCAGACGGCCTTTAAGTTTTTACAAGACAGATAAATAGGAAATTTTGGCTCAGGTCAAATCAAGCGGGGAAATATGGGGTTTGTTTGAGACTACAATGAATTACATATCACGGTGCGGCAGAATCTGTATTAAGATTCAGATATTGGTAAAACAGGCAGAATGCAATGAGTGAAACATTGGAGCAGCAGGCGGTGCAGGCCGGTATTGATTTAGGTTACCACGACATCAACGGCACTTATCATGTGACCAAAACGGAAGTTTTGGAATCGATTGTCGCTGTTTTGGATAAAAGCAAACCGGATTCAGACGGCCTTTATTTGAATACGATGGTTGCGCATGAAAATGGCGAAGAATCTTTACAGATGCCGTCTGAATTTCATGGTGCTGAAGCAGTCGTATTGATTGATGAAGCAGATAAATGTCAGACCTTGACTTTGTATCCGGGCGACAACGATACGCTTTGGATTAAGCTGCCCCAACTGGCTTGCGGTTATTACACTTTGTCGGCCGAGACCGGCGGCAAAAGTTGCTTTGTGCGCCTGATTGTTGCGCCTGAATCGGTTTATCAGCCTAAACTGCTTGCCAATGGCGGACGGATGAATGGTTTGACCATGCATTTGTACAGCCTGCGTTCTGAGCGCAACTGGGGTATAGGCGACTTTACCGATTTGTTGAACCTGATGAAATATGCGGCGGAGAAAAAGCTGGATTTTGTCGGTATTAACCCTTTGCACGCTTTGTTTACCAGCAAGCCCGCCTTTGCCAGCCCGTATAGCCCTTCTTCGCGCGAATGGCTCAATCCGATTTATTTGGATGTTGAGAAGGTCGGTGCGTTCACTTATAACGAGCAACTGAAAAACTGGCTGGCGCAACCGAAAATCCGTCAGCGCATCGCTGCTTTGCGTATCACGGAAACGGTGACTTATACCGCGGTTTGGGCGTGCAAGCGTGATGCGCTGCACATGGCGTTTAACGCGTTTGAACAAGATACTTGCGAAGCTGCGGAAAATGAACGCGCTGCATTTGAAGCTTTTGTATTAGAAAAAGGCAAAGCCTTACGGGGCTTCGGTTTGTTTGAGGCTTTGGACCAGTATTACAGCCGCCCAGGGCAAGTGGGTTGGCAGTCATGGCCGTCTGAATTTCATCAGCCTGATGGCGAAGCGGTAGAAAAATTCGCACGCAGCCATGAACGTGAAATCCGTTTTTATATGTGGTTGCAATGGCTTTGTGCGGAGCAGTTGCGCGAAGTCAACCAAGCCGCTGCCGAATACGGTGTCAAACTCGGCATTTACGGCGATTTGGCAGTCGGCGTGGCGCGCGGCAGCGCGGATACTTGGTTAAACCGCCAAGATTATTGTATGGACTTGTCAGTCGGCGCACCGCCCGATCCTTTGGGGCCGACAGGGCAGAATTGGGATTTGCCGCCGCTTAATCCGTCGATGTTGAAGCATACGGGCTATGAAAAATTTGCCCATCTGCTGCGCGAAAACATGCGCCTGTATGGCGTATTGCGGATCGACCATGTGATGGCATTGTGCCGTTTGTGGTGGGTGTTAAACGGTAAAACGGCGGATTTCGGCGCGTATGTGCATTACGATGCCGAAGTGATGTTTGCTATTTTGGCGTTGGAAAGCCGGCGCAACCGTTGCGTCATCATCGGCGAGGATTTGGGGACGGTACCTGACGAAGCCCGCCATCTGCTCAACCGCTATCAGGTGTTCTCATACAAAGTAATGTATTTCAGCAAGGGCTGGAACGGTTTCCAATTGCCGGAAGAATACCCCGAGCAGGCGATTACGGTCATCAGCACCCACGATGTTGCGCCTTTGGCTGGCTATTGGACAGGCAAAGATTTGGATACGATGTTCAAACTTGGTACTCTGCCTGATGCAGCCGCTTTTCAGACGGCCTTGGATGAGCGCGAACACGATAAAGCCGATTTGCTGGATAAATTGAAAGAAACCGGTTGTCTGGGTGCAGACGTACAAATGCCGGCAAAAGCCGATGAAACCTTGCTGGCGGCTTTGCATAAATACGGCGCATTGAGCCGCAGCAAGCTTTACGCCGTACAACTGGAAAACCTGCTGGGCGTCATTGACAATCTGAATGTCCCGGGTGTGACCGAAGGCTATCCGAACTGGGCGCAAAAAATGCCGGTTTCTTTGGAAGATTTCCTACAACACCGCCTCATGGGCGGCCAACTTGCCATTATTGACGAGGTACGCATGAAAACAAACAGCCAAATCAAGACTTATCATGAACTTGACCAAATCGAGCGCGATACGGTCGAAAGCCTGTTTCTTGCCACCCATAGCGATGTGTTCGCTTATCTGGGACGACACCGCCTTGCAGAGGGCGATGAAGTGGTACGCGTTTTGATTCCCGGCGCAGTAAGCGTGGATATCGTGAACCGCCGCAGCGGCGAACTCATCGTGCCGTCTGAAAAAATTGATGAACGCGGTTTCTTTGTGGCCGTCTTGCCCGATGATGCGCCCGATTACGCTTTGCGTATCCGTTACACCGAAGATACCGAGCCAGTGATTGAAGAAGACCCTTATCATTTCGGCTCTGCGTTGCAAGACATGGATTCCTGGCTGTTGGCCGAAGGCAAACACCTGCGTCCTTATGAGACTTTAGGCGCGCATTTTGCCGAGTTGGACGGCGTGAAGGGTGTACGTTTTGCCGTCTGGGCGCCCAATGCGCAACGCGTTTCCGTTATCGGCGAGTTCAACAACTGGGACGGCCGCCGCCACGTCATGCGTTTCCACCGCGACAACGGCATTTGGGACATCTTCATTCCTGCCGTCAAACTCAATGCCCTCTACAAATTTGAAATCCGCGATGCCAACGGCAATGTGCGCGAAAAAGCCGACCCGTATGCTTTTGGTGCGGAACTACGCCCGACCACGGCATCTATCGTGCGCGGCTTGCCTGACGAAGTGGAAGAACCGGCCTTCCGCGCCCGCGCCAACGCCATTGATGCGCCGATCAGCATTTATGAAGTACATTTGGGTTCGTGGAAGCGCAATCCGGAAAACAATTTCTGGCTGACTTACGAACAGCTCGCCAAAGAATTGGTCGCATACGTCAAAGACATGGGCTTCACCCATATCGAGTTCCTGCCTGTTTCCGAATATCCGTTTGACGGCTCATGGGGCTATCAGGCAACCGGTTTGTATGCGCCGACCAGCCGTTTCGGTTCGCCGGAAGAATTGCGCGCATTGATTAAAGCCGCGCACGACGAAGGCATCAGCGTTATCCTCGACTGGGTGGTCGGACACTTCCCGACCGACGACCACGGCCTGGCCAAGTTTGACGGCACCGCGCTGTACGAACACGCCGATCCGCGCGAAGGCTACCATCAAGACTGGAACACCCTGATTTACAACTTCGGCAGAAACGAAGTGAAAAACTTCCTGCAAGGCAACGCCCTGTATTGGATAGAACGTTTCGGCTTCGACGGTATCCGCGTTGACGCGGTTGCTTCGATGATTTACCGCAACTACTCACGCAAAGACGGCGAGTGGATTCCGAACCAATACGGCGGCCATGAAAACCTTGAAGCCATCGCTTTCCTGCGCGATACCAACACCATGTTGAAAGAGGAAGTTCCGGCTGCGACCGAAATTGCCGAAGAATCTACTTCATTCGCCAATGTGACCCGCCAAGAAGGTTTGAACTTCAGCTTCAAATGGAATATGGGCTGGATGAATGATACTTTGCGTTACATGATGGAAGATCCCATCAACCGCAAATATCACCACAACAAAATGACCTTCGGCATGATGTACCAGTACAGCGAAAACTTCGTCCTGCCACTTTCACACGATGAAGTCGTACACGGCAAACGCTCGCTGCTCGGACGGATGCCCGGCGACTGTTGGCAACAATTTGCCAACCTGCGCGCCTACTACGGCTTTATGTACGGCTTCCCCGGCAAAAAACTTTTGTTTATGGGCAGCGAGTTTGCACAAGGCCGAGAATGGAACTACAACGAAGGACTGGATTGGTTCCTGCTGGAGCAAGAGGGCGGCTGGCACAAAGGCGTACAAGACTTCGTACGCGAATTGAACCATGTCTATAAAGACACCGCGCCGCTTTACCAGCTTGACCAATGGCCGGAAGGCTTTGAATGGCTGGTCGCTGACGACGGCAATAATTCCGTTTTTGTCTTCGAACGCCGCGACCGCGAAGGCAACCGCGTTATCGTCATCAGCAACTTCACGCCTGTAGTGCGTGAAGGTTACCGCTTCGGTGTGAATTCTGCCGGCGAATACCGCGAAATCCTCAATTCAGACGACCTGCATTACAAAGGCAGCGGCGTTTCTGCCGGCGCAACGGTGGAGACAGAAGAAGTTTGGTCGCATGGCAAACCAAATTCCCTGTCTGTGACCGTACCGCCGTTGGCAACTGTTTACCTGTATCAGGCGGCAGTCAAAGAAGAAGCGTAAATCAACTTTGAGGGTGGGCATCCTGCCTGCCCAATCAGCTGAAAATTAAAAGATAGTGGTATCAATATGACTCAAGGCCGTCTGAAAGATTTTCAGACGGCCTTATATTGGACACGAAACCAAATACATACCAAGGAATCATTCTATGTCTGCCAAATCATGGCATATCGAGGAAGGCAAGCCTTATCCCATGGGCGCGACCCTGACAAGCAAGGGCTCGAATTTTACCTTGTTTTCCATCAATGCCGAAAAGGTCGAATTGTGTCTGTTTGATAAGGATAAAGAAACCCGTTTGGAGATGCCTTCGCGGCGCGGTTCGGTATTTTACGGATTTGTGCCGGATGTTAAGGCAGGGCAGCGATACGGTTTCCGCGTGTATGGACGTGAAAACGCAGAATATGGCTCATGTTTCAATCCCAATAAATTGCTGATTGACCCGTATTCCAAAAAAATTGACGGCAAACCAAGCTACCGTAACGCCGAAGAAATGGCATGGTTCAGGCCGGAAGATGAACGCGACAATGCCGCCGTTGCGCCGAAAAGCGTCGTGGTCGGACGCAGCCGATTTAATTGGGCCAAAGATTGCCGTCCGGAAATACCGTGGGGCAAAACCGTTATTTATGAAGCCCATGTCAAAGGGGTGACCAAGCAATTCCCTGATTTGAAGTATGCAGGCACTTATAAAGCCTTGTGCGATAAACGGGTTTTGGCCTATTTGCAAGAATTGGGGGTAACGACGGTCGAGCTGCTGCCGATTCATTTTCATCTGGATGAATACCATCTTCAGCAGATGGGCTTGAGCAATTATTGGGGCTACAACACTTATTCCCATTTTGCCGTTGAGCCGTCTTATGCCGACAATCCCGAACGTGCGGCGGCAGAATTTAAACAAGCGGTCAAAGCCCTGCATCAGGCAGGTTTGGAAGTGATTTTAGATGTTGTGTACAACCACACGGCCGAGCAGGACGACAAAGGCCCGATGCTGTGTCAGCGCGGTATCGACAACACCTTATGGTATTGGCACACCCCTTACGGCAATTATGAAAACTGGTCGGGTTGCGGCAATACGCTCAATATTGTCCGGCGCGACGTTACCCGTTGGGCGGCAGACAGCCTGCGCTATTGGGCGGAAGAGTTTCATATCGACGGCTTTCGTTTCGATTTGGGAACCGTATTGGGACGCGAACCCGATTTCCAATCGTACGGCCGTTTTTTCCAAGTCCTGTATCAAGATCCTGTGTTGGCCGGTTTGAAGCTGATTGTCGAAGCATGGGACATCGGCGAGGGCGGCTATCACTTGGGTAATTTCCCGCAACCTTTTGCCGAATGGAACGGCCGTTTCCGCGATGACATGCGCGCGTTTTGGTCATGGGAAAGCGGCAATTTGGGCGCATTTGCCGAACGCTTGGCCGGGTCGTCCGATATTTTCAACCACAGCGGCCGCCACCCGTCCGCCAGCATCAACTTCATTACTGCACACGACGGCTTCACTCTGCGTGATTTGGTCAGCTATAACGAAAAACACAACGAAGCTAACGGCGAAAACAACCGCGACGGGCATAATGAAAACATCAGCTACAACCACGGCGTAGAAGGCGAAACCGATGATGAAGAGGTTTTGCAAAATCGTGAATACACCTCCAAAGCGCTGCTTGCCTCCTTATTTTTATCCAACGGTACGCCCATGCTTTTGGCAGGCGATGAGTTCGGCAACAGTCAGCAAGGCAACAACAACAGCTACTGCCAAGATAATCCGATTACATGGTTGGATTGGCAAAATGAGCCTCATGAGTTGCAAAATTACACTCAAGCGCTGATACGCGTACGCAGCCAAATCAAGCTTCTGACAGATGATTGCTGGTGGGAAAAAGAGCGTGTGCAATGGCTCAATGCGGATGGCAGCCCGATGACCGAATATTGTTGGCACAACAGGGGCAGCAAGGCAATTCAGGTTGTTTTGGACGATGAATGGCTGCTGTTGGTCAATGCCAAACGTAGTCGTCAGTTATTTAACCTGCCTCAAGGCAATTGGGAAATTTCTTGCGTACCATCTGAGAAATTTAATTACGAAGAGGCTGGGAAATGTGTTGTTGAGCATATGGGGATTTGGATTTTACATAAAACAAATTAAATGAGAATTAAACTATTGGTTGATTAACTCTTTGATATTTTGTCAGTATTTTCTGATTTGTAGCTTAGTGGTATAAATTGAAAATGCCAATAAGATGATGAATGGTTTAATTGTTAATTAAATGTTTTATAAAGAAAAATATATCCTTTTTTTGAATCTTTCCGCTATAATCTCCTTGGTTTGTAACAAATCTACGCACCATTCCTTTCAGACGGCCTGTTGCCGTTGTCAGGCCGTCTGAAAACCGAGTTTCGTTGTTTTTAATAAAACCATCAGGCGCGTTGTCCAGTGCCTCACGCTAGAGAAAGGCTTCCATGGCTAAGAAAAAACTCCCCATCTCCGGTTACGATTATGTAATGCCTAAACCGGACGCCGAAACCATCCGTAAATCCATCGTTTACAAGCTGATTTTCATCTTGGGCGTAGATCCGAAGGAGGCAACTTCACACCAATGGCTCAACGCCGCCATGCTTGCCGCGCGTGACCTGATTGCGGAAGATTTCCTCAAAACACGCCGCGCCCACATTGATAACAGTAAACGCATGGTTTATTACCTGTCTATGGAATTCCTGCTCGGCCGTTCGTTTGTCAACGCGCTGATTAACGAAGGCGTTTACGCCGAATTTGAAGAAGCCTTTAAGCAACTGGGCAAAGAATTTGCCGATGTCTGCGAACAAGAAGAAGATCCGGGTTTGGGTAACGGCGGTTTGGGCCGTCTGGCCGCCTGCTTCCTCGACTCTTTGGCAACCCTGCGCATTCCGGCCATGGGCTACGGCATCCGTTACCAATACGGTATGTTCAAACAAGAAATCGTGGATGGCCAACAAGTTGAAAAACCTGATTTGTGGCTCGACCAAGATTTGGCATGGCAGTTTGCCCGTCCGAACAAACAATATTCCGTCCGTTTCGGTGGTCAAGTGTTGAACTTGGGCGACAAAAAAGAATGGCAGCCAAGCGAAGAAATTTCTGCTTGGGCATACGATGAAATCATTCCGGGCTATGGCGGCGAATGTGCCAACCCATTGCGTTTGTGGACTGCACACGCAGGCAACCTGTTCGACCTTGCCGACTTCAACCGAGGCGACTATGCCTCTGCCGTTCGCGCACAAAACAGCGACGAAAACATCTCACGCGTTCTGTATCCGAACGACTCTACCGATTCCGGCCGCGAATTGCGCTTGAAACAAGAATACTTCTTGGTTTCCGCTTCCGTTCAAGACATCGTTGCCCGCCACAAATGCCGTTTCCCAAGTATCCGCACTTTGGCGGACGAAGTCGCCATCCACTTGAACGACACCCATCCGGTACTCGCTATTCCAGAATTGATGCGTATCCTGATTGACGAAGAGGGCATTGCATGGACTGAAGCATGGAATATGTGCTGTAAGATTTTCTCTTACACCAACCACACATTGATGAGCGAAGCCTTGGAAACTTGGCAGGTTGACCTGATGGGCCGTCTGCTGCCGCGCCACTTGGATATCATCTTTGAAATCAACGCCTACTTCCTCAATGCCTTGCGTGCCATCGGTAACTTCGACGACGACTTTGTCCGCCGCGTATCCATCATTGACGAAACCCACGGCCGTCGCGTTCGCATGGCATGGCTTGCCGTGATCGGTTCGCACAAAGTCAACGGCGTGGCAAAAATCCACTCCGATTTGATGACCACATCCATCTTTGCCGACTTTGCCAAAGTGTTCCCAGAACGCTTTACCAACGTAACCAACGGCGTCACCCCGCGCCGCTGGATCAACATCGCCAACCCGGGCCTGACCAAATTCTTGGACAAACATCTGGGCGACGAAGACTGGCGTCTGCATTTGGACAACCTGACCAAGCTCAACGACAAAGTGGACGATGCCTCCGTACAGGCAGAATTCGGCGAAGTGAAAAAAGCCGCCAAAGAGCGTCTTGCCAAATACATCGAAACCGAGCTGGGTATCAAAGTTAATACCGATGCACTTTTCGACATCCAAATCAAACGTATCCACGAGTACAAACGTCAAGCATTGAACGTGATGCACATCGTCGACCGTTACAACAAAATCCTGGAAAACCCGGATTTCGATTGGCAGCCGCGTGTGTTCATCTTTGCCGGTAAAGCCGCTTCCGCCTATTACATGGCGAAGAAAATCATCCGACTGATTAACGACGTTGCCAAAGTCATCAACAACGACACCCGTATCCGTGACCTGATTAAAGTCGTTTACATCCCGAATTACAGCGTCAGCCTCGCCCAAATCATCATTCCTGCCGCCGATTTGCACGAACAAATCTCACTGGCAGGTACAGAAGCATCCGGTACCAGCAACATGAAATTTGCCCTCAACGGCGCAATCTGTATGGGTACACTGGACGGCGCGAACGTTGAGATTTTGGAAAAAGTCGGTGCGGACAACTGCTATATCTTCGGTAACACCGTAGAACAAGTCGAAGAAATCCGCCGCAACGGTTACGACCCGTTGAGCTATATCGAGCGAGACAGCGACCTGCGCCGCGTCGTCAACCAAATCAGCCAAGGCACTTTCTCTCCGGAAGAGCCAAACCGCTACAACGACGTGTTGCAACCATACGGCGACTTCTATCAACTGATGGCCGATTTCCGCAGCTACATCGACACGCAATACAAAGCGGACGAACACTACCGCAACGTATCCGCATGGCGCAAATCAGCCTTGATCAATATCGCCAACATGGGCTTCTTCTCATCCGACCGCTCCATCGCCGACTACTGCCGCGATATTTGGTACATCAAACCATTGAGCGAAAAAGAATTGCCCGGCAGAAATTAAGCGTTAAGCAGATAACGAAAGCCGATACATCGGAAAGGTGTGTCGGCTTTTTTTATATTCGCTGTTTTTGAATTGGATAATAAACTTAAAAGGCCGTCTGAAAACTTTCAGACGGCCTTTTGTTTCATTTGCTTTGAGCATCAATCAAGCAAGATTATTTTTCAGCTTCTTCAAAGCCGACGACTTCGAGGCCGAAGCCGGTGAGGCCGGTGAAGGATGACGGCTGGCCGAGGACGCGCAGTTTTTTGACGTTGAGGCCGGCGAGGATTTGTGCGCCTATGCCGTAGCTTTTGCTGTCCCATTTGTAGGCTTGGTTGGCGCCTTTGGGCAGGGTGCGGTCGAGCAGGGTGGCGCCGTCTTCGGTACGGTGCAGGAGGATGACTACGCCGCTTTCGGCTTGTTGGATGCGCTCAAGGGCTTTGGGCAGCGACCATGAATGGCGCGGGTTGGCTTGGATGAAGTCCATGACGCTGAAGGGTTCATGGACGCGGACGAGGGTTTCTTCTTCGGCGGAGGGTGTGCCTTTGACAAGGGCGAGGTGGGTTTCGCCGGAGAGTTTGTCGACGTAAACGTGTTGTTGGAACTCGCCCCACGGGGTTTGTACGGGTGCGTTGCCCATGTCTTCGAGCAGGCTTTCGGTACGGCTGCGGTATTCGATGAGGTCGGTAATGGTGCCGATTTTGAGGTTGTGCTCTTCGGCAAACTTCATCAGTTCGGGCATACGTGCCATGGTGCCGTCGTCGTTGATGATTTCGCAGATGACGGCGGCGGGAATCAGACCGTTCATTTGTGCCAGATCGACGCCGGCTTCTGTGTGTCCGGCGCGGACGAGTACGCCGCCTTTTTGGGCGCGGAGAGGGAAGATGTGGCCGGGTTGGACGATGTCTTCAGGTTTGGCGGATGGGGAAACGGCAGTTTGAATGGTCAGGGCGCGGTCGGCGGCGGAAATGCCGGTGGTAATGCCGTGGGCGGCTTCGATGGAGACGGTAAAGTTGGTGCCGTATTGTGCGCCATTTTTTTGGGTCATCATGGGCAGGCCGAGTTTTTCGACCATTTCGCCGTCCATCGGCAGGCAGACCAGGCCACGTGCGTTTTTGATCATGAAGTTGATGGCTTCGGGGGTAACGAATTGGGCGGCCATCAGCAAGTCGCCTTCGTTTTCTCGGTCTTCGGCATCAGTGATGATGACCATTTTGCCGGCTTTGATGTCTGCTAGGATTTCAGGGATGGTGGAGATGTGGGACATGGTATTTCTTTCTTGGCTGATGGTAGGGGCGTGGCGGTCTTGGTGGTCTTGATCCAACCACATGTCAGGCATATTTGCTGCCTGCTCGATTTTTCGGGCTTTTTTCTCGCCGAAAGATTTGTTTTTCAGTAGGGCGGACAGCTCGCCTTGGTTGATAGAAATGGCTTGGGCAAACTTGGTCTGCTGGCCGTTGTGGTGTTGTGTTATCCATTGCCGCAGGTTGTGGCGGCGCAGGTCGGTGGTATTCATGATGAGATGAAATTGAATTGTGTGTAATGGATTGTAGTCTTGTATTTACCAAAAGGCAAACTTTGTTTGTTGAGATTTTTATTACTTTTTGGTAATGAAATTTATTGTTTCAGACGGCCTGGGTATGGCTTGAAATTGACGGTTTTGGGAGAATATGGGGAATGTTTTGATGATTATTTTAATGGGGGATGTTTGAAATGAAAATGCTTGGACGCGGATTGGTCGTGCTGGTGTTGTGTGCGCTGACGGCTGCGGGCGGCTGGTTTTATGCCCTGCATGGTCAGAACGAAGAACATCAGGTTTTGTCCCGTGAGGGGGTTTTGATGCAGATTAAGCAGATGAACCGCTTGGAAAGTACGGCATTTTATATCGATACGATTATCCGTACGGAGAAAAAAGGGGATTGGCGCAGGCTGTGGCAGGATTCACAAAGCGGTATTTTTATTGTGCGCGGTAAGGTGTTGGCTGGTTTGGATTTGGACAAGTTAGGCGCGGACAATGTCAATATTGTGGACGACAAGGTCTTAATCAGCCTGCCGGCGGTGGAAATTTTGAGCGTGGATTTGGAAAATATCGAAGTGTACGATATTCAGACCGGCTCGTTTAATTTGCTGCCTATGGATAAGTCGGTATTTAAGACGGTGCAGGAAGAGGCGAAACGGCAGGTATTGCAAAGCGCATGTAGGGCTGAGATTTTGGAACATGCCAACCGTCAGGCGCAAATGCAGTTGGAAAACCTGTTTGCATTGACGCAGACGAAGGTATCCGTCTATCCGGCTGCGGTAGGGAAGTGCGGTTAAATAGATTGCTTGAAAAGATAAGGCCGTCTGAAAAATTTTCAGACGGCCTTTGTTTCATCAAGCCATTAACCGCGTCGTAAAACGGCGGTATTGATGTATTTTTGAATACCGGTGGCAATGGCTTGGGCGCATTGTTGGCGGAAGGATTCGCTGCCGAGCAGCCGCTCTTCGGTAGGGTTGGAGAGGAAGGCGGTTTCCACCAAAATGGACGGAACGTCCGGCGCGCGGAGGACGGCAAAGTTGGCCTCGTCAACGCGGCCTTTGTGCAGTTGGTTGAGTTTGCCCAATTCGGTCAAGACGGAATGGCCGAGCTTGCGGCTGTCGCGCAGGGTTGCGGTTTGGGTCATGTCCAAAATCGTGTTGTCGACGTTGCGGTTGCCGCTGGATTGTACACCGCCGATGGCGTCGGCGTTGTTTTGGGTTTGGGCAAGGAATTTTGCCGCCGAGCTGGTCGCGCCTTTGGTATTGAGCATATATACGCCGGTACCGCGAGCGGACGGGCTGGTAAAGGCATCGGCGTGGATGGATACGAATACGTCGGCATTGCGCGCACGGCCTTTGGCAACGCGTACGCCCAATGGGATAAAGATGTCTTCGTTGCGCGTCATGAATACGTTGTAACCCAAGGCCTCGAGGCGTTTTTTGGTTTCGCGTGCAATGGAGAGTACGACGTTTTTCTCTTTGAGGCCGCTCGGGCCGATTGCGCCAGGATCTTCGCCACCGTGACCGGGGTCGATCATAATCACGGGACGGCGGTTGCCGCCGCTGCCGCGATTGTTTTTAGGGGCAGGGGTGTCGTATGCGATATTGGTATTTTGACGTTGTTTGGGAACATTGCCGTTGAGCAAGGCCATCATCGGGTCGTTGGCATCTGCGCCGTGCGGATAGAGGTCGATAACCAAGCGGTTTCTGAAGTTGCCGACGGGGGCGAGCGCAAAGACTTGCGGATGGGTGCTTTGTTTGAGGTCGATGACGATACGCACGGTATTGGGCGTATTTTGACCGGCACGAATGCTGCGGATAAAAGGGTCGTTAGACAGCACTTTGCTGGAAATGCCTTGCAGGACGCTGTTGATTTCCGCACCTTGAATATCCACGACCAACCTGCTGGGGTTGTCCAACATAAAATGTTGGTATTTCATCGAGTGGTTGCTCTCAAGGGTAACGCGTGTGTAGGCGTTCGCCGGCCAAATGCGGACGGCAAGGAATTGCGCAGGAGAGGCCGGTTTGGCCAATGCGGCACCAACGGGCGTGAGGGTGAGAAATAGTCCTGTGCCTTGACGGAGAATGTGTCTTCTAGTTAATTTGACCATGATTCTAAACTTTTTCGGCCTTGGTTTGTGTGGGCGGAAAAGGTGCAGGTTCTGCCCTTATCGGTGTACGTCAATGTAATGGTAATGTCTGCCAGAGGCGTGAATTCTCCACCTTGCTGCGGCCATTCGATGAGGCAGATGCTGTCGGGCGCAAACAATTCGTCCAAACCGGCATCTTCCCATTCCTCGGGCATGGTAAAGCGGTAGAGGTCGAAATGGTGGAGGGTGAATGTATCCAGCGGATAAGATTCGACAATGGTGTAAGTCGGGCTTTTGACTGCGCCCGTATGTCCCAGTCCGCGCAAAATTCCGCGTGTCAGCGTGGTTTTGCCTGCACCCAGCCCGCCTTCAAGATAGATGGTCAGCGGAGCGGAGAGTTGCTTGCTCCATTCTTCACCCAGTTGCAGGGTTGCTTCTTCATCGGGCAGAAAACGGGTGTAAAGTCCGTTTGAGTGCATGGAATAGGCCTTGTCGTTCAAAAGGCTTAATTATGATGGAATTGGCGGCGTTTGCAAACCTGATAGACGATAAAGTTAGATAAAGATAGTGTTGAGGCCGTCTGAAAACAGAATTCAGACGGTCTTTAATGTTAAAATGAAAATATCCCTCACAAAATTGCGAGACAGCTTATGCCTTTATCCATAGACGAACAATTATTGCCGCACCGCAATGCCATCGACAGCATCGATGCGGAAATCCTCCGTTTGCTCAACGAGCGCGCCGGTCATGCGCATGCTATCGGTGAATTGAAAGGGACAGGCGCGGTGTACCGTCCTGAACGGGAAGTGGCCGTTTTGCGCCGGATTCAGGATTTGAACCGCGGCCCTTTGCCGGATGAATCGGTTACCCGGCTGTTTCGCGAGATTATGAGCGAATGTTTGGCAGTAGAGCGTCCGCTGACGATTGCCTATTTAGGCCCGAAGGGGACATTTACCCAGCAAGCCGCCATCAAACATTTCGGCCACGCCGCACACACCATGGCGTGTACCACCATCGACAATTGCTTCAAACAAGTTGAAACGCGCCAAGCCGATTATTTGGTGGCGCCGGTAGAAAACTCGACCGAAGGCTCGGTGGGGCGCACTTTGGATTTGTTAGCAGTAACCGCGTTAAAAGCCTGTGGCGAAGTGGTTGTCCGCATTCATCACAACCTGCTGCGTAAAGACAGCCACGAAATCGGCGGCATTACCAAAGTTTTCGCCCATGCCCAAGCCTTGGCGCAATGCAACGACTGGCTTGGCCGCAACCTGCCCAATGCAGAGCGTATCGCCGTGGCCAGCAATGCAGAAGCAGCACGTCTGGTTGCTGAATCTGACAGCCCGAATGTGGCCGCCATTGCCGGACGTATTGCCGCGGAAATTTATCAGTTGAGTTTTGCCGCCGAGTGTATCGAAGACGAACCGAACAACACCACGCGCTTCTTGGTGATGGGTCATCAAGAAACCGGCCGCAGCGGCAATGACAAAACCTCTTTGGTCGTCTCCGCGCCGAACCGTGCCGGTGCCGTTACTTCGTTATTGCAACCTTTCACCAAGTTGGGCATTTCCATGACCAAATTTGAAAGCCGCCCAAGCAAATCGGTTTTGTGGGAATATCTGTTCTTCATCGATATCGAAGGCCATCAAAGCGATGAAAATGTCCAAAAAGCCTTGCAGCTTTTGGGCGAACGCGCTTCCTTCGTGAAAGTTGTCGGATCTTATCCGACCGTTGTTTTGTAAGGATTATTGGGTATAAAAGGCCGTCTGAAAAGTTTTCAGACGGCCTAAATCATGTTCTCAATAGTTGCCATTTATGTAACATCATTGGCAGATTGATGTCAGTAAGTTTGCATGATTGGAAATGAACCCTCTATAATCCGAACGTTTTTAATATTTTCATGCAAAGAAAGGAGCAAGCCATGACATGCAATACTTCAATCTGCTCAATCACATTCTTTGCAGCCCAAGCGTCGGTCTGATTTTCGGATAACGCTTTTCGCATTCCATGTCGCCCGCTTCGGGCTGCTTTCCCTACAATTATCGGCTAGAAACCAGGCCGTCTGAACATTTCGCAGACGGTGGATACCTATTGTCATCAGTTGTCGGTTTCTATCCGTTTTAAAGAAAGCATAAACACATGGGCAATTATCCCCATCATATTCAAATTATTGCCGATTCAAATACATGGATTGAAGGCAACGCTGTCGCACAGCTCGAAACCACCGCCCGATTACCGCATATGCTACGCGTTGCCGGAATGCCGGATTTACACGCAGGGCGCGGTTATCCGGTTGGTGCGGCATTTTTCAGCGACCGCCATTTTTATCCTGCCCTGATTGGGAACGACATCGGTTGCGGCATGGCGTTTTGGCAGACCGATTTACGCGCAGCCAAACTCAAACCGGCCAAACTCGCCAAACAGCTGGGCAATATCGATACGCCGTTGGATAAAGACGAACAGGTCGATTTATTAGGCGACGCTGTCGATATGCGCCAATTTTCAGACGGCCTTGCCGTAGGTACGATTGGCGGCGGCAACCATTTTGCCGAGTTGCAAACCGTTGATACTGTTTATCGCGCCGATCTGCTTCCGCCCGATTTTGATGAAAACCATCTGCAACTGTTGGTGCATAGCGGTTCGCGCGGATTGGGTCAGCAGATTTTGCAACGCCATATTGCCGCCTTTGGGCATCAAGGTTTGGCGGAAGAGGGCGAAGCGGCGGCAGCTTATCTAGCCGAACATCAAACGGCTCTTGAATTTGCCAGCCTTAACCGCCGTTTGATTGCGGCCAGAATGCTCGACTGTTGGTGCGCAGAAGGAACATGCCTGCTCGATGTCCATCATAATTTTTTGGAACAAACCGAGATTGACGGCACGACCGGTTGGCTGCACCGAAAAGGCGCAACGCCCACCGATAAAGGCTTGGTTATGATACCCGGCTCGCGCGGCGATTACAGCTATCTGGTCCGACCTGCCGAAGATTGCCAAATTTCGTTGAATACCTTGGCTCACGGCGCAGGTCGGAAGTGGCAGCGCGGTGAATGCAAAGGCAGGCTGTCGCACAAATATACTGCTGACAGCCTGCGCCAGACCGAATTTGGCAGCGTAGTCATTTGTCAGGAT
Source organism: Neisseria sp. P0021.S007 (assembly GCF_051956855.1). Classification (NCBI taxonomy): domain Bacteria; kingdom Pseudomonadati; phylum Pseudomonadota; class Betaproteobacteria; order Neisseriales; family Neisseriaceae; genus Neisseria; species Neisseria sp. P0021.S007. The sequence goes on from NZ_JBQCXA010000001.1 coordinate 293,001, forward strand.
AAGGCCCTGATTTTTGAAGAAGCGCCGCAGGCTTATAAAAGCATTGACAGCGTTATTGCCGCCATGAAAAACGCAGGTTTGATTGAATTGGTCGCGCGGTTTAAGCCTGTTTTGACTTATAAAACCGGCGGCGAGTGTGGAGCGTAAAGATGAAACAGAATACACCAGTGATTTATCTGCAAATTTCCACCGCGCAAGGGCCGGCAGAGTGCCGCATATTTGCCCGTTTCGTCTTGGGCAAATTGCTTGCAGAAGCTCAAGCAAAAGGCATTGATGCTGAACTTGTTACTGAAACATCCGATAAGCACGGCATTTTGTCGGCAACGCTCAAATTGGAAGGGCAGAAAGCCGAAAGTTTGGCACAAACTTGGCAGGGGACGCTCCAATGGATATGTCCCAGCCCTGTCCGCCCGAAACATCCGCGCAAAAATTGGTATATAGGCGTTTTCCGCCTGCCCGATATGCCGCAGACGTATGAAATGCCGTCTGAAAACGGAATCGAGTTTCAAACCTGCCGTTCGGGCGGCAAGGGTGGGCAACACGTCAATAAAACCGAAAGCGCCGTCCGCGCCACCCATAAAGAAAGCGGCATTTCTGTACGGGTCGAGAGCGAACGCAGCCAGCATGCCAATAAGAAATTGGCGGTCATGTTATTGGCGCAAAAGTTGGCGGAACATCATGCCGGACAAGCTGGAAATTTTGCGCAGGAGCAGCACGCGCAACTCTATCAAGTTGAGCGCGGCAATCCGAAAAGGACATTTATCGGAGCTACGTTTAAGGAGAAATAATTTATCTGCCGGATAAGCAGGCATAGTGAAAACATAAATCAAAGGCCGTCTGAAAACTTTCAGACGGCCTTTTATCAGTTTATCGATTAGCGTTCGCTCAACGCTTGTTTCATACGCGTAATCGGTTTGATCAGGTATTGGAAGATGGTTTTTTCACCGGTTTTGATGTCTACCGTTGCAACCATGCCCGGAATAATCGGCATCGGTTTGCCGTTTTTGTCTTTCAGGGAGTTGTTTTCGGTTTGGACGAGAACACGGTAATAGACTTGGTTCGGGTCGAGTTTCAAGTCGTTGGCACGGTTTTGCATGGAGTTGCTGATGGTATCGGCGCCGACGAGGGTAACTTTGCCTTCCAAACCGCCGTAGATGGAGTAGTCGTAGGCACTGACTTTAACCAATGCAGGTTGGCCTGCTCGGATAAAGGCGATGTCTTGCGGACGGATATAGGCTTCGACCAGCAGTTTGTCGTCAACTGGGACGATTTGCATGATGTCTTCGCCTGCGTTCACAACGCCGCCGATGGTGGTGACTTTTATGCCTTTGACGATGCCGCGCATAGGCGCACGGATTTGCGAGCGTTCAACCGGGTCGGCACGCATGGCAACGTTTTCTTTGGATTGCGCCAGCTCGGATTCAGCTTGCAAAAGTTCGTTGTTGGCATCGGCTTTGTAGCGGTTGCGGCGTTCGGAAATTTGGGTGGCCAAGTCGGCAGACTCACGGCGCATTCTTAAGAGTTCGACTTCGGAAACTACGCCTTCGGCAACCATAGGCGCAGTAATAGCGATTTCGCGGTCAAGTGCGGCCTTGCTTTGGGAAAGGCCGCTGACGGCGTCGGTCATGGCTTGACGGCGTGCTTTGTAGGCGGCAATTTCGCGACGGCGCAGCTCAGGGCCCACGCTGTCAGGGAAGGAGAGCTTGGTGCCGTAGGCTTCGGCTTTAAGGCGGGCAACGGTGGCTTCGAGGTTTTCGACTTTGGCTTCGCTTTCTCGTAAAACGGCGGAGCTGCGCGTGTCGTCGAGTTTCATCAGAATCTGATCTTTCTCGACCATATCGCCTTCTTTAACCATGATTTCGGTTACGATGCCGGGGTCGAGGCTTTGAATCACTTGCTCACGGCTACTGGGAATGATATTGCCGTTGCCGCGGGTCACTTCTTCGACAGGGCTGTTGTATGCCCAGACGACGAAGACGACTAGGAAAAGGAAGAATAGGATGATGACCCAAAATTGGCCGCTGTGTTTTTCTTTTTGAAGGGCGGCATTGAGGTCGTTGATGAGGTGTAGGTCTTTGGATTTGACGTTGTTTTCGCGGCTCATAATCGTGTATCTTTATTGTGTTTGGTGGATTTTAACCATTAGGGCAGGCCGTCTGAAAGGGTAAGTAGGTTTCAGACGGCCTTTTGCTTTATTGTGCTGCCGATTGAGGGGCTGTGGCAGCTTGTTGTTGCTGCTGTGCAGCAGCTTGTTGCTGTTGTTGTTTGATGTTGGCTGCTTTGGCCTGTTCGTTTTGCATGAGTTTTTGCAATACCAGGTCACGCGGGCCGTCCATCACGACTTTACCATTGTCCATGACAATGATGCGGTTGACGATTTGCAGCACTTGCGGACGGTGGGTTACCAAAAGCATGGTGCGGTTGCGACCCCATTGGGCGATGGCATTGAGCGCCATGCGTTCAGTAGCTTGGTCCAGGCTGGTGGTTGGCTCGTCCAGCAGGACGACTTTCGGATTGCGCAAGGTCATGCGCGCCAGTGCGATGATTTGTTTTTGACCGCCAGACAAGCCCAAGCCGTCTTCACCCAGAGGCATATCCAAACCACGCGGATGGTTGCGGATGATTTTGTCGAGGCCGAAGCGGTTGAGCGCAGTCAGTAGGTCTTGGTCAGTAGAGTAGCTGCCGGTACGTGCCAAGTCCATGTTTTCGCGTAATGTGCCGAGGAACAGGCGTGGCGATTGGCTCAACAGTAGGACTTGATCGCGCAGGAAGTTGGGGTCAAGCTGGCGCATATCGACGCCGTCAAGGGTAACGTTGCCTTTTTCAGTATCGTACAGACCGCTAGCCAGTTTGAGCATGGTACTTTTACCGCTACCGATACGGCCCAAAATACCGACTTTTTCGCCCGGTTTGATGGTCAGGCGCAAGTCTTCTACGGCGCTGTTGTTGTCGGCTTGATATTTGAACGATACGTTTTCAAAGGTAATATTGCCTTGAACATTGTCCAAAGTAATATATTTGCGTTCCGGATTGCGCTCGATAGGGCGGGTAACGATGTCGTTTACGCCTTTGAGGGCAAGTTTGGCCTGTTGGAAGCGGGTGGCCAAACCGGCAATTTGTGCCAATGGCGCCAAAGCACGGCCGGACAGAATCACGGAGGCAATCAATGCACCCATGGTGATGCGTTCCGCATGGTTGTCGGCATGAATCAGATAGGTACCGACGACGACCAAAAAGACGGTATTGAGCTGCTGCATGGCAACGGCAAAGTTGACCATGAAGTTGCTGGTGTCTTTGACTTTGATGGAAGAGGCGGAAGTTTTGGCGGTGTATTCGTCCCAACGTTGTTGCGCCCAAGATGTGGCGTTGTTGGTTTTCAGGGTTTCGATGCCTTCGATGGCTTCAACGGCAAGGCCGGAGCGTTGCGAACCTTCTTTCATCGATTCGTTAATGTGGCGCGAGAGCGGTCGTTGTACGACAAAACCGACAATCACGACAATCGGAATGATGGTCAGGGGAACGAGTGCCAGTTTGCCACCGACCATGGAAATCACGAAGATAAACAGCAACAGGAAAGGCAAGTCGACGATGGTCAACAAGCTGGCACTGGTCATGAACTCGCGCACGGCTTCAAATTCGCGCAGGTTGCTGGCGTATGAACCGGAAGAAGCAGGACGGTCTGCCAGACGCAATGCCATCACGCGGCGGAACAGGGCGGAGCTGATGATCAGGTCGGCTTTTTTGCCGGCAATATCGGTCAAGTGGCCGCGAATCATCTTGGCGGCAAACTCAAACAAAATCGCCAAGACCACGCCGATGCTCAATACCCACAAGGTCTCATAGGCTTGGTTGGGAATCACGCGGTCGTACACGTTCATCACATACAGGGAGCTGACGAGCGCAAGGAAGTTGATGATGATGGTGGCCAAGATGACTTGGTAGTAGTAGCTGCGGAAACGCCAAATGACTTTCCAAAACCATGCTTTGGGCAAATGGTATTCAGGCAGCTCCGAGCGCATATCGGTAGCCATTTTGGGTTTGATAAACCAGCAGTAGCCCAAATACAGGCCGGAGAGCTGCTCGTGGCTGAGTTCCTGTTCCAAACCGTCAACCTGGCGGATATGGTATTTGCGTTCTTGGCCGGAGCCTTCGATTTGGGTGATGACCGCTGCTTCTTCGTTGTGCAGGATAATCATAACCGGCACAGCGAGCGAGGGGATGTCTTCCAGATTGCGTTTGGATAAGGTGTTTTCAAAGCCGTGACTGCGCAGGACTTCGACCAGTGAGTGATAGTTGACCTTGAGCTTTTTGTCGCGCACGACTTCGGCGGACAAAGCGGCTTCGGATACGGGCGCACCCAAAAGGCGGGTCACTAAAACGATGTGTTCAATGATGGCTTTCATATTTTTTCGCGTAATGTTTTTGGTTTAACCGGCGGATATGGCTTTATTTTTGTGCCAAACCGACCCAAGCGGAGATTTTGGCTTGGGTATTTAAATAGTCAAGCGCCGCATCGCGGAAATCGTTGCGGGCGGCAACATAATCCTGCTCGATGGAGGATAACTCGCTGTATGCGCTCAAAACGTCGGTCAGCGTACGTCGGGCGATTTTAAATTGCAATTCATACACTTTGATGACTTCTTTTTGGGCGGCGATGTGTTGCGCCGTCAGCACGGTACGCTGTTCGCTTTCCTGCATATCGATGGCCGACGTTTGAACGCGTTCGTTCATGTCGCGCAGGATTTGTTCGGACTTGGCTTCTGCGGCAATCAATGATTTGGCATTGCGTTCCACATTGTGTCGTGCGGCAATATCCAACACATTCCATGCAACGTTTAAATAAAGCTGTCTGGTGTTGCGCGTTGCACTGCCTTCCAAATTGAGGGCAGGCAGGCGTTCGGCTTTGGAGGCGTCCAAATCGGCACGGACGCTGTCGCGCTCGGCCAATTGCGCCTGATAGGACGGATTGTTGTTGCGGTTGGGATTGTTGAAGCGTTCAGTGATGGATTTCGCCGTGTCGTTTTTAAACGGATCTTCCAAGTCGTTGGCAGTCAGCTGGCGCGAGGTATAGCGGGACAGGCGGCTCAGGGCCAAATCCATGGTGCGGCGTTGTTGGGCAATGATGTTTGCCACTTGTAGTTGGCGCGCGCGCGCTTCAATCAGCTCGGAACGACGGCCGGCATCATATTTGACGATGGTGTCCAAGTCTTTTAAGAGGTTGTTGTGGCGCGCTAAAGTCTGCTCGTTGAGGATCAGGGTTTCTTTTGCACGCAATGCGCTCAGGTAGAGGCGGCCGATATCGCTGCCGAGCTGCTCTTGGCTTTCGGTGTATTTGTGTTGATAGTATTCTTCGCGGCTGCGGTCGCGGCGGACGGCGGCTTCAATCGCACCCCATGAGTAGATGTTCACGCTGCCGCGCACGCCGATACCGTCATCCATGTCGTTGCTGTTATATTTATTGTGTTGCGCCAGCACTTTCGTGCCGGTCAGGGTAACGACAGGATAATGGCGCGCACGCGTAGCTTTGGTCGTGCTTTGCGCTGCTTCTTGAGTGGCTTTTGCTTCACGCACAATCGGGTCGCTGATTAAAGCATCCCTGAGGATGTCTTGCAGGCTGTATGCAGAGGCCGTCTGAAACGGCATCAGACAGCAGGCGACGGCAACGGCCGATGACAATAAACGGAGCTTTGTGGGGGAAGAATAAATATGCGGCATGATTTCTAACCAAATGATTTATATATTATCGTTGTCCGTATCGGGTATCGCCTGAGGCATGACCGGGCGAATTTTGAACGAGAACACATACATTTACAAAGCATAAAGCATTTTTTCCAGCTTTTCACAATATTCTGATGAAAGGTCAAGATACATGCCTTAAAGTATATTATTGCAGAGCGCGACTATCGTTTCTAATGATTTTAATGTAAAAAATCTATTAAAAAGGCCGTCTGAAAGGATTTCAGACGGCCTTTTTCAACCTTAATCCTTACGTTGCAATACAGCGGCAAAGAAACCGTCGGTTTGGTGTTCTCCAGAGTTGAGGCGCAGGTATTTTCCGGTATCCAAATCAACCTTCAGGCTTTGCAGCAGTTCGGCGCAGTTGACGAGTTCAAACTCGGGATGTTCGGACAGGAAACGTTCGACTTGCAACTCGTTTTCTTCCGGCAACACGCTGCAGGTGGCGTAAACCAAACGGCCTTGCGGTTTCACCAGTTTGGAGGCGGCATCGAGGATACTGTGTTGCTGTTCCAAAAGGTTGGCCACGGTCTCGGCGGATTGGCGGTATTTGAGGTCGGGATTGCGGCGTAAAGTACCCAAACCGGAGCAGGGCGCGTCCACCAACACGCGGTCGGCTTTGCCTGCCAGTCGGGCGATACGGGTATCGTGTTCGCTGCTGATGCGTTCGGGGTGGATATTGGTCAGTCCGGCACGGGTCATGCGCGGTTTGAGGTTGGCAAGGCGTTTTTCGGCGATGTCGAATGCGTAGATTCTGCCTTTGTTGGCCATTTGCGCGCCGACAGCCAAAGTTTTACCGCCGGCACCGGCACAGAAATCGACAATGATTTCGCCGCGTTTTGCGCCCACCAATAAGGCAAGCAGCTGGCTGCCTTCGTCTTGGACTTCCAGTGTACCGTCTAAAAATAGCTCGTGTTTGTTAAGCGCGATTTTGTTTTTCAGGCGGATGCCCCAAGGCGAATAAGGCGTGGCTTCTGCATCGGCACTTTCGGCTTGCAACAATGGCAGCACTTTATCGCGTTTGCCTTTCAAGGTATTGACGCGGATGTCGAGCGGGGCAGGTTGGTTGATGCTGCGGCCGAAGGCGAGGATTTCTTCTTCGCTCCAATGCCGTTGCAGTTGTTCTACCAGCCATTGCGGCAATTCTGCGGCGGTATTCAGGCCGTCTGAAAACTCGGTTTTGCGGGCTTTCAAATTGCCGAGGAACTCTGTTTCTTCTTCATCAAGCAGGTCTTTGATTTGGCTGATGTTGGTGCTTCTGCCGAGAACCAGTGCGGCGAGTGCTGCTTTGCGCGGCTGCGCGTGCGGACGGCGCAGGGCGGTACTGATTTTTTGATAGTGGCGCAATGCGGCAAAGGCTGTTTCGGCGATTTCGTGGCGGTCTTGGCGGCCGAGCTTTTTGTGTTCGCGGAAATAGGCGGAGAGGACGGCATCGGAAGGCTGTTTGAAAGTCAGCATTTCAGCCAAAACTTTGGCGGTATGGTCGAGTTGTGCGGCGTTCATAATGTAATGGGTTCTCTTAAAGTTGGTAAAGGGTTTCAGACGGCCTTCATGATGCGTTCGATTTCGTGCCAAAAGCCGTCCGGCCGTAATTCCAAAACGGCAATCAAGCCTTGGTCGATACGGCGGATTTCGGTTTCGTTCAATGTTTCGGTTTCGGCGACACGAGCAGGCGCGAGATAGGCCATACGGTCGAGCAGGTGGTAGCGGACTTCTTGGTGTTCAAACCAGTATTCCGCCCAATCTTGAATATAGATGCCGCGCCAGCCGTATGAGTTAAGTGGCGGCTCAAAAGCATGGAAACCTTGTGGAAAAAATCCGATGCCGCGCACGATGGAAGCAGGAAGCGGATTTTCCGGCAGGCCTTGTGCGGTTAAGGCTGCTTTGCCTTGCAGTGTATGTAGCAGCTGGGATTGCTGCACCAATTTGGCGGCCTTGTCCGTCAGCGTGTCTTTAGGGTTGAGACCGTGCAGGTTTTGCACTTGGTCTCCGCCGTAGTATTTACACGCCAGCTCGATATGGTAGGGCTGTTGGTTGAGGGAAACGACAAAATCCGCGGCACCTAAAGTTTGGCCGTCTGAAAAAACGGGCAGGTTGTATGCGTGCAGTTTGGCGTGCGGCGCGTTGGCAAACCAAAACGTCAACAACTCTTCGGCATAAATGCCGAGACGGTGGCCGAATGGGGAACGTTGGGCAAGGTGATCCATCAGCGGCGCGGGATCGGCGTCCAATGCCAAAAGGTAGCGGAAACCGTGCTCCCCCAATAGTTCGCGCACGCTCAATTCGCAACCGCTTTGCCACAAAGGGGGCGCAGTCAGCAGCGAGGCGAGGTCGCGGACGGGTTGGCTGGTGAGTTTCCACCATAATGCGTCTAGGGCGTAATTCATGCTTATCCGAATATCAGTCATGCTGTCTGAAAAAGCTTGTAATGTTTTCAGACGGCCTTAAATCAGTCTTTTTTATGGATACGGTGGCTGACGGTATTGAAAAAACCGCGCAGGATGTCGATGTCTTCGGTTTGCGTGTTGGCGCGTCCGAACAGGCTCTGCATACGGCGCATCAGGCGCTCGCCGTTGCGGCGGTTGAAAAAGCCGATGTCGTTCATCACGCTTTCCATGTGGGCGACCATGCCTTTGATTTGCTCATGGGTCGCAGCGTGGTCTTCCTGTTGAAGATGGGTCATGGGCGAATCGGTTTGGCTGAAGATTTCGTAGCACACGACCTGCACGGCTTGGGCGAGGTTGAGCGAGAAATAGTCGGGATTGCCGTTGATGGTCATCAGTCGGTTGCAGGCTTGGACTTCTTCGATGCTCAAGCCGAAAGTCTCGTTGCCGAAAACCAGTGCCACTTTTTCGCCTCGGTTGGCGGCCTGCAGTAATTCGGGCACCAAATCGCGCGGGGTTTGCAGCGGCGCGGTGATTTCGCGGCGGCGACTGGTCAGGGCGCAGGCGATGGTGGTGTCGGCAAGGGCTTCGTCCAAAGAGGCAGCAATGGTGGCATTTTCCAAAACGTCTGCCGCACCGGAAGCGAGGATGAAACTTTCTTCCGGTAATTTAAACGATTGCGGATGCTCCGGATCGAATACGGGCGGATTTTCCGTCATCGGCGTTGCCATCAGATTGGGGGCAACGATGGTCAGTTTGTGCAGGCCCATTGTTTTCATGGCGCGGGCGGCGGAGCCGATATTGGCGGGATGGCTGGTACGCGTGAGGATGATGCGGATATTGTCCAGATAGGCGGGCAGGGCGGGTTTTTCGGAAGTCATGTTTTGTTTTCTGTTTGTACGGGAATCAGGTATAATGCGCCATCTTTTTGTTTTCAGACGGCCTTTTTCCATGCCGTCTGAAATGTTCTTTAACAGCATCGGAAACGATTAACAGCCTCTTGTGTGCCTGTTCGGCGCATTAGGGCGTATTTTACCTGAATTAGGAAGAAAACCATGAATCCGTTTTTAAATACCGCTTTCAAAGCCGCCCGTAAAGCAGGGCAAATGATGATTCGCGCCGCCGGCAATCTGGATGCCGTCAAAGTAGACAGCAAAGCATTCAACGACTTCGTTTCCGATGTTGACCGCAGCTCCGAGATGATTTTGGTGGAAGCGCTCAAAGAAGCCTATCCGCATCATAAAATCACTTGCGAAGAAGGCGGCTCCCACGGTAAAGCCACCGCCGAGTACGAATGGATTATCGACCCGCTCGACGGCACAACCAACTTCCTCCACGGCCATCCCCAATACGCCATCTCTATGGCACTCCTGCACAAAGGCGTGTTGCAAGAAGCTTTGGTGTACGCACCTGAGCGCAACGACGTATACATGGCTTCCCGCGGCAAAGGCGCGTTGCTCAACGACCGCCGTATCCGCGTTTCCAACCGCATCGAATTGAACCGCTGCCTGATTGGTACCGGCTTCCCTGTTGTCGATCAAAGCATGATGGACAAGTATCTGGCGATTTTGAAAGATTTCTTGTCAAAAACCGCCGGCGGCCGTCGTGAAGGCGCGGCTTCTTTGGATTTGTGTGCCGTTGCGGCCGGCCGTTTGGACGGTTTCTTTGAGTTCAACCTCAAACCTTGGGATATTGCCGCCGGTGCATTGATTGTCCAAGAAGCAGGCGGCATCGTTACCGATATGTCCGGCGATGAAGGCTGGTTGGAAAGCGGCGACATCGTTGCGGCCAATCCTAAAGTATTGGCACAAATGCTGAAAATTATTTCTGAACACCAATAAGCTTTTGTAGGGAACGGTCTGTATTTATCGTGACAGGCTAGAGTTTAAACAATCGGTAAAAGGCCGTCTGAAACCTGAAATAGGGTTTCAGACGGCCTTTTATTTTGTTATTAACGGATTCGGATAAGAGCTGAAAATACGGCTTTTAAAGGAAGCGTTTTTAATTTTGTCTGTATTTTCTATTGCTTCGCAGTTATGATATGGATACGTTTGGCTGAAATAATGCCGCATGCAATCATAAAAATAGAAAGCAGAGGAGAATAATGAAACGAGATTTTGAAGCAGTAAAACGCATTGTTATTAAGATTGGAACCAGTTCGTTGGTGTTGCCAAACGGCAAAATCAATTTGGCAAAAATCGACCAACTGGCCTTTGTCATTTCCAGCTTGGTCAGTAAGGACAAAGAAATTGTGCTGGTGTCTTCCGGCGCGATGGGCTTTGGGCTGAATGTCCTCAACATGGAAAAACGTCCGGCGGAAATGGCGCAGCAGCAGGCTGTTTCCAGCGTCGGCCAAGTGGCCATGATGAGCCTTTACTCGCAGATTTTTTCCCATTATCGGATGACGGTATCGCAAATCCTGCTGACGCGTGATGTGGTCGAATATCCGGAAAGTTTGGCAAACGTTACCAATGCTTTTGAATCCCTGCTTTCCATCGGCGTCATCCCTATTGTCAATGAGAACGACGCGGTCAGCGTGGATGAGATGGACCATGCCACCAAGTTTGGCGATAACGACCGTTTGTCGGCAGTCGTGGCGAAAATCGTTAAAGCCGATTTGCTGATTATGTTGTCCGATATTGACGGTTTGTTTGATAAAAATCCGGCTGTTCACGCCGATGCCAAGCTGCGCAGCCATGTTGCCGATATTACCGAAGAAATTATTGCTTCTGCCGGCGGATCGGGCAGTAAGTTTGGTACGGGCGGCATGTTCAGTAAGATTAAGAGTGCGCAGATGATGTTTGAACATCACGGCCAGATGGTGTTGATGAACAGCGCCAATCCGCGCGATATTCTTCAGGTTTTAGATGGCGCGCCTATTGGAACGTGGTTTGCACAAGAGAAATAGGGAGGTTTGATGAGCTATATCGAACAGTTGGGCAAGAATGCCCAAAAAGCCAGTAAAACGTTAATCAGCTTGGGAAGCTTGGAAAAAAACAATCTGCTGCGTCAGGTTGCAACGGCGTTGGTTGAACAGGCTGAGATGATTTTGGCAGAAAATGCCCGCGATTTGGCCGCTGCAAAAGAAAACGGCATTTCGGACATTATGCTCGACAGGCTGCGTTTGAATCACGAACGCATCAAAGGCATTGCGGAAGGCGTTGGGCAGGTTGCCGATTTGCAGGACCCAATTGGGCAGGTTGTCCGCGGCTATATCAATTTGGACGGTTTGAAAATAGTTCAAAAACGCGTGCCTTTGGGCGTGGTTGCCATGATTTTTGAAAGCCGCCCGAATGTTTCGGTCGATGCGTTTTCTCTGGCCTTTAAAACCGGCAATGCCATTATTTTGCGCGGCGGTCGCGATGCCATCCATTCCAATACCGCATTGATTGCCGTCATCAGGCAGACTTTGGTAAAAGCGGGGATGGATGCCGATGTGGTGCAGCTGGTTGAAGATACCAGTCATGCTGCCGCTGAGGAATTGATGCAGGCGGTTGATTATATTGATGTACTGATTCCGCGCGGCGGCGCGCGCTTGATTCAGACGGTGAAAGAGAAATCGAAAGTTCCCGTCATTGAAACCGGAGTCGGTAATTGCCATATTTATGTGGATGACAGTGCCGATTTGGAGATGGCGGTCAATATCGTCGTGAACGCGAAAACGCAGCGTCCGAGCGTGTGCAATGCCGCGGAGTCTTTGGTTGTTCATGAAAAGATAGCGGAAGCGTTTTTGCCAAAACTGGAAGAAGCCGTTGCCAAAGTGCATCCGATCGAATTTAGAGCCGATCAGGAAGCGCTGCGTATTTTTAAAAATGCTGTTTTGGCAACCGAGGAAGATTACAGTACCGAGTTTCTTGACTATATTATGTCGGTCAAAACGGTAAAATCAGTGGAAGAAGCCGTCGATTGGATTAACGGCCATACGACGCATCACTCGGAAGCGATTGTGACCCAAAGCATTGCCCATGCCGAGTTTTTCCAAGAAAGCATTGATGCGGCGGCGGTTTATGTCAATGCGTCCACTCGGTTCACCGACGGCTTTGTTTTCGGATTGGGCGCGGAAATTGGTATTTCCACCCAAAAAATGCACGCCCGCGGCCCGATGGGTTTGGAAGCGCTGACTTCGACCAAGTTCTACATCAACGGCAACGGTCAGATCCGACGTTGATAAACGCCCCTCAACTTCATCAATTTGCGTATAATGGCGGGAAATTTGATTTTTCCCGAACAACCGATTTAGTAAAAAGGAACACACCATGTCCTCTATCCACGATCAAATCAAAGAAGTCGTTACCACACACCGCGTCGTATTGTTCATGAAAGGCACGAAGCAATTTCCGCAATGCGGCTTCTCTTCCCGTGCCGTACAAATCCTCAATGCGGCAGGTTGCACCGACTATGTGACTGTCAACGTATTGGAAAACGATGCCGTACGCCAAGGCATTAAAGAATACAGCGACTGGCCGACCATTCCTCAACTGTACGTTAACGGCGAATTTGTCGGCGGCTCCGACATTTTGATGGAAATGTATGAAGCAGGCGAACTGCAAGAATTGCTGAAAGCTTAATTATCCACAATATTCCGTAATGTAAAATTGTTGACAAAGGCCGTCTGAAACCCTGATTCAGACGGCCTTTCGCATGAATACGCACTTTGCGCGCCATGCGAAAAAAAGTATAATCCCCCTCCATCAACGCAATTCGGAAAATCAACATGAACGTTACCGTTATCAACCACCCTTTAGTCCGCCACAAACTCACGCTGATGCGTGAAGCGGATTGCAGCACTTACAAATTCCGCACGCTTACCACCGAGTTGGCACGTCTGATGGCATATGAGGCCAGCCGTGATTTTGAAATTGAAAAATATATTATTGACGGCTGGTGCGGCTCTATTGAAGGCGACCGCATCAAAGGCAAAACGCTGACCGTTGTCCCGATTTTGCGTGCCGGTTTGGGTATGCTTGACGGCGTACTCGACCTGATTCCGACTGCCAAAATCAGCGTTGTCGGCTTGCAGCGCGATGAAGAAACTTTGAAACCGGTTTCTTATTTTGAAAAATTTGTCGACAGCATGGACGAACGTCCCGCACTGATTATTGACCCAATGTTGGCGACCGGCGGCTCTATGGTTGCCACCATCGACCTTTTAAAAGCCAAAGGTTGCCGTAACATCAAAGCATTGGTATTGGTTGCCGCTCCGGAAGGCGTAAAAGCCGTCAATGACGCGCATCCTGATGTAACCATCTACACTGCCGCGCTCGACAGCCACTTGAACGAACACGGCTACATCATTCCCGGTTTGGGCGATGCCGGCGATAAGATTTTCGGTACACGTTAATTGAAATGTTTAAGGCCGTCTGAAAAGTGTCAAACCTAAACTTTCAGACGGCCTTGTTATATGGTTTGCTTTAAAACCCACATCAGAAAGGACAATCATGAGCTTCCAAGATAATCTTGCCGCCATGCCTGCCATCGATCATTTGAGCGGCTTAGATATTCTCGACAAAGAGGGCAATGTGGTTCATCACATTCCCAATGCACCCGGCAAACAAGGCTCGCTCAAGCTTTACCATGCTTTGGCGCAAGAGTTTGGCGGTAAACTTGACGCAGCGGCGGCAGAACGCGGCCTGGCATGGTTTGCCGAACATGTTGCCGATGCCGAAGCCAATCCGGGCAAACATCCGAATATTGATTTGCTGTTTAAAGTGAAAGCTGAAAATGCCAGCCTGACTTTGAAACCATTGGCTGCTTAATGAATACAAAAAAGGCCGTCTGAAAACAATTTTCAGACGGCCTTTTTATATGCTTAAAGCCTCAAGCGATAGAGGCTTCAACGAATGCAGTCAGTTGACCTTTAGCCAATGCGCCAACTTTAGTGGCAACGTTTTCGCCGTTTTTGAACACCATCAGGGTAGGGATGCCGCGAACGCCGAATTTGGCAGGAGTGGCTTCATTGTCGTCGATGTTGATTTTAACGACTTTCAGACGGCCTTGGAATTCGGAGGCAATGTCGTCCAAGATTGGGGCGATCATTTTGCAAGGGCCGCACCATGGTGCCCAGAAGTCCAGCAATACAGGTACGTCGGATTTCAAAACGTCTTGTTCGAAGCTGGCATCGCTGGCGTGGATAATCAATTCGCTGCTCATGTTTGTTTCCTTTTGAATGGGGATCGATAAATATGTTGTTCAGGATAGTGGCAGACTGGGAAAATTTCAAGTGCCGCCACTCGGTAATAGTTTTTTTGAAATGCGTCTATCGTAATCCTTAAAGATTCAGACGGCCTCTTGGACCATGTGGCCGGAGTGGGCAATCAAATGACGTGTGTAGTCGCTGGCCGGATTGGCAAATACGCTTTCGCATTCGCCTTCTTCAACGACTTGACCGTCTTTCAACACCATCACGCGGTGGGAAATGGCGCGGATGACGGCGAGGTCGTGGCTGATGATGATGAAGGCGAGGCCGTATTCTTTTTGCAGGCCGCTGAGTAATTCAAGGATTTGTTGTTGCCATTGGACATCGAGCGCACTGGTTGGTTCGTCCAATACGAGGATTTTCGGGCGGACAATGATGGCGCGGGCGATGGCGAGGCGTTGGCGTTGGCCGCCGGAAAATGCGTGCGGATAGCGTTCGAGTGCGTCTTCGGGCAGGCCGACTTGTTTGAGGACTTCTTCGACGCGGCGGCGCATTTCTTCGCGCGGCATTTCAGGTTCGTGCACGCGTAAGGCTTCGGAAACGGTATCGAAGACGTTCATGCGCGGATTGAATGCGCCGAACGGGTCTTGGAACACCATTTGGATTTCGCGTCTCAATTCGTGTTTCCATGGTTCGCCGTTGACAATCAGGCTGCCTTCGGAATCGATAAGGTGCATAACGGCTTTGGCCAGTGTGGTTTTGCCGCTGCCGCTTTCGCCGATGATGCCTAAGGTTTCGCCGGATTTGAGGTCGAAAGAAATGGGGTTGAGAATGGTTTTGTCGCGTTTTTTAAACCAACCGTCCGATTCTTTGACGGAAAAGGCGACGTGCTCGGCCTTAAGTACGGTGGCCGGGTTTTCAGGCAAGGGGGCCACTCGGCGCGTTGTGCCGGCGTTGAGCAGCATTTTGGTGTATTCGTGCTGCGGATTGGCGAAGACTTCGGCTGCTTTGCCGGTTTCAAGGATGCGGCCGTTACGCATAACGGCGACATCGTCGGCAAAACGGCGCACGAGGTTTAAGTCGTGCGTAATGTAGAGCATGGTCATGCCGTGTTCTTCCTGCAGGCGTGAGAGCAGGTCGAGGATTTGGGCTTGAACGGCAACGTCCAAAGCAGTGGTCGGTTCGTCGGCAATCAGGAGCTTGGGTTGGGCGGATACGGCCATGGCAATCATGGCGCGCTGGCGTTGGCCGCCGGAAAGTTGGAACGGATAAGCCTGGGCTTTTTGCTCGGGCTGGTGGATGCCGGTTTCGTCTAGGAGTTCGATGGCGCGCGCCCATGCCTGTTTTTTATCCAAACCCAAATGCAGGGTCAGGACTTCGGCGATTTGTTCGCCGACGCGCATCACGGGGTTGAGGGCGGTCATGGGTTCTTGAAACACCATGCCGATTTCGCAGCCGCGCAGCTTTTGCAGGGCGCGTTCGGACTGGGTCAGCAGGTCGGTTCCGCAATATTTCAGACGGCCTTCAAAGCTAACCATCGGGTTGAGGCGCATAATGCCTTGCGACAATACGGTTTTGCCGCTGCCGCTCTCACCAACCAATGCCAGCTTGCGGCCGGGTTGCAAGGTCAGGTTGATATTGTGCAGGACTTGCTTGCTCGGAAAGGAGCCGTTTAGGTTTTCGATTTCGAGTATAGGTGTCGTCATGGTTGTGGCCGTCTGAAAAGGTTTGTGGAATACAGGTTGTTTTCAGACGGCCTGCATGAATCAAGAGGCCGTCTGAAACAGCGGTTTAGTCTTGAAACTGTTCTTTGAGTTTGCGTTTTAACACTTTGCCGGTGGCATTGCGCGGCAGCTCGTCTTGGAAGATGATTTGTTTGGGGATTTTAAAGTTTGCCAACAGGCCGCGCAGGTGGCTGCGGACTTCGGCTTCTTCCAGCTTCATGCCTTCTTTGAGTTGGATAAAGGCAATGATTTCTTCATCGGCGTATTGGTCTTTCACGCCAATGACGGCGGCGGCTTCCACGGCTTCGAGTTTGTAGATGGCTTCTTCGATTTCGCGCGGATAGACGTTTTGGCCTTTGGAGATAATTAGGTCTTTTTTGCGGTCGACGATGAAGATGAAGCCGTCTTCGTCTATGGTGACAAAGTCGCCGGTTTTCAGCCAACCGTTGACGATGGTTTCATCTGTGGCGTCAGGCATATTGAGGTAGCCTTGCATGACCGAGCCGCCTTTGATGATCAGTTCGCCCACTTCGCCGCGCGGCACTTCGACCAATTCGTCATCGACGGCTTTCACGGTCAGGCCGGGCAGGGCGACGCCGACGCTGGCGGTTTTTTGGCGTTCGGGCGTATTGACGGCCACGACGGGCGAGCATTCGCTCAAGCCGTAGCCTTCCAGCAATTTGGCACGCGGGAATTTGGCTTTGAAGTCGTCAATGGTTTGTCCGGCCAAAGGCGCGCCGCCGCTGATAAACAGGCGGACGCGGTTGAACCATCTGAAATACCAAGGAATTTTGGCCTTGCTCATGGCGGTGTAAATAGCCGGTACGCCGAGGAAAATGGTAGCGCGTTTGAGCAAAACCTGTTTCAACACGTTGGAGAACGGGAAGACGGATTTGACCAAAATAATCGAGCAGGCTTGATATATCGGCAGCAAAACCATGGCAGTCAGCGTAAAGCTGTGGAACATCGGCAAGAAGACGACGAAGCGGTCTTTGCTTGAAATTTGGAAAATTTGTTCGATGCCCGAAAGGTTGGAAAACAGGTTGCTGTAACTGATTAATGCGCCTTTGGGATGGCCGGTTGTACCGGAGGTGTAGATAATGTGCGCCAAATCGTTGACAGACGGCTGACGGCTCAGATTCGGCTTGCCGGGGAATGTGCGTGCGGCATCGAAATAGCTGTCTTCGCCACTGGCGGCTTGGGTTTCGCCAATCCAGATGATTTTACGGACTTTGGTTTTGGCTTTGATGTTTTTGAGTTCTTTGGCCAACGGCGCGGAGGCGAACATAAAGTGTGCGTCGCAGTCATTGAGGATGTAGGAAAATTCTTCGCTTTTCAAAAAGACGTTGAGTGGGACGGCTACTGCGCCGATGGAAGTAATGGCGAAATAGGCGGCAATAAATTCGGGAGAGTTGGAAACGACAAGGGCGACCTTGTCGCCATATTGTACGCCTTCGTGTTGCAGATAGGCGGCGACGGTTTCTACTTCGTGTTTGAGGGAGGAATAGCTGATTTTTTCTTTGTCGTTGAAAATGACCGTGCCTTTACCGTTTTTTTGGCAGGCGGCTGTCAACATGGCGTAAAAATTAGAGTGGGTGTGCATTTCGGAGTTCGTGTCCATATTGTGTCGATGGGTGTACGGTTTCGATGAACCGTTTATTTCGAAGGATAGGTTTTACATCCTATCGGTAAAATAAGCAAGAGGCCGTCTGAAAATACTTTCAGACGGCCTTGAGCTTTGCTGGGCTTAGGAAAGCAATATTTTGAATTTAAATTCATTTATTGTGTTGATGGAAATATTCCCATTCTTTAAAGGTCCGGCCGTTCGGAAGATAGCGCAAGCCGATTTTGTTGTCGTTTCTGTCTTGAGCCATTTTGAGTTTGCCGCTGCGTTTGAGGCAGAACCGGTGGTAGAAAGCCTTAGAACTAGCCGTTGTTCAGACGGCTGTCAGGTACTTTCTTAAACAGGCGGTAGAAATTGTCGCTGGTGTTTTGTGCCAATGTTTCCAAGCTCTCGCCGCGCAGATTGGCTACGAATTCGGCTGTATAGCGGACGTAGGACGGCTCGTTTTGTTTGCCGCGTTTGGGAACCGGCGCGAGGAAGGGTGCATCGGTTTCTACCAAGATTCTATCGGCTGGGACGTATTTGGCGGCTTCCTGAATCAGCGGTGCGTTTTTAAACGTCACAATGCCGGAGAAGGAGATGTATAACCCTAAATCCAAAGTGGCTTTGGCAAAGGCGATGTCTTCAGAGAAGCAATGAATCACGCCGGAATTAGTGTGGCATTCTTTCAAAATCCGCAACGTGTCTTCGGCTGCATCGCGCGTGTGGACGATAACGGGCAGGCCGCTTTCGTTGGCTGCTTGGATATGGTCGGCAAAGCGTTGATGTTGCCATGACAAATCGCCTTTGCACCAGTAATAGTCCAAACCGGTTTCGCCGATACCGACGATTTTCGGATGTTTGGCGGCCTCTACCATTTCGGCAATGGTAAATTCTTCTGCTTCTTGGCTGTCGGGATGTATGCCGATGGTGCAGTAGATGTGGTCATTTGCCTGAGCAATGTCGAAGACTTCGGCAAAACTTTGTTTGCTGACGCTGATGGCAAGCGCCTGTTTGACGCTTTGCGCTTCCATATTGGCAAAGACTTCGGGCAGGCGGTCTTTTAAGCCGTCAAAGTTGAGATGGCAATGTGAATCGATTAAATACATGGTATTACAGGGTAAAAGTAGTGCGGTCGCTGCGCAGGCGCGGGCCAAGCTCGGCTTCGATCAGGTTTTTTGCCTGCAGGCAGCTTTCGTGTTCGGAGAATGCAAGGCCTACGCCTTTGGGGCGATGGGCCGAGGTGCGCGCCGGATTGATCCAAACGACTTTAGTTGGCAGGAAGCGTTTGGGATAGTCGGCGATTTCGACGGCCAAGAGGATGTCTTCGCCTAGTGAGAATACGTCATCGGTCGGTACGAACAGGCCGCCGTGTTCTAAAAACGGCATATAGCAGTTGTACAACAGATTGGGGTCTTTGAGTTGCAAGGCCAACATCTTCGCCGGAATGTCTTTTTTATTCATCATTGATTACCTGTTAGGGTTTGTTTTGCCAAAAATCTAAATATTCGATAAGCAGATACTCAAGCTGCATTTTAACACTCAAGGTATGGTATCCGTAAGGGTTGAGCGCGTTCAGACGGCCCAATAGGGCAAACAGTTTGCGTGAATCGGTTTTAGAGGCCGTCTGAAGCAGGGCTTGGGCATGGTGCGGATAATAAAGCGGCGCCATGCTTTGTTGTGCCAAGCCGACATCCATCAGCCACTTTTGCAACCAGTCGATGAAAACGGCCAGCGGTTGTTTTTGTTTGTCGAACGCGGCGGCGTAGTCGAGTATGGCTAACAGGCGCGGTGCGGCCAGCAGAGTCAGCAACTCTTCGCGTAATGCGTCCAATTCGGGAGTCGGCGTGAATAAAGGTGCGCCGCTGTGAAATGCCAACAAGGCTTCAGCATTTCCCACACCCTGTTGGCGCAGGTATGCCGCAGCCTGCTCATGGGTAGGCGAGGGCAGCACCATCTGGCGGCAACGGCTTTTGATGGTAGGCAGGAGTTTGTCGCGCGCATGGGTAACGAGCAGGAAAACGACGTGTTGCGGCGGCTCTTCCAGAGCTTTCAACAAACCGTTTGCCGCCTGTGTGTTCATGCTTTCAGCCGGATGCACCAATACCACGCGCAGTCCGCCGCGGACAGCGGTCAGGTAAATGTTTTCCACAATATCGCGCACGGCATCGATTTTGATTTGCAGGAGTTTGCGTCCTGTTGCCTCGCCTTCGGGCATTTCCGGCGTGAGTTCGTAAAAGTCGGGATGGGTGTTTTGGCTGAACAAATGGCACGAAGCACACTCGCCGCAGGGTTCATGGCCGGACTTGGGCGATTCGCACAGCAATGCCTGCGCGACAAAGCGGGCAAACTCGGTTTTGCCGGTATTTTCTTTGCCGGTAAACAGCCAAGCGTTGGGTCGGTTTTGCCAATGGGCGGCGAGCTGTTGCCATTGGGTTTCATGCCATGGGTAAATCATATCGTTTGGGAACTATAAGGTAGGTGGTTATTATACTCTCAGGCCGTCTGAAAAAGGTTTCAGACGGCCTTTAATAAACTGCTTAAAAATTAATCAAGTATCTTTTTGCTTTGAAATATCAATTATTAAGCTTACTTATTCACAGCCTTTGCACACGCTTGTTTGGGGAAAATGTGCATTTTGTTTGGTAGTAAAGTTGTACTTAAAATTTAGTCAGTCCTGTTTTTTAATGTTAAATCAGACAGTAATCTGATTTATGCACAAGCTGTCCACGCGATTGAATAGTGAAAATGTGCATGGTGGGGAGACATTTCAGACGGCCTTATTTGCTGCTTTTCAACAAAGCGGTCAAATCCCCGATAAATTTCGATTCCCGTTTGATGAGGTAAACAATCAACGGAATATTACCTACGGCAACAATCAAATACAGCAGCGTGATGCTGTTGAACAACATCAGCAAAACCGCGCTCAAAATGGCAGCCGACACCATAAACACGCCGTTGATGATGTTGTTGGCGGCAACAGCATGGGCGCGGAAGGTTTCGCTGCTGGCAGTTTGCAGCCAAGTGTAGAGCGGTACGGAGAAGAAGCCGCCGAAAAAGCCGATGGCCGACATCACGAGCATAATCGGATACGTTTGGGCTTGCGATAAAAACCAAATAATGCCGTTTAATTCGGTAAAACGTTGGCCTTGGGTCAGCCACACCAGCAATAATCCACAGACCGTCAGTCCCAGAGTGCCGATGGTAACCAAGCCCAAAATCAGGCGTTCGTGGCTGAGTTTGGCGCATAACACCGAGCCGATGGCGATACCGATGGAGAACAGCGCCAACATCAGGTTGAACACATTATCGTTGCCGCCCAAATGGATTTGCGTGAACGTTGGCAGTTGGGTGGTATAAACCGAGCCGATAAACCAAAACCATGAAATACCAATGATGGAAGTGAATACGGGACGATTGGCCGCCGCTTCACGAATCAGTGAATTCGTGCCTTTAATGATGTTCCATTCGATTTTTGTGTCCGACATTTTAGCGGGTACAGACGGCATAAACAGGCTGGTCATCGAGCCGCCGATAGCGACCAATAACACCAAACCACCAACAATATACGGCGGAACACCTGCGACTGCGGTGCCCAAAATTTGGCCGAGCAAAATGGAGATAAACGTACCCGATTCAATCAGGCTGTTGCCCATAATCAGCTCTTTGTCGTTGAGGTAATCGGGCAAAATGGCATATTTCAGAGGGCCGAACAAAGTCGATTGCGTACCCATGCAAAACAGGCAGATTAAAAGCAAAGGCGCGGATTGAATATAGAAGCCATATGCTGCCACTGCCATAATGATGATTTCCAACAGCTTGATCCAGCGCGCTAAAACGGCTTTATCGAATTTGTTGCTCAGCTGTCCTGACAGTGCGGAAAACAGGAAGTAGGGCAGAATAAACAGCATTGCGCCCAAATTCAGCATTTGGCTGGGCGGCAGAAAGTCGTTTTTACCCAAACCGTAAAAACTGATCATCACGAATAATGCGGTTTTGAACATATTATCGTTCAACGCGCCCAAAAACTGCGTCCCAAAGAGCGGCGCAAAACGGCGGGTCGTGTGGAAATTCAGATTGTCTTTTTTAAGGCTCATTGTTTGGATTCTTTGTCTTCGTCTTTTTCGATCAGTTTTTCAGTGGAGTCGTCATCCATCAAAATGCGGTGCGCAGGTCCTTCAAGGTCGTCAAACTGTCCGTTTTTACCCGACCACCAGAAAAACCAGCCGATGATGAAGGCCAAAATAATGCTGATGGGGACAAGGATAAACATACTTTCCATTACATCGCTCCGGTCAAATCGGTCAGGATAAAGGTTTTACCGCTAATGGTCAGGTATTCGTTGCGCAACGAACCGATATTTTTATCGTCAAAAAACAGTTCGATACGGTCTTTAACCACGCGCCAGTATTGCGGGATATCGGTTTGCTCAAAAGGCGACAATACCGCCGCTTCGGCTGCGTCTTCACTTTGCAGCTTGATTACAAAGCGTCCGCTTTGCGGCGGATTTTGCGATTCATCGTCTGCCAGCATAATGAAAAATCCGGCGTGTTCGCCGTCTTGAGTGTGGATACTGAAATAATGCATATCGGTAAATTTTCAAAACCGTCGTCATTTTTTCAGACGGCCTAAAATAAAATTCCGTCCATTTTACATCAAATATTAAGTCAAGCAGCCGATTACATTTTTTGTTAGAATACGACGTTTACTTTGTTAATCTGTTCAGACCGCTACCCACTACGTCCCACAAGGGGTGCAACATAGCCGGAGCCGCAGTAAGGTCCCGACAAAAATGCCGTCTGAAACCTCAAGGAGCATAAAAATGTCACAAAAATTAATCTTGGTTTTGAACTGCGGTAGCTCTTCCCTCAAAGGTGCCGTATTGGATAACGACAGCGGCGAAGTATTGCTGAGCTGCCTGGCAGAAAAGCTCAATCTGCCTGATGCCTACATTACCTTTAAATTCAACGGTGAAAAACACAAAGTTGACCTGTCTGCCAAGCCCGACCACACCGGCGCAGTTGAAGCCCTGATGGAAGAACTCAAAGCCCACGGCCTCGACAGCCGCATCGGCGCCATCGGTCACCGCGTCGTCAGCGGCGGCGAACTGTACAGCGAATCCATCCTCGTTGACGACGAAGTTATCGCTGGCATCGAAAAATGTATCCCGCTCGCTCCCCTGCACAACCCGGCCCACCTTTTGGGTCTGCGTGCCGCACAAAGCATTTTCAAAGGTTTGCCTAACGTTGTCGTATTCGACACCGCCTTCCACCAAACCATGCCGGAACATGCCTACACCTACGCTGTTCCACATGAATTGTATGAAAAATACGGCTTGCGTCGCTACGGCGCGCACGGTACCAGCTACCGCTACGTTTCTGATGAAACCGCCCGTTTCCTCGGTAAAGACAAAAAAGACCTGCGCATGGTGATTGCCCACTTGGGTAACGGCGCATCTATTACCGCCGTCGCCAACGGCGAATCACGCGATACCAGCATGGGTCTGACTCCGCTAGAAGGTTTGGTCATGGGTACCCGCAGCGGCGATATCGACCCTTCAGTTTTCAGCTTCTTGGCTGAAAATGCCAACATGACCATCGCCCAAATCACCGACATGCTGAACAAAAAATCAGGTCTGCTCGGTATTTCAGGTTTGTCCAATGACTGCCGTACCATCGAAGAAGAAGCTGCAAAAGGTCATCCAGGCGCCAAACTGGCTTTGGAAATGTTCATCTACCGCTTGGCTAAATACATCGGCAGCATGACAGTCGCGGCAGGCGGTTTGGACGCATTGGTCTTCACCGGCGGTATCGGTGAAAACTCCGACATCATCCGCGAACGCGTATTGGGCTACTTGGGCTTCCTCGGTCTGTACATCGACCAAGAAGCCAACCTAAAAGCCCGTTTCGGTAATGCTGGTGTGATTACCACTGCCGACAGCAAAGCTGTTGCCGTTGTGATTCCTACCAACGAAGAATTGATGATTGCACACGATACTGCCCGTCTGAGCGGCCTGTAATCTCCGTCATTATTGAAAACCTGCCCGCAAGGGCAGGTTTTTTTGTTGTGTATAGATGAAGAAAATTTTGAGGATATATCGAAAAAAGCCGGAAAACATTGCGTTTACCGGCTTTTTAATCAGTGCAATATGAAGAATGCTGATGGATAGGTTTAGAACTTATAACTGATGGTAAACAGCAAAGTCCTGCCGCGCGCATAGTTATTCAAGACGGAGCGTGTCGTGCCGCCATATTTGCCATTGCATAAACCGTTGGCATCGCATTCGACTTCCTCATCATCTAAACCACCTTTTCTTTCAAATACGCTGAAATAGCGCTGGGTTGCGGCATCGTTTGCGGAATCCAGAGGATCGATATAGCGCTTATTGAACGCATTTTGAATGTCGAAACGAAGGATAAGGTTTTTCTTCGGTTCATAATTGGCATAGAAATCAAAAATCAGCGGCTGTCTGTTGATGCTTTCTGTTTTTTTGATCACCCTTCTGCCCATTTGGTGTGAAGAGTAGGTATTGGCACCGGTTGTCCCGTCAACAAATTCCTCCTCAGTCGTCGCCCGTGTACTTTTGCCGTAATAGCGCATAATGCCGCCGATAGTCAATTTATTGCCCAACCATCGGGACCCTAATTCAAACCGACCGTAATCTCGGGGTAAGCGGGAAATTTTGCTTAAGCCGTAGCCTTGTTTGATTTGGTCTTCTTTAGAAGAGTTGCGGGGCGATTCGCTGGCATCGCTATAATTGGTCGGCTGGTTGGTTTTTTGATATGCGTAAGACAGGGTTGTAAAAAAGCGGCCGAAATCATAGTTCATTTCCACTTCCAAACCATTTTTATGGACAGGTTTGGCGTAGTTTCGATGCTGGATAGAGTATTGCAGGCCGGTACTGGTTACCCAGCTGGGTGCTTTATCCAAATCCCACCATTTGCCATAAACATTGTGGATATAGTTGTTTATCCTGCTGCGATAGGCGACCAGTTTGAAACCCAATACATCGTCCGGCTTGAAAATCCCTTTTTTGAAGGTATTGAAGCCTATTTGGTAAGTATTGGCCTGTTCCGGCTTGAGGGCGGTATTGACGCCTGAGTCGCCGATTTGTGAAAAATACATTTCTTGAATATTCGGCATTCTATGCGTACGCGAATAGCTGATAAACGGCATAAAGTAGTCGTTGACATTGATGTTTAATGCCACCGAATGGTTTACCGCATGCTTTTTACCGGATTTGGTATAAACCGGTTCGTAAAGGTCGCAGCTTGGCGTGCAATGCTGTTTATAAATTTCAGAATCTTCTCCAAATGCTTTTTTAAAGTCTTCTTGGGTATTGAAGTAGTCGGTATATTCGCCCTTGTAGCGGTAGTTGACCATATTGGCGCTGTAATTCAATTGATAAATGCCTTTTTTCAAGGAAGTATCAAAATAGAACGTATTGAATTTTTGCTGGCCTGAAGGTTGCAATATGGTTGATTTTTGAGGAAATATTCCTTTGTCTCCTTTGAAACGGCCTAAAAAGCTGTACAGGCCGGCATCTTGATCCGGGCCGTCGTAAAACAGGCTCAGCTCTTCCGGAAAGCGGTTTTTACTGTATTGGTTTTTAAAGAAATTGAAACCGACGGTAGCTTTTAAATCTGTTTTTTGGGGAAGTTTGAAAGAAAAGCTGTTGTTGATATCCAAAAGATTGGCTGTGTTTTTGGTTTCCAAATAATCAAGCAGCCCCCATCCTGAAAAACGTGAGTTTTTCGGATATTTTTGTTTTCCCAAATTATGGGCGGCCAACACGTTTAAATCGACATAATCGCCAATGTTTAAGTTGTAATTGGCTTGGTAGTTGCGGTTTTCTACTTTGCGGCTGCCGATACGGTTGTTCATGGTACGAAGCTGAAGGTCCAGCTTGTTGTTGTCGTTTTCGTATTCCACTTTGACCAAATGGCTGTTTGAGCGTTGTTGCAGGCTGGTAGGATCGATTGGGGTCAGATCCCATTGCGGTGCCAAATTCTCTTTCCAGCTTCTTTCCAAGTCATCGACATAATCTCTTTGCAAAACCTCAGGATCGTTATATTTTTTGGAGAAAGGGTAGTCCCAATAGCTTTTACCGACCGCATTGCGCTTGGAAAAGTCACGGACCCAGAGATTTTGTTCGTGGTCGAATTTCAATAAATTGCTCTCAAAATATTCTTGTTTTTTACGATCCAGATATTCCTCGCCAAAATTGCCGATACGCTGACCGCCACCGCCTACTTTATAGTTTTGCTCGACATTACGGTGGCTGTAACCATATAACGCACCAAGGCGCGCTCCGCTGTCAAACCATTTTTGTACCGCTCCGGTTGCCATAAAGTTGCTTTTGGTGCTGTTTGTGCCGGTCAATCCTTTGGTCAAGAGGCCGAAGGTATTGTTTCCGTGTACTACATCGTCTACCCGTAAAGTACGGAAATTGGCTGTACCGGATAAGGTATTGATGCCGTTGGCACCCGAGAAACTGCCTTTGGTTACATCCACGCCGGCA
The DNA here is from genome assembly GCF_051956855.1 of Neisseria sp. P0021.S007. NCBI lineage: Bacteria > Pseudomonadati > Pseudomonadota > Betaproteobacteria > Neisseriales > Neisseriaceae > Neisseria > Neisseria sp. P0021.S007. Next base: position 319,105 of record NZ_JBQCXA010000001.1, read on the forward strand.
ATAAAATTGGGATCCAGTGCCGTACCGAATTGTGAGGAGCTGCCGCTGCGTCCGGCATCGGCAGAAGTGGAATAGAAGGTTTGGGTTACGCCGTCAACCATCGTATTGACACGTCCCAAACCGCTATCGCCACGGATATTGACCGCCAATACGCCTGATCCTTTGTCTTGTTGGGTGAAAACGCCGGGCATGCTCCGCACGATGGTATCGATGTTTTCGCTGGATTGATAAACGCGTTCACGCGAACTTTTGGCTTGGCCTTCGGTAAAAACTTTTTTCTCTTTGGCAATGTGTTTACCTTTGACTTGAATTTCATCAAGCTCTTGAGTTGAAACCTCGTCTTCTGCGTGTGCGATACTGGTTATAGCCAGTAAAGATAATGTTAGTAGATTTAATTTGAAATTCGGATTCATGATAGTTACCTCAGAAACGAAGTAGATACTTTATAACATATTATTAAACTTTACAAATATTTAGATAATGGTTTTTATTTATTAAAAAATAAAGCAGATTCTTGTTTCAGGAGATAATCCAAGCGCATATGATTAATCTGGCTGAAAAGATAAAGCAGGTCTGAATTTGAATTTGATTGGTTGAGAAGAAGGGAGATTTAATTGAATTTAAACAGCCGGAAGAAGAAAATTTGATTGCGATATGTGAACTGGGCCGTTAGTTTCAAATGAAACCGGTAAAAAACATGAAATGCAAAATATAAAGTTAATATAGAAAGATTTGAAGTCAGTTGAAGAAAAGGCCGTCTGAAAATGATATTTCAGACGGCCTTTATTGTTTTAAGCCTTATTCCGGACCGCGGAATGTGTCGTGGCAGGATTTGCAGGTTGCACCGGTTTCGCCGTAAGCGGCTTTGATTTCTTCCAATTTGCCGGTTTGTGCGGCGGCGTTGAGTTTCTCAACTGCAGCGGCAAATTTTTCTTCTTCGGCTTTGAAGGTTGCCGTGTCTGTCCAGATGGCAGGCAGGGCGCGGCCGTTGCCTTGAGGGTCGGATTCAAACAGGGTGAACGGTTTTTTGCTGTTTTCGGCGAAGGTTGCGGCGGCTTGTTTGAATTTTTCTACGTCGTAAGGCTCTTCGTCTTTGACCATTTTGCCCATGCGGGTAAACTCAGGCATCATGGATTTGAACGCGGCCGTACGGTCTTCGGAAATAGGGCCTTTAGGCTGGGAAGGCGCGCTGCTGCCGCCGCAGGCGGAAAGGGTAAGCGCCACTGCTGCCAAAGCAACAGGGAGAAAACGGGTTTTCATATGGAGTGTGTCCTATTGTAATGATATGATTATCGTTAAATTTAAAATCAGCCGGCCAAACTCTCAGGCCGTCTGATAAGGCGTTATCATACCTTAAACCCAAGTCTGAAACGAGTACAGAAAGGAAACGATATGGCAATTTTGATTACCGGGGCATCGGCAGGATTCGGCGCGGCAATGTGCCGTACTTTTGTTGCGGCAGGCTATCATGTCATTGGCGCGGCACGGCGCGAAGACAAATTGCAGCAGTTGGCAGAGGAATTGGGCGAGCAGTTTTACCCTTTGGAAATGGATGTTTCTCGTACGGAGTCAATTCAAAACGCTTTAAACAGCCTGCCTGAGCATTTAGCTGAAATCGATTGCCTGATCAACAACGCCGGTTTGGCTTTAGGTCTGGATTCCGCTGATAAAGCCGATTTTGGCGATTGGGAAACCATGATTCAAACCAATATCATCGGCCTGATTTTTCTAACCCGCCAGATTTTGCCGCAAATGGTAGCGCGCAAACAGGGCTACATCATCAATTTAGGTTCGATTGCCGGCAGTTATGCTTATTCCGGCAGTAATGTCTATGGTGCAACTAAGGCTTTTGTGCGCCAATTCAGTATGAATCTGCGCGCCGAATTGGCAGATAAAAATATCCGCATTACCAATATCGAACCGGGTTTGTGCGGCGATACCGAGTTTTCCAATGTCCGTTTCAAAGGCGACGATCAGCGTGCGGCCGAGGTTTATGAGAATGTCGAGTTTATCCAGCCGCAAGATATTGCTGATACCGCTTTATGGCTCTATCAGCGTCCGGCGCGGATGAACGTCAATTCCATCGAAATCATGCCGGTTGCCCAGACCTTTGCAGGCATGAAAGTTTACCGCGATGAGCCTGCTCCGGTGAAGGAAGAAACGTTTGAAAAACAAAGTATGTCTTTGTTTGGAAAAATTAAATCTTGGTTTAAGTAATCGGCATCAGGCCGTCTGAACGTTTCAGACGGCCTCTTTGTTATCTGAAATTGAACAAACACGTTATAATGTAATTTTTTATTAACAAGGCCGTCTGAAAGGCTGTTTCAGTTATGAACGTAATCAAACAAAAAATCTTAGAACAAGCGCAGCGCGATGGTGTGCAGGTAACCGCTTTGCGCGAGCAAGTGCTTGATATTGTTTTGAAACAAAGCGGCGTGATTAAAGCCTACAACGTTCTGTCGCAGATGCAGCAGCAAAGCGAGGGCGTGGTTGCGCCGCCGACGGCCTACCGCGCCCTTGATTTTTGGGCGGAGCAGGGCGTTTTGCACAAAGTGGCGGCGGTCAACGGCTATATTCTGTGCAGCCACGCGCAGCACGAGTGCAATGACCATTGCCATGACCACGAAGAAGCCGAAGCGCACCACAGCGCGTTTATTTTGGTTTGTACCGAATGCGGTACGGCAGATGAGCAGACCTTGAGCCAAGAATGGGCGGCCTTGCGTGCAGGCGTGGCTGAAACCGGTTTCTCATTAAAAGAAGAACATGTTGTTTTAACAGGAATTTGTAAAAAATGTCAGAAGTAAAAAAGACCAAAGTCCACCTGATTTCAGGCTTTCTCGGAACAGGTAAAACCACCGCACTCAAAAGTCTGATGGCGCAAAAAGACCCGAATGAAAAATGGGTCATCATCGTCAACGAATTCGGCGAAATCGGCATTGACGGCGCCGTCTTGAGCGACAACGGCATTCCCGTGGCCGAAATCGCCGGCGGCTGTTTGTGTTGTACTGCCGGTGCGCAAATGGGGACGACCGTACAAAAAATGCTGCGCGATGCCCAACCCGACCGCTTGATGATTGAAGCCAGCGGTCTGGCACACGCCGCCAGCGTTATCGACGAACTGAAAGCCAAACCGCTCGACAGCATGCTGGAAATCGGCGCCGTCTTTACCGTCGTCGATCCGCGCCAATTCATTAATCCCGATTACGCGCAACAAGCCTTGTATAAAGACCAAATCGGCATTTGCGACGTATTGGTCGCCAGCAAAACCGACTTGTGTACGCCGGAGCAACTGGCCGAATTTCATGATAAAGCGGCCAAGCTGTTCCCGCCTAAAGCCAAAGTGGTTGAAGTACAAAATGCGCAACTTGACATCCAATGGCTTGATATTCCCGTTGTCGAAAAATCGCGCTACCGCCTCAAAGCCCTGCCGGACAACACCATGGGCTTCCAGTCGCAAGGCTTTACTTTCCCTGCCGGACGTGATTTCGATGGCGAAAAACTGACTGATTTCTTCAACGACCTGCCTAAATTTACAGACGGTCTCGTGCGTGCCAAAGGCGTGTTCCAAGTGCTCGGTACATGGGTATGGCTGAACTGGGTGGACGGTCAATGGGGCGCAAACCAAGTTTCATGGCGCCGTGATTCCCGCTTTGAGCTGATTGCCAAATCGTTTGACGCGGATTTGATTGAGAAGAAATTGCAGGAGGCGTTGGAGAAGTAAATCATCGGCCAAACGCTTATTAATCCGTTACTATATGCCGTCTGAAGTCAGCGGTTTCAGACGGCCTTCAAATCAAAAAATAGAGGAACACTTAACCATGTGGCGTTATATCTTTCATCGTTTGCTCCTTTTGATTCCCACGTTGTTGGGGATTTTGGCGATTACCTTCGCTGTGATTCAGTTTGTTCCCGGCGGTCCGGTGGAGCAGATGGTTCAGCAGCTGACGCAGGGCGCGGTTGGCGGCGAGACGGCGGGACACAGTATGCCTGGAACTTTGGCCAAAAACGGCAACCGCATCAGTGCGGAAGATTTGGCCGCGCTGAATGCTTTGTACGGTTTCGACAAGCCACCTGTGACGCGTTTTGTGGATATGGTATGGAAATTTGCCCGTTTCGATTTGGGCGAGAGCTTTTTCCACCACCAAACCGTATTTGAGTTGGTAAAAGAGAAAATGCCGGTATCGATGAGTTTGGGTTTGTGGACGTTCTTCCTGACTTATTTGATATGTATTCCGTTGGGTATTGCCAAGGCGGTCAGGGATGGCAGCCGATTCGATACGATTACGGGGATGATCATTTTGGTCGGCTATACCGTACCGCCGTTTGTCTTGGGCTTGGTGTTGCTGGTGTTATTTGGCGGCGGCAGCTTTTTTGCCTGGTTCCCGCAGGGTGGCTTGGTTGGTGATGATTTTGATACGCTCTCTTGGGCAGGTAAAGTCAAAGATTATTTATGGCATATGGCCTTGCCGATTACCGCTTCGGTGGCAGGCAACTTGGCGGTGATGACCGTATTGACGAAAAACGTGTTCCTTGAAGAAATCCGCCGTCAATATGTTTATACCGCGCGAGCCAAGGGCTTGCCTGAGAAACAGATTTTGTGGAAGCATATTTTCCGCAACGCCATGATTCCTCTGATTACCGGTTTCCCGGCTGCATTTATCGGCGCATTCTTTACCGGAAGCCTGTTGATTGAAACGCTGTTCTCGCTGGATGGTTTGGGTTTGCTGTCTTACGAGGCAGTGATGAAACGTGATTATCCTGTCGTAATGGGTACGCTGTATGTATTCACGCTGATGGGGTTGTTGGCTAAACTGGTGTCGGATATTTCTTATTCATGGGTCGATCCGCGTATTCACTTTGGCGGACAGAAATAAGGCCGTCTGAAAATATCTTCAATCCATTATTAAAGAATGTTTCGAACCATGAAAAAGAAAAAATCTACTTCAAACCCTACTTGGCAAGCCTTTAAGCAGCATAAGCGCGGTTGGTTGGCTTTGCGGATTTTGGCCGTTTTGTTTGTCGTCACTTTGCTTGCTCCTTTGTGGAGCAACGATAAACCTTTGTGGATACGCTATCAGGGCGAGTATTTCTTCCCCTTGGTAAACGAATACAACGAAACCACATTTGGCGGCGATTTCGATACGCCTGCGGATTATCTGGATCCGCTTATCCGCCACAACATTACTTCAGACGGCAATTTTGCCCTTTATCTGCCCAATCCTTACGATGCCGATACTTTAAACGATTTTGATACGGCACCCGATCCGGCCAAACCGTCCGAACGGCATATCTTGGGAACGGACGACCGCGGCCGTGACCTGTTGGCGCGCTTGGTTTACGGTTTCCGCGATTCGCTGTTGTTTGCCTTGGTGTTGACTGTGGTGACTACCGTAATCGGCGTGGTTGCAGGCGCGGTACAGGGTTATTTCGGCGGTAAAACCGACCTTCTGATGCAGCGTTTTATCGAGGTTTGGGGCGGTATGCCGGAGCTGTACCTCTTGATTATCCTGTCTTCGTTTTTTAATCCGGGGCTGTTGATTTTGCTGGTGTTGCTGTCGCTTTTCGGCTGGATGGGCTTGTCCGACTATGTCCGTGCCGAGTTTTTGAAAAACCGTCAGACCGATTATGTTTTGGCGGCGCGCGCAATGGGCGTGGGCAACCGTGAAATCATGTGGCGCCATATCCTGCCCAACAGCTTGACGCCGGTATTGGCCTTCCTGCCTTTCCGTATTTCCGGTGCGGTACTTGCCCTGACCAGTTTGGACTTCTTGGGCTTGGGCGTACCTGCCTCACAGGCAAGTTTGGGCGAGTTGCTGGCGCAAGGTAAAGACAACTTGGACGCGTGGTGGATTGGCCTGTCTGCCGTTGCTACGCTGACGGTAATGCTGCTTTTGCTGGTCATGATCGGCGAAGGTTTGCGTCAGGCATTTGACGTACGCGCACGCAGTTAATTGCTTTTCTAAAGCGTGAAGAGGGTGGGCGGAAAAGCTTATCCTGCATTCTCAGGGCCGTCTGAAAAGTTTCAGACGGCCTCATCCATTCGTTTGAATCATTAAAAACCATGAATCAAGAAATCACATTTCTTACTCTTTTTCTGCTCGGCTTTTTTGGCGGAACGCATTGCGTCGGTATGTGCGGCGGATTGAGCAGCGCATTTGCTTTGCAGCTGCCGCCACATTTAAACCGAATCGGGCTGATTGTATTGTTGAACTTGGGGCGCATCAGCAGCTATGTCGTCATCGGCCTTCTGGTCGGCTTGGTCGGGCAGGTCGGCATTTCCTTGGACGATACGCGCGCGGTTCAAAACGGTTTGTATATTGCCGCCAATGTTTTGCTGCTTTTGCTCGGTCTGTATCTTGCCGGTATTTCGACTGCCGCAACCAAAATCGAAGGCATCGGTAAACCGATATGGAAACGCCTGAATCCTTTGCTGAACAAATTGCTGCCGATTAAATCAGTGCCTGCCTGTTTCGGCGTCGGCGTGCTTTGGGGCTGGCTGCCTTGCGGTTTGGTGTACAGCGCGTCTTTGTATGCTTTGGGCAGCGGCAATGCCTTGCACGGCGGGCTGTATATGCTGGCGTTTGCATTGGGGACCTTGCCGAACCTGCTCGCGATGGGCATATTTGCAGCGCAGTTGAAAACCTTTCTGCAAAAACGCATGGTTCGTTTGTGCGCCGGATTGTTGGTGGCAGGATGGGCGATATGGCGCTTGGCTGTATTTGCGATGGGGCAAATCGGGTAAGGTAAAAAGGTTTTATTTAGTTTGTTGTTTTGCAATTAAAAAGGCCGTCTGAAAGAATTTCAGACGGCCTTTTTCACAAGAAAGATTTAATGTATCAAATTCCAAGCCATCTTGGCGGCAATCAGCAGCAACATGATGCCGAAGGCGATTTTGAGTTTTCGGGCGGGCAGCTTGTGCGCCGTTTTTACGCCGAGTGGAGCGAAGAGGATGGTGGCAGCGCTCAATATGGCTACAGCCGGAAGATAGATAAAGCCTGCCGCGCCTTCAGGCAGGTGGGCAACATGTAAACCGTTGGCAAAATAGCCGATGGTGCCGGCAATCGCAATCGGCCATGCCAGACCTGAAGATGTGCCGATGGCGCGGTGTGCCGGAAAGTTGCAATATAGTAGAAATGGAACGGATAGCGAACCGCCGCCGATACCGACCCAACTTGAAGCCGCCCCAAAAAGCGTACCCACGGCTGTCAGGCCGTGGAGGGCAGGCAGGGTGCGTGAAGGTTTGGGTTTGGAATCGCGTAGGGTTTTGACTGCGATAAAGGCAAGAAATGCAATAAAGAAAACTTGCAAAGCCAGCGTCGGCATATATTTTGCCGTTACCGCGCCGAGGAGTACGCCAAGTATCATGCCCGGCGTCATTCGGCGGACGGTCGCCCAATCAATGGCGTGCTTTTTATGTTGGGCGTACATACTGGAGAAGGTAGTAAACACCATGACGGCAAAGGAAGTGCCGATGGCAAGATGCTGGGCATAGGGGTGGCTGCCTATGCCTTGCAGCTGCAACGCCCATAAGACAACGGGAACAATCAACGTGCCACCGCCTACGCCGAATAGTCCGGCAATAAAGCCCGCTGCGCTGCCGACGGCGAGCAGGGCAAGGATGATGTCCCAAGACCACATTTCAGACGGCCTTGTCGTGTTTGTGTGCTTTATGGCGTTTTTTAAACCAACGGATGACTGCCATCACATAACCGGACAGGCTGTAACCGAGGAAAAATAGGAAGAGGACGAGAGAAGGCTCCCAGTTGATGAGCAGCAATACCAACACGGCCAACACCATGCCCATAAACGGTACTTGGCGGCGGATGTTGATTTCTTTGAAGCTCCAAAACGGAATCTGCACAATCATGGAAATGCCGGCAAACAGGGTAATGCCCAATGCCCACCAATGCACGCCGGGGAAGCGTTCGATGCTGTGGTTGACCCAAATCAGGCCGACAATCAACGCAGCGGCGGTCGGGCTTGGAACGCCGATAAACCAGCGTTTGTCGACTTTGCCGATAAGCGTGTTGAACAGTGCCAAACGCAGAGCGGCGCAGGCGCAGTAGATAAAGGCGACGGAATAGCCGATTTTGCCAAACTGCCAAAGTTGCCATTTGTAGGCAATCAGGGCAGGCGCGACGCCGAAACTGACCATATCGGCGAGGCTGTCGAGCTGTTCACCGAATGCGCTCTGGCTGTTGGTCAAACGTGCAACGCGTCCGTCCATGCCGTCGAGCAGCATGGAAAGGAAAACTGCAATCGCCGCCGTTTCATAACGTCCGTGCATGGACTGTGTAATGGCGAAGAAGGCGCAAAACAGTGCGGCGATGGTAAAGGAATTGGGCAGCAGGTAAATGCTGTTTTTGCGGATGGAATTGCGTGGTGGAATCGGATTTTCTGTATTTTGTGAGTTGTCCATAATGTTTCCGTATATGCTGCGGGTGCAGATGAGGCATTATACCGCATTGGCAGGTTAAGGATTTTTAAAAGGCAGACATAGTTTCACTTCAATCGCATAAAGTTTCAGACGGCCTTTATTTTGTCAGTCAAACAACTCGCCCTGAGCCTGCTCTTTGGTCACGCGTACGTCGGTTTCGCCGTCGGCAAAAGTGATGTGCAGTTTCTGCCCTTGTTTCAATGTATCGGCATTGCGGATGACTTGTCCGCGTGTGTTTTTGACGACGGAGAAACCTCGCTCCAGAATATGCTGCGGCGATACGGCTTCGAGCAATGCGGCTTGGGCGATCAGGCTTTGACAGCGTTGGACAAGCAGCTGGCGGAAGGAATGCGACAAGGCCGTCTGAAAGCGGTCGATGTTGTGTTTGTAAATGGAAACATCAGGACGGCAATGTTTCAGGGTTTGGGTTTGGCGTTCAAAACGGGCGGTATGGGCACGGAGGTTTTGCGTCATCGAGTAAGACAGCGTTTGCGCCAGCTTGCTGATTGAAGCGCGCTGATCGTCAAGTTTTTGGCGCGGGTGACGGATTTGCCGCGCCAACCAGTCGAGTTTTTGGCTGGCATCGAAATAACGTTGCTCCAAAACGGTTTTCAGACGGCCTTGCGCTTGGGCTAGACGATGTAACGATTCTTGGCGGTTGGGGCTGACCAGTTCTGCCGCGCCGGTCGGCGTGGGTGCGCGTACGTCGGCGACGAAATCGGCGAGTGTGAAATCGGTTTCGTGGCCTACGCCGCTGACAACGGGAATTGCGCAGGCTTCGATGGCGCGCACAACCGGTTCTTCATTAAACGCCCACAAGTCTTCAATGCTGCCGCCGCCGCGACAGACAATCAGCACGTCACATTCGGCGCGTTGCGAAGCGGTTTTAATCGCTTGAGCAATTTGCAACTCGCTGCCTGTGCCTTGTACGGGCGTCGGATAAACGATAACGGGGATTTCGGGTGCGCGGCGGTTTAAGGTGGTCACGACATCGCGCAAAGCTGCCGCCGCCAGGCTGGTGACGATGCCGATACATTGCGGACGGGCGGGCAGAGGTTTCTTGCGTTCCGCTGAAAACGCGCCTTCCGCCTGCAACTGCGCCTTCAATCGCTCATAGGCTTCGTAAAGCTGCCCCAAGCCTTTGAGCCGCACCTCGTTCACCGTAATCTGAAATTCACCCCGCGCTTCATAAATACTGATTCTTCCTGATACCTCGATATGGTCGCCTTCTTTCAAAGGCTTCGCCAAGCGCATGGCCGCACCCTTAAACATCGCGCAACGCACCTGAGCGCGGCTGTCTTTGAGCGAGAAATAATAATGTCCGCTGGCAGCACGGGTCAGGTTGGATACTTCGCCGGCAATCCACAAGCCTGCGAGATGGTCTTCCAACAAGGCTTTGGCGAGGGCGTTGAGTTCGGATACGGAAATGGAGGAGGGCGCGAAGAGTTCGGACATTGCGAAACAGGAAAAATTTGGGAAAGTTGAATTATAAGGGTTTTAGAGCGATTCGTTGTATTCGTTTTTATGAAACTTGCGCCCTTTGTTTTAATATTATCAAAGGCGCATGTTCAGACGGCCTTGCCTGGGCGGGCTTGTGTTATATTATCGTTTGATTTTCGCTTCAAAAGCCGTGCGTATGCCCAAACTCCACCAAATTATCGAACGCCATTGGCAATCCCCCAATCCGTTTTTGTCTTTGCTGTTAAAACCATTGTCCAAGCTGTTTGCCAAAATTGCGGCGAAACGGCGCGATGATTTTGTTTCAGGCCGTCTGAAAAGCGAAAAATTGCCTGTGCCTGTGGTGGTAGTCGGCAATATCCATGCAGGCGGAACAGGGAAAACGCCGATAGTCGCTGCGCTGGTGTCGGGTTTGCAGGAAAAGGGCGTTAAGGTCGGTATCATCAGCCGAGGTTATGGGCGCAAGAGTAAGGCGGTTCATGTATTGAATACAGCCAGCAGTGCGGCAGATGCAGGCGACGAGCCTTTATTGCTGTTTCGCCAAACCGGTGCGCCGACGGCGGTAGGCAGCAGCCGTGCAGAAGCAGGCAGGGCATTGCTTGCAGCGCATCCGGAGCTTGAATTGATTGTGACCGACGACGGCTTGCAACATTATGCCTTGCAGCGCGATATGGAAATTGCCGTATTCCCGGCGGCGGATACGGGGCGGACGGATTTGGATTTACTGCCCAACGGCAGCTTGCGCGAACCTTTGTCGCGATTGGCTTCCGTTGATGCGGTCGTCGTCAGTGGCGGAAAGGCAGATGCGGCATTTAAGCCGTCTGAAAATATGTTTGTCAGCCATATTGAAACAGGGCGGATTTACCGGTTGAACAGGCCGTTTGAGAAATTGGATTTGGAAGGCTTGGGAAATCAAACCGTCGCTGCCGTCGCCGGTATCGCCAAGCCGGAACGTTTTTTCAATACGTTGCAAAGCATGAATATCGCTTTGAAACAAACCGTTGCCTTGCCTGATCATGCAGATATTACGGCCGCGGATTTACCGGACGCAGATGTGGTGATTATCACGGAAAAGGATGCAGTCAAATTTTCAGACGGCCACGGTTTGAATCATGTGTGGGTCTTGCCTGTTTATGCGATAATTGAGCCGGACTTGGCGGCGTTTGTATCCGCGAATGTTTCAATCTAAATGCTTATAGATGTTTCACAGATGTTTTAAAGATGATCTTCAAACTACGCAATAGGAGTAAATCATGAAGTTAAAATATTTGTTGGTCGCTTGCGCAGCTTTATTTGTATCCACTCAAAGCTTAGCTGCTAAACCAAGTGATGAATCTGCAATGAAATGGTTGGAAATTCAAGGGATAAGCAGTAATTATAGCGAGAAAGTACAACGTTCTTTAGAGATGGTGAATAAAGAGGACAATGAACGCTTGTTAACGATGACGCCCAAAGCTCAAAAAGCGCAGATGAAGGCGGTCATCAGCCGTTATATGAAAAACATGCAAGACGATTTGAGCCGCCCTGAGTTGAAAAAACAATGGTTGGATGAAGAAAAGCGTGCCGTACAGAAAGTATTCACACAAGAAGAAGTGGATGTAACCAACCGTTTTTTCTCTTCGGCTCAGGGAAAAAATATTTTGAAAAAGATAAGAAGTTTCCAACAGCATGGTGGAAATCTTGAGGATATGTTGAGCCAATCGGATATAGAAAAGATGACTGAAGCATTTGGGCATGGTGCCGGTAAGTCTGCGCTCGAGAAAATTAAGCATTTCGATAAGCTGAGTGATGAGATTATCCACAAAACCATGAGTCAAAACTACCTCAATGCAAGCGATAAATATACGCCTGCTTTTGAGGAGCAAACACATGGTATTTTATGCGAAGGCAACAAACATTTGCCGAAGTGTGCCAAATAATTTTCCGACTATCTGAAAATATTTATTTTTTGTTGAAAGGTAGAAAAAGATGAAGCTGAAAACCTTATTATTACCCTTCGCTGCGCTGGCATTGTGTGCCAATGCGTTTGCCGCGCCGCCCAGTGATGCGTCGCTGGAGCGTTTGTTTGAGGTGCAGAAGATGGATGCTCTGTTAGACCAGTCTCTCCAAAGCGTTGGAGGTATTGTGCTTTCTGATCCGAATGTACAGAATCTTTGGAAAGATGCGCCGGAAGACAAACGTCCTCAGTTGGAAGCAGTCTTGAAAAAATATACAACTCAATTGATTGCTGAAATCAATACACCGCAAGTGCGTGCCCAGTTGCATAAAGCGGCTTTGGAAGGCATAAAGACGGTTTATACTCAGGAAGAAGTCAACGCATTGATTGACTTTTACGGCACTGCAGTGGGTCAATCAATACTCGCTAAAACTCCACGCTATCTTGAAGCAACAATGACCCCAATATTGAGTATCATCACCGAAAAATACGAAAAATCCAGTCAAAACGCAAACTTAGCCCGTGAAATCCGTCAGATCATGTGCAATGGCAAAAATCCTGACCAAGCTTGTACACAGCAAACGAAGAAAACGGCACGGAAAAAATAATGCCGCTTGAGGCCGTCTGAAAACGAGTGCAGCAAGTTTCGCCAAAACGAGCAAAGTGATTTTCGCTAAAACCACCAAACCAGAAAGTAACCCCATGGAAAAAAAATTCTTAGACATCCTTGTTTGTCCTGTTACCAAAGGCAAACTCGAATACCATCAAGACAAACAGGAATTGTGGAGCCGTCAGGCAAAGCTGGCTTATCCGATTCGTGACGGCATCCCTTATATGCTGGAAAACGAAGCACGAGCGTTGAGCGAAGAGGAACTGAAAGCATGACCGAATTTGTCGTATTGATTCCGGCGCGGTTGGATTCTTCACGTCTGCCGGGCAAGGCTTTGGCCGATATTCACGGTAAACCGATGGTTGTACGTGTTGCCGAACAAGCAGCGAAAAGCAAGGCCGCGCATGTTGTCGTTGCCACCGACCATCCTGATATTCAGACGGCCTGTCAGGCGCACGGTGTCGAAGTGGTCATGACTTCTAATCAACACGAAAGCGGTACAACGCGTCTTGCCGAAGCGGCCAATACGCTGAAACTGCCGCAGCATCTGATTGTTGTGAACGTACAAGGCGACGAGCCTTTAATCGATCCCGAACTCATCAACCGTACGGCTGAAGTTTTGGTTGAAAACAATGTGCAAATGGCGACCGCCGCCCACGAATTGCACGATTTTGACGAGTTTATGAATCCTAACGTTGTCAAAGCCGTCCTCGACAAAAACCGCAACGCCATCTATTTCAGCCGCGCCCCGATTCCTTATCCACGCGATGTGATGCGCTCTGAAAAACGTGAATTGCCTTCAGAAACAGCTGTCTTGCGCCACATCGGCATTTATGCCTATCGTGCAGGTTTCCTGCAACGCTATTCCGAAATGGAAGTTTCTCCTTTGGAAACCATTGAATCTCTGGAACAATTGCGCGTCCTGTGGCACGGTTATCCGATTGCTGTTGAAATTGCCCAAGAAGCGCCAGCCGCCGGCGTGGATACACAGGAAGATTTGGACAGGGTAAGGGCTGTGTTCGAGGCCGTCTGAAAGGAAAAAACATGAATGATTTACGCCATTTGAGCCGTGACGAACAAAAACTGCTTGCCGATGTCGCTTTGCTGGTCAAAGACGACGATCAAGAGTTCAACTACGAAATGTTGAAAGTGGCCGCGCCCGACGAGGCCAGCGGCGAATTTTGGTTTCGCATGGCAGAAATGCTCAGCACCCTGCCGCCCAACCAATCCTTAGATTTGCGCATGACCGGCGGACGGTTGGCGGTCGCCGTATCGATTTTATCGGTGTTGTTGCAGGAAAGCCCCGATATTCCCCAGCTTTGGGCACAAAAAGTGATTGCGCTCAACTATCTGGCACACGGCCATCGGACACGCGCCCTCGGTTTAGCGCAACAGCCGGATAAAGCGGCAGAAGCCAACGAGGAAGAATATTTGGCAAAAGCCTTGTCCCAAAACCTACTTTCCACGTTGAAAGACGCATTGGAACGCTTCCCCGAAGACAGCTGGTTTATCGAAATGCGCGATGATGCGTGGCAGCACTTTGGCTCAGAGCAGGCCGTCTGAAGTTTTGAACGATAAACGCAAGGCGTGTAGAATTAAACAAACATCAAATCCATAAACCAAGAAGGACTCATCATGAAAGTATTATTGTTGGGCGCACCAGGCGCCGGCAAAGGCACACAGGCTCAATTCATCACTGCTGCATTCGGCATTCCTCAAATCTCTACCGGCGATATGCTCCGTGCTGCCATCAAAGCAGGCACTCCGCTGGGTTTGGAAGCAAAAAAAATCATTGATGAAGGCGGTTTGGTACGCGACGACATCATTATCGGCATGGTCAAAGAGCGTATTGCCCAAGACGACTGCAAAAACGGTTTCCTGTTTGACGGTTTCCCACGCACATTGGCACAAGCCGAAGCGATGGTTGAAGCTGGTGTGGATTTGGACGCGGTTGTTGAAATCGACGTACCCGACAGCGTGATTGTCGACCGCATGAGCGGCCGCCGCGTGCATTTGGCTTCCGGCCGTACTTACCACGTTACCTACAATCCGCCTAAAGTTGAAGGCAAAGACGACGTAACCGGCGAAGATTTGATTCAACGCGACGACGACAAAGAAGAAACCGTGAAAAAACGCCTTGCCGTTTACCACGAGCAAACCGAAGTTCTGGTTGATTTCTACAGCAAACTGGAAGGCGAACACGCGCCTAAATACATCAAAGTCGACGGCACCCAAGCAGTAGAAGCCGTGAAAGCCGAAGTATTGAAAGGTTTGGGCAAATAAGTTTTGCTGAAGTAAAATCATGAGGCCGTCTGAAAAAATATTTTCAGACGGCCTTTTGTGTACAAAAGCTGTTAAAATCGAAGCTATAACCGTTTCCGCAGGCATCTTATGAATCCCTTGATCTCCGACTTCCAAACTCAGCAACAACGTACTCCCGTTATCGTCGCCCTTGATTTTGCCAACGAAAAAGATACGCTCGGATTTGTCCGCAATCTTGACCCGGCATTGTGTCAAATCAAAATCGGCAAAGAGCTGTTTACCGCAACCGGCCGTAATTTGGCAGAAAGCTTAATCAATCAAGGTTTCAAACTTTTCCTCGATTTGAAATACCACGATATTCCCCACACAGTTGCTCAGGCCTGTAAAGTTGCTGCCGATATGGGCGTTTGGATGGTCGATATGCACGCCTCCGGTGGCCGCCGCATGATGGAAGCTGCAGCAGAAGCCGTTGCCGGATATCAAACCAAGCCGCTCCTAATCGGCGTAACCGTGTTGACTAGCATGGAACAAAGCGACTTGTCCGAAATCGGTTTGAACATCGCCCCTGAAGAACAAGTCATCCGCTTGGCGAAACTGGCGCAAAGTTCAGGCTTGGACGGCGTGGTATGTTCCGCTCAAGAAGCCGCACCATTGCGTCGTGAATTGGGACAGGATTTTGTCTTGGTCACACCAGGTATCCGCTTGGACGTTGCAGGCAATAATGACGACCAACGCCGTATTATGACACCGGCCGAAGCATTGGCTGCCGGTTCAACCTATTTGGTAATGGGCCGTCCGGTAACCAAAGCTGCCGATCCGGTAGCCGTATTGCGTGAAGTCAATCGAGTAGCCAACGCTTAAGGCCGTCTGAAGTATGAAGACGATTGTGATTGGTGCGACAGGCGCAACAGGAAAATCCTTGTTGCCTTTACTTGCAACCAGTTCAGAGGTTGAGTCTATCGACTGCTTCGGTCGCAGACATCCTGATTTTACCCACCAAAAGCTAAATAGCCATCAGATTGATTTTTCTCAGCCTGATGATTGGCGCGATGAAGTACAGGATGATTGTTTGCCTGCTTGGGAACAACCCTGAAAGCAGCAGGAAGTAAAGAAGCGCAATGGGCAATTGATTATGAGGCAAATCTTGAATTTGCCAAAGCCGCACGAGAAAACGGCGTCAATACTTTGGTTTTGATTTCCGCTTCCGGTGCAAATTCTGCTTCGCGCCTGTTTTATCAACGGATGAAGGGCGAATTGGAGCAAGCAATTATCGCTTTGAATTTTCCTCACCTTATTATTTTCCGCCCGCCATTGCTGATTCGTCCGAACAGCGACCGCTTGGGCGAAAAAATAGCAGAACGGATTTTTCGCGTACTCAACCGCATCGGCATGCTGAAAAACCAACGTCCACTTGCTGTCGAAAAATTGGCGCAAGCCATGCTGAAAGCAGCGTTGTTGTCATCTCATGAACAGGCGTCGTACTCGAAAAACCATATGCAGGTATATGAGCCTCAAGATATTTTTAGGCTGTTAGATCAATAAACCGATAACAAGCCTTACACAGAGATTTTAATGGAGCCAGTATGGTAACCAAGTTCCAACAAGAAACCCTCAAATCCCGTTTTGCACAAGCCAAAGTCCTTGTTGTCGGCGATGTGATGCTCGACCGTTATTGGTTTGGCGATGTGTCCCGCATTTCTCCTGAAGCCCCTGTGCCGGTGGCGAAAATCGCCCGTATCGACCAGCGGGCGGGCGGGGCGGCAAACGTTGCGCGCAATATCGCTTCATTGGGCGGCAAAGTAGGGCTGTTGTCCGTGACTGGCGATGATGAAGCTGCAGATGCGTTGGACGCATTGATGATGCAAGACGGCGTTGCTTCCTATCTGATGCGCGACAAGCAAATTGCGACTACTGTCAAATTGCGCGTTGTTGCCCGTAATCAGCAGCTTATCCGACTTGATTTTGAAGAATCGCCTCATCGTGAAGTGTTGGAACAAATCAAGCATCAATATTGCGAAGTGTTGCCTGAATACGATGCCATTATTTTTTCAGATTACGGCAAGGGCGGCCTGTCGCATATTTCCGATATGATCGATTGGGCGAAACAGGCCGGTAAACCTGTTTTAATCGACCCCAAAGGCGATGATTACGAAAAATATGCCGGCGCTACGCTGATTACGCCTAACCGTGCAGAGTTGAAAGAAGTGGTGGGTAGCTGGAAAAACGAAAATGATTTGACTGAAAAAGCCCAAAACCTGCGCCGTCATCTTGATTTGACCGCGATTTTGCTGACCCGAAGTGAAGAGGGTATGACCCTGTTCAATGAGGGCGAGCCGATTTATCAGCCTACACGGGCCCAAGAAGTCTATGATGTATCGGGTGCAGGCGATACCGTTATTGCCGGAGTGGGCTTGGGTTTGGCCGCTGGTTATACCATGCCCGAAGCGATGCACCTTGCCAATACTGCGGCAGGTGTTGTCGTGGCAAAACTTGGTACAGCGGTTTGCTCGTTTGCCGAATTGACTAAGGCATTGGAAGAGCAATAATTGCGGTTTCAGACGGCCTTAAAATCTAAAGGCCGTCTGAAAATAGAGTTGGAAAATAATCCAGACAGACAAGTTTTTATTTTTAGACAGCATGATTTCTTCAAGGCCGTCTGAAAAATCAAAATAAAGGAAATTCATTATGACCATTATCGTAACAGGCGCGGCCGGCTTTATTGGCAGCAACATCGTCAAAGCACTTAACCAGCGCGGTATTACCGACATTGTTGCCGTCGACAATTTGAGCAAAGGCGAAAAATTTAAAAACCTTGCCGAGTGTGAAATTGCCCATTATCTCGATAAACACGAATTTATCCGTCAAGTGCGCGGCCATCTTCTGCCTTACGACGATATCGAAGCCGTTTTCCACCAAGGCGCATGTTCTGATACCATGAATCATGACGGCCTTTACATGATGGACAACAACTACCAGTACACACTTGATCTCTTGGACTGGTGTCAGGATGAACGCATTCCGTTCCTTTATGCTTCCAGCGCCGCAGTGTACGGCAAGGGCGAAATCTTCCGCGAAGAGCGCGAACTGGAAAAACCGCTCAATGTATATGGCTACTCTAAATTCTTGTTTGACCAAGTATTGCGCCGCCGCATGAAAGAAGGCCTGACCGCCCAAGTCGTTGGCTTCCGCTACTTCAACGTATATGGACAGCAGGAGCAACACAAAGGCCGTATGGCATCCGTCGCCTTCCATCATTTCCACCAATACCGCGAGCATGGTTATGTTAATCTGTTTGGCGCCAATGACGGCTACGGTAATGGTGAGCAAACACGCGATTTTGTCAGCGTAGAAGATGTTGCCAAAGTTAACCTTTACTTCTTCGATCATCCTGAGCTTTCAGGTATCTTTAACCTCGGTACAGGTCGTAGCCAACAGTTTAACGAACTTGCCGCCGCAACCGTCAACGCTTGTCGTGCGGCCGAAGGCAAGCCTGAAATGAGTTTGAAAGAGTTGGTTGAAG
Organism: Neisseria sp. P0021.S007; assembly: GCF_051956855.1. NCBI lineage: Bacteria > Pseudomonadati > Pseudomonadota > Betaproteobacteria > Neisseriales > Neisseriaceae > Neisseria > Neisseria sp. P0021.S007. Next base: position 337,328 of record NZ_JBQCXA010000001.1, read on the forward strand.
AAGAACTTATCCGTTATATTCCATTCCCAGATGCACTCAAAGGCAAATATCAGAGCTTTACTCAAGCGGATATTACCAAGCTGCGCGAAGCTGGGTATAAAGAAGAATTCTTGGATGTAAAACAAGGCGTCAGCCGTTACGTTAAATGGATGCTGGAGAAATTGGTTTAAGTCCTTCTGATTTGAATGATAAGGTCGTCTGAAAAAGGATTTTCAGATGGCCTTATCATTTTGGGAAATTTTAAAATGAGACCTTTGCAAAATTCCTTTTCCTTCCAGCAGCCGAAATCCAAACATAGATTTTCGACTGTTTTCGTTCCAAGTACCCACTGATTCTACTCAAACCCCCCTCTTTACTCTCCCCAGATACCTGATAATCAGGCATCCGGGCCGCCTTTTAGGTAACAACAGGCGCACTTAGCCTGTTAGCTGCTTTCAACAGGTTTAAACACATTGCCTTCAGATGGCTTTATGCACTCACTTTAATCAGACCGAAATAGGCTACCCGAGTGTAGCGGGACTTACGGTGCAGCGTACCGAAGCTTTGTTCGACCACATAACGGGTCTTCGATAGATGTCGGTTACGTTTGGTTTACGCTTCCATCAGCGGACGGTTGCGGTGGGCTTTGCGCATAATGCCGTCCAGCAAACGATGATTACCAGATGCTACCGGTCTTCCTCGTTGTCATAGCCTGAGACCTTTGCACGAGCTTGTCACATTTGACGCAAATGGCGCAAGTTAGATACAAATCAGGCACAAACAAAAAAGACAGCCTTACAAATAAGCTGTCAATTAGAAATTTAGAATATTAGGTTTTTCAATAAATTCAGATATTTATTGGTGCCCGGAGCCGGAATCGAACCGGCACGGCCGGTTTAGGGCCGACGGATTTTAAGTCCGTTGTGTCTACCTATTTCACCACCCGGGCGTAGACAGTAAATTGAGAAATTGGAGGCGGGGGCGCGGATTTGAACCGGCCTGTATAAGGGTTGCACCCCTTATAGCATAAACACTCTGCCACCCCGCCATGAAAGGGATGGAGGCGAGAGTCGGAATCGAACCGGCGTAGACGGATTTGCAATCCGCTGCATAACCACTTTGCTATCTCGCCAAAACTACGTTTGAGTGTTGTAGTATGAAACTGGAGCGGGAAACGAGTCTCGAACTCGCGACCTCAACCTTGGCAAGGTTGCGCTCTACCAACTGAGCTATTCCCGCGTATTCGGATGCATGATTTAATGGAGCGGGAAACGAGTCTCGAACTCGCGACCTCAACCTTGGCAAGGTTGCGCTCTACCAACTGAGCTATTCCCGCATTTGAGTGCATCTGAAATTAAACTGGAGCGGGAAACGAGTCTCGAACTCGCGACCTCAACCTTGGCAAGGTTGCGCTCTACCAACTGAGCTATTCCCGCATATTGAAAAAGAACAATCAACAAGTAATCAGAATGGAGCGGGAAACGAGTCTCGAACTCGCGACCTCAACCTTGGCAAGGTTGCGCTCTACCAACTGAGCTATTCCCGCTCTGATAGTTTGTTGCTTCGTATATCGAAGAAGACGCAATTATTATGGATTTAATCGCGTGCGTCAAGTATTTTGTTTTTATTTTTTTTAAAAATTTATTTGAATTCTTTCCATGCCATTTTCAGGTAGTAGCACATGGACCAGATGGTCAATACAGATGCTATAAACATCAATATGTTACCAATGAGATAGAAAGGATCGTTATATTTGTCTGTGCCGATAAGCAAAAGGAAGATGGCGATCATTTGGGCGGTGGTTTTGAATTTGCCGATAGTGGCCACTGCAACGCTGCCGCGTTTGCCCATTTGTGCCATCCATTCGCGCAAGGCGGAAATGGTGATTTCCCGGCCGATAATAATCATGGCGAAGATGGCGTATGTTCTGCCAAGGCTGACGAGCAGGAGCAGGGCAACGGCAACCATGAGCTTGTCGGCAACGGGGTCGAGGAATGCACCGAAGTCGGAGGTTTGTTTCCAGCGGCGTGCTAAAAAGCCGTCGAACCAGTCTGTAATAGCTGCAAGTGCAAAGATGATAGCGGCTGTCCAGTTGACGGTTTGTGGTTGAATCCATGTGTTCGGTAAATAGAATAGGATGGTGAACACGGGGATTAATAGGACGCGCATCCAGGTAAGTAAAATAGGTATGTTCCAAGGCATGGTTTGGGATCTTTTGGATGATGTGTCGGGTTGTTCATTATAGCTTATTTGTTCACTCTGCTTTTTGAAGTGTTGTTTTTTTGCCGACAAGTATCTTGGGCATAGATTTTTGTCGTGTGGGTTGTGAAGAAAATCTGCTAAGGCCGTCTGAAAAATAGGCTGTTGCGGGGTGTAAATGTTTTTGGGTAGAAAAGTAGCTGCGAAATAGTGAGCAATAAGGTCTGCCTGCTGTTCGATATTTAATTGGTTGATGTGGGGTAAGGGGATAGGGTAGGCGTAAGCTTTGCGTTTTCTGTATCCGCCTTTGAGCATGATGAATAGGCCGGAAAGCCAAACTTTGTGACCGCGCTGGTGTTGCCAGACATGTGTCAGCTCATGAATCAGCCAGATTTTGTAGGCGATGCCGGCTTGAGTGAAATCATCAGGGCAGTGTTTACGAGGAAAGTATATGTTTCCATTGGGCGCAATGGCGGTATTGGCGTTGGGTATAAGTGGAATGCCGCGATATATTTTGATGTGGTGGAAGTCTATGCTGTCCGCAAAAACTTGTTTTGCCATACGGACTTCATTTTCGGTCAGTCTGCGCCAATCGGAAAAAATCATATTTGGAAGGGAATATAAGAGGGTATGAAGATTTCAGGCCGTCTGAAAGGTTTCAGACGGCCTGGGTCGGGATTTATTGTTCTGTTGAAGCGGCTTGTTTGCCGTTGTCGAACAATTTGTCCATAGGCGTCAGATTGACTGCATTGCCTTGGCTGACTATCCATTTGTTTTCAACACGCCATACGCCTGAGGCATCTTCAACGCGTAAGTACCAATGATTGGTTGGGCGTAAAGGTTTAAAGACGGCTTCGTATTCCATGCGGCCGTTTTGTGGTTCGGCTGTTACGGCGCGCAGCTTGACGGTTTGGTCATCGGCTTTGCGCGTCGGGTGCATCAACAATAGGTTTAATGGCTGTTTGGTATCGAATTGTCCGCTGACGAATACTTTGGCGGCATTCATATCCGGACTGATTAAGACCTGCACTTGAATTTGCCGTTTAACGGCTTCTTCATCACGGTGAAGTTGGATTTCGATGTGTTTGCCGTCTTTGTAGTAATCGTCAGACACCAAGTCTGTCGTGTGTTCTTTTGCGACGAAGAACATGGAAACGCTGGCGATAACGACGAAGATGGGGCCTGCCATCAGCACCCAGGGCCAAATATGTTTGTACCAAGGTTTGATTTTGGGTTGTGGGGACACCGTTTATTCTCCGATAAAGGTTGCTTTTTCTTCTAAAGTAGTCGGTTTGGAGTCGGCAGAGCCGGTCTCGCGATAGATAAAGGTAAATTCAATCGGATGGCTGCCTTTGTCGGCGTATTCGGGAATGGTAGATACCTGTACTGGGATGGTAACGGTTTCCCGCGGCGCAATTTTAATACCGTTTTCAGGCAGGCCGGTCAGCGCGATTTCGTCAAAGCCTTTGACGGTTGCGGTCATCAGTTGTTCGTTTTCACTATTGTTGATAATACGCAGGTTATAGGCATTTTCCAACCAGCCTTGGCTGTTTTCGCGAACCATGACACCACGGTCTTTCAGGATATCGACTTCGACCATTTTTCGGGTGGAAATGCCGACCAGGAAGGCGATGATGACCACCAGGAGTACTGCGCCATAACCAGCTACGCGCGGACGTTTCAAGCGTTTTTTGATGTCGCTTTCAGGGTATTCGTGTTCCAACGCGCCTTCGGTTGTATAACGGATCAAGCCGCGCTCGTAGCCCATTTTGTCCATGATTTCGTCGCAGGCATCGATACACGCCGCGCAGCCGATACATTGGTATTGCAAACCGTCGCGGATGTCGATACCGACGGGGCAGACTTGCACGCACATGGTGCAGTTGATGCAGTCGCCCAAGCCGCTGTCTTCTTTGTTGGCGGTTTTCTTGCGTGCGCCGCGCGGTTCGCCGCGTTCGGTATCGTAAGAAATAATCAGCGTGTCTTTGTCAAACATTGCACTTTGGAAACGTGCATACGGACACATATGCAGACACACTTTTTCGCGCATGATGTGGGCGAAGAAGAAAGTCATGAATCCGTAAAATGCTGCGGCAAACATTGCGCCGCCGCCTGCTGCTCCGGTGAATAAATCGGGAACAAATTGGCGGATCGGGATAAACCAGCCTGCAAAAGTGATACCTGTCCATGCGCAGACAAGGAAAATCAGCAGGTATTTGGTGGCCTTAATGCGAATTTTAGTAAAGTTCCAAGGCGATTTTTCCAGTTTTAGGCGTTTGTTTCTATCGCCTTCGACCAAGTTGTCAATCCACAGCATAATTTCGGTGTAAACCGTTTGCGGGCATGAATAGCCGCACCACAAACGACCGGCAATGGTTGTCCACCAAAACAATCCGAATGCGCAAATCATCAGCAGTAAGGCAAGGTAAATCAAATCGCCCATACCCAGCGACAGTCCGAAAATGAAGAAATGACGGTCAGGGATATTGAATAAAACCGCCTGACGGCCGCTCCAGTTGAACCATGGAATAACGTAAAATACAAACTGGGTCGCCAATACTGCGGCGATACGCAGTTTGGCAAAGCGTCCTTCCGCCTTTTTAGGATGGATGCGTTCGCCTTCAGGATGGATTTGAATCACGCTGGATTTAGGTTTGGAAGGTTTGGGCGGAGTGGCTTTTGCTGTTTTTTCTGTTGAGGGTGTGGTATTTTCAGCTTGGTTTTCTGGTGACATTTCAGTGTTCCTTGATGAAGTGCACACAAGCCTGTTGTCATGGTAGTAGTTTGATGTGGATATTTTCAGACGGCCTTTCGCGTGCATACAAATCATAACATTTGACTCTATTCAAAGCAAAAGAGGGACTTCGTATTAACGATGGATTCCTTGCGGCCGTTTGATGTAGGGCCGTCTGAAAAGGGCAGTATTCAAAGGTTTATGGTTCGGCATGTGTGCAAACTTATAGTGATTTGCTATTTACACGATAAAAATATATAAAGCACTGTTTCAAAACGAAATAACAGTTAATATCATCTGTCCCGTCCGTTTCGGGTAACCGAGTGGAAACAGGCCGTCTGACAAAGCGAATATCAAAAGCTATCCTTGAAAGCACGGCTGATTCAGGCGATAATCGGTACACCTTTTTTCATATTTCCAATCTTGTCCAAGGAAGGTCAAACCATGTCTCAACTGGCAAACGCAATCCGTTTCCTCTCAGTCGATGCCGTACAAAAAGCCAACTCAGGCCACCCGGGTGCGCCTATGGGTATGGCGGAAATGGCAGAAGTGTTGTGGACGAAGTTCCTCAATCATAATCCGGCCAACCCGAAATTCTACAACCGCGACCGTTTTGTCCTCTCCAATGGTCATGCTTCCATGATTCTTTACAGCCTGTTGCACCTGACCGGCTACAACGTTTCTATTGATGATCTGAAAAATTTCCGCCAACTGCACAGTAAAACCCCCGGCCATCCTGAATATGGCTACACCGACGGCGTGGAAACCACGACCGGTCCATTGGGACAAGGTATTGCCAACGCAGTGGGCATGGCTTTAGCCGAAAAAATCTTGGCTGCCGAATTTAATAAAGACGGTTTGAACATCGTTGACCACCACACCTACGTCTTCATGGGCGACGGTTGTATGATGGAAGGCGTATCGCACGAAGCCTGCTCGCTTGCCGGCACTTTAGGTTTGGGCAAACTGATTGTTTTATATGATGACAACAATATTTCCATTGACGGTAAAGTGGACGGTTGGTTTACCGAAAACATCCCGCAACGTTTTGAAAGCTACGGCTGGCAGGTGATTCCAAATGTAAACGGTCATGATACCGATGCCATTCAGACGGCCATTGAAGCCGCCCGCGCCGAAACCGGCAAACCTTCCCTGATTTGCTGCAAAACCTTAATCGGTAAAGGCAGTGCTAACAAAGAAGGCAGCCACAAAACCCACGGTGCGCCTTTGGGTGCGGACGAGATCGAAGCCACGCGCAAACATTTGGGTTGGGCTTATCCTGCGTTTGAAATCCCTCAAGAGATCTATGCTGCATGGGATGCAAAAGAAAAAGGCGCGAAACTTGAGGCCGAATGGAACGAACTCTTCGCTCAATATCAAGCCAAATATCCTGCCGAAGCCGCAGAATTTGTGCGTCGCATGGATAAAAAACTGCCTGAAAACTTCGATGCTTACGTTCAAGCCGCATTGAAAGAAGTGTGCGCCAAAGCAGAAACCATCGCCACCCGTAAAGCCAGCCAAAACAGCATCGAAATCTTGGCAAAAGAGCTGCCTGAATTGGTGGGCGGTTCTGCAGACTTGACCCCGTCCAACCTGACTGACTGGTCAAACAGCGTTTCCGTTACCCGCGAACACGGCGGCAACTATATTCACTACGGCGTTCGCGAGTTCGGCATGGGCGCAATCATGAACGGCCTTACCCTGCATGGCGGTGTTAAACCATTCGGCGCGACTTTCCTGATGTTCAGCGAATACGAGCGTAATGCTTTGCGTATGGCGTCGCTGATGAAAATCAACCCTGTATTTGTGTTCACTCACGATTCCATTGGTTTGGGCGAAGATGGTCCTACCCACCAACCTATCGAGCAAACTGCCACTCTGCGCCTAATTCCAAATATGGATGTATGGCGTCCATGCGATACCGTTGAATCTTTGGTGGCGTGGGCTGAAGCCGTTAAAGCTGCCGATCATCCGTCCAGCTTGATTTTCAGCCGTCAAAACCTGAAATTCCAAGCGCGTGATGAACAACAGCTGAACGACATCAAACGCGGTGGCTACGTCATCAGTGAAGCTCAAGGCAATGCACAAGCTGTTGTAATTGCTACCGGTTCTGAAGTTGAATTGGCTCTGGAAGCGCAAAAAGTATTGGCAGAACAAGGTATTGCCGTACGCGTTGTTTCCATGCCTTCTACCAATGTATTCGACCGTCAAGATGCCGCCTATAAAGCCGCTGTTCTGCCGGAAGGTTTGCCACGCGTAGCCATAGAAGCCGGACATGCCGACGGTTGGTATAAATACGTCGGTTTGAACGGCGCCGTGGTCGGTATCAACCGCTTCGGCGAGTCTGCACCTGCTGATTTGCTGTTCAAAGAATTCGGCTTTACCGTAGACAATGTGGTTGCCACTGTTAAATCTGTTTTGTAAATCAGATTTTTGATTGGGATAAAAAGGCCGTCTGAAATTTCAGACGGCCTTTTATTTTTCAGTCGGTTAAACAGTTTCTGTTTCAGGTTTGACCTTGCTTTTCTTAAACTTCAACACGGCTTTTTCTTTTGCTGCATCCCAGTCTATCAGCACAAAGCCACCTTCGGTGAGTTTGCCGAACAGAAGTTCGTCGGCGAGCGGTTTGCGGATTTTTTCCTGGATCAGGCGGTTCATCGGGCGTGCGCCCATTTGCGGGTCGAAACCTTTTTCCGCCAGATATTTGCGCAATGCCGGTGTGAATTCGGCTTCGACTTTTTTGTCGAGGAGCTGGTGTTCGAGCTGGAGCAGGAATTTGTCCACGACTTTGACGATAATGGGTTCGGACAAGGGCGCAAATGGGATAATCGCGTCCAAGCGGTTGCGGAACTCGGGCGTGAAGAGTTTGTTGATTGCCTGCATTTCGTCGCCGCGCTCGCGTTTGGCGGTAAAGCCGAGGTTGGGTCGGCTGAGGCTTTCCGCGCCTGCGTTGGTGGTCATAATCAGGATGACGTTGCGGAAGTCGGCACTCTTGCCGTTGTTGTCGGTCAGTTTGCCTGCGTCCATGACTTGCAGGAGGACGTTGAAAATGTCGGGGTGGGCTTTTTCGATTTCGTCCAAGAGCAACACGCAATGCGGCTGCTTGTTGACGGCTTCGGTCAAAAGGCCGCCTTGTTCAAAGCCGACGTAGCCTGGTGGTGCGCCGATGAGGCGCGATACGGCGTGGCGTTCCATGTATTCGGACATATCAAAGCGTTGCAGCGGTACGCCCATCGAGTAGGCAAGCTGTTTGGCGACTTCGGTTTTGCCGACGCCGGTTGGGCCGGAGAAGAGGAAACTGCCTATCGGTTTGTCGGGCAGGGCGAGGCCAGAGCGCGACATTTTGACGGCGGCAACCAGCGCGTCAATGGCGTTTTCCTGACCGTAAACCATGTTTTTCAAATCACGGCCGAGGAATTGCAACACTTGTTTGTCGTCGTGCGACACGGTTTTTTCGGGAATCCGCGCAACTTTGGCGATGACGGTTTCGATTTGCGCTTTGCCGATGACTTTTTTCTGTTTGGATTTGGGCAAAATCCGTTGCGCCGCGCCTGCTTCATCCATTACGTCGATGGCTTTGTCGGGCAGGAAACGTTCGTTGATGTAGCGGGCGGAAAGTTCGGCTGCGGCTTCAAGTGCGCCTTGCGTATAGCGGACTTGGTGGAAATCTTCAAACATCGGTTTCAAGCCGCGCAGGATTTGTACGGTTTCGGAAATGGTAGGCTCGACCACGTCAATTTTTTGGAAACGGCGGCTTAAGGCGTGGTCTTTGTCGAAAATGGTACGGTATTCGTCATAAGTGGTCGCACCGATGCAGCGCAGCGAGCCTTTTGCCAGCGCAGGTTTGAGCAGGTTAGACGCATCCATTGTGCCACCGCTGGTGCTGCCCGCGCCGATGATGGTGTGGATTTCGTCGATGAATAAAATGGCGTGCGGGATTTTTTCGAGCTGTTTCAAGACGGATTTGACCCGTGCTTCAAAGTCGCCGCGGTATTTCGTGCCCGCCAAAAGCGAACCCATATCCAGTGCGTATACTTCGGCTTCTTTCAGCACGTCGGGAATATCGCCGTTGACGATTTGGTGTGCTAAGCCTTCCGCCAGCGCGGTTTTGCCCACACCAGCCTCGCCGACCAAAAGCGGATTGTTTTTGCGGCGGCGGCACAGGATTTGTACCAGCCTTTCCATTTCGTGTTTGCGACCAATCAAAGGGTCGATACGGCCGGCTTTGACTTCGGCGTTGAGGTTGACGGTGTAGTCGGAAAGAGAGCCGGTTTTCTGTTCCGCTTCTTCGCCCTCGCGTCCCAGGCCGTCTGAATCATTGCAGTCTTCGTCATCAGGCGAGCCATGGGCAATGCAACGCAAGACTTCAAAGCGTGTAATGGATTGCAATTTGAGGAAATAAACGGCATGGCTTTCAGATTCGCTCATCATGGCAACCAAAATATCCAAAGGCTCTACTGCGGCTTTGCCGGCAGACTGGGTATGCACCATTGCCCGTTGGATGACGCGTTGGAAGCCCAATGTCGGCTGGGTTTCGACCGTATCCAGAAGATGATCGGGAATTTGCGGTGTATTTTCTGCAACGCTGGCCGCAAGCTGCTCGGACAGGACTTTCAAATCCGCACCACACAGTTTCAAGACGTTCGGCACAGCCGCATCTTCTTCTATCAACACCAAAAGCAGGTGTTCCAAGCTGATAAACTCATAACGGGCGTTGCGTGCTTCACGGTAGAGCAGTTGCAGGATGTGTTCCAATTCGGGTGAAAGCATGATTTAAACCTCTTCGACTATACATTTGAGCGGATGCCCTTCAGCTTTGGCACGTTCCATGACCTGATGTTGCTTGGTCTGCGCAATATCGCGCGTGTAGGTGCCGCACAGGCCTTTGCCTTCGTGGTGCACCAGCAACATGACGGCCACTGCCTGTTCCTGTGTAAGCATAAAGACTTCGGTCAGGATTTCGACGACAAATTCCATGGTGGTGTAATCGTCGTTCAATAAAAATACGCCGTAACGTTTCGGCGGCTGTGTGTTGATATCGCTGAGCAGGGTATCGGATTGGTGGTCGGTATTCGGATGGTTCATAAGCTTAGGTTTCAGTTTTCAGACGGCCTGTTTTAGAGTGTAAACAGTTTTCTGTTGTATTTCGGCAATTTTTTTCTATTTTCCCACTTTTTTGAAAACATAGCTTGACGTTTTGTCTTAACAAATGTAAAAAGACGGTTAAGCAGAAGTTGGCACTCGACCGCGTATGTGATACGTGGGAGAAACGCTGAACGTTTTAGTTTGCTGTATGCCTTGTTTTGCTGATTTTGTTAATTTTTAAGTATAGGAAGTTTCTAATGGCAACCGGTATCGTAAAATGGTTTAACGACGCTAAAGGTTTTGGTTTCATCACTCCTGATGAAGGTGGCGAAGATTTGTTCGCTCACTTCTCAGCGATCAACATGGATGGTTTCAAAACCCTGAAAGAAGGTCAACGCGTATCTTTCGACGTAACCACCGGCCCTAAAGGCAAACAAGCTGCTAACATTCAAGCTGCTTAATCAAATGCGCGGCGTAAGCCGTAAAATCATGGCGGGGTTTCCCGCCATTTTTTATGGGCGTTCGAGTTAAAAATTATGAATCAAAATTCATCTTATCAAAATGCTTTAAACCAGTTAGACGAGCTTATCCGTCATTTTCGTAGCGAAGGCGAGGTCAGCTGCGCCGTTGCCGAGCGTGAAGACCAAATCTTGATCCGCCTTGCCGATTTGAAACTGGATTTGCGCCCTGAAGATGAAAAAGCGATTGCTGATATCGACCGTTTTTACCGCCGCCATGTTTTAAGCGAATAAACGTTTCAAAACCGTTTGCCGTTTTATTTTTTAAGCATGCCTGATAAAATAGGCCGTCTGAAAAGTTTGTAAAGAATCAGCACAATGAGTATTGCCAATAATAAAAAAGCCTTTCACGATTTCTTTATCGAAGACCAAATCGAAGCCGGTATAGTATTGGAGGGATGGGAAGTCAAAGCCATCCGCGCTGCACGCGTGCAATTAAAAGAAAGCTATATCTACTGGAAAAAAGACGCATTCTATTTGGTGGGCTGCCACATTACCGCATTGCCCACTGCCTCGACACACGTCAAACCCGACCCTGTCCGTCCGCGTAAGTTGTTGTTGAAACAATCGGAAATCAACAAGTTAATCGGTAAAACCGAACGTGCCGGTTATACGATTGTGCCCTTAAACCTGCATTACACACGTGGTAGAATCAAAGTGGAAATCGGTTTGGCCAAGGGTAAGAAACAGCATGACAAACGCCAAAGCCTGAAAGAAGCGGATTGGAAGCGTGAGAAACAACGTTTGATGAAAAACGTACGTTGATTTTTTCAGACGGCCTTTTTGTAAAGGCCGTCTGAATATTTATTGTTTGAAAATTTTAAAAAGGAAAACAGATGAAAACCATGATTTTAGCAGCGGCTTCAGCCGTATTGTTGCTGGGCGCGTGTTCTACTACGGAACAAAGAGTATTGAAACCTGAAGAGCTGACCAGCATCAAACATGTCTGCATCATTCAGAATGCAAAAGTGCGTCCGCATGATTTGGACAAGGCTTTGTCCAAAGCTTTGGCAAAACGCGGCATTGGCAGCACGATTGTAACCGCAGACAACCGTGGCAAACTGTATGATTCTTCTTGCCCGTATAATCTGCGTTACAAAACCAAAGGCAATGACGAAATCTTGCGTAAAGGCGTATTTGTGTTGCGAAGCACGAAGTATGCGGTTTCTACTGTCAGCTACTCTTTAAATGATGAAAACCACTTCCGAACCAACCCTGATTTGGTGAAACAGGCTGAAGGCGTTGTGGCCAAATTGTTGGAAAAAAACAGCAAATAAAAGCCAGAATAAAAAACCGGCTTGCCGTGATATGGAGAATATCGGGCAAGCCGGTTTTATTTTCAGACGGCCTTAAATGGATTTGATTTTTTCCCAAAGGGTTTTGACTGTACCTTGATAGTAGGTTTCGGAAGTGCAATAGACTGTTTCTAAAGCACATTGTCCTTGTGAGCCGTATTTTTTGATACATTGGTTCAAGGCAATTTGATGCACAGTTTTGAAACGTGGGGAGGTAATGGCTACCACGTTTTGAGCAGTCAATTTGCCCATGGCTTTAGGATAGGCAACAGCGATACAGGTGTTGTGCAGAGGGACAACCGTTTTGCAGCCTGTTGCTTGGCCTGCACCGATGCCGGCTAAGGCATCTTGGCCTTTGCAGAATGTTTCGAGTTCGGCTGTCGCATCCAGTTGGGTGGCATTTTCTTTGGTGGTTTTGATTTGCAGCGCTTCATCGCTGTTGGCTGGGTTTTGCCACATGGCCAGGTAGCCGTAAGTATCGGCAGCCAGGGCGGCAGGAGTCAGTGCGCAAAGGATAAGTGTCATTAGTGTTTTTTTCATGTTCGTTCCCTGTTTGTTGGGTATTTGTCGTTATTATAAAGCAAAAGTACTTATTTGATATAAATTTGCTTTTAAAATGAATATTTAGTGTGGCAGATAGATTATAGGCCGTCTGAAATTTCAGACGGCCTTTTGATTATGTTTTAAAGAATAGGGCGTAGCTTAGAGGTTTATACACCGTGGCGGTCGAGCCAACGTTCGGCATCAAGCGCGGCTTGGCAGCCGGAAGCGGCGCTGGTGATGGCTTGACGGTAGGTATGGTCTTTGACGTCGCCTGCTGCCCATACGCCTTCGATATTGGTGGCGCCGACATTGTCGCCGGTACCGCCTTTGGTTTTCAAATAGCCGGTTTCGTCCATATCAAGTTGGCCTTTGAAGATGTCGGTGTTGGGTTTGTGGCCGATGGCGATGAAGACGCCTTTTACAGCGATTTCTTCAGTACTGCCGTCATTGTGTTTCAGGCGTGCACCGGTAACGCCGCTTTCGTCGCCCAAGATTTCATCAACCGAGCTGTTGAGCTTGAGGATGATTTTACCTTCTTCAACCCGTTGCATCAGTTTGTCCACCATGATTTTTTCGGCGCGGAAGCTGTCGCGGCGGTGAATCAGGGTAACGGTGTTGGCGATATTGGCAAGGTAGAGGGCTTCTTCTACAGCGGTATTGCCACCGCCGACTACGGCAACATCTTGTTTTTTATAGAAGAAGCCGTCGCAAGTTGCGCAGGCGGAAACGCCTTTGCCGGCAAAGGTTTCTTCGCTTGGCAAACCTAAATATTTGGCGGATGCGCCGGTGGCAACGATGAGTGCATCGCAGGTGTATTCGCCCATATCGCCTTTGAGGGTAAACGGACGGTTTTGCAAATCAACGGTGTGGATTTGGTCAAAAATCATTTCAGTGCCGAAGCGTTCGGCATGAGCTTGGAAACGGGCCATCAGTTCCGGACCTTGTACGCCTTCTGCGTCGGCAGGCCAGTTGTCCACTTCGGTGGTGGTCATCAGTTGTCCGCCTTGCTCAACGCCGGTAATGATCACAGGGTTGAGGTTGGCACGGGCGGCATAGACGGCGGCAGTATAGCCGGCAGGGCCGGAGCCGAGGATGATGAGTTTGTGATGGTTGCTCATGATGGTTTCCTTGCTGATAAATGTTTGAATTTTGTCGTGTCTACGCTTTCAGACGGCCTAAATTCTACTTGAATCTGCCGCCGTCTGAAATATGTTTGTCGTTTGGGTTTAGTGGCTGTCTTTCCACTGGTAGTATTTGGAACCGAGGTAGGAGCCGAGTTTGCGCAGGAACGGCTGGGTGATGATATTGCTGTGGCGCAGCTGCTCGAAAGGTTTCAGACGGCCGTCATCACCCATGATGGCTTCGGCAATCGCCAAACCGGCAATGCCGGTAATTGCCATGCCGTGTCCGGAATAGCCTTGAGCATAGAAAACGGTAGGGGCGAGGCGGCCGAAATGTGGAGCGAGGTTGCGCGTGATGTCGCATTCGCCGCCCCAGGAATGCTCGATTCTGACATCGGCAAGTTGCGGGAAAACTTTCAGCATGTCTTGGCGGACGAGTTCGGTCATGCGGTCTGGATCGTCGATAAATTCGTTGTCTTTGCCGCCGAAGAGCAGGCGGCCGTCGGCGCTGAGACGGTAGTAGTCGAGGACGTGGCGGTTGTCGCAGATGGCCATATTGTTGCGGATCAGGTCTTTGGCACGCTCGCCCAGAGGCTCGGTGGCGATGATAAAGGTGCTGACGGCAATGGCTTTTTGTTCCAATACTTTGAATTTCGGGTGCAAACCGGCATAAGTATTGACGGCATAAACGAGGTTTTTGCACTCAACGCTGCCATTAGGCGTGTGTACCAGCCAACCGTTATCGCATGGCTCGATACGCGTCATCGGGGATTGCTCAAAAAGTTGTGCGCCTGCATCGGCTGCCGCTTTGGCAATGCCTAGGGTGTAATTGAGCGGGTGCAAGTGGCCGGATAAAGGATCAAATTGCGCGCCTTGATACATATCGCTGGCAAGTTGTTGCTTCAGCGTGGCTTTATCCCAAAGCTGGTAATGGCTTGCGCCATAATGTTTTTGGGCGTGTTCGTGCCATTGTTGCAATTCTTCCCAATGCTGAGGACGGACGGCGACGGTCGCGTAGCCGCGTTGCCAATCGCATTGGATATTGTGTTTTTGAATGCGCGAGTCAACCAGTTCAACGGCTTGCAGGGATTGCTGCCAGAACCATTGGGCCTGTTCTAAGCCGACTTGTTTTTCGATCTCTTCCATGCCGCAGGCAAAATCGCTGATGACTTGTCCGCCGCTGCGGCCTGATGCGCCGAAACCGATACGTGCGGCTTCGAGCACGATGACTTCATGGCCGTTTTCGGTAAGCGGTAGGGCGGTGCATAAACCGGTCAAGCCGCCACCGATAACGCAGGTTTCAGTTTTCAGACGGCCTTCGAGCGTCGGATAAGACGGATGGGGATTGGCTGTGCTGACATAGTAGGAAGGAAGGTATTCTTTGAAGCTGGGATTGATCATGATTTGGGCTTTAGGTTGGTTTTAACTTCATTGAAAACAGGTTTTCAGACGGCCTGGAATATGGGCTTAAGTTTAGGCCGTCTGAAAGGATAAAATGCGGTTAATAAAACAGGCTGTTCCGACGCTTTATCGGACAGCCTGTCTGCATATTAGGCGGCTTTCTCGGCTGCCAGTTTTTCTTGGCGGTAGGCTTCGGCAGCCTCACGTTCCCGTTTGGTTGCCTGACGCATCATCCAGTAGTTGACGACAATCACCAGCGTACCGATGATACCGATCAGGATGGTTGCCAAAACGTTCATCTGAGGGTCAAGGCCGAGTTTGATTTTGGAGAAAATCACTTGCGGCAATGTCGATGAACCCGGGCCTGACAGGAAGGAGGTAATCACCAAATCGTCCAAAGACAGGGTAATGCCCAAGAGGAAGCCAGAAGCAATCGCAGGGGCAATCAACGGCAGGGTAATCACGAAGAAAATTTTCAGCGGACGGGCGCCCAAGTCCATAGCGGCTTCTTCCAAGGATTGATCCAATTCCACCAAGCGCGAGCGGATGACGACGGTAATGTACGCCATGCAAAGCGTGGTGTGGCCGAGGAAGATGGTGAAGAAACCGCGATCGAAGTAGAGCGATTGCAGCAATTCACTGCCTTGCAGGAACATTTGCACCTGAATAATCAGCAACAGCATGGACAAACCGGTAATCACATCAGGCATCACCATAGGCGCGGAAATCATACCGGCAAACAGGGTGCTGCCACGGAAGCGTTTAATCCGCGCCATGGCGTAGCCTGCCAATGTGCCGAGTGCCACGGCGGCAAGCGAGGAAATGATAGCGATACGCAATGATAGCCAGGCCGCTTCCAAGATTGTGTCGTTTTCCATTAATGCGCCGTACCATTTGATTGAGAAACCGCCCCAAACGGTAACCAGCTTGGATTCATTGAAAGAATAGATGACCAAAACCACCAGCGGAATATAGAGGAATGCCAGCGAGAGCAGGAGCATCAGTTTCAAGAACCAGGATAATTTGGTTTTTTGCATTATTTGCCTCCTTCTTCCAATTCGCGGTTTTCATAGTGTTGGAACAGGGCAATCGGTACAACCAACAGGGCAACCATGACGACGGCGACGGCAGAAGCCAGCGGCCAGTTGTTTTGGTCGAAGAATGCCTGCCACAATACTTTACCGATCATCAGGTTTTCAGAACCACCCACCAATTCAGGAATCACAAATTCACCGACGGCCGGAACGAAGACCAGCATAGAGCCTGCGATGATGCCGGTTTTGGATAAAGGCAGGGTAATGGTAAAGAAGGATTTGATCGGACCTGCGCCCAAGTCAGAAGCGGCTTCGAGCAGACGGTTGTCCAGTTTTACCAGTTGTGTGTACAGCGGCAAAATCATAAACGGCAGATAGGCGTAAACCATCACCAAATTCAGCGAAAAAGCATTGTAGAACAAGTCTAAAGGCTCGCTGATGATTCCGTATTTGATTAAGAAATTGTTGATGATGCCGTTGTGACCCAATAAGCCCATCCATGCGTAAACACGCAGCAGGAAAGAGGTCCAGAAAGGCAGCATGATTGCCAACAGCAGGCCGTTGCGCGCAGCCGGATTCGCGCGTGAAATGGCATAAGCGGTGGGATAACCGATCAACAGGCAGATGATGGTCGTCGTCAGCGCAGTCTTAATCGAAGACCAGTAGGTCATCAGATAGATATTGCTGTTTTCACTGTCGCCAAACGGATTGAGCGTATTCCAAAAGTTTTGGAAAATGTCGGCGTAGTTCTGATAGCTGATGGCAATGTTCAGACGGCCTAAGTCTTCATCAATCGTTGTCAGCGGCGTAAATGGCGGAATGGCAATTTCTTGTTCGGCAAAGCTGATTTTCAATACGATGGCGAACGGAATCAGAAACAGAATCAAAAGCCAAATATACGGCACGGCAATCACTGCACGCTGGCCGGGGCGGCGGAACAGTTTGTTTTTCAGTTTTTTAAGGTTCATTGCATTTCCCTCAAATTAACTGAACAGAGGTGTTGGTTGGTTTTCAGGCCAGCTGATGTAGACAGTCTCGTCCCAAGTCGGCGGTGTAATGTTGCGCACATACCAATAAGGTGCGGGAACTTGGCTTTTGACGACACGGCCGTTGGCAAGTTTGATGTGGTAAATCGCGAAGCTGCCCAAGTAGGCAATTTCTTTGACTGTACCTTGGGCCCAGTTGTGCGCGCCCAAGTGTTCCGGTTTTTCTTTATGCAAATCAATATCTTCAGGACGGATGCTGATCCAGATTTCATGGTCGTTTGGAACGCCCAAGCCGTGGTCGATGCGGACGTGGTTTTCCAAGCCGTCACATTTGACGATGGAGAAATCGGCGCGGTCGTCAATAACGACGCCGTCAAAAATATTGGTTTCGCCGATAAATTCAGCGGTAAAGCGGCTGTTAGGATAGTCGTACACGTCGCTAGGCGTGCCGACTTGGCGCAATTGGCCGTCGGACATAATGGCGATACGGGTCGCCATCGTCATCGCTTCTTCTTGGTCGTGGGTAACCATGATGCAGGTTACGCCGACTTGTTCCAGCGTGTTGACCAATTCCAGTTGGGTTTGTTGGCGCAGTTTTTTATCGAGTGCGCCCAAAGGTTCGTCAAGCAGCAGGATTTTAGGACGTTTCGCCAGGCTGCGTGCCAAAGCGATACGTTGTTGTTGGCCGCCGGAAAGTTGGTGCGGCTTGCGTTTGGCGTATTTGGTCATTTGCACCAGGCGCAGCATTTCTTCCACGCGGGCATCGATTTCGCCTTTAGGCATTTTGTCTTGTTTCAGACCGAAAGCGATATTTTGCTCAACGCTCATGTGCGGGAACAGGGCATAGCTTTGGAACATCATGTTGATTGGGCGCTCGTACGGAGCAAGCTTGGTAATGTCTTGGCCGTCGAGAATGATTTTGCCCTGATTTGGGCTTTCCATGCCTGCCAACATGCGCAGCAGCGTAGATTTGCCACTGCCTGAGCTGCCCAAAAGGGCAAAGATTTCATGTTGGTAAATGTCCAAGTCGATGTTATCGACAGCGTAATTGTCACCAAACTTTTTCACCAAGCCTTGGATTTGCAGATAAGGTTTGGCTGAAGACGCAGTGGTTGCGGTCATAATGGCAATACTCCAAAAAGAAAGACGAGTACCGGCAAAACGGATTTTCGAATGGGTGATAAAAAGCTGTTTGATTGCTGGCGGGAGCCGGACGGAGGCCGTCTGAAACTCTTGTAAAGCGCACGGGCAGCGTGGATAGAAAGCAGTTTAAGCCTAAGCTTTTGCTCTCGGCAAACTCGATATTATATTAGCCTAAGCCTCATAGGGGCAATATGAAATTGCTTGTATCGGCTGATTTGAAACAAATATGAAAGGAAAGGCAGGCAGGGGAACAGGATAGCGAAAATGGGTAACGTTGTTTTTCTGCACAAAGTGGCTTAATTGTTATTTATATGTCTTAAATAATTATTCAAAATAGAATAAAATACGCAAATTGCATTTATTTGCTAAAACCATAATGGATCACGTTTTATATCGGGAGAGGCGGGTTTGCTCAAAATTGAAACTAAATCCGCTATATAAATAAAAGGGAAAACATGAGTATCAAAGAATGGCCTGAAGGGGAACGGCCGCGCGAGAAGCTCTTGGCGCATGGTGCGGCGGCGTTGAGTGATGCGGAGTTGCTGGCGATTTTGTTGCGTGTCGGAACGCGCGGTATGAGCGCGGTCGATTTGGCTCGTTATTTGTTGAGCGAGTTTGGCAGTTTGGGGAAGCTGATGAGTGCGGATGCCAAAACACTCGCTGCTTATAAGGGCATGGGCTTGGCGAGCTATACTCAATTTGCAGTGGTCAAAGAAATCGGGCGGCGGATTTTGGGTGAGGATTTGCAGGAGCAGATGGTTCTGTCAAACCCGAAATCGGTTGCGGATTATCTGCGCCTGCATCTTGGGCATGAAAAAATCGAGGTCAGCGTTGCTTTGCTTCTCAACCGTCAAAATCAATTGATTGCGGTACGGGAATTGTCGCGTGGTACGGTGGCGGAAAACACGGTTTATATCCGTGAAATCGTCAAATTGGCATTGGATGAATACGCCGACAGTTTGATTTTGGCACACAATCATCCGGGTGGTTCGGGAAGGCCGTCTGAATCTGATGTGCAGTTTACAGAGCGTTTGAAACAGGCTTTAAGTTTGGTCGATATTACGCTGTTGGACCATTTTATCGTGACGGCAAAAGAAACCTGCTCTTTGCGCGAACAGGGCTATATGTAAGGATGAATGTTCAGACGGCCTCAGTAGGATTGGTTACCTTACTGAGGCCGTCTAAAGGATTATTGCGCTACTTCGTCGGATGAATCTTCCTTATAGACGATTTCTTCCGATTTTGGCTTTTCTTTGCTCTTTTCCTTCTCTTTTTCTTTATCCTTGTCTTTTTTACTGTCGGGAATGGCGGCATCAATCACTGCCCCCGTTCCTTTGACGACCAATTTTCCGGCAGTCAGGACGGTTGTGGCAGCCAAATCGACAGCCGCGCCTATAACGCAGCCGTTAAGCGTCAGACAAAGGGCAAGTGCCGGAAGCAGGCGTTTTGTGCATCTCAATGACTGCATCCGCAGTGTCCTTCATGATGATGGCCGCATCCGAGTGCTTCTTGCCAAGCATCATCATCGCCGTCAAATTCTTCAACTTCGTCAAATTCGCCGTTTTCTACCATGCTTACCAGCTCTTCCAGGCTTTCTGCGCCTTCTACCCAAAAGCAGGGAATATCGGGTGGTGTGTCGGGGGCAAGCAGGGCGGCTTGCTGGTCGTGCCAGGCAATCCAATAGCCGTTTTGCGTTTGTACGAATACGGCATCGGGATGAATGGTTTCGTTTTCGGTATTGACAAGCATTCTGGCAGCGATATCGGTTTGAAAAGGTAAGGTTTGCATGATGGTTTGAGAATGTGGGAAAAGAAAATATTGTAACACGGCAAAAACAAACGCACCGTCTGAGGCAGGCGGTGCGTTTGTGTCTCGGCAACTTGGGTGCGGTCAGTTTAGAAGTGTCAGCCGCACCGGGAATGTCATTCCGTCAAGATTATTTGTCGTTGTTAGCCAAAACGAAGCGGTAAATAGCCGCGCCAACTGCTGCGCCGGCAATAGGAGCCAACCAGAACAACCACAGTTGTTCAACAGCCCAGCCACCTTGGAACAAGGCAACGCCGGTAGAACGTGCAGGGTTAACGGAAGTATTGGTCACAGGAATGCTGATCAAGTGAATCAGGGTCAGACCCAGGCCGATGGCGATAGGGGCAAAGCCGGCCGGAGCCAATTTGTCGGTAGAACCCATGATGATAATCAGGAAGAATGCGGTCAGTACGAATTCGATCAGCAAAGCAGCCATCATGTCGTAACCGTTAGGAGAGTGCTCGCCGAAACCGTTGCTGGCAAAGCCGGAAGCAACAGCATCAAAACCGGTTTTACCGGAAGCAATCAGATACAGAACGCCCGCGGCGGCAATCGCACCGATAACTTGGGATACGATGTAAGGCAACAGGTCTTTACCGTTGAAACGGCCGCCGATGAAAAGGCCGACGGAAACGGCAGGATTGAAGTGGCCGCCGGAAATGTGGCCGACGGCGTAAGCCATGGTCAGTACGGTCAAGCCGAATGCCAAGGCGACACCGGCAAAACCAATGCCAAGTTCAGGGTAGGCTGCTGCCAAAACTGCGCTGCCGCAGCCGCCGAATACCAGCCAGAAAGTGCCGAAAAATTCTGCAAAATATTTTTTCATTTGTTTTTCCTCGTAAAGGGTGGGGGTGTTGCCGAAGGCATGAATCATAATAATATTGCTTCTAATCGAAAAACGGATTTACCTGTTTTTTCCGGTCTTGACAAAAGGCAGTCTGAAAATGGCGACAAATGGATAGGGACATATATTTGGCAGGTCGAATTTTGATTATTGGGACTGGATTTATTTGATAGCGAAGCAAATGCCGTTAATGCAAAAGCATTTGTTTTTGTAAGAAATGCCGTTTACAGATTACTTATTTGCTTGTTTATTTAATTGGAATCTCTGAACCCATTATCTGATTAAAAAAGGCCGTCTGAAAACTTTTCAGACGGCCTTTTATTGATGGAGATAAGTTAATCTAAATGCTCACTGCTTTGCGCCAAGATGGTGCGGTTGCCATTGTTTTCCGCCGGGGAAACAATACCGTCGGCTTCCATTTGATCAATCAGGCGGGCAGCGCGGTTGTAGCCGATGCGCAGTTGGCGTTGGATATTGGAAATGCTGGCCTTACGCGATTTCAAGACAACGGAAACGGCTTCGTCATACATGGGGTCGAGGTCGCTGTCGTTGCTGCGGCTGGTGCTGGTAAAGTCCTCGGTCGAACCGCTGCTTAAAATATCGTCGATATAGTCAGGCGTGCTGAATTGTTTCAAGTATTCCACTACGCGGTGTACTTCGTTGTCTGATGCGAATGCGCCGTGTACACGTTGCGGATAGCCGGTACCGGGTGGCAGGAACAGCATATCGCCTTGACCGAGCAAGTTTTCCGCACCCATTTGGTCAAGAATCGTGCGGCTGTCGATTTTGCTGGACACTTGGAAGGCAATGCGTGTCGGAATATTGGCTTTAATAAGTCCGGTAATGACATCCACGCTTGGGCGTTGGGTGGCAAGAATCAAATGGATGCCGGCTGCGCGTGCTTTTTGGGCAAGACGGGCAATCAGCTCTTCGATTTTCTTGCCTGCAGTCATCATCAGATCGGCAAACTCATCTACCACGACCACGATAAACGGCAGTTTCTCCAATGGTTCAGGATTTTCAGGCGTGAGGCTGAACGGGCTGCCGATTTTTTCGCCACGAGCGGCGGCTTCGGCAATTTTTTGGTTGAAGCCGGCAAGGTTGCGCACGCCCATAAAGCTCATCAGGCGGTAGCGTTTTTCCATTTCGTTGACGCACCAGTTCAGCGCGTTTGCGGCCAGCTTCATATCGGTTACGACAGGGGCGAGCAGGTGAGGAATGCCTTCGTAAATGCTTAATTCCAGCATTTTCGGGTCAATCATAATCATGCGCACGTCTTCAGGCGTTGCTTTGAAGAGCATGGACAGAATCATGGCATTCACACCCACGGATTTACCCGAACCGGTCGTACCGGCAACCAGCAGATGCGGCGCTTTGGCCAAGTCGGTGACGACAGGCTGGCCGGTGATGTCTTGGCCGAGTGCGAGGGTCAGTTTGGATTTGGACTCGGTAAATGCAGGCGAATTGAAGATTTCGCTCAGGCGGATCATTTGGCGTTTCGGATTAGGCAATTCCAAGCCCATGCAGGTTTTGCCTGGGATAGTTTCCACCACGCGGATGGAAGCCACGCCAAGCGAGCGCGCCAAGTCTTTTTCAAGGTTCAAAACGGCACTGCCGCGTACACCGACATCAGGCTCAATCTCATAACGCGTAATGACCGGGCCGGAATAGGAGTCCATCACTTTGACTTTAACTTTGAACTCGGCCAGTTTTTCTTCGATGGTAATGCTGTTTTCCAGCAACTGTTCTTCAGTTTGCGAGGCGCTTGGGTCAAACTGCGGCGGCAGGAGCAGGGCAGTGGTCGGCAGGTGTGCCTCGGTCAGGGTTGCCGAAGTTGGAATAGCTATGCTTGGTGTATCTTCTTGAACGCTTGGTTCTACGCTTCGAACAGGCGTTTCAATGACTGTCTGTGTATATTCAGACGGCCTTGCGATTGTTTCAACAGGTTCAACAGGTTCAATCGTTTCAACCGCTTGAATCGCTTCTGTTTCCGCTTGTACAGGCGCTTCCGGCTCACCATCGAATTCTGTTTCTTCTTCCGCAGATTCGCTGATTAAATAATCGCGGATACTGCGTTCAGGCTGATTGCTAACATGCGCATTGACTTGCGAATCAAAAATCGGCACTTGGATTTTATGTTCGAAAGCAGGCGGCTCGGGGATATCAATCGGTGCAATCGAGGTTTGGAAAACGGGCGGCTCGGGAATATCGGTTTTCGCCATCGGGACAACCGGTACGGCAGGCGGCTCGACTACGGTTGCGTTTGGCGCGGCAGGTCGGGAGATATAAGGGGATTTTTTAACAGGCGCAGCCGGTTTTGGACGGGACGGCGTTGCCGATACGGCAGGTTGTGGTGCAACAGCTTCCGTGGCAGCTTGTTTGCGCGCCCATCTTTCGGCGGCCGCTTCGGTATGGCGAACTTGACGGCGCAGGCTGGCAGGACGGCTGATTTGTCCCAAATTGGCCAGAATTTCGTCATTTTCGATGGTGCGCGGAGAGTAGTCGCGCAATGGGGCGACGGCCGCAGCTAGTTTGTGGCGGGCGGCGGTGCGGCGGGCAAGGTTGTCGTGAATATCTTCCGCTTGGATTTCAGAAGGGAATGCCTGCATGGAAGTATAGGGGAGGATGGCTTCTTTTTCGGCAGTTCTTAAGGCCGTCTGAACGGTTTCGATATGCGGCGCATTGGCTTCTGCCACGCGGACATTATTGGCACGCGCCAAGGCACGCTCGCGTGTGCGGCGCAAGATAGGGTCGTTGTAGTCGATGATTTCCATGCCGGTCATCGGCAGGGATGAAGCGCGCAATAATGGAGTTTCAACTTCGTCTTTGTAAATCGGCGCATTTTTTTCTGCCAAATGCTCGTTCCATTCTTCAACCGCTGCTTCGTGCAGGGAACGGGTGGCTTCTTCTAATGTGATTTCTTCAAAATTGCTGTTTTGCACCAAAGACGGGCTGTATTCGGGAGTTTCCATTTGTGCAAACGGCGTGATTTTAGGAATACGTTCCGGTTTGGCAGATTTACGGGTTTTAGGCGCAACTTTGATTTCTTCTTCGGTAGCTGCGATGTGTTCCGGCTCTTCGGCAAACGGCTCTGCTGCATGCTCTTCGTTTGTTTCGGCGCGTTGCGTTTTATTGTGTTCGAGCGCAGAAAGCAGGCGGATACGGGCGATTTTATGGTTGTCGGCAGTGTGCTTGTTCATACTGAACAAACGTTTCAGGCTGTCCAGTTGGTCGGAAAAACCGACCGGGCTGTCTTCTTCGTTTATTTCTTGTTCGTCGCCACTGAGTCGGGCCAATTCTTGGCGCCACTTTTGCTCTTGTTTCTGGCGCCACCAGAACAAGCCGGCTATGACAGCAAGCAGAATTAAAGCCAATATTGTCCAAAGCATGCGTCCATCCCCTTAATTAAACGGCAAAGTCCGTTATTCTAACGCTTTTTTCGGGTAAACAAAACCAGCCGAAACAAGCTTTAACGGCAAAGGCAGACAGGATTGTCAAAGCTATGGCTTGAGACGCGTATAATAGGCCGTCTGAACATTTTGCGGATGAGATGATGATTTTTCAAAACGGATGGTTTCCCGTTGGTGTCGTGATGGCGGCATGGCCTGTGTTGCTGGTGATTTTTGCTTTGTGTGCAAAGCAGGCATGGGTGTCGGTATCGCAGCATCGTTCCGCTTTTTTGGTGGCTGCCGTGATGTTGCCGCTGGCTTGGAGTTTGAATGCCTCCCCGGAAAGCGGACAACTAGCCGGCATGAGCTATCATTTGCTTGCCTTAAACTTGACAGCTTTAATGCTGGGCACTTCTGCCGCTTTCTGCCTTGGCGTATTGCTGTTTTTTCCGTATTTGTGGCTTTGGGGCGATTGGCATATGTTCCCCATCAATGCCTTGTCCGTATTGCTTCCGCCTTTATTGGTGAACTTGGGTTTCCGCCATTGGGTGTCGCGTTTGCCTGCCAATATATTTATCTTTATTTTTCTGAATGGTTTTTGGGCTGCGGCGGTCGGAATGGTGTTTACCGGCGTAATTTTGGTCGGTTTGTTAGACTGGGCGGATGTATTTGATACGACGGTATTATGGAAAACCGCCTTTCCTGTTTTCTTCTTAATCGCTTGGGCAGAGGCATTTTTGAGCGGTATTTCAACAGCTATTTTCATCGCGCTCAAGCCGCAATGGATTTGTACTTTCGATGACGACAGGTATTTGAAATCCGCGCCTAAGATTTGGCAATAAGATATGAAGGCATCCTTGCTGGGTTTTCAGACGGCCTCATGACCGGATGGCCTGTTTTTTGAATTGAATGTTTAACTTGTTATGTTTGCGTATATTTTTCCTATTGTTTGCGGTGCCGCTGTTGGGGCTGTATTGCGTTGGTTGTTTGGCTTAGTGCTGGTGTCTTCTGCGCCTTTTTCTATCGGTACATTGGCGGCAAACTGGCTGGGAGCGCTGCTAATCGGCGTATTGGCAGAACTCTTAACCGATCCGCAATGGCGTTTGCTTTGGATTACCGGCTTTCTCGGCAGCTTGACCACATTTTCAGGTTTTTCAGTGGAGATGGTGGGTTTGATGCAGGCGCAACGTTGGGGCATGGCTTTGATGGCGACCTGTCTGCATGTTTTCGGTTCGTTTGGTTTGACGGCGCTGGGGATTAAATTGGCTCAGATTTGGAAGTAAGTTGCTATTTTTTATTTGAAATATAAACTAAAGGCCGTCTGAAAATTTGTTTTCAGGCGGCCTTTGGCTTTATCAATTAGGGTTGTACATAGCTTTTTGTACGCGCTAAATCGGTAATCAACAGCGGATTGTCTTTGCGCATCATATCGATCAGCTCTTGGCAACGTTTGGTTGTTGGATCTTGCCAGAGCCAGTCAAGCTCGGGCTGGGTAAGGCCGACCATCTGCAGAAATTGAACTTCACCGTTTGGCGTTTTGATAGCGGGCAGCTTGGGGTCTGGTGCGAAGGCTACGCCGACGATGGCGGTTTCTGTATCCATTCGGATAGGGTCGTTAGTTGAAGTAAAGTGATAGGCTTCAAACCAGTTACCACTTTCAAAAACGTAACGGCCAAGATTATTCATTAGATTAATTGCCCAGTAAGGCTCGTGTTTGGTGTTGTAGTCAGAATCCGGATCCTGATCGTAAGGGGGAGTACGGAAGGTAAATTCAAATCCCCATTTACTGTAATCTGCACCGGCAAGTTCTGGATTAAAGTAAAGTTCGCTCATGCCGTAGGAAACAATGTGGCGATGGAAGGTTTGCTCTTCGCAATCATAAATACTACTGCCGTCTAATGGGTCATCACCACCTAGAATGTATTTGATAATAGAGCCGTAATGACGAGGTTTGATATCACCATAAAGTGCTTTAAGCACAGCATCGATGGCTTCCCAGCCGACGGCTTGATCTTCTTTAAAAGTTTGGCGGTATTCTTGTTCGTTCATTATCTGTTTCCGTGTCGTTGATAATTTGGTCGTAAATTAATTGGCGTGTTTCTTTTAGAATGTGTTGTTTCTAAAAATAAAGCGATTTAAATATGACATCTTATTTGCTTTTTTAATCAATGCCAATAGGTAAACAGACGGTTTCTTGACAATAGGTTTTGCCGGATTCGCTTAAATGTGCCGGTTTGTAGGCGGCAAAGGTGTAGGTCAGGTCTGCGCGGAATGTGTCGGGATCGGCTTCGGCGGTGTCGCAGTTGAGGCCGGTGGGGATATCGAGGGCGACCTTCAGGCCGTTTGAATGATTGAGTTGGCTGCAGAGGGCGGCGATTTCGGTTGGAAGTGCGCCACTGAAGCCTGTGCCGAATATGCCTTCGATAATGATGTCGTAACCTTTTTTCAGACGGCCTTCCAGTTCTTGTGCGGATATCAATTCAATATGGGGCAAACCGTTGAGGCGTTCGCGATTGGTTTGAGCTAAAGGGGAGAGGTTTTCTCCGAGTGAAAACAGAATATCGATGTGCCACCCTTGCGCCTGCATATATCTTGCCATGACTAAGCCGTCGCCGCCGTTGTTGCCTTTGCCGCAAACGATCAGGGCGCGTCCGGCTTGGGGATAACGCTGCATGAGGTCTTGGGCGGCAGAGCTGCCGGCGTTTTCCATCAGTTGGTCGAAGCTTGTGCCTTTATCGACGGCTGCTTGCTCGCGTTCGCGCATCTGGGCGGCGGTATAGACTTTCATGATCGGCTCTCTTTGCAGGAAGTTATTTGTCGGCGGTATTCATCAGGCGTAAGGCTTTCAGACGGCCTATTTCTTTTTGATATTCCGCCAGTCCGATAAATGTGCCGTCTCGGCTGTATACGCGGATGGGCTGTTCGGCAGAAATGTTTTCGGTAAACTGGGGGCGTTGGCCGTGTTTGAGCATGGTAACGGCGTAGTCGTTCAACTCAAGTTTGGGGAAATGTTGTACCAAAACATCGCAAGGCAGCAGCAGGGCATCGCGTTCGGCTTCGTCCAATTCTGCCAAGGCTTCGAGCGTGTGGCTTTGGGCAATGGTAAATCCGGCGGTTTCAGTACGGCGCAGGGCAGTCAGGTGAGCGAATGTGCCGATGTGTTTGGCGATGTCTTCGCTGAGGGTGCGGATGTAGGTACCCTTGCTGCAACGTACGTCTATCACGGCTTTGGGTGCATCAAATTCAGTGATATCAATGGAGTAAATGGTGATGTCGCGCGCTTTGCGTTCGATAACGATGCCTTTGCGTGCGTATTCGTACAGCGGCTTGCCTTCGTGCTTGAGGGCGGAAAACATCGGCGGCACTTGGCGGATATCGCCCGTTAAAGCTTGGCAGGCCGTCTGAAATTCGGACAATGAAATATCGGCGCGTGCGGTAGCAACGATTTCGCCTTCTGCATCGCCTGTGCTGCTGGCTTCGCCCAGTTTCAGCGTGGCCGTATAGGCTTTGTCGGCATCAATCAGATATTGGGCGAACTTGGTCGCTTCACCGAAGCAAACAGGCAAAAGCCCTGTGGCCAAAGGATCGAGTACGCCGGTATGCCCGGCTTTTTCGGCACGGAACAAGCGCCGTGCTTTTTGCAGGGCAGTGTTGCTGGAAAGGCCTTCAGGTTTGTCGAGGAGAAGGACGCCGTTGACCGGGCGTTTGGTGGGTTTATTGGTCATATTAATTAGGGAATATTAATGTTCAGGCCGTCTGAAAGGGTTCAGACGGCCTGCGTGTTTTAATCAATCAGTCTTCAACCGGTTTTTCCGCTGCCACTTGGTCAATCAGGCTGGAAATGCTCATGCCGCGTTCGAGTGATTCGTCGTATTTGAAGTGCAGCTCGGGCGTTTTGAAGAGTTTGATGCGTTTGGCCAATTCGCTGCGCAAATGACCTTTGGCGTGTTCCAAAGCTTCTTCGGTAATGTCGCGTGTGCTGTCGTCGAGGATGGTGTAGAACACGGTTGCGTGGCTGTAATCTCGGGTGACTTCGACTTCGTTGATGGTGATGAAGCCTGCGCGCGGGTCTTTCAGGCCGGTGCGGACGAGTTCGGCAAGCTCGCGCATGATTTGTTCTTTGACACGGTCTTGGCGGGCGTAGCCGCGTTGGGGTTTTCTCATGGTTTTCCTTGATGTATGGCAGGCTGTCGTTTTCAGACGGCCTGCGGTTTGGATTTTGAAAAGCTGCCTATTATAACGGAGCGCGGTTTATTGTGCTTGAACCGAGAAAGGCATATCGATTTTTTGCCATTGCGCGCTTTCGTAGTCCAGTGCATCGGCGATGAGGGGGTGTTGCTCCAGCCATTGGGCGTTGATGCGCAAGATGAAGCTGTGGTTGTTTTCATCAACCCGAAGCTGGGTTTGTGGCGGCAAATCAAGCGGCAAACGCGAGCGGCAGAAGAGGGCCGCTAGGCGCAGGGACAATACGGCACACCACATGATTTCGTTATCGCCGATAATATCCGCCATTTTCTTGAGGTCGCCGCGATGGCCGATAACCAGTTGCGCCAAAATGGTTTGCTCTTTGCGTGAGAAGCCCGGCATATCGGCGTTTTCGAGAATATAGGCGGAGTGTTTGTGATAACCGGTATGGGCGATATCCAAGCCGATTTCATGCAGACGGCCTGCGCGGCTGAGGTATTGGTTCCACAGGGCAAGCTCTTGAACGGTTACGTTTTTGGCGTGGCACAGGCTGTTCATGAAGGCTTGCGCGGTATCAGCAACGCGTTTGGCTTGGTTGAGGCTGACGTGGTAGCGTTTTTGGAACTCGGCCGTTGTCTGCTCGCGCATATCGACATTGAGGCTGCGGCCGATTAAGTCGTAGAACACGCCGTCGCGGAGGGCGGCTTCGGTAACGGTCATTTTGGTCAGCGAGAGTTCTTCAAAAGCGGCCATCATCACGGCCAATCCGCCCGCAAAAACTTCGACGCGTTCGGGTTTGAGGTTTTCAAATTTGGCTTTTTTAACCGAACCGGCTTCGATAATCCTATCGGCAAGATAACGCATGCCTTGGGCAGTAATGTCGGCTTCTTGTGGCAATTCGGTCGCCAAAACGTCGCGTATGGATTTTGCCGAACCGGACGTGCCGATGGCGAAATCCCAACCGGTACGCTTCATCAGTTTGCTGATGCGCTGGATTTCGATACGCGCGGCGGAAACGGCGGCTTGGAAATCTTTGGTGGTCACTTTGTTTTGGAAGAAGCGCATGCTGTACGTTACGCAGCCCAAAGGCAGGCTTTCTGTGATCAGCGGTTGCAAATCCGAGCCGATGACAAATTCGGTCGAGCCGCCACCAATGTCGATAACCAGCATTTTGTCGCCTTTGGGCGGCAGGGTATGCACTACGCCGGTGTAAATCAGACGCGCTTCTTCGCGGCCGGCAATGACTTCGATGGGGAAACCCAGCGCCGCTTCGGCACGGGGCAGAAATTGGGCGATGTTTTTGGCGACACGGAAAGTATTAGTGGCCACCACGCGCACGTTTTCAGGCTGGAATCCGCGCAGGCGTTCGCCAAATTTTGCCAAACATTCCAAGGCTTGTTCTTGAGAGGCTTCGCTCAGGTTTTTTTGTTCGTCCAAGCCGGCGGCAAAGCGAACCATTTGTTTGAACGAGTCGATGACTTTCAGCTGGCCGTTGTTGTTTTCACAAATTTGCAGGCGAAAACTGTTGGAACCCAAATCGACGGAGGCTAAAACGTTGGCGGGAGTGGTGGTCATAAAAAATACCGCTTGATTAGAAAAACCTAAATGTTACTTGAGGCTGTATCACTTGACAATAAAAGGAATACAGCTCTTTGATTCTGCTCATAGATGTATTTTATAATGCTGATTTTAAGCAAATATATCAAAGGCCGTCTGAACTTTTCAGACGGCCTAAAAAGAGAAAACACATGAAATCGGAAAACCAAGATTCCTTATTTTTATCGCGCCGCCGCCTATTGCAAGTCGGCGGAGCCATGCTTTTGACGCCTGCGACCGCATGGGCGGGGGCGCAACGTGAAGAAACGCTGGCCGATGATGTGGCTTCCGTGATGCGCAGTTCGATTAATAGTGCTAGCCCTGCGCGGCTGGTGTTTGCCGATTCGAGGGAAGGGGAGCGTTGGTTGGCAGCGATGTCTTCCCGATTGGCACGCTTTATTCCCGATGAGGGCGAGCGCCGCCGTCTGTTGGTCAATATTCAATATGAAAGCAGTCGTGCCGGACTCAATACTCAAGTGATTTTGGGTTTGATTGAAGTGGAAAGCGCGTTTCGCCAATATGCCATCAGCGGCGTGGGTGCACGCGGTTTGATGCAGGTGATGCCGTTTTGGAAAAACTATATCGGCAATCCGTCGCACAACCTTTTCGACATTCGCACCAATCTGCGCTACGGCTGTACCATTCTGCGCCATTACAACAATATCGAAAAAGGCAATATTGTCCGCGCTTTGGCAAGGTTTAATGGCAGCTTGGGCAGTAACAAATATCCGAATGCCGTATTGGGCGCGTGGCGGAATAGATGGCAGTGGGGTTGAGCGGCTTACGATTTGCCCCATGCAATTCCTTTGAATCCTGTATAATCAGAAAATCTGTTAATTCACACTTTCAGACGGTCTTTTGCAAACTTAAGGCCGTCTGAAACATTATTTATGGCAAGAGATAACCGCATTCAAATGTTTCCGCACGAATGGCGTGCCAGTACCACACTTTCCGGCGTTTACGCACTGCGTATGTTGGGGATGTTTTTGGTATTGCCCGTTTTGGCGATGTATGCCGCTTCGTTGCCCGGCGCAGAAAACAATAAAGCGCTGGTCGGTATGGCGATGGGTATTTACGGGCTGACACAGGCTTTGCTGCAGCTGCCTTTGGGCATGGCTTCCGATAAGTTCGGCCGTAAAAAAGTGATTTATGCCGGCTTGATTGTGTTTGCGGCGGGTAGTTTTTTGGCCGCAGTTGCCGACAGCCTGCAGATGTTGGTTGCCGCGCGTGCCATTCAAGGTGCGGGTGCCGTCAGTGCGGCGGTAACGGCTTTGCTGGCGGATTTGACCCGTAACGAAGTGCGGACTCGTGCGATGGCGATGATCGGCCTGAGTATCGGCTTGACCTTCTCCGTCAGCCTAGTGCTTGCGCCGATGATTGCCAGCTTTATCGGCGTATCCGGCCTGTTTGCGCTGACCGGTATTCTGACTGTAATCAGTATCGGCGTGGTTGCCTGGATGACCCCTGATCCGGAAGTGTCAAAAATGCACGAAGACACGCAGGCGCAGCCTTCGCGTATGGGCGAGGTATTGAAAAACCGCCAACTGCTCAATCTCGACTTCGGTATTTTTGCCTTGCATGCGGCACAAATGGCTTTATTTACCGCATTGCCGTTTGCCATGACGCAGTTGGGTTTGGAAAAAATCCATCACTGGCAAGTCTATCTGCCGTCAACCATTACCGGCCTGATTATTATGGTGCCGCTGATTATCGTCGGCGAAACGCGTAACAAGCTCAAACAAGTGTTTATCCTTGGTATCATCTGCATTGCTGCGGCACAAATCGGTTTGCTGTTTGGCATGCACTCGGTATGGTTAATTACCGCTTATCTGATTGTTTATTTTATTGGTTTCAATGTATTGGAAGCCAGCCTGCCGTCTATGGTGTCGAAAATCGCTCCGTCCGATTTGAAAGGCACGGCGATGGGCGTGTATAACACCATGCAGTCGGTCGGCTTGTTTGTCGGCGGCGCAACCGGTGGTTTATTGTTCCAAAAATATGGTTTTGCAGGCGTATTTGCCTTTTGTAGCGTACTGATGTTGCTGTGGCTGGTATTGGCAGTCATTTCGCCGGCACCGAAGCCTGTCAAAAACCTCAGCTATCCGCTTAACGCCGAATGGCAACAAAATCCGGATTTGCTCTACCAAAAATTGACCGAAATTGAAGGCGTTGAAAGCATCAGCTTTAGCGCAGACAAGCAAACCATTTATATCAAGGCCTTGCAAAAAGGATTCGACCAAGAGGCCGCCGAAAAAATCATCACAGGAGTGTAAAATGTCATTGAATAAAGTTATCCTCATCGGCCGCCTCGGCCGTGACCCGGAAGTCCGCTATATGCCCAACGGCGAGGCCGTCTGTAACTTCAGCGTTGCCACCAGCGAAACTTGGAACGACCGTAACGGCCAGCGCGTAGAACGTACTGAATGGCACAACATTACCATGTACCGCAAGCTCGCCGAGATCGCCGGTCAATACCTGCGTAAAGGCAGCCAAGTGTACCTGGAAGGCCGTATCCAAAGCCGTAAATACCAAGGCAAAGACGGCATCGAGCGCACCGCTTACGACATTATCGCCAACGAAATGAAAATGCTTGGCGGCCGCAACGACAACAGCGGCGGCGCACCATACGATGACGGCTACAACCAAGGCGCTCATTCAAGCCAAGGCAGTTACCAACAAGCGCCACAACAGCAATACCAATCTGCTCCGGCTCAAGAACCCCCAGCAGCCCCAGCCCGTCGTCCCGCTCCGGCACAACCGACCGCTCCGGTTGATGATATCGACGACGATATTCCATTCTAATCATTGAGTAATATAAAAGGCCGTCTGAAAAATATACTTTCAGACGGCCTTTAAAATGATTTCAAAGAAAATCCTACATTTGCACCGAGCCGTTGACGGTCAGGCTGATCTCTTCCGAACCTGGGGAGGCTGGTACGCCATCTTCTATTCCTGCCGCTACTTCTGCGGCGGGGATTGCACGCAGCATTTTGGCGCGTGCAAAATTGCCGCCGACTTGACGGTTGCCGATGTGACCCAGGTTGAGTTTAACGATTTTGTAGCTGGAGAAGCCGAGTGTTTGGGCGAGGTTTTGGGCGCGATCTTTGAAGCGCAGGATGACGGCCTTGCTCAGTTGGTCGACGGTTTCTTCGCGTTTTTCTTTGGATACGGAAAACGAGGAGCTTTCCAAAATGGCGATATTGATGCTGTCGGCAATCAGGCGGTTGAGTGCTTCAAAGTCTTTGCTTTCTACTTTGAAGTAGGCGTGTTCTTCCCAGCCGGTTTGGGTGCGTTTGCCGTTGGTGTATTGATAGCGCGGGGATGCGTTGCGCTCCATCAGCTCGGCTTTAAGTTTGCTGTTTTGGGAGATTTTGTTGAACTGGTTGAATTTCTTCATGAAAGCTTGGTTGGCGGCTTGACGGTCTTTGCCTTCTGCGTTGATGCTGAAATGCGCGGTCATGGTATCTCGCGGCACTTCCATGTTGGCGGATTCGGAAAATTCAACGATGTTGTAATTGAGGCTTTCTGCTGCAACGGGCAGGGAGACGGCTAGTAGTAGGGCGGTAAGGGCTGGGCGGAGCATTTTGGTTTTCCTTGTAATGCGGATTTCAAAAAAGTAATTTAGCATGAAAGATGGAAATGTTGGCTTTGGCAAGCGTAAGGATTTGTATGGGGTGAAGCCGTCTGAAAAGAAGTTACTTTGTATCCATCAGGCCGACTTCATGGGGATTGAGGCGGGCTTTTTCTTCTTGGCCTAAGCCGACCAATTTCCGTAATCGGGTCATGTAGGCATTGACGTCAAGGCCCCGTCCGTAGCGTTGCGCTTCCCAGATGGTTTCTGCCAAGGCTTCCATCATATCGTGTTCGGCTTTGACCCAGTCGCCGTTGTAACGGGCGCAAAGTTGGTGGTGGATGGCACGGATGCCCGGGGGCTGGTCGATGGCGCTTTGCTCTTGCAGGGAAAGGTGTAGCGACATATGCAGGAATGGGTTGCTTTCGCCGTCTTCGGGCAGCCATTCTTTATCTAAATATTGTTCGATGTCTTCGAGATAGTGTCCGTATTCGGGATGGGCTTCGATAATGCGCAATGCTTTTTGTTGCAGGCCGTCCAATTGGAGCGGTGCGAGTCTGTGTTGCCAGACGTGGGCAAAGAATCGGCGGACATCGTGGGTGTTTACGTCATACATGATGAGTGTGATTTGATTTTGGGATATGTGATTATATAGCGATTGCGATGAAAAAGGCCGTCTGAAAAATATGTTTTCAGACGGCCTTTGTTTTGCAGGGTTTAGCGGCGGTCGATGATTCGGTAATACACTTCGCCGTCTTGGACATAGCCCAATTCGACGCGGGCAATTTCGGCGATGGCCTCTTGTCCGTGTGCCAAGTCTTCAACTTCCGCATTGAGGAAATTGTTGCGCAAAGTGAGCGTTTGGTTTTTTTCCTCCTGAC
Source organism: Neisseria sp. P0021.S007 (assembly GCF_051956855.1). Lineage (NCBI taxonomy): Bacteria > Pseudomonadati > Pseudomonadota > Betaproteobacteria > Neisseriales > Neisseriaceae > Neisseria > Neisseria sp. P0021.S007. Next base: position 371,638 of record NZ_JBQCXA010000001.1, read on the forward strand.
GGACGAGCTGCTCCTGCAATTCTTCCGTATGCCCGACGCTGCCTTTACCAAACCAAAGGCTGTACTGACAGCACAAAAGTGCGAAGGTTAAAACAAAAGTCACCCACTTCATACAATCAATATCCTATATTCTGCTTATTTGCCCAATTGGTAGAATGCGGCTTTGCCAGGGTAGTAAGCGGCTTCGGCCAATTCTTCTTCGATGCGCAACAATTGGTTATATTTCGCCATGCGGTCAGAACGGGACAGGGAGCCGGTTTTGATTTGCATACAGTTGGTAGCAACTGCCAAGTCGGCAATGGTGCTGTCTTCGGTTTCACCGGAACGGTGGCTCATTACGCTGGTGTAGCGGTTGCGTTTGGCCAAGTCAACGGCTTTCAGGGTTTCGCTCAATGTACCGATTTGGTTGACTTTGACCAGCAATGCGTTTGCCACGCCTTTTTCGATGCCTTCAGCCAAGATTTTTGGATTGGTTACGAACAAGTCGTCGCCGACCAATTGAACTTTGCCGCCCAATTTTTCGGTCAGCAGTTTCCAGCCTTCCCAGTCGTTTTCGTCCATACCGTCTTCGATGGAAACAATTGGGAATTCGTTAACCAGGCCTTCCAAGTATTCGGCAAATTCTGCGCTGGTGTAAGAGCGGCCTTCGGCTTCCAAGTGGTATTTGCCGTCTTTGTAGAACTCGCTGGATGCGCAGTCCAGGGCGAACAATACGTCTTCGCCTGCTTTGTAGCCTGCGGCTTCGGTTGCTTCTACGATCAGTTGCAGGGCTTCTTTGTGGCTGTTCAGGTTAGGTGCGAAACCGCCTTCGTCGCCCACGGTAGTTGGGAAGCCTTTGGCATCACACAGTTTTTTCAGTGCGTGGAAAATTTCGGCGCCGCAACGCAGAGCTTCGCGGAAAGATTTTGCGCCGACAGGCATGATCATGAATTCTTGGATGTTCAGGCTGTTGTTGGCATGTTCGCCGCCGTTGATTACGTTCATCATCGGAACAGGCAGAGCCATTGGGCCTGCGCCGCCCAAGTAACGGTACAGCGGCAGGCCTGAATCTTCAGCGGCTGCGCGTGCTACGGCCATGGAAACGGCCAAAGTGGCGTTGGCACCTAAGTTGCCTTTGTTTTCAGTACCGTCCAATTCGATCATGATTTGGTCGATATAAGATTGTTCGTTGGCATCGATACCGATGAGGGCTTGCGCGATTTGGTTATTGACGTGGTCAACGGCTTTCAATACGCCTTTGCCCAAGTAACGGGATTTGTCGCCGTCACGCAGTTCCAAAGCTTCTTTTTGGCCGGTTGATGCGCCGCTTGGTACGGCTGCGCGTCCCATAACGCCGGATTCCAACAATACGTCACACTCTACAGTAGGGTTGCCGCGAGAGTCTAAGATTTCGCGTGCAAAAATATCAACGATTGCGCTCATGAATATCTCCAAATAGGATGGTAAAAGAAAAGTAGCTTTGTTACGCTTCAGACGGCCTTGAGGATGATTGCCAAAGTCTGATGAATGCAGACATTATACCGTCTTTGCCAGGTATGGCATCGGAGTCAGTATGAAACCGACTGTAAGTTTGTTTCACGTCAATATCGCTCAAACAAACATAAGCCGTATAGTGTAACATTTTTTACCCTTTTTAGGGTGAAAAGCTGATTAAATAAGGCATAAGGCCGTCTGAAAACCAGATTAGCCCTCGCCCAAAATCATCGAGCCTACACCGTCATCGGTCAGCACTTCCAAGAGCAGGGCGTTGGGAACGCGGCCGTCTATGATATGCGTAGCTTTGACGCCGCTTTTGGCGGCTTCGACGGCAGAGGCAATTTTAGGCAGCATGCCGCCGTACAGCGTACCGTCTTCAATCAGTTCGTCAATGCGGCTTGGCGTCAGGGTAGTCAATAATTTGCCTTCTTTATCCAGTACGCCGGGGATATTGGTCATCATCAGCAGTTTTTCGGCTTGAAGTTTTTCCGCCAGTTTACCGGCAACCAAGTCGGCATTGATGTTGAACGCTTCGCCGTTTTGGCCTACGCCGATGGGTGCAATGACAGGAATGCAGCCGCGCTCAACCAAGCCTTCCACCAAACGGGTATCGATGTCGGCCACTGTGCCGACTTGGCCGATGTCCACGCCTTTTTGTTCAGGCGTGTCGATCAGGAGTTTTTCCGCTTTGATGAAGTGGTTGTCCCGGCCGGTAATGCCGACGGCGCGACCGCCGAAGGTGGTAATCATGGAAACGATTTCTTTATTGACGTGTCCGCCCAAAACCATTTCCACGATGTCCATGGTTTCGCTGTCGGTCACGCGCATGCCTTGAACAAATTCTCCTTTTTTGCCGACTTTTTCCAACATTTCATTGATTTGCGGGCCGCCGCCGTGAACGATGACGGGATGCAGGCCGATCAGTTTGAGCAGGACGACATCGCGTGCGAAGCCCTCCTTTAAGGCCGACTCGGTCATGGCGTTGCCGCCGTATTTGATGACGATGATGGAGCCGGAAAAACGGCGGATATAAGGTAAAGATTCGGCAAGGACGCGAGCTTTGATCGCAGAGGAGACAGATTGTTGCTGAGTCATGGTTTCAACCTTGTTTCATGATTTCGGCCTTTATCTTAATCCCAAAGGCCGTCTGAAACAATATTTCCAAGCGCTTGAAATCCTGTTAAATCAGTTAAATGGTTGAAACCAGCCTCATGCAAACGGTAAAATGACGGTTTGCTTCGGCCTCTTTGCCGATTACTAAGGATACCCATGATGAAAATCAGCACCCAATTCGATGCCGGTTCGGTCGTTGTCAAAGATTTGAGCAACCCTGCCGATATCCGTCTCGCCCTGCGTCCCGACAATGCTTCGGAGTTTGCCCAATGGTTTTACTTCCGTTTGCAGGGTGCGGCCTATCAAAACTGCGTGATGCATTTTGAAAATGCGGAGGACGCTGCGTATCCTTTGGGCTGGGAGGACTATCAGGCTTGCGCTTCTTACGACCGCCAAAATTGGTTCCGCGTGCCAACCAGCTACGAAAACGGCGTGTTGACCATCAACCATACACCTTTGTCCAACAGCGTTTACTACGCCTATTTCGAGCCTTATTCCAACGAGCAGCATTTGAACCTTTTGGGCGATGCGCAGGGTAGCGGTTTGTGCCGTATCGACGACTTGGGCAGCACTGTTCAAGGCCGTGATATTAATCTTTTGACCATCGGCAACCAAGTCGAAAGCGACATGAAAGTCTGGATTATCGCCCGTCAACATCCGGGCGAAACCATGGCAGAATGGTTTGTCGAAGGTTTGCTGGGCCGCCTGCTTGATCCGCAAGATCCGACCGCGCGCATGCTGCTTGACCGTGCGACTTTCTACATCGTGCCAAACATGAATCCGGACGGTTCGGTATTGGGCAATTTGCGCACCAATGCCGCCGGCGCCAACCTCAACCGCGAATGGGAAAACCCGACTTTGGAGCGAAGCCCCGAAGTTTTTACCGTCCGCGAAAAAATGATGGAAACCGGCGTGGATTTGTTCTTGGATATTCACGGCGATGAAGGTCTGCCGTTTGTCTTTGTGGCCGGTACCGAAGGCGTGCCGAACTACAACGAGCGCATCGAAGCCTTGGAAGACCAATTCAAACTCGCGTTGCTCAATGCCAGCCCCGATTTCCAAGACGATTACGGCTATGACAAAGATGCGCCGGGTCAGGCGAACATGACTTTGGCGACCAACTGGGTCGGCAATCATTTCAACTGCCTTGCCTATACTTTGGAAATGCCGTTTAAAGACAATGCCAATCTGCCGGACGACGATTTCGGCTGGAACGGCCAACGCTCGCTGCGCTTGGGTGAGGCCATGTTGTCTGCTATTTTGAATGTGGTTAGCGATTTGCGTTAAACCGTCCGACACTGCATACAGGCCGTCTGAAAGTTCAGGCTTTCAGACGGCCTTTGAGATAAGGAACACACATTATGATGATACATCCCCAGTTTGATCCGGTGCTGATCAGCATCGGCCCGCTTGCCATCCGCTGGTATGCCTTGAGCTATATTGTCGGCTTTATCCTGTTTACGATTTTGGGCCGCCGCCGTATCGCGCAGGGCAATTCTGTGTTTACCAAAGAAACACTCGACGATTTCCTGACTTGGGGTATCTTGGGCGTCATCTTGGGCGGCCGTATCGGCTACGTTTTGTTTTATAAATTTTCCGACTATTTGGTCAACCCGTTGGATATTTTCAAAGTGTGGGAAGGCGGCATGTCGTTTCACGGCGGCTTCTTGGGTGTGGTCGTTGCCATGTGGCTGTTTGGCCGCAAGCACAACATCAGTATCTTGAAATTGATGGATACCGTTGCGCCGCTCGTGCCGCTGGGCTTGGCTTCCGGCCGTATCGGCAACTTTATCAACGGCGAACTTTGGGGACGCGTGACCGAACTCAATGCTTTCTGGGCGATGGGTTTTCCGCAAGCGCGTTACGAAGATGCGGAAGCCGCGGCGCACAATCCTTTGTGGGCAGAATGGCTGCAACAATACGGCATGCTGCCGCGCCATCCGTCTCAGCTTTACCAGTTTGCCCTTGAAGGCATTTGCCTGTTTGTCATTGTTTGGATTTTCTCGAAAAAACCACGTCCGGCCGGACAAACGGCAGCATTGTTCTTGGGCGGTTACGGATTGTTCCGCTTCATCGCCGAATTTGCCCGTCAGCCTGACGACTATCTCGGCCTGTTGACTTTGGGCTTGTCCATGGGTCAATGGTTGAGCGTGCCGATGATTGTATTGGGCGTGATTGGTTTCGTTTGGTTTGGCCGTAAAAACAATGTTGCCAAAGCGTAAATGAAACAAGAATAAAGGCCGTCTGAAAAGGTTTTCAGACGGCCTTTTTATGGCTTCAAGCAAACGGATTTTGGGTTTAACCGAAAAAGCCCATTTTGACTTGAATGAGTTTTTCCAACTCCGGCAGGACGCGGCGGCGTGAGACGAAGAAGATAATGTGGTCGCCGTCTTGGAGGATGGTTTCGGTGTGGTGTCCCATGATGACTTCGCCGGTTGCGCCGCGGACGATGGCGGCGATGTAGCAGTCGCTCGGCCATTTGATGCCGCTGATGCGGCGGCCGACGATGGCAGAAGTGTTTTTGTCGCCGTGTACCACCACTTCGATGGCTTCGGCCGTGCCGCGGCGCAGAGGGTGGACGGCAACGATGTCGCCGCGGCGGATGTGGGCGAGGATGGAGCCGATGGTAATCAAATGGGGGGAAACGACGATATCGATTTTGTTGCCTTCGAGCAAATCGACGTAGCTTGAGCGGTTGACGATGGTAATCACGCGTTTGGCACCAAGGTTTTTCGCCAACAGGCTGGACATGATGTTGTTTTCGTCGTCGTTGGTCAGCGCGCAGAAGACGTCGATTTCGTCGATGTATTCTTCGTCCAGCAGGGTTTCGTCGGTGGCGGAACCTTGCAGGACGAGGGTGTTGTCCAGATTTTCGGCCAGCCATTCGGCACGGTGGGGTTTGTATTCGATGATTTTGATGTCGTATTTGGACTCGAGCTGTTTGGCGAGGCGGTAGCCGATGTTGCCTCCGCCGGCGATCATGATGCGGCGGGTGCGCGCTTCTTTCGGACGCAATTCGCGCATGATGGCTTCCACGCTGTTGATGTCGGCGGCAAACAGGACTTCATCGCCTTCGATGATGACGGTTTGCGGGGTGGGGACGATCAGGCGGTTGTTGCGGTAGATGGCGCAGATTTGGCAGTCCACGCCTTCGAGCAGGTGTTGGTTGATGTCGGCAATTTCACGGCCGATCAGCAAACCGCCTTTGCGGGCTTGAACAATCACCATGCGCACTTTATCGTTGGCAAAACTGAGTACCTGCAATGAGCTGGTGTAGTTGAGCAGGCCGACGAGTTGTTCGGTAACCAGTTGTTCGGGGCTGATGGTTTCGGTAATGCCGAAGATGTTGAGGCTGCCTTCTTCGGGGTTGTCGCTGCCGGCAACCGGATATTCGAGGTATTCGCTTGAGCGCACGCGTGCGATGCGGCTGGGGATGTTGAATAGGTCGGCGGCGATTTTGGAGGCGACAATGTTGGTTTCGTCGCTGCGTGTCAGGGCAAGCAGGAGGTCGGAGTCTGCCGCGCCTGCCTGTTCGAGGGTAAAGGGCGATGCGCCGTTGCCGACGATGGTTTGGACATCGAGGCGGCTGCTGATGCGGTTGAGCGCTTTTTCGTCGATGTCGATGATGGTAACGTCGTTGCTGGGAACGGAGGCAAGGTTTTGGGCGACGGTCGAGCCGACTTGGCCGCTGCCGAGGATGAGTATTTTCACGGTAATTGAGTGTGTTCGGTAAAAATGAAATTGTAACAAAAGGCCGTCTGAAATTGGAGTTTTCAGACGGCCTGAGTTTTAAATAAGCCAGAAGGTTACCAGTAGCCCAAAACTTTCCACCACAAGATACCGACAGTGCCGAAAATCAGGATTTCGAGCACGCTCATGATGAAGCCGGCTTTCCACCATTCGGTCATGGTTACATAGTTGGAGCAGTAAATGACAGGTGCAGAACCGGTAGCGTAGTGGGTCAGCGACATCATGATGCCGGTAGCGGCTGCCATAATCAGGGCAAACAGCATCGGTGGTGCGCCCAAGGCCAAGCCTGCGCCGTAGAATGCGCCGAACATGGCGGTAACGTGTGCCGTACCGCTGGCGAAAACGTAGTGGGCGTAGAGGTAGGCCAGCATCAACAGGGCACAACCGGCTTCCCAACCCAAACCCATGTGGGCGATACCGCCTTGCATGGAGTCGGACAACCAACTGATGAGGCCCAGTTTGTTGAGGAAGTTTGCCATCATCACCAAGGCAGCAAACCAAACAATGGTATCCCACGCGCTTTTTTCTTTCAGCGCGTCGTCCCAAGTCAGTACGCCGGTCAACAGGCACAGGCTCAAGCCGAGGAAGGTGGTGGCAGTAGCGTCCACTTTCACGCCAAACAGCATCTCAGGAATACCCGCCCACAACAGCAGCAGAACCAGGAAAATACCGAGCATGATTTTTTCTTCACGCTTCATCGGTCCCATTTGGGTCAAATGCTCTTTTGCCAATGCAGTGGCGTTAGGGGTTTGTTTGATTTCAGGCGGATACAGGAAATACAGCACCAGCGGCATCAGTAGCATAGCAAGCAGGCCGGGTACGATCATTGCCAAGAACCAAGTACCCCAAGAGAGTTGGATTTGTGAATTGGTGGCTTTGGCAACCAATTCGACCACCAGTGGATTAGGTGCGGTGGCGGTGATAAAAATCAGACAGGTAATTACATTGGAGTGGAAGTTGACCAGTGAAAGGTATTTACCGATTTTGCCTTCCGTACCCTTTTCAGGGTCGGAGTCGAAGCTCAAGGCAATGGATTTCATAATCGGATGTACGATGGCACCGCCGCGCGCGGTATTACTCGGCGTTACCGGACCGATGACCAAGTCGGCAAGCGCTAAGCTGTAACCTACGCCCAGCGTGCGTTTGCCGAAGAGGGAAATCAAGAGGTAGCCGATACGCATACCCAAGCCGGTTTTCAACAGGCCACGCGAGATGATGATGGCGATACCGATCATCCAGATGAGTGAGTTGTTGAGGCTGCTCAAAGCGTCTTTGGTTGCGTCGGCGGCTTTTTCATTGGTCACGCCGGTCAGTGCAACCAAGGTAATGCCCAAAATCGCCATGGCGCCGATAGGCATGGCTTTGCCGATGATGCCGGCAATGATGCCGACAAACAATGCCAAAAGATGCCATGCGTCAGGCGATACGCCTTGAGGAACGGGGATAACGAACCAGATAAGCAGCGTCAGCACAAGTGCGACCGCAGCAGGAATTGGCTTGAAGCCCATTTTGAATCTCCTAATTTGAGGATTAAAGTATTGGGAAATCTGTTTTCAGACGGCCTGAGTGTCGCTTAAGCCTGTCTGAACGTATTTTGGTAGGTTCGGAAGGTATTTTTCTTATTGGGTTTCTCTTCCATCTTGGAAAGAAGAGAATGGGAGTCGGGTATCGTTTTTCAGACGGCCTTTATAGTAACAGGCCGTCTGAAAACAACGCCGTTTTACTCCTGTTCTTGCGGCAGGCCGTACTCTTCGGGGAAGGTACGCAGCGAGCTTTGCAACACGGTAACTGCGCCGTCAATCAAACCGCAACGGCCGCTTCGTGGCAACAGTTGGCACAGGCTTTGCAGGGCGCGCAGGTCGTCGGAAGTGCCGATACCGGTGTCCACGCGGTTGAGCAGGCGGGAAAGCTGGAATGTGCCGCCTTTGCAAGGCGGGCATTGACCGCATGAGTTGGAAGCGAAAAATTCCACATACTCGGCCACTTTGCGCACCACGCTGGTGCCTTCGGAAATCACAATCATCGCGCCGGTACCGAGGCTGGATTTGCGTTCGCGTACGGACACGAAGTCCAAAGGCACATCCAAATCTTTTACGGTCAAAAGCGTGTTTGACGGGCCGCCGGTAAATACGGCTTTAAACGTACGGCCTTCGAGCATACCGCCGCCGTGATCGTAAATCAGCGATTGCAAGGTCGTGCCCATTGGCAGTTCGTACAGGCCCGGATTCAATACGTCGCCGGAGAGAGAGTAGAGTTTTGTACCGGCCGCATCGCCCAAACCCAAAGATTTGTACCATTCCGCGCCTTTGGCAAGGATTTGCGGAATATTGGCGAAGGTTTCGGTATTGTTGATAAGGGTCGGCTCACCGTTGACACCGCTTTCGGCGGGGAAAGGCGGCTTGCGGCGGGGGAAGGGGAAACCGCCCTCCAGCCATGAAATTACGGCAGTTTCTTCGCCGCCGATATAACGGCCTGAAGTTTCAACCAGTTGCAAGTCCAAAGGTTTACCCAAGTAGTTTTCGATGCGGATAAACAAATCGCTGTTTTTCCATTGCTCGATGGCCGGTGTGATGGAAGCGATGGATTCGGTTTGATGAGGGTTGACGTACAAAATTGCTTTATTGGCACGGCAGGCAACGGCGGCAATCAGGACGCCTTCGATGACTTGGTGCGGCGTATTTGCCAGCAGTACGCGGTCTTTAAATGTACCCGGTTCGTCTTCGTTGGCATTACAGACGACGTATTTGTCGCCATTTTTGCTTTGGGCGGCAACGGCGGCCTCCCATTTGCGCCAAGTCGGGAAACCTGCACCGCCCATACCGCAAAGATTGGCATCTTGCAGTTTGGAAACAATGCTTTGAGGATCGGCAAGCGCAGCCAGCAGGCCTTCGCCGCCGCCGACTTTGCGCCACGCGGCTAAATCTGCGCCGACTTGGCGGGAAGGATGCAGTAAGTTTTGATTGGCTTGATTCATGATTGTTGCTCCTGCAAACCGGCGTGTTCGCGCAAATCGAATTTGCCGTAGTCGGGATATAAAACGGGGGCTTTGATGTCGCTGGTCAGGCCGGCCCGGGTCATTTCGCGTTGCAGGTCGTGGACGTGTCCGACACCGCCGCGTACTTTTTTCAGCGGCAGGCCGCAATTTGCCGCGGCTTTACCGGCACGGCGACCGAAGCTGATGATGTCCAAAAGTGCATTGCCCATCAGACGGTTGCGGCCGTGAATGCCGCTGGTTACTTCGCCGGCGCAATAGAGGCCTTCGACGCAGGTCGCGCCGTTGCCGTTGATTTCGATACCGCCGTTTTGATAGTGCAGGGTCGGATGAATCATGACCGGCTCAACAGCAGGGTCGATGCCGCATTTGTGGGCAACATGGCCGAGTGTTACTAGACGGTTCAATACGTCAGGGTCGTTAGCAATCAGGCGCGGGGTGTCGAGGAACACGCCGACTTGACCATCGCGTACCACGCCGCGGCCTTCGCGGCATTCGCGCAGAATCGCAGCGGCAACAACGTCGCGCGGTTGCAATTCGTCAACGAAACGTTCGCCCAAACCGTTGACCAGCTTGGTGCCTGCGGAGCGCACGGCTTCGGAAATCAGCGCGCCTGCCAAGTGCGGAGGGTGGGCAACACCGGTCGGGTGGTATTGGAAAGAATCGACATCGCGCAGTTTGGCACCGATACGGTAAGCCATTACCAGGCCGTCTGCAGTCGCGCCATAGTGGTTGGAAGTGGCAAAACCCTGCAAATGCAGGCGTCCGCTGCCGCCGGTTGCCAATACCACGGCTTTGGCGTGAACCAACACCAAAGAGCGTTTTTCCAAATCGTACAAAATCGCGCCGACGCAGCGGCCGTGTTCGTCCGACAATAATTCGATGGCGGGGTGGCGGTTGAGCTGGGTGATGTTTTCGTCGAGTTCGACAGCCTCGCGCAGTACGCGCATCATTTCGAGGCCGGTAAAGTCGCGGTAGCTCAGGATGCGCGGTACGGTCGTACCGCCTGCGCGTTTGCGGCTCAACATGCCGTTGCTGTCCGCGCCTTTGGCAAGGTCGAAGGTCATGCCCAAGCCAATCAGCCAGCGGATGGCGGACGGCGCATCGGTAACCATTTGTGCCACCAATTCTTTTTTGCCGACGTTGTGGCCGCCTTTGATGGTGTCGTCAAAGTGTTGTTGCAGGCTGTCTTCTGCGCCGACCGCTGCTTGAATGCCGCCTTCGGCCATCACGGTATTGCTGTCGCCGATACGCAGTTTGTTCGCCATGATGACGCGTGCGCCGGCTTCAGTCGCAGACAATGCCGCTGCCGCGCCCGCACCGCCGCCGCCAATAACCAGCACGTCAGTGTTCAAATGTTCCGCGCCCGACAAATCATAGTCGTCAATCAGTGGATGACTGATCAGCAGTTTCGCCAAATCAGGATGGCAGTAATCGCCTTGGTTTGGACCGATAGGTAGTTTCACACGCGCATTTGCCTGATAGTCAGGGTGAAATTGGCTCAGTAATTCGTTCTTTTCAGGTAAATCGCCACGCAGCTCCAATGAGGACGCACGCAGGTTGGCAAGGGCGGTTTCGTAGTCTATGCCTTGGATTTTGTTAACCATTACACTGACTCCTCTTCAAATTCGACTTTCATTTTGCCGCTGTCGATTTCGCGTAGGCGGCGCATCAAATCCACAGGGCGCAACGTACGCGCCGCTTTCATACGGCGGGCGAACAGGCCCAAGTGGTTCGGACGGATGTGTTCTGGGCAGGAGAGGGTGCAGAGGTTGCACATCACGCATTGGTCAAAGGTCAGCGCAGCTGCGCCGAAATCGCCGGAAACTACCTGCGCTACGCCGTTTTCTACTTGCAAACCTTTAGGACAGGCGCGATTGCAGCCGCCGCAATGACGGCAGTTTTGCGCTTCTGGGAAGGCTTTGGCGGTATCGTCCAACCAGTTCCAGCCGTCACCAATTTCCCCGACGTCGTAATATTGGATATGCTCGGGAATAAAGTAGTCCAAGAAGCTGATATGCATGCCTTCTTCAACTTTAGTCTCGCATGCCAGTGCGGTGGTTACTTCGCGCTCGCCTTCTTTACGAATCATGCAGCGGCAGGAACCGCATACGCCTTGACCCATACAGCCGACATTGGCAGTAATCGCATTGCCTGAACGGGCATAGGCTTGGATGATTGACGAGTCGGCGGAAGCTTTGACTTCATGGCCGTCTATGGTCAGGGTTAACAAATTTTCACTCATGGTTTGTTCCTGTGAAATTGGAAGTTGGAATAGTGGGTAATTTGATTAATTGTATTTTTATTACATTTATTGCGTATGAGGAAAATATCCAAGTGATTTACTCGGAAATTCTTTTAAAATCAATGTTTATCTTTATGAGTCGAAGTGTATCAGAATTTAGTGGTTTTGATGATAGGGGTAACCTAAGGTTTTATAGAAGGAGGATTGCAAACAAAATATGCCTATTATTTAGACAAATTTATTACAACAACTTGATTTTAAAAGTAAAATAAAATTACTTTTTTATTATAAATTTTAAAATATTCGTATATTTACTAGTAAAAATCATTATTATATGTTAGACAATTTTACATAGATTGTTGTATATATTGAATAATATTCTTATAGGTAAGTAAGTGAAAAGATTGTTATAAAATTTCAGAAAATTAAATGAGTTTGATATCAGTCAAGAAGATTGAGGGAGAAAATGACACAGATTTTACAATTGTGTATCGTATTGGAAAATAAGAAAGGCCGTCTGAAATTTAGGTAGTTTCCTTTTAAATACAAGCTACTAAATTTCTTTCTCAGATACTTAAAGCAAACATTTTCAGACGGACTTGTAATTAGAATATCATTTAAAAATAATGTAATTTTATTTCTGTGTAAGTGAATGGTCAGTGGATATATATTATCAATAACCAAGTGATTTAATACGATATTAAATTCTATTTAAATCAATAAGGTATGAAAATGATATTGTCTGAATTATTCATTTGAAAGCACTATTACACTATTGAAGGCCGTCTGAAAAAATCGGTCTCTTAAAAAATAAACAAACCCTTCCTACCATGACTCCCGAAAAGGAACACAATCATGACCGTCATCAAGCAAGAAGACTTTATCCAAAGTATTTTCGATGCTTTCCAATTCATCAGCTACTACCATCCTAAAGACTACATTCAGGCTTTGTATAAGGCTTATCAAAAAGAAGAAAACCCTGCCGCCAAAGATGCGATGGCGCAGATTTTGGTCAATAGCCGTATGTGTGCTGAAGGCCATCGTCCGATTTGTCAGGATACCGGTATTGCGACCGTATTCTTGAAAGTGGGCATGGATGTACAGTGGGATGCCGAGATGAGCGTACAGGAAATGGTTAACGAAGGCGTACGCCGTGCATACACCTATCCTGACAACAAACTGCGCGCCTCTGTATTGGCCGATCCGGCTGGTAAACGTCAAAATACCAAAGACAACACCCCTGCCGTTGTACATATGGAAATCGTAAAGGGCGACAAAGTCGAAGTCACTTGCGCAGCCAAAGGCGGCGGTTCTGAAAACAAAACCAAAGTTGCCATGCTCAACCCTTCAGACAATATCGTTGATTGGGTATTGAAAACCGTTCCTCAAATGGGTGCCGGCTGGTGTCCTCCGGGCATTTTGGGTATCGGCATCGGCGGTACGCCTGAAAAAGCAGTGTTGATGGCCAAAGAAAGCCTGATGAGCCATATCGATATTCAGGAACTCAAAGAAAAAGCCGATTCCGGTGCAGAATTGTCTACAACCGAAGCCCTACGCTTGGAACTCTACAAAAAAGTAAATGCCTTGGGCATCGGCGCACAAGGTTTGGGCGGTTTGAGCACCGTGCTGGATGTCAAAATCCTTGACTACCCAACCCACGCGGCTTCCAAACCGATTGCCATGATTCCAAACTGCGCGGCTACCCGCCACATCGAATTTGAATTGGACGGCTCAGGCCCGGCCAAACTGGAAGCCCCATCTTTGGAAGACTGGCCGGATTTGACTTACAGCCCGGACAACGGCAAACGTGTCGATGTCAACAATCTGACCAAAGAAGAAGTGGCAACATGGAAAACCGGCGACGTGTTGTTGCTGAACGGTAAAATCCTGACCGGACGCGATGCCGCGCACAAACGTTTGGTTGATATGCTCAACAAAGGCGAAGAATTGCCGGTAGATTTCACCAACAAACTGATTTACTACGTTGGCCCGGTTGATCCAGTCCGTGACGAAGTTGTTGGCCCGGCCGGTCCGACTACTTCCACCCGTATGGATAAGTTTACCCGCCAAATGCTGGAACAAACCGGCCTCCTGGGTATGATCGGTAAATCCGAACGCGGTGCAGCAACTTGCCAAGCCATTGCCGATAATAAAGCCGTTTACCTGATGGCTGTCGGCGGCGCGGCATATCTGGTTGCCAAAGCCATTAAAGCATCTAAAGTCTTGGCGTTCCCAGAATTGGGTATGGAAGCGATTTACGAATTTGAAGTCAAAGACATGCCTGTGACCGTTGCGGTGGATAGCAACGGTGAATCGGTTCACGCCATTGCGCCAAAACAATGGCAGGCCAAAATCGGTATTATTCCGGTTGAAGCTTGATATTTGCCTGGATAATCAAAGGCCGTCTGAATGATTTTAGACGGCCTTTTTTTGTTTACAAATAATTTAAATGTTTTCAAACGAGTAAATTTCCCTTTCTAAAAAGCACTTGTCAAAATCAGCGTTTGAAACTAGAATTCACAGCTTATCGAGTCGGAGTGTGGCGCAGTCTGGTAGCGCACTTGCATGGGGTGCAAGGGGTCGAAGGTTCGAATCCTTTCACTCCGACCAAAAAATTGGAAAGAGTCGTTTTAAAAACGGCTCTTTTTTCGTTTGGATGATTTATCTGAATAATGTGTCCGAATGGATTTTAAAACTTAATACCAATGCCGTCTGAAACAAAACCTGCTTTCTCAAAGCAGGTTTTGTTGTTTCTAAAGCAGGGCTATTCGGCACTATCTTTCAGCGTGTCTTTATAAGTATAAAGATAAGACGCGCCGACAAAGGATGCACCACCGACGACATTGCCCAAGAATACGGGAATCATGTTAAAGAAAAATTGCCCCCATGTGATGTTTGCGCCTGCCAGAATACCCGCTGGGATAACGAACATATTGGCGACAAGGTGTTGGAAGCCGTTTAATACGAAAATCATGACGGGGAACCAAATGGCCAGCATTCGTCCGGTTGTGTTTTTAGCGGCAAAATGCAGCCACGCGCCCATGCAGACCATCCAGTTACATGCTACTGCCGATACAAAAGCGCGGCCGAAATCCATATGGACTTTTGCCTCCGCCACAGCAATGGTTTTTTCTGCCATGCTGCCTTCAATCATACCGACATAGTACCCAAGGAAAAAAGCCATTGCCAGTGTGCCCACCAAATTGCCCATGCAGACGATAACCCAGTTGCGCAGCAGCATTTTGGAGGAAATCCGTCCGGCCAATCTGCCTAAAGACATGATCATCATATTGCTGGTTACATTTTGCTTCTGTATGAAAAAAGGCCGTCTGAACATTGAGGTTTCAGACGGCCTTGTTTTGATTTTTAAACTTACAAATGTGCCAGCTTTGCATTGCCTTCGCGAGGAATAGGGCGCGGATTGCCTTGTGCATCGATAGCGACGTAAGTGAACACGGCTTCGGTGACCAGTTGGCGGTCTTCCGTTACCATATCGTTCATCAAAGTCTTAACCCATACCTCGATTTTCAGTTGCAAAGAAGTATTGCCTACGCGGACACAATGACCGTAGCAGCACACGACGTTGCCGACCTTTACCGGTCTGATGAAATTCATTTCTTGAACGGCTACGGTTACAATTCGTCCCTGTGCGATTTCTGCCGCCAAAATACCGCCGCCTAGATCCATTTGCGACATAATCCAGCCGCCGAAGATATCCTGATTAGGGTTGGTATCGCGCGGCATGGCTACCGTACGCAATAAAAGTTGTCCTTCGGGTGCCGCATGTGTTTGTTTGTTGTCAGTCATAAATAATCCTGTCAAAAAAGTGCTATTTTACGCCATTTGTGGCGATAAACCTATGTAGGCCGTCTGAAAAATCAGCAGGTAAAGTGTTACAATCAACCTATTCATCAGACAAAGGAGAAAGCTCATGCATCCGATTCAAGAACCACGAAATAGCGGCCTTTTGCGCGTATCCGACATTCACGAAATCTACTGGGAAGAGTCAGGCAATCCTGATGGCCACCCCGTGATTTTCCTGCATGGCGGCCCCGGAGCAGGCGCATCACCGGCCTGTCGCGGCTTTTTCAACCCAGAGCATTTCCGCATCGTCATCATTGATCAACGCGGTTGCGGACGCTCTAAACCGTATGCCTGTATTGAAGACAACACCACATGGGATTTGGTTGCCGATATTGAAAAAGTACGCGAAATGCTCGGCATTCAAAAATGGCTGGTTTTCGGCGGCTCATGGGGCAGCACCTTGTCGCTGACTTATGCCGAAACCCATCCCGATCGCGTCAGCGGCTTAGTTTTGCGCGGTATTTTCCTGTGCAGGCCGTCTGAAATGGCATGGTTGAACGAAGCAGGTGGCGTAAGCCAAATTTATCCGGCTCAATGGCAAAAATTCATTGCCCCCGTAGCCGAAAACAAACGCCAAGCCCTAATTAAAGCCTACCATGAAATGCTGTTCAGCGAAGATGAAGCTACGCGCCTCAAAGCAGCTAAATCATGGGCAGATTGGGAAAGCTACCTTATTCGGTTTGAACCTAAAGACGTAGATGAAGACCCGCAAGCCTCCCTTGCCATCGCAAGAATGGAAAACCATTACTTCGTGAACGAAGGTTGGTTGCAGGGCGATAAAGCTATCTTGGCAAACATCGACAAAATCCGCCATATCCCAACCATCATCGTCCAAGGCCGCTACGACCTATGCACCCCGATGCAAAGCGCGTGGGAACTCTCGCAAGCCTTCCCAGAAGCGGAATTGAGAATCGTCCAAGCAGGCCACTCTTCTTTTGATCCTTCGCTTTCCGAGGCTTTAGTGAAAGCAGTGGAGGATATTAGAAGTAAGTTATAAAGGTAATAAATGACAATGCCGTCTGAAAAAGTTTCAGACGGCATTTTTTCTATTTACATATTAAATTTAATATCATATTATCATTGCATGATATCAGTTTGAATTTTTTAGAATTTCAATATGAAACCCTTAATTTACTACGCCCATTCCGCGCAAGATAAACTCGGTAATCTCTTACCTTATGAACGTTGGCAAACCTTGCAAAGCCATTTGGTCAATGTTGGGGAAATAGCGGCGGAGTTTGCTCGGGTATTCGGGGCGCAGGAAATTGCCTACCAGACGGGACAGCTTCATGACTTAGGGAAATATTCGGAACCCTTTAATCACCGATTGCATGGTGGCCCATCAGTCGATCATGCTACTGCCGGAGCCAAAGTTGCCATCGAGCGTTGGGGAAATGTTATCGGCAAGCTGATGGCGTTTTGCATTGCGGGGCATCATGCCGGGCTGGCAAATGGAAATGGCGAAGGCGATAACCGCCGCACGTTAAAACAGCGTTTGGCGTTGCAGTTCGGCGCAGATATTCCCACCCTCGATAACCTATGGCAACAAGAAATCAAGCTCCCTCAAAACCTGTCCGCCCCACCACTCAAAGCCGATGCGCATCATCCTTTTTTCTCCTACGCCTTCTTTACCCGAATGCTCTATTCCTGTTTAGTGGATGCCGATTATCTCGATACCGAAGCCTTTTATTTAAACCTAGAAAACAACGCCGTCGAGCGCGGCGGTTATCCCGATTTAAACGCCTTACAACACAATTTCAATCAATTTATCAACGCTTTCCGACGACGTGTCGCCCAAGCTTCAGAGCAAACCGAAGCTGAAAAACGCAATGCCGCCTTAAACCGCCTGCGCAGCGAAATTCTCGATCATGCCGTAGAACAAGCGGCACAACCGCAAGGGCTGTTCACGCTCACCGTGCCGACCGGCGGCGGCAAAACTTTCACTTCCATGGCATTTGCGCTGGAATACGCCAAACGGCACGGTATGCGGCGCGTGATTTACGTCATCCCGTTCACCAGCATCATCGAACAAAATGCCGCTGAATTCCGCAAAGCCTTTGGCGAATTGGGCGAACAAGCCGTGTTGGAACACCACAGCACCTTCGACGATGGCAAACTGCAAAATGAGGCCACCAAAGACAAATTGCGACTTGCCTCGGAAAACTGGGACGCGCCGATTGTCGTGACCACTGCCGTGCAATTCTTTGAATCCCTCTTTGCCGACCGCTCCTCGCGCTGCCGCAAGCTGCACAACATCGCAGGCTCCGTCATCATCCTCGACGAAGCGCAAATGCTGCCGCTCAATCTGTTGCTGCCTATCATGCAAGCCATCAAAGAATTGGCGCAAAACTACCGCTGCAGCGTCGTCATGTGCACCGCCACCCAGCCAGCCGTGCAAGCCGAAAACGGCTTCTATCGCGGCTTTGAAAACGTGCGCGAAATAGCCCCAAAACCGACCGCACTTTTCGACAAACTGCGCCGCACCAGCGTGCAACACATTGGCACACAAACCGACGCCGACCTGCTCGCCAAACTTGGCGAACACCCGCAAATGCTCGTCATCGTCAATAACCGCCGCCACGCCCGCAGCCTCTACGACCAAGCCAAATACCTTGAGGGCACATTCCACCTGACTACCTTAATGTGCGCCAAACACCGTAGCCAAAAGCTCGATGAAATCCGAGGCCGTCTGAAAAACGGCAAACCCTGCCGCGTTATCGCCACCTCCTTAATCGAAGCCGGCGTTGATGTGGATTTTCCGCTGGTGATGCGCGCTGAGGCAGGCTTGGACAGCGTCGCCCAAGCCGCCGGACGCTGCAACCGCGAAGGCAAAAGGCCGTCTGAAAACAGTTTTGTCTGGATATTCGCGCCCGAAGAACAATGGAAAGCCCCTCCAGAACTTGCAGCCCAAGCAGCCGTCATGCGTCTGACCGCCGACAGCTTTTCAGACGATCTCTTATCTACCCAAGCCGTCGCCGCCTACTTCGCCGAGCTTTATCAATTAAAAGGCAGCGAACTGGACAATAAAAAAATCCTGAAAATGCACAACGATGCAGGGCAAAGCCTCGATTTCCCATTCCAAACCATCGCCGACAAGTTCCGCATGATCGAAAGCCATATGCAGCCGCTGATTATTCCGTTCGATGTTGATGCCGAAAACCTCATTAGCAGCCTGCACCACGCCGACCACATTGGCGGACTGCTACGCAAATTGCAACCCTACACCGTCCAAATCCCCGAAAAAGCCCTCGCCGCTTTGTATAAAGCGGGACGTATCGAACCGATTAACGAGAAAAACTTCGGCAAACAGTTTTATACGCTGATTGGACTTGATTTGTATGATGATGTGGCGGGGCTTTCTTGGGAGGATACAGCGTTTTTGAAGGGAGAGAGTTTGGTGTTTTGATTAACTTAACAGCTTTAGAAAAAAAATATTGCATTCTCCTAAAAGTAGGAAGATAATTGACTCGTAATGAAAATTACGAGTGATTGGTGGAGATAAGATAATGACTGAGAAATTTGATTTAAGTGAAGCAAAAGTTGAAAAAGTAATTGTTCATAAAATAGGGAATCAGTTCAGAGATGAAGGTATGCAGTTATCAGATGCTGAACTAGAAAGCCACTCAGCGTTAGATGAACTTTTATTAAAACATTTTCTTCTTCCTGTTTTAAGGAGTGAAAATGAATATACTCTAACTCATGAATCTAATATCAATCTTAATTTAGTTAAGCATTATACATCGCTGATATTTGAAGATAATGAAAATTTCTTTAATGCTTCTTTGGCTATAGCAAAACATTTATATATTTGCTCATCTCACCCAAATATTGGCGGAGGAGAATTTATTGAAATATTATTTACTGGAATAAAATATGCTGAACAATATATTCAGGCTATTGGCTTATTTAGAATTGAGACCAAAAACAGTTATTTAGATATTGAAAATCACAATGGAATCATTGAGATTATTAAACGAGATGGTATTGCTATCGATTCTATTCAAAAAGGCGCTGTAATTTTATCTATTGAAGATATTACTTTTATTATTGATAGCTTAGGAAAGAAAACCAAATATTGGTTAGAGTCATTTATAAAAGCAACTCCTAAAAATACTCCTAAAAAATATACACAAATAATCGGTGGCATTAGTGCTGCAATTTCCAAGAAAATTACGAATCCAGAAAATATTTTGAAATTTTCAGAATCTTTAGCAAATGAAGATTCATTCTCAATTAATCAGTTAAAAAAAATATCTAGTAATTTTCTTCGTGAAGAAGATATTAATTCTATTGTAGATGGATTTGGTATTAAACATGGGGTTGATTTAGATGTGGATTTTTCAGTTGATAAATCAAGACTATCAAAATATATCAAAGTAATATCAAAGAAAATTCCGTTATTAGATGGCATAGAAATTGTGATTTCAAATCCTAATACAAAAATTATGTCATTTGAAGTTCAAAAGACTGATTTTGGTTATAAAGCAATCGTTGATATTAAAGAAGGAAAATAATATGGCAGGTGAAATTTCAAAAAAATCTGGTGATATTGGTGAGAAGATTGCTGAAAAATTGTTAGAGAAAATAGGGTGGAAAGAACAAATTCATAATATTTCGATTGCATGCTCTGATGATAATCATGTAAATAGTTCAGGAAATCAAAAGAAAAGTCATGGAGAGGATATAATATATTTATATGATACTCCATTTCATGATGATACGACGGTTATAGCTCATATTTCTGTTAAACATAAAATGGAAGGATATGGAACTAGTGAGTCTGCTGTTACTAGCGAATTCAGGAGTCATATTAAAGGGCTTGAGGAAATTATTGCATGTGCAAAGTATGATGAAGAATTCAATTCATTGATTGGGCTGACTACCATCAAAAAGAATCGAAAAGATATTGGGATACTGATTTGGTTACATAGTAATAAAAATGAAATTGATCGAAGCATTTTGCCTATTATTGCAAAGTCTAGACCAGATTTAAAGGGCGATACCCCCTATTATATTATAGATAGCGCTAGAGCAAGCTTTCTTTTAAAAGTAATAAATGATTTAGAAAAACGATCTAATAAAGGAGAGTATCAATTTTATTATCCTAAGATCGGAACTTCTATTTCAGTTGAATCAGATAGAAAAGGTCATTTTTTACCTATAGAGTTAATTGTTTCAGATATTATACCAGTTATTGTTTCAGCAGATAGTCAAAATCAATTTTACTTATATAGTAGGGAAAGTTTCAGCGATATAGCGTATAAAAATCTTATGGCCTATGCTTTAAATTTTTCTGCTGGCTTAGTTGCAAAAATTTATATTGGATTTCCTGATTACAATTCGGTCATCAATAAAGATATGGCTAAAATGATTCGTTCTTTATTTAAAGATAGAAGAGAAGAGATCATTCCTTTTTCTTACAATAGTTCAATTTTAGATTTGCTTCAGGAGTAAACAATGGAAAATAAATTAGATCTAAAAGGTTTGATTCCATCTGGAAATGAATTACGAGTTCTTCTCAATAGCAAACATATTTCTGAAGGTGAAATAAATAATACCTTAAAAAATAAAGGTGTATTTTGTGGGAATGGTGATAAAATTTTTTCTGTTCCCCTTCTTGTCGCTACACTGTTAACATCAAATGAATACTCTAATATTATTGATAAATCAATTGCAAGAAATTTAAAGCCTAAAAGTAAAATTTCAAAATTAGAGTTGTCTAATGAAGATGCAAATTGGAAAGAACCTTTAAAAAATTTATTTTCTTCTGATTTTGATATTTTTCAAGATATTCCTAATATTGAAATAAATACTAAACCAAAACTTACATTTATTGGAGCTAATAAAGCTAAAATTCAATACGAGATAAAGAGAAAAGATTTTAGTAAAGATTTTTTGAATAGAGAGCTTGATTTTTCTGGAGAAATTATTATTGAAAAGCAAAATGATGGAATTAGCTTAGAATCTATTTATACTCATACATCTAGTGAGACCGAACTCATAAACCGTAGGCTTGGTATTGCGATCGCGAAAGAACTAAGACAATCAGGTGTTACTAACAGTGATGTAGAAGAGAGAATTACTTTTGATAGTTTTAAAGATATAGAAAGAGTTAAGTTTTTCAAAAGATTAACAGGTGGATTAGGAGAATATTTAAAATTAGATAATGTGAATGAAATAGTTATTAGTAGGGAAGGTTCGAAAACCCTACTACCTAATGATCCTAAAGTCTCTTGGATGAATAACACAGTTACATTAATGAAAATTGATGGAAATAGGCTACATGATATCTTTTTAATGTCAGATGAAATATATTATAAGTATTACTATATTCATAATATGCTTGTAACCTATAAGTATTCTGGTGCTTCAAACTCAGGAACCTTGAAAATATGTTTTTTCTTTAGTTCGTCGTCAAGAAAAAAATTATCATTTGATAAAGATGCTGAACTTACTTTTGTGATAGCAGGATCTAACTATGAAAATCAGCCAACTGCTTCGAGCAGAAAGAATATTGAAAATGATATATCAGAGAAAATTAGAACAATGATTAAAACTGAATATCAGAAGATATTAAGTGAAAGAACATAACTAAATTATAATCTTCTATTTTTTAACATTTAAATATGGTTTATCGAAAATAATTTATAGTATCGTATTCTTAAAATACGTGTATTGAAACTAAAGCTGATAGGTTATCAGTATTAAAAAAATCAGCCGCCTTCGGGCGGCTGTGTGTTAAGGAGTTTGTATGGCAAACCAAATCCGCCTACACATTTGGGGCGATTATGCCTGTTTTACCCGTCCGGAGATGAAGGTGGAGCGGGTGTCTTATGATGTCATCACACCGTCGGCGGCGCGCGGGATTTTGGCGGCGGTGCATTGGAAGCCGGCGATTCGGTGGGTGATAGACAAGATTTATGTGTTGAAGCCGATTCGGTTTGAGTCGGTGCGGCGCAATGAGTTAGGTGGCAAGATTTCGGCGGGCAAGGTCAGCGGCGCGATGAAGCGTAAGAGCGTTGCCGATTTATATACGCTGATTGAAGACGACCGCCAGCAGCGCGCGGCGACGGTGCTCAAAGACGTGGCTTATGTGATTGAAGCTCATGCGGTGCTGACGGCAAAAGCGGGGGCGGATGAGACTGTTACCAAGCATATTGAGATGTTCAAACGCCGTGCGAAAAAAGGGCAATGCTTTCAGCAGCCTTGTTTGGGCGTGCGTGAATTCCCTGCCGATTTTGCGTTGATTGACGAGGGCGAGTCGCTGCCGCCGTCGGCATTATTGGAAAGCGAGGCAAGCCGCGATTTGGGCTGGATGCTGCACGATATTGATTTTGACCACGGCAACACACCACATTTTTTCCGCGCACAAATGAAAGACGGCGTGATTGATGTGCCGCCGTTTTACGCCGAGGAGGTGAAAGCATGATTCTTGCGTCCCTTGCCCGCTATTACCGCCGTTTGGCAGCGGAAACCGATGAAATGGGCAACCCGAAAGTGCCGCCTTATGGCTTTAGCGAGGAAAAAATCGGCTGGATTTTGGTATTGGACAAAGAAGGCCGTCTGAAAACCGTTGTGCCGAATCTGACAGCTGATAAAAAGCCGCAACCGAAGCTGATGAGCGTGCCTCAATCCTTCAAACGCCCAGGTACTACACCCAAGCCATTTTTTCTGTGGGATAAAACTTCTTATGCGCTTGGCGTTGAAGCTAATAAAAACAAAGCCGAAGCGAAAGAAAAACCGTTTACGTCGTCTGAAAAAACCTTTGATGCCTTTAAGCAATACCATCTCGATTTACTGCAAAACAGCGAAGATGAAGGCTTGCAAGCCTTGTGCCGTTTTCTGCAAAACTGGCAGCCTGCACATTTTGCTACCGAAAATCTGCCTGCCGAAATGCTCGATGCCAACATCGCATTTTCTCTTGAAAAACCGACCACACTTATCCATAAACGTGAAGCTGCGCAAACCTTGTGGGCAGGCTGCCTGAAAAGTGACGAAGCGCTTGAGGGCTTGTGCCTGATTAGCGGCGACACTGCCCCGATTGCGCGGCTGCATCCGGCGATTAAAGGCGTATTTGGCGGGCAAAGCTCCGGCGGTTCGATTATCTCGTTTAACAAAGAAGCCTTTGCCTCTTTTGGCAAGGAGCAAGGCGCAAATGCGCCCGTTTCCGAACAATCCGCCTTTGCCTACACCACCGCGCTGAACTATCTGTTGCGCCGCGAAAATAATCACTGCCTGACCATCGGCGACGCCAGCACGGTTTTTTGGGCGGAAGCGGACGATAGCGCTACGGCGCAGGCTGCCGAAGGCTTTTTCGCGCACGTGTTCACGCCGCCGGATGATGAACAAGAAAGCGCCAAAGTTTTCAACGTATTGAAACAAATAAGTAACAAAGGTCGCCCGCTGCAAGAAATTGCGCCCGAACTCTCTCCCAATACCCGTTTTTATATCTTAGGGCTTGCCCCTAATGCCGCGCGGATTTCTGTTCGGTTTTGGCTGGATACGACCTTTGGGCAGTTGGCGGAAAATTTGGCGCAGCATTGGCAAGATTTAGCCATTGAGCCTTGCGCATGGAAAACGCCGCCGTCTATTTGGCGACTCTTATTGCAAACTGCCGTGCTAGGCAAAAGCGAAAATATCTCACCCGTTTTAGCAGGAGAAATGACTCGCGCCGTGATTTGCGGCACGCCGTACCCTTTGAGTTTACTGTCGCAACTGATTACCCGAATCCGTGCCGACGGCGACGTGAACGGCCTGCGCGTGGCAATGATGAAAGCCGTATTGGAGCGGCGTTTTAGAAAAAGTTTTATCGAAGAAGGAGTTCCTATGAGTTTGAACAATGAAAGTCCGAATCGCGCCTATCTTTTAGGGCGGCTGTTTGCCGTGTTGGAGCGCATTCAATATCAGGCGTTGGGCGAATTAAACGCCGGTATCGCCGACCGCTATTACGGCTCTGCATCTGCCGTGCCGTTTTCGGTTTTTCCGCGCCTTTTGTCGGGTGCAAAACACCATTTATCGCGCTTGCGTAAAGACAAAGCCGGCATGGCGGTGAATTTGGATAAAGATTTGGGCAAAATCATTGCCAAACTGCCCGAAACCTTTCCGCGCCATTTGAGCATTGACGAGCAAGGCCGCTTCGCCATCGGCTATTACCATCAAAAACAAAGCTATTTTGCTAAAAAAGAAACCGCTGAAACCATTGAAAACTAAGGAGCCAGAAAATGTCTGCCATTCAAAACCGCTATGAATTTGTTTACTTTTTTGATGTTACCAACGGCAACCCCAACGGCGATCCCGATGCGGGCAATATGCCGCGCCTTGATCCCGAATCCAGTAAAGGCTTGGTAACCGATGTCTGCCTGAAACGAAAAATCCGTAATTTTGTCGAAATCAGCAGCGAAAACGAAGCCGGTTACGAAATCTACGTGAAAGAAAAAAGCGTGTTAAACCTGCAAAACAAACGCGCTTATGAAGCACTAGGCATTGAATCTGAACCCAAAAAACTGCCCAAAGACGAAGCCAAAGCCCGCGACATTACCGCGTGGATGTGCAAAAACTTCTTCGATATCCGCACCTTCGGCGCCGTGATGACCACCGAAGTCAACAGCGGACAAGTGCGCGGCCCTGTACAACTGGCGTTCGCCCAATCCATCGACCCGATTGTGCCGCTGGAAGTTTCCATCACCCGCATGGCGGTAACCAACGAAAAAGACTTGGAAAAAGAACGCACCATGGGGCGCAAATACATCGTCCCTTACGCGCTCTACCGCGTGCACGGCTTTATCTCCGCCAACCTTGCCGCCAAAACCGGTTTTTCAGACGACGACTTAGCCAAACTCTGGCAAGCCCTGACGCTGATGTTTGAACACGACCGCTCCGCCGCTCGTGGTGAAATGGCGGCGCGCAAACTGATTGTTTTTAAACACGACAGTGCACTCGGCAGCCAGCCTGCACATAAACTGTTTGACGCCGTGAAAGTCGAACGCGTGAACGGCGAATCAGGTACGCCAGCGAGCGGTTTTGGCGATTACAAAATCAGCGTGCTTTCAGACGGCTTAAATGGCGTGAGTGTGGAAGAGTTGCTTTAAAAAACGTTCAAAAAAATGACCGCACTTTTAACCAAAACCCAAGGGGAAAATCAGGACACTAGCCTGATTCCCCTTTCTGCCTTGCAACACTATGCCTTCTGCCCGCGTCAATGTGCGTTGATTCACAACGAGCAGGCGTGGGCGGAGAATTATTTGACCGCGCAGGGCAAGGCGTTGCATGAGCGGGTGGATTCGGGCGAGCCGGAAACGCGCAAGGGCGTACGCTTTGAGCGGACGGTGCATGTGTCGGCGGAGAAACTGGGCATCAGCGGCGTATTGGATTTGGTGGAAGTGGATACGAAAACAGGCCGTCTGAAACCCGTGGAATACAAACGCGGCAAGCCAAAACCCGACCCGATGGATGAAATCCAGCTTTGCGCCCAAGGCTTGTGCCTAGAAGAAATGACGGGGCAAACCGTCTCTGAGGGCGCATTGTGGTATATGCAAACCCGCCACCGCGTCCCTGTCGCGTTTTCAGATGACCTACGCGCCCAAACACTCGCCACCATCGCTGCCGTGCGTGAACTTCTAAACAGCGGACAAACCCCGCCACCCGACTACGGCAAACGCTGCAAAGCCTGCTCGCTGGTGGAGATTTGCCAGCCGGAGTTATTGGGGAAACGGGATAGGAGCGTGGGGTATGTGGAGAGGTTGTTTGGGGAGTAATATTTTATTTGAAAAAAAATTATTACGTTAATTAACTTGAATCTTCTAAATTAATCGCAATTTCTGAAGACGAGTAATCATGCTCAATTGTAATTACACATTTTAAGGAGTCGTAAATGACAAGAAATATAGAACATCAATTTAGCAATCTATCTGATGTTGGTGAAAAACTAGAGTTAGAAAATCCTACTGTAGAGAATGTCGTAGATATTTTAGTGGATATTGGACATGATGACCGAGTTTATACTTTTCATGATGACTTTCTCGGGTTAAAAAGCGGTTTGCCACAAGACTTATTGTCGAAACATATCGACGAGCTTGAAGAAGGTGATTTTGCAGATAGATATTCAGATGAAATTGATGAAATACTGGATAATGCAAATATAATATTTTATCACCTTGAACGAGAGCTTAGTGAAGATGATTTAGAGGAAATACGAGAAGAAAGAGAAAGACTGGGTTTAGAAGACGATTAGTATACTTGTTGTTATAGAATAGATTCAATACATACAGGTTGGGTTATGCTGTTTTACCCAACCTGCTAACCTCAGGGCATATTTAATATTATTTAATTCTGAATAATATTCTATTGAAGTTTCAAGATATCCAAGATATCTAAGGAAAAACATGACACAAAAAAATGATTTTAAAAATGCTAATTTTTATGGGAATACACAAATAGTTAATGGTGATGTTCATAATGTACATACTCAAGATGCACCAGATTTAATAAATGAAAAGAAAATAGCTACATACACCCCAGAACCAATTTGGAGAAGTCCCATTACGATGGCTTGGCTGACATGGGCTAGTTTTCTGATTTCTTTAGCAGGGCTATTACCTATTTATAATTGTATAGTTAAACCCATATTATATTTAGTAAATGGTAAAACTATAATACAAAGTGAAATAAATAATACTTATATATTTATTTTAATAGCTATTGCTGTATTATTTCTTATCACCATTACATTACGCAGAATTACTAAGTATCAAACTAGATACCCATTAGTTTTTAATTATGCTATTAGCGGTATGGGGCATCGTTTAAGTCTAGAGAAAATTAGTATTTCTCAATGTCCACAGTGCGGTGGAGAAATGAAATATTATAATAAGCCAATCGAGTGGGAGAATATACGTTATTCTGATGGTAGCAAGAAAAGAAGGGTAACAAGAACTACGCCAGCATTAGAGTGTAAAAGAAATTGTGAGCATTGGTATAAAGTTGATCCGGCAGAAGATAAAATCTAATTTTTAGCTAGCCCCCCCGTTTAACCCCAAAAGCACGGTCAAAACCTAAGGAGTTTTCCCATGCGCAAACTGCAAAACACGCTGTATATCACCACCCAAGGCAGCTATCTGCATAAGGAGCGGGAGACGCTGGTGGTGGCGCAGGAGCGTAAGAAGGTGGCGCAGTTGCCGGTGCATTCTATTGGGCATATTTTCTGTTTTGGCAATGTGCTGGTATCGCCGTTTTTGTTAGGGTTTTGCGGTGAAAATAATGTGAATTTGGCGTTTTTTACCGAAAACGGACGTTATTTGGGGCGGCTTCAGGGGCGGCAAAGCGGCAATGTGCTACTGCGTCGGGCGCAGTATCGGGGGTCGGAGCAAAATCCTGTGCCGATTGCGCGCAATATCATTGCGGCGAAGATTCAGGCGAGCAAGCGGGTGCTTCAGCGGCAGATTCGCAATTACGGCGAGAATGCGGCGATTCAAAGTGCGGTCGATGCTTTGAACATTTCGCTGTGGCAGTTGAAGGGCGTGGCGGAGCTGGACGTGGTGCGCGGTATTGAGGGCGATGCGGCGGCGCGTTATTTCGGCGTATTTGGGCAGCTTTTGAGCGAAAAAAGCGGTTTTTCTTTTGACGGACGCAACCGCCGTCCGCCTAGAGACGGGGTGAATGCGCTGTTGTCGTTTGTGTACAGTCTGTTGGGCAAGGACATCAGCGGCGCGCTGCAAGGTGTGGGGCTGGATCCGCAGGTGGGCTTTTTGCACGCCGACCGCCCGGGGCGCGACAGTTTGGCGCAGGATATTTTGGAAGAATTCCGCGCGTGGTGGGCAGACAGGCTGGTGTTGTCGCTGATTAACCGCGGGCAAATCAAACCGCAGGATTTTGTTACCGAGGCAAGCGGCGCGGTGAGCTTGAAAGCGGAGGCGCGTAAGCTGCTGTTCCAAGCCTTGCAGGCGAAAAAGCAGGAGAAAATAGTTCATCCGTTTTTAGGCGAGGAAGTGGAAATTGGGCTGCTGCCGTATATTCAGGCAATGTTGTTGGCACGGCACTTACGCGGAGATTTGGCGGAATACCCGCCGTTTTTGATGAGATAGGTTTGCAGGCCGTCTGAAAACGGATCGGATATTTTCAGACGGCCTTTAAAGCAGCCTGTATATGGGAATACAAAATGCTAATGCTGATTACTTACGATATTTCGTTGGAAGACGCGGACGGACAGGCAAGGCTACGGCGCGTGGCGAAATTGTGTTTGGACTACGGCGTGCGCGTGCAGTATTCGGTGTTCGAATGCGATATCGCGCCCGATCAGTGGGTTGTTTTAAAGGACAAACTTTTGAAAACCTACAACCCTGAAACTGACAGCCTGCGCTTTTACCATCTGGGCAGCAAATGGCGGCGGAAAGTAGAACATCACGGCGCAAAACCGGCGGTGGATGTGTTTAAGGATACGTTGATTGTGTAAATCGCCAACCTGCGGTTCTCATGAAAATGCGGCAGGGTTGGCGAATTGGGATTGTTCTTTAATAATCAGGATATTGCGAATGCGGGCGTAACGGAAAAGGCTGTGTTATACTCGCGTTCACGCTTTTCTTAGGAGCTTAGCGAAATCGGGGCTGCGAAACCTGATGGAACAAGGCTTTTAAGAGAGGCTCAGCCGCCTTCGGGCGGCTGTGTGTTGAAACCTTTGCTGCCTGCTTTATCAATCAGGGCAGAGACGCAGCCGCCTTCGGGCGGCTGTGTGTTGAAACAACCTGCAGGATTGTTACGTCAGCAGTGAATACGCGCAGCCGCCTTCGGGCGGCTGTGTGTTGAAACTAACCATGTAGTTCCAGTAGTTCCAGTATCAGACAGCCGCCTTCGGGCGGCTGTGTGTTGAAACCATACAAAGTCCATGATTAATCCTTTCTCTATACCAGCCGCCTTCGGGCGGCTGTGTGTTGAAACAGGCTATTAGCAAAGATGCTGGCGGTGCTAACTTCAGCCGCCTTCGGGCGGCTGTGTGTTGAAACCATGGCTTCGCATTGTACTAGCACTTTTGTTAAGTCAGCCGCCTTCGGGCGGCTGTGTGTTGAAACCTACCCAGTATCTACCCTGCTATCTCCCTGCTATCCAGCCGCCTTCGGGCGGCTGTGTGTTGAAACATACGGTAGGCAACAATGGCAGGCATGAACAAGGCCAGCCGCCTTCGGGCGGCTGTGTGTTGAAACGCACCGTTTTGCAATCCTGTTTTTTCGCCTGCTTCACAGCCGCCTTCGGGCGGCTGTGTGTTGAAACAATTTAAGCAATACCAAATCGACATGGCGCAGATGCAGCCGCCTTCGGGCGGCTGTGTGTTGAAACCCGATTGCTTGGTTAAACTGGACGAGGAAACATTTCAGCCGCCTTCGGGCGGCTGTGTGTTGAAACCCATACGACCTGCCGCCATTTATCAGATTTTGACAGCCGCCTTCGGGCGGCTGTGTGTTGAAACCTGCCGATGGGTTACAAGATTGGTGGGGCGCATACCAGCCGCCTTCGGGCGGCTGTGTGTTGAAACTCTTATTATCCTGAAAGGACAAAACCATGAAGAACAGCCGCCTTCGGGCGGCTGTGTGTTGAAACGGACGGTGCTTGGTACGGAACAACAGGAAGTTGTACAGCCGCCTTCGGGCGGCTGTGTGTTGAAACGCAAATGCTTGACTAGCTTTGCATATACCAAAAAACAGCCGCCTTCGGGCGGCTGTGTGTTGAAACTTTGAAAGTGAAATTGATTCATGCGTCCAGTCTATCAGCCGCCTTCGGGCGGCTGTGTGTTGAAACTTTACATTTGCCGTCATACCTTTTCGCCGCTATCCAGCCGCCTTCGGGCGGCTGTGTGTTGAAACTGAAAAATTTCGTTTGATTGTAAATCGAGGTAGACAGCCGCCTTCGGGCGGCTGTGTGTTGAAACAATGCCTTTAAATGTAAACTCCCCTTTATCGGCCAGCCGCCTTCGGGCGGCTGTGTGTTGAAACAATTTCATAGCCGCCGTATGTGTAATAGTCGGTTCAGCCGCCTTCGGGCGGCTGTGTGTTGAAACAATGATTTCTTCTTCAGTTTTGGTAACTTCTTTGACAGCCGCCTTCGGGCGGCTGTGTGTTGAAACTACGATGTGTTACCCGTCTTTGAAATGCTGATTGCAGCCGCCTTCGGGCGGCTGTGTGTTGAAACCATTATACCCACACTTATCATAGAAGTATTGCGGACAGCCGCCTTCGGGCGGCTGTGTGTTGAAACTTAACAGGGCAGTTATATAAGTACCACGTTAGAATCAGCCGCCTTCGGGCGGCTGTGTGTTGAAACCGCTCACACATAACGCGCCGAAAAATAAAACGGCCAGCCGCCTTCGGGCGGCTGTGTGTTGAAACTGGTTCTTGGCGAATCTGTCGGGCGTGATTGCGAACAGCCGCCTTCGGGCGGCTGTGTGTTGAAACCCTAATGTACCGCTTATACGTGTGCAATATATCCCCAGCCGCCTTCGGGCGGCTGTGTGTTGAAACTACGGATTTTTTAACCGTCGATTTTTTTTTTTCCAGCCGCCTTCGGGCGGCTGTGTGTTGAAACCGCGCCCCCGATGGCATTTATAGCAAGCCACAAACCAGCCGCCTTCGGGCGGCTGTGTGTTGAAACCGTTCCGACCCGCGATTGGGATATGGTATCAATAACCAGCCGCCTTCGGGCGGCTGTGTGTTGAAACTTGAGTTTGTTAAAGGAAGCCTTGTTGTTTTATGCAGCCGCCT
Source organism: Neisseria sp. P0021.S007 (assembly GCF_051956855.1). NCBI lineage: Bacteria > Pseudomonadati > Pseudomonadota > Betaproteobacteria > Neisseriales > Neisseriaceae > Neisseria > Neisseria sp. P0021.S007. The sequence continues at coordinate 402,821 of NZ_JBQCXA010000001.1, forward strand.
TCGGGCGGCTGTGTGTTGAAACAACAGGGGTAGCCCATCTGCAATTTTCCGGTTCACAGCCGCCTTCGGGCGGCTGTGTGTTGAAACTAACTAAAAATTTATAACTAGAGGGTTAGACGTGCAGCCGCCTTCGGGCGGCTGTGTGTTGAAACCGCCGTCCACACCACGCGCCGAAAAATAAAACGGCGCAGCCGCCTTCGGGCGGCTGTGTGTTGAAACTCAAAATGGACTACTAGGCAAAAAAAATATCCCCCCAGCCGCCTTCGGGCGGCTGTGTGTTGAAACATCATATCTATTTATCCTCAGTTTTGTAATGAAACAGCCGCCTTCGGGCGGCTGTGTGTTGAAACAACCCTTTACATAACGGCTATACCTGTGAGGATACAGCCGCCTTCGGGCGGCTGTGTGTTGAAACTCCGGATTCTTATTGAAATCCTCCGCCAGTTTGATGCAGCCGCCTTCGGGCGGCTGTGTGTTGAAACGATCACCTTGTGAGCAATGCCGCAGGCTAAGTGATCAGCCGCCTTCGGGCGGCTGTGTGTTGAAACCCCCGTTTCAAGCTCGACGACGCCGCGCAGGATCGCAGCCGCCTTCGGGCGGCTGTGTGTTGAAACACGGCAAATTTTGGAAAGTGTTGCCGTTGGATTTTCAGCCGCCTTCGGGCGGCTGTGTGTTGAAACAGCACCCACCCATACTGGCACACCAGCAACTACCAGCCGCCTTCGGGCGGCTGTGTGTTGAAACATTGAAAATTAGCGTCTGATTAGAATTATTTTTAACAGCCGCCTTCGGGCGGCTGTGTGTTGAAACAACACGCCAAACCAAACGCCTGCGGAATAAGTGCGCAGCCGCCTTCGGGCGGCTGTGTGTTGAAACTACGCCCCCGATGGTATCTACTGCCAGTCCAAAGTCAGCCGCCTTCGGGCGGCTGTGTGTTGAAACGCTTAACGATTTATTGGCCGCGCAGGCTGCCGATCAGCCGCCTTCGGGCGGCTGTGTGTTGAAACAGACGGCCTAGAAACGGCGCGCTTGGATTTATTCAGCCGCCTTCGGGCGGCTGTGTGTTGAAACCTTGACCTGTTCAGCATTGAGCGTTGTACCCGCTCCAGCCGCCTTCGGGCGGCTGTGTGTTGAAACGTACCGTTCAAGCACGTCATGACGGTGTTGGAAGCAGCCGCCTTCGGGCGGCTGTGTGTTGAAACATTTGAGATATACAAACCGGCGCGTCGGTGTACCAGCCGCCTTCGGGCGGCTGTGTGTTGAAACTCAATATCAAAGCCGTCAGCGCGGAAGATATGATGCAGCCGCCTTCGGGCGGCTGTGTGTTGAAACAAGTACATCTGTGTCATAAACAGGGCAGGCGTTGATTCAGCCGCCTTCGGGCGGCTGTGTGTTGAAACAAGAGCTGGCCGAAAAAGTCGAGAAATTAGAAAACAGCCGCCTTCGGGCGGCTGTGTGTTGAAACCGGCAAGCAGTGGCTGACCGCTGAAGACGATAAAGCAGCCGCCTTCGGGCGGCTGTGTGTTGAAACACTAAACCGGACTGCTGAGCCATAAAATGCGGCTCAGCCGCCTTCGGGCGGCTGTGTGTTGAAACGACTGCTACACATCGTCCCATCGAGACGGTGGCGCAGCCGCCTTCGGGCGGCTGTGTGTTGAAACCGCGTTTGGGGCAACCGCACCTGCACCAACGACCAGCCGCCTTCGGGCGGCTGTGTGTTGAAACCGCGCAAACTCAAGAAATCACACAAAAAATACAAGAGCAGCCGCCTTCGGGCGGCTGTGTGTTGAAACGGCAAACGCCGACTGCGCAGAACCGGCATCAATGTCAGCCGCCTTCGGGCGGCTGTGTGTTGAAACTCAACTTTTTGGACGAAGACGGCCTAATGTTTTCCAGCCGCCTTCGGGCGGCTGTGTGTTGAAACACGGATTAAAAGCAAGCAAGCATGGATTGTTAATTCAGCCGCCTTCGGGCGGCTGTGTGTTGAAACGCCTATGTATTGATAGAGGCCGCCTTTACAATGCAGCCGCCTTCGGGCGGCTGTGTGTTGAAACATCGAAAGAGTAATTAATATTGACGGAATGGTTAACAGCCGCCTTCGGGCGGCTGTGTGTTGAAACCAAAACACGCTGGAATCTCGCAAGAACAGTATTCAGCCGCCTTCGGGCGGCTGTGTGTTGAAACTGCCAAAGCTCACGCGCCTGCCGGTGGCGGTGGTGGCAGCCGCCTTCGGGCGGCTGTGTGTTGAAACACGCAATTACGCGCCCTTGCCGATAACTACGATGCAGCCGCCTTCGGGCGGCTGTGTGTTGAAACACGCAATTACGCGCCCTTGCCGATAACTACGATGCAGCCGCCTTCGGGCGGCTGTGTGTTGAAACTATCTTGGAATTTGACGGCCTGTTGACCCAAATCCAGCCGCCTTCGGGCGGCTGTGTGTTGAAACTTATGCGATCCATTGAAATATCCGCATTTTTCAATCAGCCGCCTTCGGGCGGCTGTGTGTTGAAACAGGCGCGATGGATTCGCCCATTTTGGCTAAAAAGCAGCCGCCTTCGGGCGGCTGTGTGTTGAAACAGGTCGCTGTCGTCGTAGACGGTGTCTTGGTCTTCAGCCGCCTTCGGGCGGCTGTGTGTTGAAACGCAGTGTTTTGGCCGTGTCAGCAATCACTATCGCGGCTCCAGCCGCCTTCGGGCGGCTGTGTGTTGAAACCAGCAAAACCCTCTACTCGCCGCCTTTACCGGCCCCAGCCGCCTTCGGGCGGCTGTGTGTTGAAACTCTGCCACCGTATCTCATGTCTAAGTAAGGAAGAGGGGCTGTATGTTCAAATATTGTCCAAGCAGACCGCTCTTCTTTTGATCCTTCGCTTTCCGAAGCTTTAGTGAAAGCTGTGAAGGATATTAGAAGCAAGTCATAAAGGGTAATCAATAACAATGCCGTCTGAAAAAGTTTCAGACAGCATTTTTTCTATTTGCATATTAAATTTAATATCATATTATCATTGCATAATATCAGTTTAAATTTTTTAGAATTTCAATATGAAAACCCTAATTTACTACGCCCATTCTGCCCAAGACAAACTCGGTAATCTCTTGCCTTACGAACATTGGCAAACCTTACAAAGCCATTTGGTCAATGTTGGGGAAATGGCGGTGGAGTTTGCTCGGGTATTCGGTGCCTGCCATACTGGACAGCTTCATGACTAAGGGAAATATTCGGAAGCCTTTAACCGCCAATTACATGGCAGCCCTTTAGTCGATCAAGCTATCGCCGGAGCCAAAATTGCAAAAATGCTTGCTTCAGGGTGGGTTCCAAAGTATAAACTGTGGTTATCTTTCGTAGGCTAGATAACTTTATTAATGAATTAAAAGGCAAAAATAATGGAAATTAAACAAACCAATCCAACCATCAAATCTCGTGCGGCGGTGGCATTCTCCCCAAATCAACCCTTACAAATTGTGGAAATCGACGTAGAAATGCCACGCAAAGGCGAGGTGTTAATTCGTAACACTCACACTGGTGTGTGCCATACTGATGCGTTTACGTTGTCAGGAAGCGATCCTGAAGGCGTATTCCCTGTGGTGCTTGGACACGAAGGTGCGGGTGTGGTCGTTGCTGTGGGCGAAGGTGTGTCAAGCGTAAAACCAGGTGATCACGTCATTCCTCTTTACACCGCTGAATGTGGCGAATGTGAGTTTTGTCGTTCAGGTAAAACCAACTTATGCGTTTCAGTGCGTGATACACAAGGTAAAGGCTTAATGCCAGATGGCACGACGCGTTTTTCTTATCAAGGTCAGCCGATCTATCACTATATGGGCTGTTCGACTTTCAGTGAATACTCAGTTGTTGCCGAAGTTTCACTGGCGAAAATCAACCCGGAAGCAAACCACGAACAAGTATGTTTACTCGGCTGCGGCGTTACCACAGGTATTGGTGCGGTACATAATACGGCAAAAGTGCAAGAAGGCGACTCTGTTGCAGTGTTTGGTTTAGGGGCGATTGGTTTAGCTGTGGTGCAAGGTGCACGTCAAGCTAAAGCGGGTCGTATTATTGCTATTGATACCAATCCTGCAAAATTCGAGCTGGCAAAACAATTTGGTGCAACGGATTGTTTAAATCCTAACGATTACGATAAACCAATCAAAGATGTGTTGTTAGACATCAATAAATGGGGTATTGACCATACCTTTGAATGTATCGGCAATGTAAACGTGATGCGTCAAGCATTAGAAAGCGCACACCGTGGTTGGGGACAATCCATTATCATCGGCGTAGCGGGTGCAGGGCAAGAAATTTCAACTCGCCCGTTCCAGTTGGTAACCGGTCGTGTTTGGAAAGGCACGGCGTTTGGTGGCGTGAAAGGCCGCTCTGAACTGCCGAAAATGGTGGAAGATTCAATGAAAGGCGATATCGAGTTAGAACCGTTTGTGACCCACACAATGACGCTCGATCAAATTAATGAAGCCTTTGAGTTAATGCATGAAGGTAAATCGATCCGCGCTGTTATTCATTACTAAGGTACGCGATGAAACTGATTGAACAACATCAAATTTTTGGTGGTTCGCAACAAGTGTGGGCACACCATGCCCAAACGCTGCAATGCGAAATGAAATTTGCCGTCTATTTGCCGGATAATCCGGAGAATCGACCGCTTGGTGTGATTTATTGGCTTTCCGGCTTAACGTGTACGGAACAAAATTTCATTACCAAATCAGGCTTTCAGCGTTACGCGGCAGAACATCAAGTAATTGTGGTTGCTCCCGATACCAGCCCTCGCGGAGAGCAAGTGCCGAATGATGCTGCTTACGATTTAGGGCAAGGTGCGGGCTTTTATTTGAATGCGACCGAGCAGCCTTGGGCGACGAATTATCAAATGTATGATTATATTTTGAATGAGTTGCCTAGTCTGATTGAGGAAAATTTCCCTACCAACGGCAAACGTTCGATTATGGGACATTCAATGGGCGGACATGGCGCATTGGTATTGGCGCTGCGAAACCAAGAACGTTATCAAAGTGTTTCTGCCTTTTCGCCCATTTTATCGCCTAGCCTCGTGCCTTGGGGAGAAAAAGCCTTTTCTGCCTATTTAGGAAAAGATCGCGAAAAATGGCAGCAATATGATGCCAGCTCACTCATTCAACAAGGCTATAAAGTACAAGGTATGCGCATTGATCAGGGCTTGGAAGATGAGTTTTTGCCAACACAATTACGTACCGAAGATTTTATTGAAACCTGTCGTGCGGCAAATCAACCAGTCGATGTGCGCTTCCACAAAGGCTATGATCATAGCTATTACTTCATCGCCAGTTTTGTTGGCGAGCATATTGCCTATCATGCGGCATTTTTGAAGTAAACCAAAGAAGTGATTCGTGAATCGACCAAACGTTGGTATGAACGTTAATTTTTTATGTTAACGAAAATAAAAAGGCATCAGATTGATGCCTTTTGTTTTTTATAAATGATAAAAAATAATGCTCTCAAAATGAACTAGTCTGCCCACTCTATTTAAATATCCCCCCATTCCAGTCCAAACCGTTGCAAATACTTTCTCAGTCGATCGCTGTCATTGACTTTTGCCCTTTCTGTTCGGGAGACGTTGAACAATGCACGGCCGGCGGCGGCCATGTTGGGATGTTTGCGGCATTCGTCGATAACGTGTTGCAGTTGTAGTTTGTCGAATAAATCCAATGTGTCCCAATCGATTTTATCGGGGTAGTCTTGTGCTTTTTCAGACGGCCTGTTATGTAGGAGGCCGTCTGAAAAGGGTTCTTCCGACCATAACCATTTGAGGCGTTCGATTTCGGCTTGGACTTGTTCTACTTGTATCCTGCCTTGCGGCGCGAGTGTGGCCAGGCGCATGATGCTGGCGGCGAGGTCGCGGAAGTTGCCGCGCCATGGTGCTTGGTTGGAGTGGGCGAAGTCGAGGTAGGTGGCCAGGGCTTCTTTGTTGAAGCGGGTGGTTCGGCCGAGTTCTTGCGAGGCTAAGGCGAGCTGGTGTTCGACGTTGGGCTCGATGTCTTCGCGACGGTTGGCGAGTGCAGGTAGTGGGTAATTCCAGATATTAATGCGGGCGAACAGGTCTTCGCGGAAGCGTCCGGCGCGGATTTCGTGGCGTAGGTCGCGGTTGGTGCCGGCGATAAGTTGGAAGTCGCTTTTGACTTCGCTGTCGCTGCCGACGGGATAAAAGTGTTTTTCTTCAATGGCTTTGAGCAACATAGCTTGCTCGTCCAAGCCCAATTCGCCAATTTCATCTAAAAACAATACACCGCCGTCGGCGGTTTTCAAATAGCCTTCACGCTTTTCTGCAGCACCGGTAAAGGCGCCTTTTTTGTGGCCGAACAGGGCAGATGCTGCGCCGTCGCCGCGAAGGGTGGCGCAGTTTACATCGACAAATGTGCCTTTAATCAGATGGCGCGCTTTTTTCAATTCAAAAATCCTGCGTGCCAGCATGGATTTACCTGCGCCTGTCGGGCCGGAAAGCAGAATGGGGGAAGGAGAGTTGAGTGCGACTTGTTCAATTTCGGCAATCATGCGGTTGAAGGCGGCGTTTTGGGTAGAAATGCCGCTTTTCAGGTAGCGCACTGCGTCATCGCGCACGGCGGCGAGGCGTTCGGCCAGCACGTCGTAACGCGCCAAGTCCAAATCGATGATTTCATAACTACCGACATTGCCGTCCTCCATACTGCGTCTTTGATTTTTGGGCGGAGCGGTTTGCAACAGTACGCCGGGGATTTGACGTGATTCCACCAATAAAAACAGGCAGATTTGGGCAACGTGTGTACCTGTCGTGATGTGGGTGAGATAGGTTTCTTCTTCTGTATCAAATGGATAGTTTGCTGCCCAATCGTGCAGTTTGGTATAAACCTCGGAGAAATCCCACGGGTTTGCCAGCTCCATAGGCACGAGATTGACGACTGTGTGCGGCGACACCTGCTGAATATCGGCTTTTACATGATCCGCCAGTTCGCGGTATTTCTCCGCATAAAACAGCTCCATACGGTCGAGATGAAAATCTTGACGCTGATTCATGGCGACGTTTGGCCGCCATTTCAACCAACGGCCCTGACCGAAACCTTTGTCCAGCACTGTACCAAGAAAGCTGACGGCGACTTGTTTTTTGGGGATGGTATTCATGTTTCAGAGGGTCTTTAAATTATTTTTCCAGGACAAATTTTCCGTTTACTTAGCCGCAAGTGTTTGTCCAAATCATCGAATCGCATCATATATCCTTGTATATTTTATTTTCTATATAACTATCTATAAATATATTTTTTAGTATTATACGCTATTTGGCGATAAAAGCCACTTTAAAATATATTTTCTTTATATTCAATTAATTAAAAATTATTTTTATAAAAATTTTATTCTTGGCACGCTGTTGGCTATGTTGTGAATGTAACGATACAGCAGATGCTTCGGGAAATACAGTTACCGGAGAAAAATTTTCCGTAAATTTAGTTGCTGTGTGGTTACAGGGCGAATGCCAACAAGACTACATTTGGATTAACAGGTTCGAATCCTGTCTCGTCTGATAGACGTTGAACGTCTTGTTTATTTAGTCGCTCACCCTTTTCAATATGGCAGGCAAATGCCTGGGGAAACTACAACATGGATATCCTTGTGTCGCAGGTTCGAGTCCTGTCTCTGTTATCCAAAATAGCAGAGTAGCTCAGTTGGTAGAGTAAAGGCATGTTTCCCTTAAAAACTTGTTGCGTGCCATATTACTTTTACGGCAGCAGGCGGATGCTCGGAGAGGGTACATTAACCTTTCACGTTAAAACCGTTTCTCTTCATGTTTATCCGCTACGCTGCCATCCATTCGAGGCCGTCTGAAATATTCAGGCGGGCTGATATAAAAACCGTTTTCGGTATATTTGGCAAATACCGGAGGAATTACAGCCTACCAAGCTCGAGGTCGCGGGTTCGAGTCCCGTCTCTGTCGCCAACTATGGCAGAGTAGCTCAGAGGATAGAGCGCGTAAAAATTTCTCCACTCTTTGTTGCCCAATGTGCCACCCCTTATGGGCGAATGCTATTAGGATTACATTCCTTTCTTGCTACAAACCCGAATGATCCTAATTAAACTGGTCGCCCTACGGCAGTAGGCGGATGCCCGGAAGAGAATACATTAGCTTTCAGTTAAAAACGCTTCTCTTCATCTTTAGCCGCCACGCTGCCACCCATTCAAGGCCGTCTGAAAAACAAAGCTAAAACAAGTTCAGACGGCCTCAAACCAACAATATGAAAGAAAATGAAAATGGCTAATACTAATTTGTTTCAATCTATTAAAAACCGTTTTACTAAAACCGATACCCATAATGAAGCCGGCGGCATCGCCTACACGCTGACGCCCAAACAACAGCTGGCACAGCTTGCGGCTACCGGTTGTCTGAATAATACCTTCTATGCTGATGCACAAAGCCAACTTGACCAAGTGCTGAAATTGGCAGAAAGCCTGGATGCCGAGTTTATTGCCAAAACTGCCGTATATGCCCGTCAAAAAGGTTTTATGAAAGATATGCCTGCGCTGTTGCTTGCCGTGTTGGCGCAAAAAGACGTGAACATGCTCGCTCGTGTATTCGACCAAGTGGTGGACAACGGTAAAATGTTGCGTAACTTCGCACAAATTATCCGCAGCGGCGCAGTCGGCAGAAAATCCTTCGGCAACCGTCCGAAAAAACTGATGCAGACTTGGCTTTTGACCGCCACCGAAAAACAACTGTTGAACGCCGCTGTCGGAAATTCGCCGTCGCTGGCAGACGTGGTCAAAATGGTGCACCCAAAACCGCGTGAAGCATGGCGTGCCGCATGGTTTGCATGGCTGATCGGCAAACCGTACGATCGCGAAGCATTGTCGCCCATTACCCGTGCTTTTGAAGATTACAAACAAAGCCGAGAAGGCGAATTGCCCAACGTTCCTTTCCAAATGCTTACAGCTTTAGACTTGAACTGCGGTGACTGGGCGCAAATCGCCCGCAACGGCTCATGGCAGCAGGTTCGCCAAAACCTGAACACTTTCCTGCGCCATGAAGTATTTGCCAAAAGCAAAAACATCAAAATGGTGGCAGAAAAACTGCGTGACGAAACCGCCATTGCCCGCGCCCGCGTCCTGCCTTACCAATTGCTGACCGCGTATCAGGCAACATCTGACCAAATGCCGTTTGAAATCCGCGAAGCCCTGCAAGATGCGATGGAAACTGCCGTACAAAACGTACCGGCAATCCAAGGCAAAGTCGTGGTTTGCCCGGATGTATCCGGCTCCATGCACAGCCCGGTTACCGGCTATCGCGGCAGTGCGTCCACCAAAACCCGCTGCATCGACATTGCCGCACTTGTGTCCGCTGCCATGTTGCGTACTAATCCGCAAGCCCGCGTGATACCGTTTGAGCAAATCACGGTAAACGTGAAGCTCAACCCACGCGACAGCATCATGACCAACGCCGAAAAACTCGCCAATATCGGTGGAGGCGGAACAGCATGTAGCGCACCGCTTGCCATGTTGAACCGTGAAAAAGCTGAAGTGGATTTGGTCGTCATCGTGTCAGACAACGAAAGTTGGGCAGATGACAGCCAACGATGGGGTGGTAAAACCAGTCTGATGAAAGAATGGGACATCCTGAAAAAACGCTGTCCCGAAGCCAAACTCGTTTGCCTGGATATCCAGCCTTACACCAAGGCTCAAGCACGAAACCGTCACGATATCTTGAACATCGGCGGCTTCTCCGACCAAGTGTTTGCCCTGATTGGTTCCTTTGCCGAACGAGGTATGGGTACAGATTTCTGGGTAGATGAGATTGAGAAAACGCCGCTGGCAGCTGTGAACTGAAGCTAAGGCCGTCTGAAAAAAGGGTAGAAATATTTTTTCAGACGGCCTATTTATTCAGGACAAGCTGAGAACAAGAATAAGGAAACAAAATGCAAAAATTTATCTTAATACGCGGTCATCAGGGTTCGGGAAAATCGACTTTTGCCGAACAAAAAGCCGCCGAATTTAAAGCGCAGTATCAGGATGCGGAAGTTGTCCGTATTGAAAACGATTTGTTTATTACCGATGAATACGGTGAATATCGTTGGTCGGGCGAAGCGGTGGATAAGGCGCAGAAATGCGGCAATGCCTTGATGACTGAAACCTTGAGACTTGGACGCCAAAATCCGAATCGAAATATTTTGATCATTAATTCCAATACCAACCAAAAAGCTTCGCGTTGCCGTCATTTATTGGATCAGGCGGAGAAAAGCGGTTTTGAAACAGAAATTTATCGACTGCACAATTTCTATCCCAATCTGCACGGCGTGAAAGAGCATGATGTGTTGGCGGCGTATATCAAGCTGAACTAAAACCGTGTGGCAAACGAAATCCATATCGAGGCTGTGCAGCCGGCAAATACAGAGCAGTTAGAAAAAATCAAACAGATGCAGGCTATCGAGCATAAGCCGCTGCTGTTTGATGAGGCGCAGCAAACCTTTGTGACCGATCATTATCTGCAACACGGCAGCCGTAACTTTACTGCCAAAGCATCCAAGCGTTATCCTGAATTGCGCGTGTTGAAATACGCACGCAGCGTGTTCTATAACAACTGCTTTGATGATGCTTTGCTGGAAATGCGCGGTTTGATTATCGACGCGCACAACCGCATCATCGTGCGTCCGTTTAAAAAAGTGTTCAATTATTCGGAACGTATTGCCAAATGCAGCCGTTATCCGATCATAATCGGCGACGAGAGACTGGTAGATGCGGTGGTGAAAGTAAACGGCTTCCTCGGCTGCTGTACTTTCGTATCGCTTTCAGACGACCATCCGTCCCACGGCGCGACGTTTGACGGCAAAGTGCTGTATTCGACTACCGGCTCGCTTGATAGTGCGTTTGCCGACATGACCGCCGCACATTGCGCTCAATACGAAACCCTGTTCCACGCTTATCCAAACCATACTTTTTTGTTTGAAATCACAGATGCGAAAGACGTGCACATCATCCGCGAAGCATTGGGCGAAACCTTAATCGGCTGCATTGATGTGGCGACCGGCCGTCAATTTTCTGAAGCGGAATTGGACGAAATCGGCAAACAATACGGCGTTCGCCGTCCAGAAACGCTGAAAAACATCACGTTCGGCGAGCTGAAAGGCCGTCTGAAAAATGTGGAGCACGAAGGTTTTATGGTGTTTGATGCCCAAACCGGCGAAATGCTGTTCAAACTCAAATCGCCGTATTACTTGATTTCCAAGTTTCTGGGACGAAGCAACGAAGGCAACATCGGACGCAAGCTCGACAAACGCCACGTCGACGAAGAGTTTTACCCTTTAATCGACCACATCCGCGAACATCGCGAAGCGTTCAACGCCATACCGGAATTGGATAAGATTGCGTTTATCCAAGCATTCTTGCGGCAATTGTAAGGCCGTCTGAAAATATATGGAGCAACATGTATTTATTTTCCGCGCTCGTATGCTTCAATTTCACCGACTTTAGGTGCATAGCCGCTGTTTGTGTCGTGACGCAAGTCCAACCAGATATCGACCAATGCCCAAGCAGCCGGAGCGGCAATCACGTTTTGCCCCATACATAAAACCTGCGCATCATAGTTTTCCACCGAGCCGTGGAGCGTGAGTAAATCATGCGCCGTTGCCGCCCGTATGCCGCGCACCTTATTGGCGGCGATTGCCGTACCCACGCCGGTGCCGCAAATCAACAGCGCACGGTCGGCGCGTCCTGCCGCGACTTCTTCGGCCGCGGCAAACGAGAGTTGCGGATAGGTCCCTTCGGGCGAGGATAAATCGACCAAGCTGCTGACGCGCGGGTCGTTTTGCAGATGCGCTTTGAGCGCGTCTTTCAATATTGCGCCGTTGGCCGGCGCGGCAATAACCAAACGCATAAAAACTCCTTGAAGCACACAATAAACATTACTCAGCATACGCCCGCGCGTGATACGATTCAAGCCTGCAACGCAGAAAGCACGGTATGAGCAAAACCTACTTCACATCAGACCTACATTTCTCACATAAAAACATCGCTAAATTCTGCCCCCAATTTCGACCGTTCGATAACGTGGAGCAGATGGATGAATTTTTAATCCGGATATGGAATGAAACCGTTACGCCTGAAGATACGGTGTACAACTTGGGCGATTTTTCCTTTGCCCAAGACCATAAGCAGATAGAGCGCGTTTTGTCGCGGTTAAACGGGCAACATCACTTGATTTACGGCAATCATGATCATGTGATTCGGCAGTATGCCGATTTTTTCCGCAGCCAAACCAAGCATGACGGCCATCCGCTGCTGTCGTCCATACTGCCGTATTTGAAACTCAAATTGCCGGAAATTAAGAATACACTGGTTCTCTTTCACTATCCGATTCAGGAATGGGACGGCTGCTATCAGGGCTGGTATCACTTGTACGGCCATTTGCATGACAGGGTGGCGGAAATCAAAGGGCGTGCTTTAAATGTCGGATTCGATTTGCACGGCCGTTTTTTGACGGCGCAAGACGTCGATAAGTTTTTGTGTGATTTGCCTAAAATTTCGTATTTTGGTGAAGCAGGATTTAAAGCCAACTCGCCGGAAGAAGCGGCAGAGCTGGTGTCTCGGAAACTGGCGCAGTTAAATCAGGTATAATTTCAGACGGCCTTTGCGGATTTCCGGCAAAGGCCGTCTGAATATCAATTTCCCATTTTTGAGTGATACATGGAAAACCTTTTGGCTTACTTACTACAAAAAATCAGCCTCCCCAACCAAACCGGCAAGGACAAGTCATGAGCAGTAAGCCTTTGAAGTATCCCGTTTCCGCTTTGGTTGTTTTGTATGATAAAGACGGCAATATCCTGCTGATTGAACGCACGGCGCCGCAAGGTTTTTGGCAGTCGGTTACCGGCAGCTTGGAAGAGGGCGAGCGTATCGAAGAAACCGCATGGCGCGAAGTGTGGGAAGAAACCGGTATCCGCCTTGCAGACGGACAGCTGGAAAACTGGCACGACAGCACCGTTTATGAAATCTATCATCACTGGCGCCATCGCTATCCCAAAGGCGTTTTTGAAAACCGCGAACACATCTTCTCCGCCCAAATTCCGCGCGATACGCCTATCGTCCTGCAACCGGACGAACACGTTGCCTACGGTTGGTTTAGTGCGGAAGAAGCGGCAGAAAAAGTGTTTTCGCCTTCCAATAAACGCGCAATTTTAGAACTGGTCAAAAGGCTGAATGCCAAAAAGGCCGTCTGAATACGACAGTTTCACATTTTCAGACGGCCTTGGGTTTGCTATACTTTCGCCGTTTGACTCTATTTAAAATCAAAGGAAACCATCATGGCAGACTTCAATAAAATCCTGACCCCGGGCGATGTGGACGGCGGCATCATCAACGTTGTCAACGAAATCCCTGCGGGCAGCAACCACAAAATCGAATGGAACCGCAAACTGGCCGCTTTCCAACTCGACCGCGTTGAACCGGCAATTTTCGCCAAACCGACCAACTACGGCTTCATTCCGCAAACTTTGGACGAAGACGGCGACGAATTGGATGTATTGCTGGTGACCGAGCAGCCTTTGGCAACCGGTATTTTCCTGGAAGCACGCGTTATCGGTGTGATGAAATTCGTTGACGACGGCGAAGTGGATGACAAAATCGTCTGCGTTCCGGCCGACGACCGTAACAACGGCAACGCCTACAAAACTTTGGCCGATTTGCCGCAACAACTGATCAAACAAATCGAGTTCCACTTCAACCACTACAAAGACCTGAAAAAAGCAGGTACCACTAAAGTTGAATATTGGGGCGATGTAGAAGAAGCGAAACAAGTCATCAAAGAATCTATCGAACGTTGGAACAAACAAGCCTAATCGGTTTGCCCCATCCAATATCAAGGCCGTCTGAAAATCAGATTTTCAGACGGCCTTTTCATATCTCAGCAGCCTATCAATCCTTCAAGCATTTTCAAACTGATATTTCAAACGAATCAATCATATTATTTTAAATAATTGTTCCCTAAAGCCGAAATTTCAGACGGCTAGAGAATAGGTTTTCTAGATTGCAATTACAGCATCAGCCCCAAAACGCTTTTTCAAATCCTGCCGCGCATTCTGGTGGCAGTTCCCGTTGTAGTAAATCATGCAGAGCAGAATATAATTCTGGAGGTATGTCGCAGCTTTCTTCATCGTAGAACTCCCCGCCTGCTTTCCGCCATTCGCGCTCAAAATCATAAATTGCCAATAAGGTTTGCATTAGTATTGCTACGGAAGGGGCGATAAGGCGGCGTTTTTCTATTGTACCGTAACCTATTATCAACCAATAAACAGGACTGCCGGGAGCGGTGGTATCAGCAAAAAGAATTGAATCGTCAAACATTATGCCAAATATCGCCCATTCTTCACGCCAGCCTTGTGTAGGCAGATATTGCTTGGTCTTCCTATCCCAGCCGAAGGCCCAATCGTGCCAACTGTTGGGCAATTTGGGATAAGTCACCCATTGTAAAAACAGAGTTTCCATCTCCAGCCAATAATTGGCAAGTAGATTGTCGGAATGCCATATGCCGTCCATATGGCGGTAGAAGTCGGCTAATGCACCCAAATGTAGATGACGGTTACCTTCCAGTGGGGGCAGTTTCTGCAACGTTTCTGTATAGGGAAAACCAAAGGTTTGTGCGAAGGTGCGTATAAGGGAGTGAGGCATAAAGTTTGCTTGCTGTATTTTTACGGTTTAAGTCCGTGGAAGATAATGGATTATAGTGGATTTAATTAAAATCGGGCTTGACGCAGGCTAATGATGTAAGCCATCGATTTAGTTTATTTTTGATCTGCCAACGTTCATCAGTCAGAACATAAATATAGTAAATTCAAATTGTCTATAAGTTAGTGCGATATTTTGCCAATATAACAAAATCGTCTTTAAAACAAACAAACCATTCTTTCTCATTTTCAGACGGCCTCATTAAAGTAACGCCTATACCAAAAATAAGGAGTGCTTCAATGACTGCTACCACAACCGATCCACGAGCCAAGCTGCCTGAGACGCCTTTGTCCGGCAACGAAGCCTTGAAAGAGCGCAGCGATTATCTGCACGGTACGATTAAGGAGGAGTTGAAAGACAATTTTACCGGCGGCTTTACTGCCGACAACTTTCAACTTATCCGTTTCCATGGCATGTACGAACAGGACAACCGCGATATCCGTGCCGAGCGTACCGAACAAAAACTTGAACCCTTAAAAAACATGATGTTGCGTTGCCGTTTGCCCGGCGGCATCATTACGCCGAAGCAGTGGCTGGGTATTGACAAATTTGCCGGTGAAAATACGATTTACGGCTCTATCCGCCTGACCAACCGTCAAACCTTTCAATACCACGGCATTTTGAAAACCGATTTAAAACAGGCACATCAGGCATTGCACAAACTTGGTTTGGATTCCATTGCCACAGCCAGCGATGTCAACCGCAATGTGTTGTGTACCAGCAATCCGGTGCAAAGCACGTTGCATCAAGAAGCCTATGAATGGGCGGCGCGCATCAGTATGCACCTTCTGCCGCGTACCATGGCATATGCCGATGTCTGGCTGGACGGTGAAAAAGTGTTTACAACCGAGCCGACCGAGCCGCGTAATAAAGAAATTGCTGATGAGGTCGAGCCGATTTTGGGTAAAACCTATTTGCCGCGCAAATTTAAAACTGCCGTCGTAATTCCGCCCGACAACGATGTGGACATTCATTCCAACGATTTGGGTTTTGTGGCGATTGCAGAAAACGGCAAGTTGGTGGGCTTCAATGTATTGGTCGGTGGCGGCTTATCCAGCGAACACGGTAATACCAAAACTTATCCGAACATTTCTTACGAATTTGGTTTCGTTCCGCTCGAATACACCCTCAACGCCGCTGAAGCTGTTGTCAGCACCCAGCGCGACTGGGGCAACCGCAGCGACCGCAAAGCAGCGCGTACACGCTATACGCTGCAACGCGTCGGCGTAGATGTGTTCAAAGAAGAAGTCGAAAGGCGCATGGGCATTAAATTTGAACCTATCCGCCCTTACGAATTTACGCATCGCGGCGACCACATCGGCTGGGTACAAGGGCATGAAGGCAACTGGCATTTGACTTTGTTTATTGAAAACGGCCGTCTGCTCGATTATCCCGGTAGGCCGTTGAAAACAGGTATCCGCGAAATTGCTAAAATCCATCCCGGCGACTTCCGTCTGACGGCAAACCAAAATCTGGTGGTTGCCAATGTACCGCCCGAATTGAAAGACACGATTGATAAAATCGCCAAAGACCATGGCCTTATCAGCAAATCGATTACCATCCAGCGTGAGAACTCGATGGCCTGCGTTGCCTTGCCGACCTGTCCGTTGGCAATGGCGGAGGCTGAGCGTTTCCTACCAACATTCTCCGATAAAATTGACGAAATGTTCGCCAAATATGGTTTGGAAGACGAATACATCGTTTTGCGCGTAACCGGTTGCCCCAACGGTTGCGGCCGCGCCATGCTGGCAGAAATCGGTTTGGTCGGTAAAGCGGTCGGCCGCTACAACCTTTACGCAGGCGGCAACCGTGAAGGCACCCGCATTCCTCGTTTGTTTAAAGAAAACATTACCGAACCTGAAATCCTTGAAATTGTCGAAGGCTGGGTGGCAGATTGGTCTCGAAACCGTTTAGATGATGAAGGTTTTGGCGATTTTGCCATCCGTACCGGCATCGTCAAACCTGTATTGGACGCTCCGCGAGACTTCTGGGCATAATGCATACAACCAGATCCGCAAGTCTACAATAAGAAAATAGAGAAAACCAAAGGCCGTCTGAAAATCAGATTTTCAGACGGCCTTTTATATTGTGCGTATTTATATTAAAGATGGAATATAAACCGAATCAGCGACGGCGGCCAAAGCCCCGACCCATACTTGGGCGGCGGTAGTTGGAAGGCTGACGCGCGGTTTCGCGGTAACGCTGTTGCTGTTGAGCGTTTTGTTGCTGGGCACGCAGGGTGCGCGTATTCAGCTGTTGGCTGGTGCGTCTGTTTGGACGTGCGGTTTGATAATAGTTGGCACGGGCTTGACGTGCAATCGGGCTGTTTTGATTGCTTGCCTGTGTGAATTTGTTGGCCAATGCGTTGCCGATAAATGCACCGGCTGCCGCGCCCACCAAGCTTTGCAGCAGCCAGCTGCCGGTGGATTGGTCGTAGATATATTGTTGGCCGTCTGTACCGGTTACCGGTTGGCCGTTGTTGCCGTTAGCTTGTGCCTCGGCAGGAATGGTGTCTTTCACGGCTTCAGGCGTGAGCTGGTAAACCGTATTGTCTTCTTGTTGGCCGTTTTGTTGTGCCAACTGTTGTTGTAATGCTTCGATTTGTTTTTGTTGCTGCTCAAGCTGCGCTTGGGTATTGTCTTTGCAGGCAGCAAGGGCAAAAGTGGAAAGGGCGGCTAAGGCAATCAGTTTTTTCATTGTTTTTCCTGAGAGAAGTTTGTCTTTGCCGAGATTTCGGCGGAGTGTGTTCGCCTAATATTAAACCATTTCCCTGTTTTTCAAGTAGTTTTACAAAATAATATTGGAAAGTTGCGCTGCAAATGCACGGCTGTTGGCAGCCAGATTGCCCAGTGCGGGCATTTCGTGTTCGGTTTCGATAATCAGCAGGTTGGCAGGGCGGCGGGTGTGCAGGGACATTTGCATTTCAGCGGGAGAGAAGGGCATGTGATGGCGTTTGGCGAAAGCTTCGGCGCGTTTGTTGGCGGTTTTGAGCATGGGCAACAGGGTAATATCCAAATGGAAACGGCGTACGCCCAAAACCAAAATACGCGCTGCGAAGAAATCCGCTTCATCAGTAAAAACGTTGGGGCTGCTTTGATTGAAGTCGTGGCGCTCTGCGGCAATCAAGGTCGCGATGGTGCGTACTTGCGGAATCAGGGCTTCGCTGATGAGGCTGTCAGGCGAATCAGGCAAAGTGTGCATGTTGAGCATGCTGTGGTGGCTGTTGCTGTCAACGACCATGCGGCAGGTGTGTAACATTTGTGTTTGGCTGTGGATTTTAGTTGAGGCAGTCATGGCTGTATTCCTTATTTCTTAAAAATGGGTGGATTTAAGCGGCCATGGTGGGTATAAAAAAAGCCGCTCAAATGAGGCGGCTCTAATTTGCGTATTTTCAATTTGGTCTGTTTTAGACAAGCGCAAAAAAGTACCGCACGTTTGTGTGGTACCAATAGAAGAAAGTAGCAGAGCGTTGCGCGGTTTGCATGATGAAAATACGTCTTTAATGTATAAAAGAATGGAACGTAGTTTAAAACAAGAATGCCAGTAATTTCAATATCCAATCGACAAAACCCACCAATAAATCTACAAGTTGTTGTAATCCTTCCAATTTATTTTCTTTCGAGTGAGTCAAATTTGCACAATTATAATGCAAAACCGGGTGAATTGATAACAATCCGAGCAGGCTCTTTAAAAAGGCCGTCTGAAAACTGAATTTCAGACGGCCTTTATTTTTGTTTATCCAATCAATAAATGTCGCGTTGGTAGCGTTTGTCTTCGCGCAGGTCGTTGAGGTAGTCTTCGGCTTCGTCACGGCTGAGTTTGCCTTGGGTTTCGATGACTTCGATCAGGGCGTTTTCGACATCGCGTGCCATGCGTGCGGCGTCGCCGCAGACGTAGATGTGTGCGCCTTGTTGCAGCCAGTTCCAAACTTCGGCGGCGCGTTCGGTGATTTTGTGTTGGACGTAGACTTTGTATTCGCCTTGACGGCTCCATGCGAGGTCGGCGCGGGTGAGGAGGCCGTCTTTGCGCCAATCGCTCCATTCGAGTTGGTAGAGGAAGTCGTCGGCCAGGCGTTGGTTGCCGAAGAAGAGCCAGTTTTTGCCGCTGTCGCCATTGGCTGCGCGTTGTTGCATAAAGGAGCGGAAGGGGGCGACGCCTGTGCCTGCGCCAATCATGATGATGGGAGTGTCGCCGTTTTGGGGCAAGCGGAAGTTGGGGTTGGGTTCGACAAAGACACGGATTTCGCTGCCTTCTTCGAGGCGTTCGCCCAAGTAGCCAGATGCTGCGCCGGTGTAGGTGTGGTCGTAGTGGTTGAAACGGACGACGCCTACGGTAAGGTGGACTTCTTCGCCGACTTCGTCTTGGGCGGAGGCGATGGAGTAAAGGCGCGGGGTTTGTGGGCGGAATAGGCTGTATAGGGTTTGTGCGTCCAGTGGGTGTGGATGGGCGGCAAATACGCCTACGGGCGGTGTGGCGGCGAGGTAGGCATCCAGTTGGGCTTTATCTGCGACTATGGTTTTGAGTTCTTCGTTGTTTGTTAATTCGGCGTATTGTTGGACGAATGCCGGTGTGTTTTGGGTGATGTCTGCGGATTCGGTCAGGGCGGTGCGGATGTCGGTTTCGCGGTCGTCTGAAAGTTGGACGGTTTCGCTGCCGGTCAGTTGGTTGAGGTCGAGGATTTCTTGGACGAGGTCGGCGGCATTAAGCGGCCATACGCCGAGTGCGTCGCCTGCCTGATAATGCAAACCTGAGCCGCTGAGGTCGATTTCGATGTGTTCGACGTCTTTTTCCGCATCGCGCGAGGTAATTTTTTGGCGCACGGATAGGGTGGCTGTGTAGGGTTTTTCTTTGGTATAAATGGCGTCGTTGCTTGGTGTTGCTGAACTGTTTGGTGCAGCGGTTATACTTGGGCTTGCTGCTTGGGCGGTTAATTCGGCTACTTTGGGTACGACGGCGGCAATCCATGCGTCGGCATCGGCTTGGAATTCTAAGTCGCAAATGCCCAAGTCGTTCAGACGGCCTGCGCCCAGTTCAGCAAATTTGGCATCAAAGTCTTTGCCTGCTTGGCAGAAGTTGGGATAGGAGGAATCGCCAAGGCCTAAGACGGCAA
Source organism: Neisseria sp. P0021.S007 (assembly GCF_051956855.1). Taxonomy (NCBI): domain Bacteria; kingdom Pseudomonadati; phylum Pseudomonadota; class Betaproteobacteria; order Neisseriales; family Neisseriaceae; genus Neisseria; species Neisseria sp. P0021.S007. The sequence goes on from NZ_JBQCXA010000001.1 coordinate 422,646, forward strand.
AGGTGAGTTTGCTGAGTTCAGGTTTCTTTTTGCCGTAGATGAATTTGTACAGGGGCAGGGCTTCTTCGGGCGGTTCGCCTTCGCCTTGGGTGGAGGTAACTAAAAGCACGATGTCTTCGTCGGGCAGGGTCTTGCTTTTGAAATCGCCTGTGCTGCTGAGGCGGGCTTCTACGCCGGCGGCTTGAAGTTTGGTGTGTAATGATTCGGCAACGCTACGGGCATTGCCTGTTTGTGAGGCGGAGAGGACTAATACGCGGCGGCCGACTGTCGAGGCGGCTGCTTGCAGGGCAGATGGTTCGGCTGCTGCTCCGGATACGCCTTGGCTTTGCGCCCAGCAATAGCCAGAGAGCCAGGCAAGTTGGGTGGGGGATAGGGTGGAGAGTTGGACGGAGAGTTCGGGTGGAAGCGGATTGGCTTGGCTCATTTGGATTCCTTTGTTGGACGGCTATAACCGATTGTTTGAATAATGGACAATCGCCACTTTAAACAGGCCGTCTGAAAAAAGGAAAGAATGCTTGGTTTTAATTTAAGATGATTTCGTTATATTCGGGAAGGTATTAGGCCGTCTGAACATGCTCGTTCAGACGGCCTTGGATTGGATAGAAACGAGATTTTCAGTTTCCGCTGGAGAGTTTCATCACTACGACGCCGGAGATGATGAGAAATGCGCCAAGCCAGCGGCCGAAGTTGGCAGCATCGTTGAAAAATACAACGCCTACCAAAAAAGCCCCTGCCGCGCCTATGCCTGTCCAGACGGCGTAGGCTGTACCCATCGGAATACTTTTTTGGGCAAGGTAAAGGAAGTATCCGCTGCCGACGATGCAGGCAAGCGCGGCGGCAAAGCCATGCCAGCGGTAGCCTTCCTGTTGTGCCAGCTTCAAGCCCAATGGCCAGCCGATTTCCAGCATACCGGCTAAGATTAAATAAAACCAACTCATAATATGTCCTGATAGTGTGTTAAGGTTTCAGACGGCCTTAGAAAGATTGTTTTCTTCCGAGAGTTCAACGCGTTGTCCGATATCTTTTAGATTGGAGTATTGTTCGACCAAGCGCGGTACATCGTCCAAGCTCATTGCAAACATCCATAAATAAGTGCTGACGGAATAGATATGGCCGGCGCTTCCGTAGCCTTTAAGCGTCATGTGTATAAAGGCGAAGCCGAACAATACGCTCATCGCCATGCCGATACTGAGATAGCCTAAGGCTTCGCGGTTGGAAATCAGCACGCGTAGTTTGGCAAACCAGCCATAGTGGCGGTAGAGCTGATGCTCGTTGCCGTCGCGGATAAGGTGGTTGTCGCGTTCAAACCGATTGTTTAAATGGAAATATAGGTTTTCGCTGATGGCGGCAAAACGCGGCAGCAACCATAAAAACAGGGCAAGTATCGCGACAGCCAATACGCCCACCCAAAATTCCAATATCAGCAACATCATACATGCACCGAAGATGGAGACCAGCGAAGTAGCAGCGATGGGCAGGTGTTCTTCAAAAAAACTGACAAACTCGCGCGATAGGGCAACGCGTGCGGTAATGGCGGAATGCGGTACTTCTCGCTTGCGCTGTTCCAAAACGACCGGGACGGCTATTTCAGTATAGATTTTGGTAAATGTACGCGTATCGGCTATCCTTCGGGCGGCGCCGATTATCCACATTAATAAGACCACCACACCATACAACATTGCCTGCCAGACGTTGCCTTCCATAACGGCATTAATCGCCCAGCCTCCAAACACGGGATATACCAGCAAGAGCAGATTATCCAAGCCGACGAGAGAGAAGGTTGTGATGAGTTTGCGGCGGTGTGTTTGACCGATGTGTTTCAACATTTTCCACATGGTTGCCCTCCTTCCTTATTTAGTATTGAGGGTTTGCGCCATTAATTCGGCCAACGCGTCCAAATCGGCAAACAGTCGGGCTGCACGTTTTTCACCGAAGGCGGTAAAAATTCGTTTGCTGAATTCCTGCATGTTTTGCACCAATGGTGCGGCGGATTCTTTGCCTTGCTCGGTCAGCGACAATAAGCGTTCGCGTTTGTCTTGTTCGCTTTCGTGAAATGTCAGCAAGCCTTGTTCCGCCAGCGTTTTGCATGTGCCGGAAACGGTTTGCTTGGGCAGGCTCCATTCTTCGCCTATGTGTTTTTGAGTGCGGCTGCCTTCGGTGGCCAAGGTGTAGAGAACGGCGAAGGTATTGTAGTTGGTGTTTTGCTGTTTAATCCATTGGTCAAATGCGCTGTCTATGTGGCTGATACGCATGCCGAGTTGGTCGAGCTGATTCATAAATTGGTCTCAATATTGACTAATTGGATGCGGATTATAGTCATGTTTAGGACTAATTGCAAATGGAGGGCCGTCTGAAACAATCATTTTCAGACGGCCTTGAAACCGTTAAAATAATTAATGTAGAAACGATATATTCAAACTACGATAAACCTAATAAAACCATCTTCAGCACATACGCCATGATTCATTTCTTATCTCAAAACATCTCCTCTAAACAAGCCACTGCCATCGGGCTGCTTGCCGTTGCTTTGTGGAGCTTTGTCATTTCTCTGATACGCTCTTTGAGCCTGCATATGGGGGCAGTGGGCGGAGCGGCAATGATGTACACCCTGTCCACCGTATTGATTTGGCTGATTTTCGGCCGGCCGCATTTACGCAATTACAACCGCAGCTATCTGTTTTGGGCGAGTGTGTTTTTTGTCGGCTGCGAACTGTGTTTGTCGCTCTCGGTCGGTTTTGCGCAAAACGCGAGACAGGCGGTGGAAATCGGCATGGTCAATTATTTGTGGCCGACGTTTACCATCGTCGGAGCGGTATATTTCAACAAACAGCCGTCAAAATGGTGGATAGTCATCGGCTTTGTGCTGTCGTTTTTAGGGATTGCCACTGTATTGGGCGGCGATGTCGGCTTGTCAATTTCCGGCATCTACCACAATGTCCGCACCAATCCCGGCGGCTACATCATGGCATTTGCGGATGCGGTGTTTTGGGCGGCATATTGTACGCTGACGGCGCGCGTGAAAGCGGAAGGCAGCAGCGTCGGCTTTTTCTTTGCGCTGGTGTCGATATTGTTGTGGATAGAGTATTTTCTCAGCGGCGCGGATACGTTGAGTTTTGATTCCGTATCGCTCGGCTATGCCGTTGCCGCCGCGTCTTGTATGGGCTTGGGCTATGCAGTGTGGAATATCGGTATTTCGCGCGGCAACCTGACCGTATTGGCAGGCGCATCTTATTTCATTCCGGTATTGTCTGCGGTAGTGTCATCATTTTTGATTAGCGCGCCTTTGTCCATGACATTTTGGCAGGGTGCGGGAATGGTGTGCTTAGGGTCGATTGTATGTTGGTTGGCGACCCGGAGAAAACGGATGGTGTGAGGTAATATCCCATAGTTTTGCGATATAACGAAAACAGCTTTTTTAACAACCAAACATTCTTTCCCATTTTCAGACGGCCTGTTTAAAGTAGCAGTCAGTTTGAGAAATCACGAGAAATGGGAAAGAATCATGACCGTAGCTTCCGCTCCGCTTTTACGCTTCATTACCGCTGGCAGTGTCGATGACGGCAAATCCACCCTCATCGGCCGCCTGCTCTACGACAGCAAAACCTTACTGACCGACCAGATTGACAAGCTCAACCGTGCCACTGAAAACGGCGAAACGCCTGATTTTGCCAGTTTGACAGACGGCCTTGCCGCCGAGCGCGAACAAGGCATTACCATTGACGTGGCCTATCGTTATTTCGCCACGCCCAAACGCAAATTCATTATTGCCGACACGCCGGGACACGAGCAATACACCCGCAACATGGTAACGGGTGCATCGACCGCCGATGCCGCCATCGTCCTGATAGACGCAACGCGCGTCGATTTTTCCGGCAGCGAACCCGTCCTTCTGCCGCAAACCAAACGCCACAGCGCGATTCTGAAACTCTTGGGCTGCCCCAACGTCATCGTCGCCGTCAACAAACTCGACCTGCTCGACTTCGACGAAACCAAATATCAGGCCATTACCGCAGCCTACCGCAAACTGGCTGAACAAATCGGTCTCCAAGCCCAAATCCACTTCCTGCCCATCAGCGCGTTAAAAGGCGACAACATCGTCAACGCCAGCAGCCAAACCCCGTGGTATCAAGGTTTGCCGCTTTTACCCCTGCTCGAAAGCCTGCCCGTCAACCGCCAAAACGCCGCCGACCAAGCCACCCACTTCCCCGTACAGCGCGTCGCACGGCAAGACGGCAGCAGCAGCGACGACTTCCGCGGCTATCAAGGCAGGCTGGAAGCAGGTCGTCTGAAAACCGGAGACGAAATCAAAGTCCTGCCTAGCGGACACACCGCCAAAATCGCCGAAATCTACAATCCAAACGGCAAAACCGAATCTGCCGAGGCAGGGGAAGTGTTGACTGTCGTTTTGGATACCGATATCGATATTTCACGCGGCAACAGTATTGTTTCAGCCGACAGCGCCATTGTTCCCGAACAACAATTTCAAGCCGCGCTTTGCTGGTTTGACGATATTCCGCTCAATCTGCGCCGCAAATATTTGCTGAAGCACACTACCCAAACCACGCCCGTAAAAATCAGCGAAATTGCCTATGTTTGGGACGTGAACACCCTCAGCCGCGTCGAATCCGCCGAAACGCTCAAGCTCAACGACATCGGCAGCGTCAGCCTCAAAACCCAGCAGCCGCTTTCTGCTGCCGCATACGAAGACAACCATGCACAAGGCGCGTTTATTTTGATTGACGAAGCCACCAACCATACTGTCGCAGCAGGCATGATACGCAAAGTCAGTGAAACAAACAGTTTTGAAATTTAAAAGAAAGTTGCAATAAAAAAAGGCCGTCTGAAGTTTCAGACGGCCTGTTATTTTATCCAAGGCGAAATGCTTATGCGCCGTAAACCGGATATTTATTGCACAAAGCAGTCACTTGTTCGCGGACTTTGGCGAGGTTGGCTTCGTCTTCAGGGTTGGCCAATACGTCGGCAACCAAGTTTGCCAATACGCGCGCGTCGGCTTCGTTAAAGCCGCGTGTGGTCATGGCGGCGGAGCCGATGCGGATGCCGGAGGTAACGAATGGTTTTTCCGGATCGTTCGGGATGGCGTTTTTGTTGACGGTGATATGAGCTTTGCCCAAAGCGGCTTCGGCGGCTTTGCCGGTGATTTTCATCGGTTGCAGGTCAACGAGGAAAACGTGGCTTTCAGTACGGCCGGAAACGATGCGCAAACCGCGTTTAACCAACTCTTCCGCCATAGCGGCAGCATTGATTTTCACTTGTTTTGCGTATTGTTTGAACTCAGGTTGCAACGCTTCTTTAAACGCCACGGCTTTGGCAGCGATAACGTGCATCAACGGACCACCTTGCAGGCTTGGGAAGATAGAAGAGTTCAGCGCTTTTTCGTGGGTATTGTCACGGCACAAAATCACACCGCCGCGAGGGCCGCGCAGGGTTTTGTGGGTGGTGGTGGTTACGAAGTCGCAGAATGGTACGGGGTTAGGATATTCGCCGCCGGCAATCAGGCCGGCATAGTGCGCCATGTCGACAAAGAGGTATGCGCCGACTTTATCGGCGATTTCGCGGAATTTTGCCCAATCGATTTGTAGCGCATAGGCAGATGCGCCGGCCACAATCATTTTAGGTTTGTGTTCAAGCGCCAAGCGTTCTACTTCGGCATAATCGAGAACTTCGTTTTCATCCAAACCATAAGTAATGGCGTTGTAGAGTTTGCCGGAGATGTTAACGCTTGCGCCATGGGTCAAGTGGCCGCCGTGTGCCAGAGACATGCCCAAAATGGTGTCGCCCGGTTTCAAAACTGAAGCATATACGGCTTGGTTGGCTTGCGAGCCGGAGTGCGGTTGGACATTGACATATTCTGCGCCAAACAACTCTTTAGCGCGGTCAATCGCCAATTGTTCGACAATATCAACGTATTCGCAGCCACCGTAGTAGCGTTTGCCAGGATAGCCTTCGGCGTATTTGTTGGTCAATTGCGAACCTTGGGCTTCCATAACGGCACAGCTGACGTAGTTTTCAGAGGCGATTAGCTCGACGTGGTCTTGCTGGCGCTTGTCTTCTTGGGCGATGGCTGCTGCCAAATCGGGGTCATATTGTGCGAGGGTAACGCTTTTTGAAAACATGTTCTCGATTCCTTTGTGATGGGCTGAAAATATGGGATGGAGTGCTGCGGATTGGTTCAAGATGAACTATTTTTCTTGCATTGTCAACAATTGTGTCGGGTGTTTGGTTTCAGACGGCCTGAGATTGAAGGGTTTATTTGAAAATATCATCTTGTTTTAAATGAAAATCCATTTTTTCCAGAAGTGCGACCAAATCGGATTCGGCTTGGGCGGCTTTAAGATTTTTTGCCAGTTCTACCAAGGCTACTGCATTTAATCGTTCTTTCTCCAACCGTAGAGCTTCTTCGCTGAAGATTTTGATATTGTCTGCCGATTCGGCGGCATCTATTTTTTCAAATGGATAAAATGATTCTTCGTGCACGGCCAAACCGTCAGGCAAGGGGGCAGCATGGTTGAAATCGGCATCATTGACCGGCATCCATGAAGGATGGTTTTCAAGCAGGATAAATTGTCCGTCCATGCCGTTGATATGACGGAATAGGGTGGTTCGGCCATTGTGTAAACGCATAAGCCCGATTGTATGCCCAAGTCGGCAAACCGTCTAGAAACCTGTTTCTTTCCATTGGGACGATGGCTAATGGTGATATTATTAATTTTGACATAAAACAGTTTCGGCTTAAAAAAGACTGGATAAAACGCCCGTGTTTGTTATAATGAAGCTAAAGATTAATTCGTCCTAGTTTTTGGCAGCAGTACTTTTTTATTTAATTAACAAGAGAGGAAAACAAAATGTTTCCAGAATATCGCGATCTGATTTCTAAACTGAAACAAGAGGATGCACACTTTGCCCGTTTGTTTGAGGAGCACAACGAGCTGGACGATAAAATTACCGGTTTGGTGAATAACGTGGTAACCAGCGGCGCCGAAGAAATCGAGGAGCTGAAAAAAGCCAAACTCAAACTCAAAGACGAATTGTATGCCCTTTTGCAAAAAGCAGCAGGCAAATAATTAAAATTTGAATAAGGCCGTCTGAACGGTATGATGGAAATCTCAGATTCCCTTTCATGCCGGTTTAGACGGCCTTTTTAATTATTAGGCATTTGGTTATTTTTATTGGCTTAATTTAACGAATAATTGTAAATCACTCTTAATTGCATTGAAAACTCTGTTAAGTTTATTTAAAATCTCGAATAATTTTTATTTTGATTTTTAACAAACAAAGTTAAAGAGAAACGATGCAATGAAAACATTCACACTCGCCATTTTGCCTTTGGCGTTAATTAGTGCATTCTCACACGCAGCTGAAGAGAAAGCAGTTGAGCAGGCTGAAGTCGATACCGTTTACGTTACTGCCGAGAAGCAGTTGCAGCAATCGCTCGGCGTATCGCGTATTTCGAAAGACGACATTGACAAGCGTCCGGCCGTCAACGATATTTCCGAATTTGTCCGCACCATGCCGGGCGTCAACCTGACCGGCAATACAGCGACGGGTCAGCGTGGCAACAAACGCCAAATCGACTTGCGCGGTATGGGCCCTGAAAACACATTGATTCTGATTGACGGCAAGCCTGTGAACTCGCGCCAATCCGAGCGTATCAGTATGCGCGGCGAACGCAATACGCGCGGCGACAGCAACTGGGTGCCGGTTGAAGAAATTGAATCCATCACCGTTTTGCGCGGTCCGGCGGCAACGCGTTATGGCTCGGGTGCGATGGGCGGCGTGGTCAACATTGTCACCAAAAAAGTACCGAAAGAATTCAAAGGATCAGTGAACTATTACACTAACCAGCCGCAAGACAGCAAGGAAGGGGCAACCAACCGTGTCGGCTTCAACCTTGGCGGGCCGATTATCCAAGACGTATTGGGCTTCCGTATCTACGGCAATTTCAACAAAACCGATGCCGATTCCACAGACATTAACCGCGATTCTATCACCACTGTTACTACGAAAAACGGCCCGATACGGGAACGCGGACGTGTCGTTGTGCCTGCCGGACAAACCCGCACTGTTACCAACACCACCTATGGAGCGGCAGGGGTGGAAGGTGTGAAGAATAAAGACATAGCCGGCCGCCTACAATGGAAAATCAGTCCGTCACAAACCCTGATTTTAGACAGCAGCTACAGCCGTCAGGGCAATATCTACAACGGCGATTCGCAAAATTCCAATGCTGCCAATACACGGACCGTCATTACAGATACTGCCACAGGCGTGGTGATTTCCGACACCGATTCGACCCTGCGCGAAATTTACCGGAGCGGCATTAAGGAAACCGCTCGCCTCTACCGTTCCTCCTACGCCCTGACCCATGACGGCGCGTGGGACTGGGGCGACACCAAAAACGTATTGAGCTACGAACGCACCACCAACAGCCACCTGCCCGAAGGTTTGGCAGGCGGGCCTGAGGGCAGCTATGTCGGCACGGAATACGTCCAAAGCCGTCTGAAAAACCTGCGTTTCAGCAGCGAGGCCAACATACCGTTCAAACTCGGCGTAGAAAACGTACTGACCGTCGGTGCGGAATTTACCGACAGCAAACTGGACGATCCCTCATCCAACCGCCAAGGCTTTACCGACCAAGGCCAAACATCGACCTTCCCGGGCGTTTCCGCCATACGTGGCGGCAAAACATCGCAGCAGAACAAGGCAATCTATGTCGAAGACAATATTTCGCTGACCCCGTCCACCAAACTGATACCGTCCCTGCGCTACGACCACAACAGCAAAAGCGGCGGCAACTGGAGTCCCGCGCTCAACTTCTCCCAGCAGATCGGCGCAAACTGGCTGGTCAAAGGCGGCATCGCGCGCGCCTACAAAGCCCCCAACCTGTACCAAAGCAACCCCGAATTCATCCTGTACACGCGCGGTAACGGCTGCCCCGTGGAATTGGGCAGCGACCCACACTGCTACTTTATGGGCAATGCCAACCTAAAACCCGAAACCAGCGTCAATAAGGAAATCGGCATCGAATTCGAAAAAAACGGCTGGCAGGCCTCGGCAACCTACTTCCACAATGCCTACCGCAACAAAATCATCACCGGCACGGAAATCATAGCCCGCAGCAGCACCAGCTCAGGCATCCTCTACCAATGGGACAACTCACCGAGGGCGACTGTTTCCGGCCTGGAGGGCAACCTCGTCATCCCCCTGCACAACACGCTGAAATGGAGCAACAACTTCACCTACATGCAGAAATCGGAAGACTACAAAGGCAACCCCCTGTCGCTGATTCCGAAGTTCACTATCAACAGCACGCTGGCCTGGACGCCGAACGAACGCTTTGACGCCAACCTGACCTTCACCCAATACGGCCGCACCAAACCGCGTTCGGTCGCCATCAACAACATCGAACAAAGCGGCAGCGGCGGCAGCGGAGAAACCCTGGCTTCAGCCCGCAACCAAACCGTTTTGGGCGGATACAGCATCTGGGGCATCAACGCCGGTTACAACTGGAACAAACGCGTGGCCGTGCGCGGCGGCATCAGCAATCTGTTCGACAAAAAACTGTACCGCACCGGCAACGGCGCGCAGACCTACAACGAGCATGGCCGTGCCTTCTACGGCAGTTTGAAAGTATCGTTTTAAGTAGAAGCGTATTAAATCAGGCCGTCTGAAACGGTGTGAAATGAAATCTAGGATTTCTGACACATGGTTTCAGACGGCCTTCTGATTTTAAATTTAGAAGTATTTGTTGTTACGGAATTTGCTTCTCTTTTTGGAAAAGTAAAAGGGCGGTTTTGCCGCCCTGAGAATACAAACTACTTATTCGACCCAAGTCACCATTTCATCAATCGGCTTGCGTGATTTTTTAGTGATTTCTTTGGCGCGATAGCCGAATGTTGCCGCTACGGATACGCCCCATTCGTTGGCATCAAACAGGCCTTCTGCTGCCAATACTTCGTTCATTTTGTCGTAGTTGAAGCCTTCGATTGGGCAGGAATCGATGCCGATGGCCGCTGCACCTGTAAGCATATTGGCCAAAGCAATATAGGTCTGCTTGCCGCTCCAGTCAAAGAGTGCGCGTTGGTCGTCGGCAATTTTAATGTCGGTTTCTTGGAAGCTTTTGTATCTTGCCAATGCTTTTTCCAGTTGCTCTCCTTGCAGGCCCCTGCGTTCGGCAACACTGCGGAAGAACGGGGTATCGTAACGGGCATTTTTCTTGGCAAGGATAATCACCAGATGGCTGCAGTCATCCAGTTGCGATTGCATCCCCCAGCTGAAAGGCTTGATTTTCTCACACAGGGCTTTGTTTTGAATCACCAAGAATTTCCATGGCTCGGAGCCGACGGAGCTTGGGGAGAGGCGGGCAAATTCTAGAATCGCTGCAAAATCTTCTTGGCTGATTTTTTTGTTGGGATCGTAATAACGGGTGGAGCAGCGATTTTCGAATACTTGCAGCATTTGTTCGCGTGTAATTTGATTCATCTGGTTTTCCTAATAAATGAAGATGTTATTCCAATATCCGGTTCCTTTTGAGGCATCATTACCGGCATAACCTTAAGGAGGAAACAGGCTGGGGCAACACCATGTTAAATCAAACCTGACGGTCAGGCTATCTTTTAATTCTGAATTTCGCAAAAAAAATTCGATAAATATCAATATCAATACGAAAAGGCCGTCTGAAACTTTAAACGTTAAAGTTTCAGACGGCCTTTGATTTCAAATCCTAATTACAGATGAGGATTAATCAGGTTTTCTGGAGAGAGGATGCGGTTGAGCTCTTCTTCGCTCAACAGGCCGCGCTCCAGTACGACTTCGCGCACGCCTTTGCCGGTTTGGGCGCAGATTTTTCCGACCAAGTCGCCATTGCGGTGGCCGATGTATGGGTTCAGATAAGTGACCAAACCGATGGAGTTGAAGACGTAGTGTTCGCAGATTTCGCGGTTGACCGTAATGCCTTTGACGCATTTGTCGGACAGGTTGACCGCGGCATTGCCCAAGAGGGAAATAGTTTCAAACATACATTGGGCGATGACCGGCTCCATAACGTTCAGCTGCAACTGACCTGCTTCGGCTGCGAAAGTGATGGTGGTGTCGTTGCCGATGACTTTGAAGCAGACTTGGTTGACGACTTCGGGAATCACGGGATTGACTTTGGCAGGCATAATGGAAGAACCGGCCTGCAATTCAGGCAGGTTGATTTCTTTCAAACCAGCGCGCGGACCGGAAGAGAGCAGGCGCAAGTCGTTACAGATTTTAGACAGTTTGACGGCTGTGCGTTTCAATGCGCCGTGTACCATCACATATGCGCCGCAGTCGGAGGTCGCTTCGATCAGGTTTTCAGTCAGTTTGCAAGGCAGGCCGCTGACTTCGGAGAGTTTCTCAACAACCAAAGCCGCATAGCCTTTAGGCGTATTCACGCCGGTACCGATGGCTGTGGCGCCGAGGTTGACTTCAAGCAGTAGGGAGCGGGTACGGTCGAGGTTGAGGATTTCTTCTTCCAACAACACTTGGAAAGATTGAAACTCTTGTCCGGCAGTCATCGGCACGGCATCTTGAAGCTGGGTGCGGCCCATTTTCAAAACATCTTTAAACTCTTCGGCTTTTGCGGCAAAAGAGTTTTTCAAGATGGCCAGTTTGTCGAGCAATTCGCCGATGCTGTAATACACGGCAAGGCGGAAGCCGGTAGGGTAGGCGTCGTTGGTGGATTGGCTGGCGTTAACATGGTCCATCGGATTGACGATGTCGTAGTGGCCTTTTTCGTGACCCAAGACTTCTAATGCGAGGTTGGCAATGACTTCGTTGGTATTCATGTTGACCGAAGTACCGGCGCCGCCTTGATAAACGTCGGACGGGAATTGGTCGAGGCAGCGGCCTTTGACCAATACTTCATCGCAGGCTTTTTCGATGGCGGCCGCGATTTCCGGCTTGATGGCACCCAATGCGCCGTTGGCTTGCGCGGTGGCTTTTTTAACCATGACCATGCTGCGGACAAATTGCGGTACGTCGGAAATTTTTTGCGTGGAAATTTTAAAGTTTTCAATGGCGCGCAAAGTATGGATGCCCCAATATACTTCAGCAGGGATCTCGCGGTCGCCCAATAAATCGTGTTCGATTCGTACAGTCATTTCTCTTACCTTCTCGTATAGTTGTGTTGGTGTGCGTTATGCGTTTGGAACATTAGCCCAGTTTGGCAAGATTGTCCAGTCGGTAAGGCTTAATCGTCAGGGTGAAGGCGCGCTGCTTCGCGTTCCTTGGCAACCGTATCTTTGTCTTTCAGCTTCGCACCCAGGCCCAACATTTTTTCATATTCGGATTGTGGCGTTCCGTCATCCTGCATACCGAACGCGCTGGCGTTGACCCAGAGGGCGAGCAGGGAAACGATAATGGCGAAAAAGCTGACGATATACCAAAACATTTTTTTCTTCCTTGTGTGTCTGCGTGTGCAGATTGTTGTGGTTTGTAAAGATGTGAATGTAGCACAAACGCGGTTGGGTTTAAATTCTTCTCCCGCATCCTTTCATTGATTTACCTGTAATTGTTTAGAAAGGAAAAGGCCGTCTGAAAAGTAAGACTTTTCAGACGGCCTTGGGGGCTTTGTCGGGAAGATTAGCCGCCGCATGCGCCGCAGCAACCGCCTTCGCCATGACCGCCGCGTTTTTCTTCGTTGTTGATAACGGGCAGCTCGGTTTCTTCGGTTTGCTCTTTTTTATCTTCAGGCAAATCGTTTACTTTGATTTTGTTTTCTTCGGCCATGATACATCCTTTCAATGGATTGAGGAGTGGAAAGATTCATAAAGATAGCATCTTTAAACGAATAAACCAAGCAGCACAAAACTGCCTTGTGATAATGCCATGACTTGGAACAATAAATTTGCTTGTAAAAGCGTTAAGGCCGTCTGAAAAAATCCAAAGAGGAGTGTTGGTTTTATGGTTTGAAATGGCAGCAGAAAGATTTAAGAATGCTTGATTTGAAGGGATAAACTGACATTGATTTCAAAAAACAATACAATGTTATCATCATCTGGAAACAGCCAATTTATCGGAGCATATATGTATTCACACCACAGCGAACGCCATTTCAGCGACCGCAACAACTGGCTTCGGGCAAGCGTATTGGGTGCCAATGACGGCCTGATTTCCACTGCCTCGCTGTTGACGGGCGTAGCCGCTGCCGCGCCTGATTTCCAAACCCTGCTGTTGACGGGCGTTTCGGCGCTTATCGGGGGCGCAGTATCAATGGCGGCGGGGGAGTACGTTTCTGTGTCCAGCCAATCGGATACGGAAAAAGCCGATTTACACAAAGAGCGTTTTGAGTTGGCAAATAATCCTGATGCGGAGTTGGAAGAGCTGACGGAAATTTACCGCCTCCGCGGTTTGTCCGATGCGCTTGCCGCAGAGGTGGCCAAAGCCTTGATGGAACACGATGCGCTCGCCGCCCACGCGCGTGACGAAATCGGCATTACCGAAGCTTCTTCCGCCCGTCCCATGCAGGCTGCGCTGGCTTCTGCCGCTTCATTTTGTGCCGGCGCGATTTTGCCGTTACTGGTCGCATTGACAGCTTCTAGCGCCATTGTTCCGGCCTTGGCAGTTTCCACTTTGTGCGGACTGGCAGGACTAGGCTATGTCTCCGCCAAACTCGGTGGCGCGCCTGTTGTTCCCGCCGTTTTGCGCGTGTGCCTATGGGGCGTTGCGGCATTGGTGATAACCGGATTTATTGGAAAACTGGCCGGCGTGGCCGTCTGAATGTAAGGGCTTATATTCTTTTAAACCTGTATCCAGTAAAATTGAAAATCTATTTGATCGCTAAAGGCCGTCTGAAAATTTTTCAGACGGCCTATGGTGCTTGTATTTACTTACTTACAAACTGTTTTGTCATGACCTATCCGATTCCCAAACCTCGTGAAAAATCCCGTTGGCTCAATCTGTCTCAAGGCTCGCTGCCCTTGGCTTTGGCGCGTTATCTGCCGCATAAGCAGCTCAAGGTTGTCTTGACCCAAGATGCGGAACAGGCGCTACGCCTTCAGACGGCCTGGCTGTTTTTCCGTCCGCACGATACGGCGGTATTCCTGCCGGACTGGGAAACGCTGCCTTACGAGCGTTTTTCACCGCATCAGGATTTGGTGTCGGAGCGCTTGTCAGCATTGTGGCAGATTAAAAGCGGCACTGCGGATGTGTTGTTCGTACCGGTTGCCACGGCGATGCAGAAGCTGCCACCCGTGCCGTTTCTGGCAGGGCGTACGTTTTGGCTGAAAACAGGGCAGACTTTGGATATAGGCCGTCTGAAAAGTGATTTGGTGGATGCAGGTTATAACCATGTTTCCCATGTTGTCGCGGCAGGCGAGTTTGCCGTGCGCGGCGGTATAGTCGATTTGTTCCCGATGGGCAGCGAAATACCGTACCGCATCGATTTGTTTGACGATGAAATCGACAGCATTAAAACCTTCGATACTGAAACGCAACGCACCATTTCCCCCGTTTCCGAAATCCGCCTGCTACCGGCGCACGAGTTTCCCACCGACAGCGAGGCGCAAAAGATTTTCCGCAGCCGCTTTCGTGAGGAAGTCGATGGCAATCCGAACGATGCCGCTGTGTACAAAGCCGTCAGCAACGGCCACTTCGGCGCGGGCGTGGAATATTATCTGCCGCTGTTTTTTGAAAACGAGCTGGAAACGCTGTTTGACTATATCGGCGAAGATGCGCTGTTTGTCTCTTTGGGCGATGTTCATGCCGAGGCAAACCGTTTTTGGAGCGACGTCAAATCGCGTTACGCCATGGCACAGGGCGATGAAACATATCCGCCTTTGCTTCCACAGCATTTGTATCTCTCTTCTGATGTCTTTGCAGGCCATCTGAAAAACTACGGACAAGTGCTGCCCGATGTTTCCGGCAAGGAACACACCCTGCCCGACCTTGCCGTCAACCGCCAATCCGACGAGCCGTTGCAGGCATTGAAGGATTTTCAGACGGCCTTTGAAGGACGGATTTTGCTGTGTGCCGAAAGTCTGGGACGGCGCGAAACCATGCTCGGTTTCTTGCAGCAAAACGGCTTAAAAGTCAAAAGTGTATCCGACTGGCAGGGCTTTTTGTCGGCACATGAGCCGCTGATGATTACAGTGGCGCCGTTGGCTTACGGGTTTAAATTAGAAGATCAAAACATCGCGGTCATTACCGAATCCGATCTTTATCAATATGTTGCCCGCTCACGCAAACATCATCGTAAGAAACACGCCGCCGTTTCAGACGGCCTGTTGCGCGACCTTGCCGAAATCAATATCGGCGATCCTGTTGTACACGAAGAACACGGCATCGGGCGCTATATGGGCTTGGTCACAATGGACTTGGGCGATGAAACCAACGAAATGATGTTGCTCGAATACGCGGGCGAAGCGCAGCTTTATGTGCCTGTTTCGCAGCTGCATTTAATCAGCCGCTACTCCGGTCAGGCGCATGAAAACGTTACTTTGCACAAGCTCGGCAGCGGCGCGTGGAACAAAGCAAAACGCAAAGCTGCCGAAAAAGCGCGCGATACCGCCGCCGAGTTGCTCAATCTCTACGCCCAACGCGCTGCCCAATCGGGATACAAGTTTGAAATCAACGAGATGGACTATCAGGCGTTTGCCGACGGTTTCGGCTATGAAGAAACCGAAGACCAGGCCGCCGCCATTGCCGCCGTGATTAAAGATTTGACGCAGGCGAAACCTATGGATCGCCTCGTGTGCGGCGATGTCGGCTTCGGCAAAACCGAGGTCGCCCTGCGCGCCGCGTTTGTGGCGGTAATGGGCGGCAAACAGGTCGCCGTACTTGCCCCGACCACGCTTCTGGTCGAGCAGCACGCGCAAAACTTCGCCGACCGCTTCGCCGATTTCCCCGTGAAAGTCGCCAGCCTTTCGCGTTTCAACAACAGCAAAGCCACCAAAGCCGCGCTGGAAGGCATGGCGGACGGTACGGTCGATATCGTTATCGGCACGCACAAATTGGTGCAGGACGACATCAAATTCAAAAATTTAGGTTTAGTGATTATCGATGAAGAACACCGCTTCGGCGTGCGCCAAAAAGAGCAGCTCAAACGCCTGCGCGCCAATGTCGATATCCTCACCATGACCGCCACGCCAATTCCGCGCACCCTCAGCATGGCGCTCGAAGGTCTGCGCGACTTCTCGCTGATTACCACCGCACCCAGCCGCCGCCTCGCCGTCAAAACCTTTGTCAAACCCTTCAGCGAAGGCAGCGTGCGCGAAGCCGTGTTGCGCGAACTCAAACGCGGAGGACAAGTGTTTTTCCTGCACAACGAAGTGGATACCATCGAAAACATGCGCGAGCGGCTGGAAACCCTGCTACCCGAAGCCCGCATCGGCGTGGCGCACGGACAACTGCGCGAGCGCGAGCTGGAGCAAGTCATGCGCGACTTTTTGCAGCAAAGATTCAACGTGTTACTCTGTTCCACCATCATCGAAACCGGTATCGACATCCCCAACGCCAACACCATCATCATCAACCGCGCCGATAAATTCGGGCTGGCGCAACTGCATCAGCTTCGCGGGCGCGTCGGCCGCAGCCATCACCAAGCCTACGCCTACCTGCTCACGCCCGAATACATCACCAAAGACGCAGAAAAACGCCTCGACGCCATCGCGGCGGCAGACGAACTCGGCGCAGGTTTCACCCTCGCCATGCAGGATTTGGAAATCCGCGGCGCCGGCGAAATCCTCGGCGAAGGGCAGTCCGGCGAAATGATACAGGTCGGCTTCACACTCTATACCGAAATGCTCAAACAAGCCGTGCGCGACCTCAAAAAAGGCCGCCAGCCCGACCTCGACGCGCCGCTGGGCATCACCACCGAAATCAAACTGCACAGCCCCGCCCTGCTGCCCGAAAGCTACTGCCCCGACATCCACGAACGGCTCGTCCTCTACAAACGCCTTGCCGTCTGCGAAACCGTGCAGCAAATCAACGCCATACACGAAGAACTCGTCGACCGCTTCGGCCTGCCCGAACAACCCGTCAAAACCCTCATCGAAAGCCACCACTTACGGCTTGCGGCAAAAGAATTAGGCATTGATGCCATTGATGCGACCAGCGAAGCGGTAACGGTAACCTTTGGTAAAAATAACAATGTCGATCCAACCGAAATCATCCTGCTGATTCAAAAAGATAAAAAATACCGCCTTGCCGGAGCCGATAAGCTGCGATTTACCGCAGAGATGGAAAATATCGAAGTGCGGATTAATACGGTGAAGAACGTATTGAAGACTTTGAAAGACAGGGTGATAGCAAAGTAGAGGCTAGTGAAAAAAGGTCGTCTGAAATGATTTTTCAGCTTTCAGACGACCCTTTATAAAGACGATATGGAATATAAAAGCAATTAATCTTGTCAAATCTTTTAACCGCGTGCGTCCCAAACGTTCACTATAAATAGACTTCATGTAGGCTATGACTTGCTTAAACGCTCCGTCATCGCAATTTATTGTTATTTCAACGATAATATCGGGTTACAATCTAACATTTAGATTAAATTTATTCAGACAAACAATTATTTGGAGACAATAAAATGCTAGATGAAAAAAATAAGCTAATTTTTCAAACTTGTTTATTGCTGGTTCGTCATATTACAAATTTAGTTGAACACGAAAAGAGTACAGGAGTACGAATAGGTTACCATAGCCGAATATTCGATTCTTTATTACACCCACAAGAGTATTTTATTTCTTTAGGGAAATCAGAAAAATTATTAGATGGGGTTCAGGGTCGTATTGAGCACGTTGTCCCTTGTGCGTATATAGTTGAAAAGCTTGAAGAGTTAATTAAGGAGCAAAAATATACACAAGAAGAATTGGCGCATGCATTACAGAAAAATTGGAAGGTGGCACATATTACGAAAGAAGAAGCAAAGTTTATGGACTTCAATTTAAAACTCAAATCCACCATGCCAAAAGATTGGGATTTTATGACAGGAAGGCCTGAAATTAGATTGGAAGCAGCAGGAATCAGATTAGTCCCTAACAATCCACATTAAACAACACACGCTCATATTTACGTTGTTTATTTCAAGTGGCACACGATAGCAAGCCATAGCCTGCATTAAACCTGTAGGCAGGGTGTGTGCGGTACGCACGCGAGCTTTAAGTGTAAATATAGAAGCAGTATAAAAAGGTCATCTGAAAATAAATACAATAAAGGCCGTCTGAAAAATTTTCAGACGGCCTTCCTATTCCGGCAATATTTCAAGATTTTTCTGCGCAGAAAAAGGAATACAGCAACTGTATCATCTTGGTTACCCTCGGGTCGGCAATGTAATATTGCCGTTCCCGATGGTTCACTTCAAACGATACCAAACCGGCTTCACGCAGTAGGGCTAATTGGCTGGACATTGCCGCTTGTGGCAGTCCGGATGATTCAGCCAACTCGGTTACATTGTGCGGCCTTTCATGTAGTTTGCACAATACGGCGAGGCGGTTGGGATTGGCCAGTAGTTTGAGAAAAGCGGTGGCTTCTTCGTAGGGTGGTTGATTGTCGGCAGTGGTCATTTTTCACGCTTGTCGGCAAATGAGGAGGTCGAATTATCAGTCATAATAGTCTTAGCAGCAACTTTCAGACGGCCTTTGCTTAATGATTCCATGGCATTTTGGCCAGCAGGCGTGCCATGCCGCAGAATCCGGTTAACCCCGCCGTTAACAGGCCTGCACCGACCATTACGTCTATCAGATAAAACCAAGGCGATACCAGCCAACCTGCCAGCACGCCCAACAGAATCAAACTGCCCGCAATGGTTTGCACCTGCCGCATGATGTCCGGTGCGGCACGGTCGGCAACAGTAGGAAGCCCTGCAGCCTTCCATGCCTGTAAGCCGCCTTCTAGAATATAGCATTCTCGACCTTGGCCAAGCACTGACAATATTGTTTCTGCCCGTGTTGTACGTTTGCCGCTCAGGCAATAAAAAATCAGGCATGGGGCTGTATCATCGGGCAGTTTGTCTCGCTGCTGTTCAGGCGGAAGGGATAATGCACCGCCAATATGCCTGCCCCGATATTCGGCTTGGCTTCGGATATCGACTGCCAACGCGTCCTCACGGATTTTTGCCGTAGCTTCGGAAGGCGTGATTCGCGGGAGTTGTCCGACCGTACTCATGTTTTGTCTTCGTTATTTTTTGTTGATGCGGCAGGTGTTGATGCCCAATAAGCTGTACAGTGCGCAGTTGCCAATCAGTGCTGTGCCCAGAGGGACGATGCCCAGCCAACCCCACCAGCCAATTTGTCCGGTAGCGGCTGCAGCAATCAGCGCTACGCCGATAACAATACGGATTACGCGATCCAAAGTACCCAAGTTTCGTTTCATTTTATTGCTCCTTGTTTCAGAATGAATTGTCTATCAATAAATATATATAACAAAAATCATATATGAGAAATATTATAGCTTTAAAGATGACTTTGTCAAATGGTTTACAGTAAAAGTGTAATGAATATTTGGATTGTATTTTTAAACTCCAACGTCATGGTTAAATGTAAAAATACAGCCTTATATTTTCAGACGGCACTGGAGATGATCTATATAATATTTTATTTATATTGGAAGAATTGGTAGTCAGTTTTCAGAAGGAATCAAATCATGACCGATTTGGAAAAGAAGCCCAATGGAGAAGATTTGAAGACTGGATAATCCGTTGTGTAACTAGAAAGGGAGAGGAGATACTTTAAAATCAAATTGTCTACGAATTATAAAAGGCCGTCTGAAAACTGAATTTCAGACGGCCTTTGGTTTCTTTATAACGTCGTTCGTATCATCAGAAACGATAGTTCACGCCCAAGGCAAACTCGCGGCCGCGTTCGTAGAAGGGCATGCGTCCGTTGCCGTCAGGGAAGCGTTGGCTGTGCGAACGGTATTGCTTGTTGCCGATGTTGTTGACGGCGAAGTTGACGTTCAGGTTGTCTTTTTTCAGCGGCTGCCAGTTGGCGTAGATGTCGTGTACGCCGTAGCCTGATTTCTTGCCGTGTATCGTGCCTTGTCCGCGGGCGACGTCGGTGTATTTCACGCTTTGGGCGTAGCGGCCGCGCCAGCCGATTTCGAGTTTGGGGTTTTCAAACTGATAAGACAGACCGGTCAGCCATTGGCGGCCGGTGTTCCAGAAGGTGAACGAGCTTTCGTGGTCTTCCGCTTGAATCGGGCTTTCGCCGTAGTACATTTCGCCGTTCAGACGGGGTTTGACGTAGGACACGCCGGCGCGCGCGGTCAGACCGCCCCAGCGGTAGGATGCGTCAAGTTCGTAGCCGTAGGTTTTGAGCGTGCCGCCGTTGTAAATCTTGCCGCGTTCGGTGATGGAGGCGGTGTTGTTGTTGATTTTTGCCCAACGGTAGACGATGAGGTCTTTGATGCGTTGGTGGAACACGCTGCCGCTGACGTTGAAGTTATCGTTGCGCCATTTGAAGCCGAGTTCGGCACGGCGGGCGGTTTCGGCTTTGAGGTTGCTGTCCAAATCGGCGGCGGCGCCTGCGCGTTCGTTAGCCAACAGGGCTTCGTTCAGGCGGGGCGCGCGGCTTGCCTGATTGAGGTTTGCCAAGAGCGAGAAGTTGTCGTTGATGTCCCAAATCGCGCCGATGCTGGGGTTGAGCTGGCCGTGGGACGCGCTTTGTCTGCTGGCGGCGTTGTATTTGAAATGGTCGTAACGCAGGCCGGTGGTCAGGGTAACGGGGTGCAGGTTCCAGATACCTTCCGCGTACACGCCGTATTCGGATTTCTTCTCTTTGTCGCGGTCATACAGGCCGAGAATCTTCAGCCACGCGCCTTTGTCGGACGGCTCGGAGGTTTCGTGGCGGTAGTTGACGCCGTATTTCACCATGTGTCCGTCGCCGAAAGAGCTGGCGAGGTTCAGATTCGCGCCGGTTGCTTTGATTTTGCTTAACTCAAGCTGGCCAATGGGAACGCCGCCTTGCGCCGTGCCGGAAGCTTGGGCTTTTGGAGAAGGAGCGCCTTTAGGCGGTTTGGTGTCGTCGGTGTTGATTTGGAAGACATTGGCGTCGATTTTGTCGATGAAGCCGACGTTGCGGCCACGGTATTCCAGATTGTAGGTCTGCTCTTTTTGATAAGTGCCGTCCACGCCGACGTAGCTGTCAACGTTTTGGAACTCGGCTTTATCGGTGCGGTTGCCTTTTTGGTATTCCTGACGGTAGGTCAGGCGGATGCCGTGGTCGTCGTTGAAGTCGTAGCCGATTTTGGCGAGGTAGCTGTGCTGTTTCAGACGACTGCCGTGGTTGACATTGCCGTTGCCGTCTTTGTAGTCGCGGTTGTTGAGGAAGTTGCCTGCAAACAGGGCATCGAAGCCGTTTTGATAGCCGTAAACCGCCGCGTTGCCGGTTGAGCCTTTATTGCTGCTCAAGCCCGCGCCGAGTTTGAAACCGAAAGGTTTGCCGTCGGTCAGCAGGTCTTTCGCGTCAACCGTCGTCACGCGGATGGTACCGCCGACCGCGCCCAAGCCCGCGCTCGCCGCGCCCGTGCCTTTTTCGACGTTGATGCTTTTCACCAAAGCAGGGTCAAGCTGGAAGCGGCTTTGGTGGTGGAAAATTTTGGTGGATTGGCTGGTGCCGTCCACTTCCAGATTAATTTTGTCCTCGCCGACGCCGCGGATGCTGTAAAACTGCGCCACGCCGTTGCCACCGCCGACATCCATACCGATTTGGTCTTTCATGACTTGTTTCAAATCGGTCGAAGTCTCGCGGTCAAGCTGGTTGCGGGTAACGCGGGTCGGTACGGCGGTACCGGTAACCTTAATTTCATTCAGTTCGGCAGTTTCTGCGGGGTGCGTATTTTCGGCATGGGCGAAGCCTGTTGATAGTGCGAGTGTAATGAGACTAAGGCGGAATACAGGAAAAGAGGTTTTATTCATGATTTTTCCCAAGGAATAAAAAATTGACCGCTTATTCTAATTATTTTAATAATGATTATCAAACTACAAATAAATGTAAAAGAACATATTAGTCTCATTTTGATTTGTAGTTTGAATATTTTTATAAATATCAATCGGTTTATTTATGGTTAAATTTTGTAAAACTATTTTAAGAGAAAATATAGTGAGGCTTACTTTTTTGAAACTGAAGAAAAGGGATGAGTTGAATATTTATCGATGATCAATATTGTGTATAGGTGTTTTAAAAGGCCGTCTGAACAGTGCTTTCAGACGGCCTCACTACTTCTTTTTTACAGCAAAGGACTCATCAGGCGGACGGCATTTTCTACGAGGCCGCGGAGTTTGGAGCGTTGTTGCCATGATTTGATGGCAATGTAGCTGCTGTTTTTGAGGTAGTCACGTTGGAGGTTGCAGATTTGTTTGGTGGTGTCGCGATCGTAGATGGCGAGGCTGATTTCTAGGTTGAGGAAGAAACTGCGCATGTCCATGTTGACCGTACCGAAGAGGGAGTAGTCTTCGTCAATAGTCATGGTTTTGGCATGTAGAAGACCACCTTCAAACATGGCGATTTTGACGCCGGCTTCCAGCAGCATAGGGTAGTAGGCGCGTGAGGCGTAGCGTACCATCAGTGAATCGACTTTGGCGGGCAGTATCAGGGTTACTTTGACGCCGCGTTTGGCGGCGACGGTTAATGCCATGAGAAGCGGCTCGTCAGGGACGAAGTAGGGGGTGGTAATTGTGATTTGTTTGGTAGCGGCATAGATGGCGCTGATGATGGTTTCGTAGATGACGAAGCTGCTTTGCTCGGGGGCGGAGGGAATGATTTGGGCAACAATATTGCCTTGCTGCATTTTTTCGGGAAGGATTTGGGGCAGCAGGTTTTTTGCTTGGTTGAGGTATGTTTGTACGTTTTGGAGGTTTTTATCGGTTTCGACGGCAAGGTCGGCGAAGAAGACGGCTGACAGCTCCAGTACCATAGGCCCTGTGCAACGCATCATGGCATCTATCCATTCGCCGACGCCTGAGTTTTGTTTGAAGTAGCGCGGATCGACGAGGTTGAAGCTGCCGGTGTAACCGATTTTGCTGTCGATAACGAGGATTTTACGGTGGTTGCGCAGGTCGGTGCGCGTGAATAACGTACGCCAAATGCCGACAGGCAATGAGGTATGTACTTCAACGCCTGCTTGGCGCAGTATCTCTACCCAATCGCTTTCAAGAAAGCTCCTGCTGCCGACGGCATCGGCCAATATGGAGCAGTCTACGCCTCTGGCTTTGGCGGCAAGGATTTCATTTAGAATTTCTTCGATGCGGCCTTTGGGTTCGATAATGTAAAAGGCCAACAGGCAGGAATGGGCTGCGGCGCGTATGTCGGCAAGCATGCTGTCGATGATTGCATCGGTGGTCGAGAGCAGGCTCATGGCGTTGCCTTTGGTTGCGCCCAGCCCCGTTCCTTTTTCGGCAACTTTACTGATGCCGTGGTAACGTGATTTGACTTGGTCGGCAATGTCGAGATAGATATCGGCTAGATGGGTGGCGGCAAAGTTGCGGTAGAAGCGGTTCATTTCGCCGGTACGTTTGGCGCGGGCTGTGCCGAGACGAGGCTCGCCGATAAGGATGTAGGCGATGGTTCCGAATACGGGGAAAAGGAATAGGATAATCAGCCAGGCGAAGGTTGAGCCGATGTTTTTTTGTTTATACAACACGCGCAGCATGCAGACGAGTGCGGCGCAGGTGTGGGCGAAGATGAAAATTTCGGTCCAGGTGATGTCTTTTAAAAAATTCATATTCGGTAGCGGGAGTGGATGTGTTTTAAGTTTGAAGGTGTCAGCTGATAAGCTTCAGATATTAAGTATATAGAAAAACCGTCTGAAAACAAATTTACACGATAATTGTGTTTTTGTTTTCAGACGGCCTTTGCGTTGTTTCCATTAACGGTGATACTGACGGGACAGTTCGTGTACGGTATCGACCAAAATTTTGGCGTGTTCCGGGTCGGCGTGTTGATTGATGCCGTGTCCGAGGTTAAATACATGGCCGCTGCCGTTGCCGTAGTCGGCAAGGATGCGTGCGACTTCGGTGCGGATAGATTCCGGTGTGCCGAAGAGGGCAAACGGGTCGAAGTTGCCTTGCAGGGCAACTTGTTCGCCGACGCGACGGCGTGCTTCGCCGATGTTGTATGTCCAGTCCAAGCCCAATGCATCTGCACCGATTTCTGCCATGCTTTCCAGCCATAAGCCGCCGCCTTTGGCAAATACGATAACAGGCACGCGGCGACCTTCGCTTTCGCGTTTGAGTCCGGCAACGATTTGTCGGATGTATTTCAGGCTAAACTCTTTAAACGCTGCATCGCTCAACACGCCGCCCCAAGTGTCGAAAATTTGTACGGCTTGTGCGCCGGCATCGATTTGGGCGTTGAGATAAGCGGTAACGGCTTGGGCATTGGTGTCGAGGATTTTATGCAGCAAATCAGGACGCGAATACATCATGGTTTTAATGGTGCGGAATTCTTTGCTGCTGCCGCCTTCAACCATGTAGCAGGCGAGTGTGAACGGGCTGCCGGAGAAGCCGATGAGCGGAACTCGGCCGTCCAGTGCTTTACGGATGGAAGTTACGGCATCAAAGACGTATTGCAGTTTTTCCATGTCGGGAACTTGCAGTTTTGCAATGTCGGCTTCGTGTTGCAAGGCGCGTTCAAATTTCGGGCCTTCGCCTTCGGCAAAATACAGGCCCAAACCCATGGCATCGGGAACGGTCAGAATATCGGAAAACAGAATTGCTGCGTCCAGATCAAAACGTTCTAAAGGCTGGATGGTAACTTCGGTTGCCAGCTCGGTGTTTTTGCACAAATCGAGAAAGCTGCCTGCGCGTGCGCGTGTGGCTTTGTATTCAGGCAGATAGCGTCCAGCTTGGCGCATCATCCAGATGGGAGTGTATTCGACAGGTTGTTTGAGCAGGGCGCGGAGGAAAGTGTCGTTTTTCAGAGCAGTCATGATAAATAGGCTTTCTGATTTGGTATGTTGGACAAAGTTCAGACGGCCTTAGATATGTATAGAGGCTGTCTGAAATGATTAAATGGTTGGTTTTGTTGTAGATTTCATATTGTCGCTTAATGCGAAATCAGCACATCAATTTGGTTGAGGAAGGGCTGCCGGATGTTCTTCTTCGGCCACGCTTTCCAAAACTAGATTGCGTTGTTCTTGCGCTTTTTGCGGTTGATCGGTTTCATCAAACACGCGAGCCAAGACCAAATGTGCGGATACGCTGGGTTGCAGGGCGATACTGGCTTCGAGGTAGCCCTGGGCTTTGCCCCAAAGTTTTCGGCCGTAGGCCAGTTGGCCAAGATACATCAACAGCAGTGCATTGTCGGGTTGTTCCTGTAACCAAGAGTCTGCTAAGTCGATGGCTTTTTGTTGCTCGCGCTCGCTTAGGAAACGCACGGATTCGACAAATGCCTCCAAAAGCTCGGGCTGGCGGGTTTGCAGATAATGGGTTTTAACCCATTTGACTGCATCGGCATACAAACCCAAACGCTCGTATTTTTCGGCAATCGCGACGCACAATTCGCCAGACTTCACACTTTCGGGAATCTGTTTCAAACAGGCTTTCAGACGGCCTGCATCGGTTACTTCGCTCAAGAGGCGGCGATATGCCCAGTTTTGATACTGTTCGGCTTCGTAATCGTTGATGGCGCCGGCTTTGACCAGTTTTTCCGCTTTTGCCAAGACATCTGAAGCATCGCCGTGATCAAAGGCATAACGTAATTGCAGACGCACCAAGCGGCTCAAGTTGCCGTTGATTTTTGCTGCGGCTTCAAGGTTTTGTGCGGCAGTCGGATAATCGCGGCGGCTCAGTGCAGATTCGGCCAGCAAAAGATGACGGGAAAGCTGTTGTTTTTGTGGCAGGTGTTCGATTTCGTGTAGGTAGCGGTCGCGCAATTCGAAGTTTTCCATTTGGTCGGCTGCGTGCGCGCCCAACATCAAAGCCAGGGTGCGGTTGTCGCCGGCTTCTTTGTTTTGCAAGACTTTGGCAGCTTCTTGTTCGGCTTTTTCAAAACGACCTTCAAAATATGCCAGACCTGCGCTGTTCAAAGAGGCAGAAGCCTGACGGCCTTTGCGGGCAATGCCGAAGCGTTGCATACGCGCCGGAAGGTTCAAGAGGCCGAACACGAATTTAACCAGGAAATACAAAACGAATACGCTCAATAGCAGGCCTAAAACAAAGGCATGCAGATTGATACGTAGCATGGTTTGCTCAACCACGACATACACGTTACCTGTATAAATGCCGGAAGCCAACGCTAAACCAACGGCGGCTGCAAACAGAATGACAATCCAAACGACGGTTTTCATGCTTGCTCTCCTTTAATTTTGGCAGCAGGCTTGGTTTGGTTTTGTGGTTTGGCAGCTTCAGCGGCCGGTTCTTTTTTGTTTTCAGACGGCAAAGCAGGTGCTTCCAGAGATTGAGGTGCAGAAGCGGCAGTGGGTGCAGCAGTTGTGGCTTGTTCGGTAGCTGCAGCCGGAGCGGAAGCGGTTTTCTCGGTAGCTTGGGTTTGTGCAGCTTCTTCGGTCGTCATTTGTGTACGCGAACCTTCTTGATAAGCGCGAACGGCGCTCAAGCTGGCTTTCAAGCTGTCGTCTGAGATCATGCGGACATCAAGGGCTTTGAGTTCGGCCAACTCTTTCAACCATGACTGGGTAGCAGGGGATTTGCTGTCGAAGTATTGTTTTACAGTTGCTTCAACGTTGTTCAAATCGCTTTGATACACTTCGCCGTTGTGTTGCAACAGGGCAATGCGCGCATCCAAAAGGCGCAGGCGCAGGTTTTCACGGATGAAGTAGGTTTGATCGGGTGAAATCAACATGGCGTCGTTGCTGTCCAGATGACGGACTTCAACCAAGCCTTTGAGGGCATTGAGGGATTTTTCCCATGTGTTTTCCCACCAAGTTCCTGAATTGGCGGCTTCGACAGGCGCGGCACCTGGTTTCAATACGCCGTCCAAAACCAAAGGCAGGCCTGAAATACCGGTTTCCAAACGGTCGATACGCAAGGCAGTGGCGGAAATATCGACATAAGGACGGTTTTTCAGCGCGGCCAAATCATTGCTGATGGCTTGCTTGATGGGGATAAGCTCAGGCTGTTCAAAACGGCTTAAGCGGCTGTCGATGTGTTCCAATACGCTGACCGCGCCTTGAAGGTTGCCTGACAGCATCAATTGTTGCGAAGCAGTGTTCAACATGGATTCGGCTTCGTCGACCAACCAGTTGATACGACCTTTGAGTAACTCTTGATAAGCTTTCTGCGTTTGCAGGATTTGATCGCTATTGTTTTTTTGACCGTTGTTCAGGCGGTCTAACTCGGCCTGAATAGCGGTTTGGCGGTTGAGGTTGTCTTTTAAAAGGCTGGCGTTTTCAGATTCGCCCAATGCGGCTTTGTCGATTTTTTGGTTGAATTCGAGCTCTTGGTTTTTTAAAACATTTTGACCCTGTACAAACAGGAATCCGCTCGCGCCCAAGCTAAGCAGTGCCAAGACGGTTGCACCTGCAGCCAAGGCTTTGCCGCCAGATTGTTTGATGATAACAGGGGCGTTGTTTTGTGGGAGATTGTTGGACTCGGTCATGCTCGCCTCCACTCGCTGAGGTTGGGTAGGTTTGATTTGTTCAGAAGGCCTGGTGTTTTCAGAACGTTCAGGCGCCGGAGCTGCCGTATTGGCAACTTGTTGGGTATCTTTATTGTCTTCGACTGGGTTCACTGCTTGGCTCCTTTGTGGCATGGATAAAAGTGCAGCGGATAAAGAAGTGACGGTTTCTACATGTTTGGCGCCGACGATGCGAAGCGCATCGGCAATACGCGGATGGTGGGTGAAGTATAGCAAGGATTCGAAGAATCGGGAAAATTGCGGCGGAATCTGATGGAAAAATTCGCGCGCGAGCTCGCCGGATGTGACGTAGGCGGCGGCGATGTCTTCGGTTTTAAAGTTCTGCCAATCGATGGCGTGTGGCCGTCTGAAATAGATTTCGGCGATGTCGATTTGGAAACCCAGTTCGGTCAGTTTATCTGCTAAAAAATCACGGCCTCCATGGCCTCGAATGATTAGAACTCGGGCGTTGGGTGGCAGGTTTTTCCAAATAGGCATTCTCAAGACGGCTTCGCTGTCGTTGCCGTCTTCGGGAGAGAATACGGGATAGGGGGAGAATTGCGCCAAAGTATGTTGGCTGGTTTGGCCGACGGTAATGTGTGCTTTAGGGCCGTCTGAAAAGTTCAGATGCGGCGCTGCGGTTTCAATAGCGGTGGGGCTGACCCAAAACACGACATCGGCTTGCTTAAATTGTTCGGGAAGTTTGTTTAGTGCCGAACGGTCTGCCTCTATTTCGATCGGACTCAATACTTGAGCCTGCCAACCAGCTGCATGGCAGGTTTGGATATCTTGCTGTGGACGGTTGGACGGACGGATGATGAGTAGAGTAGGCATAATGTGGGATAAATTATTAAGGTTTAGGCCGTCTGAAAGAAGGGTTTCAGACGGCCTGCTGCCGGGGATACGTTATTGATCGACGAATGCGCGCTCAATCAGGTAGTCGCCGCGGACACCGGTTTTCGGAGAAACGGTCAGGCCGAATTCGTCCAAGACGTTGCAGGTGTCTTTCAACATAGCAGGGCTGCCGCACAACATGGCGCGGTCGTCTTGCGGATTGATTTTAGGCAGGCCGATGTCTTCGAAGAGTTTGCCGCTGCGCATTAAATCGGTCAGACGGCCATGGTGTACATAGTCTTCGCGTGAAACAATCGGATAGTAAATCAATTTTTCTTTAACCAAGTCGCCCAGGTATTCGTGTTCGGGTAATTCTTTGGTAAAGCGGTCGTAGTATGCCAAGTCTTTTTTGTAGCGTACGCCGTGAACCAAGATGATTTTTTCGAATTGCTCGTAAATTTCAGGGTCTTTGGTAATGCTCAAGAAAGGTGCGATGCCGGTACCGGTGCTCAAGAGGTAGAGGTGTTTGCCCGGATTCAGGTCGCCGGCAACCAATGTACCGGTCGGTTTTTTACTGATGAGGACATCATCACCGACTTTAAGGTGTTGCAGGCGGCTGGTCAATGGGCCGTCTTGTACTTTAATGCTGAAAAATTCCAGATGCTCTTCCCAGTTGGCAGAAGCCACGCTGTATGCGCGCATCAGCGGTTTGCCGTCAACCATCAGGCCGACCATGACGAACTGGCCGTTTTCAAAGCGCAAAGATTCGTCACGGGTGCAGGTGAAAGTGAAGTAAGCGTCGGTCCAGTGGTGTACGGACAAGACTTTCTGGGTGTTGAATGCTGCCATTGATATTTCCTGTCGGATAAGGCCGTCTGAAAAGGATAGGTCGGGGCGGCCAAGGTTAATAAAAAGAATGGAATATGCTGTTCAGCTACTTACTTGCCGGTTTGGCTGATTTTTCGCTGAGGCTGTGCAGGTCGGAATAGCGTCCGCCTGCGTTGATCAATTCATGATGAGTGCCTTGTTCGACTACATTGCCTTCATGCATCACAACGATGTTGTCGGCTTTTTCGATGGTCGAAAGTCGGTGGGCAATCACTAATGTGGTACGGTTTTGCATCAGGTTTTCCAATGCGGTTTGTACCAAACGTTCGGATTCATTATCCAATGCACTGGTGGCTTCGTCCAAAATCAAAATCGGTGCATTTTTCAAAAGCGCACGCGCAATGGCGAGGCGTTGACGTTGGCCGCCAGACAGTTTTAAACCGTTTTCGCCAACTTCAGTGTGCAGGCTTTGCGGCATTTTTTGGATAAATTCCCAAGCATTGGCGGCTTTTGCAGCATTGATAATTTCTTCTTCGCTGAAGTTACCGGCTTGAGCATAGGCAATGTTTTCAGCAATCGTACCATTAAACAGGACAACGTTCTGGCCGACGAAAGCCATGCGGCTGCGTAGGCTTTCGAGTGTATATTCATTGATGTTGATGCCGCTAATCAAAACCTTACCTTCATCCGGATTAAGGAAGCGCGGCAACATATTGGCCAAGGTGGTTTTGCCGCAGCCTGATGCGCCGACCAATGCGGTCACTTTGCCTTGCGGTACAAGCAGGTTGATGTGGTTCAAGCTGTTGCGTTCGGCTTCAGGATAGCGGTGTACAACGTCGCAAAATTCGATATCGCCAGGGTTTGGGCTGAGGATTTGTTTGCCTTCGTTGCTCTCTTCGGGTTGATCCAAAAAGGTGAAGACACTTTCAGCCGCCGCCAAACCGCGTTGAAGGGATTGCATCACGCCGGTCATGCGTTTGATGGGATCAAACATCATGATCATACTGGACAAAAACGACATAAAATCGCCTGCGCTGAAGCCGGAAAGCCCTGCTTGGCGTGCGGCTGCGTAAATAATCGCAGCCAGAGCAACCGAGGCCATTAATTGCGTAATGCCGGTACCGGCAGAGCTGGCGGAAACCTGTTTGAGCAGGTTGCGGCGAACATCATTGGCAATACGGTCGAAGCGGCGGTTTTCATAATCTTGACCGCCGTAGATTTTTACAACGCGTTCACCATTAATGCTTTCGCCCAAGACCTGCATCAGCTGGCCAAGATAAATTTGGTTGTTGGCAGACAGTTTGCGCAGGCGTTTGCTGACTGTTTGGATACATACAGCAACAACCGGCAAGATGATAAAAGTAATCAGGGTCAAACGCCAGTTCAGATAAGTCAGCAAGCCCAATAGGCCGACTACGCTCACGCCGTCTTTAGCAATCACGGTAATGACGTTAAACCCTGCATCGGTAATTTGATTGACGTCGTTCAAGATACGAGACATCAAACGGCCGCCGGTATTGCTGCTGAAATACGAAGTCGGCAGGTGCATCATTTTGTTGAACATTTCACCGCGCAAGCGCTGCACCAAGTGGCTGGACAGATACGTCGTGCAATATTCGTTGATGAAGTTAAACAGGCCGCGAACGAAAAACAGCGCCACAATTGCCAGCGGCAACCATGACATGCTTTTCATGTTTTTATCGACAAAACCTTCATTGATCAAAGGTTTGAGCAAGTAACCGAAAGCCGGCATCGTACCGGCGACAATCAGCATGGCCACTACGGAGACGATAAACATCTTCCAATAGCTTTTCAAATATCCAAGCAAGCGCTTGTATAGCTCCCAGTTGGATGTGGCTTGTGTTGTCTGCATATCAATCCAAATTTAGAGCAAACATGCAATTCTAAACGAAAATATCTGTCATTACAATGTTTGCAATTGAAAGTCAAAAGGAGTTGGTATTGTTTTAACACCTTGATTTTATATTAGGAACGACTGCGGCGTGGTGGGTTTGGCAATAATGTTACCCACTTCTCAAATATCGGTTGCGGCCGTCTGAAACTTTTTCAGACGGCCTGTGCAGTCGTCAAGGACGGCCGGTTAAGCCAGGGCTTCCTTAATGATGTCTTTCACTGCTGTTGCATTATTAGGGACAACACGGACACGTTGCGGCAGGTTTTCCAAGCCTTCCAATGCGGCCGGACGAGGGATGGAAACTTCGCCGACAGCCTCATGGATGGTGGCTTCAAATTTGGCGGCCAGTGCGGTTTCGAGGCAGACGATGGTTTCGCCGGCTTCGCGGACTTCACGCGCTACTTTGACACCATCAGCTGTATGCGGATCAATCAATTCACGGTCTTGCTCGTAAACCTGTTTGATGGTGGCAAGGCGGTTGGCATGGGTCGATTTGCCGGAAACAAAGCCATATTGTTGATGTACTTTGTTTAAGACAAATTCCAAATTGAAACCTTTGCCGGAACCTACTTCCGCCCATAAGGTTTTGATTTCGTCTGCATCGCGGTCCATCAGGTCAAACACAAAACGCTCGAAGTTGGAGGCTTTGGAAATATCCATAGACGGGCTGGAAGTAACGTGGGTGTGTTCGCTGTTGCGCGGGCGGTATGCACCGGTTTTGAAAAATTCGTCCAATACGTCGTTTTCGTTAGTGGCGACAATCAAGCGGTGGATGGGTAGGCCCATTTGACGGGCGATATGACCGGCGCAGACATTACCGAAGTTGCCGCTTGGTACGCAGAAGCTGACTTTTTCGTCATTGCTCGAAGTGGCGTTGAAATAACCGGCAAAGTAGTACACGACTTGGGCGACAATGCGGCCCCAGTTGATGGAGTTGACTGTGCCGATGTGGTATTTGGCTTTGAATTCGGCATCGTTTTGTACGGCTTTGACGATGTCTTGGCAGTCGTCAAACATACCTTCAACGGCGATATTGTGGATGTTGGCATCTTGCAAGCTGAACATTTGCGCGCGTTGGAATGCGCTCATTTTGCCTTCCGGAGACAGCATGAAGACATTGATGCCTTTTTTACCGCGCAGGGCATATTCGGCGGCAGAGCCGGTGTCGCCACTGGTGGCGCCTAAGATATTGAGTTCTTTGCCTTCTTTGTTCAATACATATTCAAACGCATTGCCCAAGAATTGCATGGCCATGTCTTTGAATGCCAAAGTCGGGCCGTTGGAGAGGGCTTGGATTTTGATGCCGTCTGAAAGTGTGCGCACCGGAGTGATGGCTTTGGTACCGAATACTTCTTCGGTGTAGGTACGGTTGATGATGTCGCGTAAATCATCAGCAGGGATGTCGGTAGCAAACAGGCTCATAACTTCAAACGCCAGCTCAGGATAGCTGAGTGTGCGCCATTGGTCTAAAGTAGCACGGTCGATTTGAGGGTATTGCTCAGGCAGCATCAAACCGCCGTCAGGAGCCAAACCCATCAATAAAACTTCGCTGAATTGCTTGCGTGCGGTCGCACCGCGGGTGCTGATGTATTTCATAGTTTCTTCTCTATGTATTTAAAATTCAAATAGAAAGTCAAAACGAATTCAGACGGCCTCGATATTAAAAAAGGCCGTCTGAACGATTATTTGTAGAGTCGTTTGAAGCAGGCGGTAACCGTTTTCGCAGTAACGGACGCAATGGCCTGATCGCGGGTTGCCGGGCTCAAGACTTGCATCATTTCGGTTGCAGTCAATTGGTTTGGTGCTTCTTCGCTGGCGCAGCCGCAGATTTTATTTTCCCATTCGGCTTGTTTTTCCGCACTCATGGCCAAAGCAATGACACGCCATTCGTTACGTTTGTTCAATTCGGTACGGCATTGGCTGTCTACCGCCATTTTCACTACGCTGCTGCCGATACCTGTACCGCTGCCCAAGCCGCCGAAAGATTCGCCGCCGGTAGCGCATGCACCCAATAAGAAAGCTGATGTAACAGCTGCCAAAAGAGTTTTTGAAGTCATGATGTTTCCTGTTAGCAAGGCCGTCTGAAACGCCCGAAGAGTTCTCAAAATAGCATGTATTATACCGTAATGCGGCCCGATATGTGAGTTTGCGAAACTGCCGTATAATGCTAGCGAGTTTTCTTTTTAATCAATCAGCACGAAAGCCGCTATGTCCGACCTTTTCGCCCGCCAACCCGAAGCCCCTTTAGCCGAACGCTTGCGCCCGCATTCTTTAGATGATGTCATCGGGCAGCAGCACTTAATCGGCGAAGGTAAACCTTTGCGCGTGGCGGTGGAAGGCGGGAAGCCGCATTCTATGTTGCTATGGGGGCCGCCGGGTGTAGGCAAAACCACGCTGGCACGGATTTTGGCGCAGAGTTTCAATGCCCAGTTTCTGCCGGTTTCCGCCGTATTTTCCGGCGTGAAAGACATACGCGAGGCAATCGAGAAAGCTGAAATTGCCTTGCAGCAAGGGCGCGCGACAATTTTGTTTGTTGACGAGGTACACCGCTTCAACAAAGCGCAGCAGGACGCATTTTTGCCTTATGTCGAAAGCGGCTTATTAACCTTTATCGGCGCCACCACGGAAAATCCGTCATTTGAAGTCAATCCGGCTTTACTTAGCAGGGCGCAGGTGTATGTCTTGCAATCCTTGTCTTCAGACGACCTGAAGAAGCTGATTACCAAAGTATTGGCTTTGCCTGAATACCAAGATTTCACGATTGAAGCAGATGCGCAAGAATTGCTTGTGAATACCGCCGATGGCGATGCGCGCAGATTGTTGAACTTGATCGAGCAGCTTTTACGCGCTGCTAATACACGTCGTCTGAAAACCCTGACCGCCGAATTTCTTGCCGACAGTTTGGGTGCGCAAATCCGTCGTTTTGATAAGGGTGGCGAGAGTTTCTACAATCAGATTTCCGCGCTGCACAAATCCGTGCGCGGTTCGCATCCTAACGCGGCCTTGTATTGGTTCTGCCGTATGCTCGACGGCGGTACCGACCCGCGCTATCTTGCCCGCCGCATTGTCCGCATGGCATGGGAAGACATCGGCTTGGCCGATCCGCGTGCCTTAACGATTGCCAATGATGCCGCCGCTACTTATGAGCGCTTAGGCTCGCCCGAAGGGGAGCTCGCACTGGCGCAAGCCGTGTTGTATCTCGCCGCCGCCGCGAAATCCAACGCGGGCTACAAGGCATACAACCAAATGCGCCGTTTCGTCAAAGAAAATGCCAGCGACGAAGTGCCTGTCCATCTGCGCAATGCGCCGACCAAACTGATGAAAGAATTGGGTTATGGACGCGAATACCGCTATGCCCATGACGAACCTAATGCCTACGCCGCTGGCGAAAGCTATATGCCCGACGGCTTGGATGAACCCGATTTCTATCAACCTGTCCCTCGTGGATTGGAAATCAAAATTGGCGAAAAGCTGAAATGGTTGAAATCCTTGGATGAAGATGCACTGGATGATTAAAACAATAAATGTACATAATACAAATCTAAGATCAAATTGAATTTTTCAGACGGCCTTTGCTGTTTGAATATTTTTAACCTATACCATACACACACACTTTTTCATGAATATTTTTAACCTATACCATACACACACACTTTTTCATGAATATTTTTGAAGCCTTACTATTATTGTGCCTGCTGATTGTCATTAGCGCGTTTGTATCCTGTTCCGAACTTGCGCTGGCTTCGGCACGCAAAATCAAATTGCAGGTCATGGCGAAAGACGGCGGCGATACGCGTGCGCTTGACGTAATCAATATGCAGCAGCAGCCGGGCAGTTTTATTACCGTTGTCCAAATCGGTTTGAACGCCGTCGCCATTCTTGCCGGTATTGTCGGCGAGGCAGCAATACGTCCGTATTTTGGCAAACTATTGGAGAACGCAGGTAGTTGGGGCAGCACAGTTGCCTCTTTGCTGACATTCTCGCTGGTTACAGGCAGCTTTATTTTAATTGCCGACCTGATGCCCAAGCGTATGGCAATGACCCATCCCGAAGCGGTGGCGGTACGCATTGTGCGTCCGATGATGTTTTTGATTTTTATCTTAAAGCCGTTTATTTTGATTTTTGACGGATTGGCAAACGCAATATTCAAGCTCTTCAAAATTTCCACCGTCCGTCAGGAACAACTGACTTCGGAAGACATTTACGCCGTCGTCGATGCCGGTGCGCAGGCTGGTGTGTTGAAAGAACAAGAACACTATCTGATTGAAAACATTTTCGATATGCAAGAGCGCAAGGTAACTTCCACCATGAGCACGCGCGAATACATTGTCTATTTTGATAAAAACGACAACAGCGATACCGTGTTGGAAATGATGTCGGACAAACCGCACAACAAATTCCTTGTGTGCGACGGCGATTTGGAACGCGTTATCGGCTATATCGAATCGCATACGTTGCTGACCTTATTTTTAAGAGAAAAAGATGTCCGGCTGACCGACAAGCGCGTGTTGCGTAAAGCCTTGTTTATCCCCGATACGCTGTCGCTTTACGATGTCTTGGAAACCTTCAAGACTTCTGGCGAAGACTTTGCCGTCGTAGTGAACGAATACGCGCTGGTGGTTGGCGTGGTAACGCTGAAAGATGTGATGAGCATTGTGAT
The DNA here is from genome assembly GCF_051956855.1 of Neisseria sp. P0021.S007. Classification (NCBI taxonomy): domain Bacteria; kingdom Pseudomonadati; phylum Pseudomonadota; class Betaproteobacteria; order Neisseriales; family Neisseriaceae; genus Neisseria; species Neisseria sp. P0021.S007. Next base: position 458,431 of record NZ_JBQCXA010000001.1, read on the forward strand.
GGGCGAGCTGGTCAATACCGAAGAAGAGCCGCAAATCATCCGCCGTACCGAAGACACATGGTTGGTGGACGGCGCGACCCCGCTCGCCGATGTCATGCGTGCGTTGGATATCGAAGAGTTTCCCGATTCGGAAAACTACGAAACCATCGCCGGCTTTATGATGTATTCCCTGCGCAAAATCCCGAAACGTACAGATTTTCTGGTTTATGCCGGTTATAAGTTTGAAATTATCGATACTGAAAATTTGAAAATCGACCAGCTTTTGGTTTCCAAACAAGGAAATATGGTGGGAAAAATGTAACGGGTTGCTGGGAACACTTGAAAAGAAAATTAAAAAATGAATAAAAAGGAAAAAATATTATGACGACAACTGAACCTCAAAAATACGCCCGCAGCCTGCACGCGCCCATCAGCCTCGGCACGACTTCAGACGACCGCTTTATGCCGCGCGGCTTTCTTTCATATTTTGCCTCGCTGCCGAAATTGGTTTTAACCGAAAAATTAGATGGGCAAAACAACTGCTTTGCCGCGCACGGCCTCTATGCCCGTAGTCATGCTGCACCTACCCAGCATCCGTGGGATAAACCTTTGCTGCAACGATGGCAGCAAATCAAAGATGATTTGGGCGATCTCGAACTTTTTGGCGAGAATATGTACGGCATTCATTCGATTGCCTATTCTCAACTGGAAAGCTATTTTTATCTATTCGCCGTCCGCCGTGGCGGACATTGGCTTTCATGGGAAGAGGTTAAATTTTATGCGCAGCTGTTTGATTTTCCGACTGTGCCAGAAATCCCAATTGTCCAGCCGCTTGCAGATTCCACTCAAAAATACGCCAATGAAGATATTGCTTTAGCGCAATGGCTTGCCGCTAATTTGGGAGAGCCGTGGACAGACAGCGTACAAACTGCCGGTAAGCTTGGCGGCTACGATCCGAAAACAGGAGCGGCATGCAGTGAAGGTTTCGTTATCCGGAACGCCGCTGATTTTGCCACCAACAACGGCAACCTGCCTGTTCAATTCAATGAATTTGATAATCTTTTCAAATTGGTGCGAGCCAAACACGTTAAAACCGACGTTCATTGGACGAAAACTTGGAAGCCTGCCCGTCTTATCGATTACGACAAATATCATTGGCAAAGCTGGCAGTTTCAGACGGCCTGAAGTCCAATTATCCAATAATAAGAAAGACAATTATGTGGACATTCCCAGATTACATACCCGGTCAACTTCCTGATTGGCAAGCCTTAGAACGTCGTTTCAGCTGGTTTGCCGATATGAAGGATGTTCTGCAAGACCCTGAGTGGCATGCTGAAGGCGATGTATTTACGCATACCAAAATGGTGTGCGAAGCCCTTTTACAACTGCCCGAGTTTCAAGCGCTTGATGAACAGGAGCAACATATTCTGTTTGCTGCCGCCATACTGCATGATGTGGAAAAACGCAGTACGACCAAGCGTGAAATAGAAAACGGTAAAGAGCGTATCGTTTCGCCGCATCACGCAAAAAAAGGCGAGCATACTGCCCGTACTTTACTGTATACCGAATTTGCCGCTCCATTTGCCGTAAGAGAAGCAATCGCCAAACTTGTGCGCTTGCACGGATTGCCTTTATGGGCAATTAACAAGCCTAATCCTGATCGAGCTGTCATAGCGGCCAGTTTGCAGGTTAACACTGCACATCTTGCCATGCTGGCTAAAGCCGATGTCCTGGGTCGTATATGTTGCGACCAACAGGATATTTTGCTGCGCGTTGATTTGTTTCGTGAACTCTGTGAAGAAAATGCTTGTTGGGGTAAGGCACGTACGTTCGCCAGCGATTACGGACGCTATCTCTATCTTAACGGCCGTAGCGAAATGCCGGATTATCAGCCATTTGATGATCAGACCTTTGAGGTGTACGCCATGTGCGCCATAGCAGGTAGCGGCAAAGACAGCTACATCAGGCAACATCTTGCCCATTTACCTATGCTGTCGCTCGATGAGATTCGCCGTGAGCGTAAACTCAATCCCGCAGATTCCAAACATACCGCCGAAGCAGTGCGTTTGGGTAAAGAGCAGGCAAAAGAATACCTGCGAGCCCGTACGTCATTTGTCTTCAATGCGACCAATCTCAACCGCGACTTGCGCAGTAAATGGCTGCCGATGTTTGCCGATTACGGCGCACGTGTGCATCTCATTTATTTGGAAGTGCCTTACACGCAATTACTATCGCAAAACCGTAACCGCGAACATTCTGTTCCGAATGATGTGTTGCACCGCATGATAGAAAAGCTGGAAATCCCTGATTACAGTGAAGCGCATACGGTAGATTTTGTGGTCTCTTCTTAAAAAGTAAAGGGTTTTTGTAAGTAGGCCGTCTGAAACAATCTAATGTTTCAGACGGCCTTTTTATGAAATTAAAATTACTAGAGCTAAGGGGAAGGTCTTTATTCGCAATTTAAGCCTTTTGTTTTTTCAGCGAATGTATCCATGGCAATTTGGCACATGCGTTCACGTTGGCCTACGTCGGCAGCAGGCAGGATTTGGCGCAGGTATTTTGTGTTGTCACGTTGGAACGATGCTTTATCGCCTGCTTTTTGGTAACACGCATCCGCACGGGTAAAGTATTGCTGGCAGATTTTCGGCAATTCTTCAAAGGACAAGGGTTTGCTTTTGTGCATGCCGTGTGCGGAGACGGAGAGGGAGGAAAGGGCGCACAGCGCGATGATTAAGGTTTGGGAAATGGTTTTCATGGTAAGCCTATTTATTGAAGTGGTGTTTAAATCAATTGTTCGCCCCAATGCAGCTTTTGGCGCAGGGTTTTGAAGTATTGGTAATCGGTGGGATGGAGGACGCGCAAGGGATTGTGATAGCGGCGAATGATGATGCGGTCGAAGTTTTGCACGTCGATATGGGATTGTCCGTCAAAATGTGCGCGTGCGTCGCCGCTTTTGGTAATGAGGATTTCGATTACGCTGGTGTCGGAGATGGCAATCGGGCGGTTGGTCATGGATTGCGGACAGATAGGCACAAGCGTGAAGGCGTGCAGACCGGCTTGCATGATGGGGCCGCCGGCGGCAAGTGCATAAGCGGTCGAACCTGTCGGCGTGGAAATAATCAGGCCGTCCGAACGTTGGGTATAGACAAATTCTTGATTGATAAATACTTCAAATTCAATCATTTGGCCTGCACCGCCACGAGACAGTACGGTGTCGTTGAGGGCTAGGGCGCGTTCGATGGTTTCGCCGTCACGAATGATACTGGCTTCAATGAGGATGCGCTCTTCGGGCAGATATTTGCCTTCCAGTACGGGGCGGATACCCTCAACCATGGTGTCGCGTGAGATTTGGGTGAGAAAGCCTAAGTGGCCTTGATTGATGCCGATGATAGGAACGGCGCGCGGAGCAACTTCGCGGGCAGCGGAGAGGAAGGTACCGTCGCCGCCGAGCACAATGACGAGGTCGCAATATTTGCCCAGTTGGGCTTTGTTTACGGTTTCGCAGTAGGCGGAATCTTGGATATAGACGCAGTGTTCTTCTACGCTCAATTCATCCAGATAGATGGTGAAGCCGTTTTCGCGCAGAAAAGAAACCAATGTGTGGACGGTATCTTGAATTTCGGGCGTATTGGGACGTGTAACGATACCGATGTTTTTAAATGGGCTTTTCATGATAGTAGGCCGTCTGAAATTAAGTGTCTAATCTATCCAGATATCGCGCTCGAGGCGATCGAGGCGTTCGTTTAGGCGGGCAACGTCGTCACGCAGTTTGTCCACTTCTTCCAACCATGCGGCAAGCGTGGCTTGGTCGATAACAGGGGATTCGGGTTCGCGTGAAAAGTCGCTGATTTGCTCGGCAATGCTTTTGCCGATTTTTTTCATGGTGCGGCCGATGTCGCCGGCGCGCGAGCTGATACTTTCTGCGGCCACATGACCGAATACACGCGCCAAATCTTCGCTCGGATAATAGCGCAGTCCACCCAAAATAGGAAGGACGGACATGCCCAAGACCAAGTCGCCTTCGAGGCTGATGTCGCCCACGCCGGGCTGGCCGCCTTGGAGGATTTTTTGGATGGCGCTGTTGTGGAATGTGATGTTGGTGTCGGCGGTTTCATTTGCGGTTTCAAGAAAACCTTGTTCGCTGATGCGTCCGGTCAGTCTGAAACCGGTCAGGCTGATGCAGATGATGCTGCCTGCAAATTCAGACAGCTCGCGCTGTTGCTCTGGATTTTGCTGTATCAGGTGGTTGATAAGGGGAAATAGGGCGGACATGGTTTACTCTAAATGCCGTCTGAAACGGATTAATGGGTTGAGTCGCAATTTTACAGGCTTAGCCCGTCTGCGCAAACGGTATTTACAATTTTGCCGTTGCTTTTGTCATCAACGATGAAATCAGGAGCCGGTAGCCCGAGTTTGGCCGCTTCGGCAGTATAAAATTCGGCCCGGCTTGGGTGGCGGGGTTCGACAATATTGCGGATACGCTTGCCGTCAGCTTGGCAGGCCGTTTGAAAAAGGACTTGGACGGCAAGATCCTTATGAAGAATATTGACGGGTTGATTGCCGCCTTGAATGCGTGTTTTCTGAACCAGCTTGGTAACGGGATGACGGTCGGCAGAGTAAAGCCCGCCCAGTCGCAGTATATCGATATGGGGGACGGCGCTTTCAAGCAGGGCTTGCTCGACTACGAGGATTTGACGGGCAGATTCGGTTTGCGGATCGGGCGGCGTGCTTTCATCGCATATGCGTGCTTGGTCGCCATACACGCTGGTGCTGCTGGTAAAGATGATGTGTTGTACCTTAGATTGCTCGGCAAGTTGAATCCATTTTTTTAAGGTATCGGCGTAATGGTTTAATGATGAAGGCGGAAGCAGGCAAAACCATGTCGGCTTGTTGATATGGTTTTGCCATAAGGTCGAACTGTGAAAAATATCGTTTTGGTTTAAATCGATAATGTCGAGTTCAATTGGCAGATTGATGTCGTCGGAGGTCAGGTTGCGTTTGACGGCGGCTACCTGACTGCCTTGCTCATAAAATTTTTGTGCCAGCGGCAGGCCGAGATAGCCTAAGCCGAGAATGGAAATATCGGGAAGGTGCATAAATAAAGCATCCGAAAATTAACAGGCCGTCTGAAAATAGCTTTAACTTGGTTAAAGCCACGTTTTCAGACGGCCTTTGTATGGAAAAATTAATGGTTGCTGCCGATTTTTTGGTCGAATTCGGCACGGTGTTCCGGCAGGAGGTAGGGGCGTAACAGGCTGAGTGTGCGGCTGATGCCCCGTACTTTGGAATCCTCGGTCAACTTGGCTCGACCGCGCAGGGAGCTGTCGAAGTCGAACCAGTATTTCGTCACCATCCACATATTGACGGCAAGGTCGTTCATGGCGGTTTGGTCTGCGCTGATGATGTTCAGACCGTTGAGCTGGGTCAGCAGGTTGACCAACAGCGGGGACACTTTGGCTTGGGTAAAGGTATTGTGCTCGCCCAATAATTCGGCACTGCGGGCAAGCAGGGTATTCACATCGCTGAAAAGGAAACGGTATTCCCACATCACATCATAAATACCGGCCATGTAGTTGATGGAGTCTTCCACATTAGACGGCAATACGGCTTCGTTAAGGTAGACAAGCAGGGCTTCGCTGTAACGCTTGAACAATTGGACAATAATTTCGTCTTTGTTGCGGAAATGGTAGTAGAGGTTGCCCGGGCTGATGCCTAAGTGGGCGGCAATATGGTTGGTGCTAATATTGCGCTCGCCTTCTTCGTTGAACAAGGCGAGGCTGGCATTGATGATTCGTGTGTAAGTGTTGACTTTAGCAATGCGCGGCATGGAATACACTCCTTTGTTTTATAGGCTGTATGAAGTCGGCAGCCAGTTGGGTTCTGCGTGTAATTCTACCTGAAATTGAGTAAATACTGTATTACAAACATATTGTGCCAGCTGGTGGACATCTTGAGCGGACGCATTGTTTTTATTCACCAAAACCAAAGCCTGTCTGTCATGCACAGCCGCCCCGCCGATCTGATGGCCTTTCAGACGGCATTGGTCAATCAGCCAGCCGGCCGCGAGTTTGACCGAACCGTCAGGCTGCGGATAGCGTGGCATATTGGGGTATTGTTGCAACAAATCGGCAGCTTTTTCAGCGCTGACAACAGGGTTTTTAAAGAAACTTCCGACATTACCAAGCACGTTAGGATTAGGCAGTTTACTGTTGCGGATTGCACACACTGCATCGGAAACATCTTTAGCCGTTGCCTCGCGGTCTTGGCTTAGTTCGGCAACCGCTGCCGCCAAATCGCCATAGCCCAAGTTCGGCACAAAATGCTCTTTTAACGCGAATACAACCGAAACAATCACATAACGGCCTTTGCCTTCCTGTTTGAATAGGCTTTCACGATAGGCAAAGTCACAGTCGGCATTGGAAAGCTCGACAAAGGTTTCCGTATCCAAATCAAAGCAGCGTACGCTATGGATAACATCTTTCGCTTCAACACCATATGCACCGATATTTTGTACCGGAGACGCGCCGACCGTGCCCGGAATCAGACTGAGGTTTTCCAGCCCGCTTAAACCCAGCCCAACCGTGTGCAAAACAAAATCATGCCAAATTTCCCCAGCCTGAGCCTCGATATAAACCAGGCCGTCTGAACGCTCAATTTCGCGTATTCCCTTGTTTTCCATATGCACAACCAGACCGGCATAGTCCTCCATCAAAAGGATATTGCTGCCGCCGCCGAGCCATAAAACAGTATTTCGGTTGAACTCGGGCAGCCGGACGATGTCGCGCAACTCGTCGGCGTGTTTGAGTGCGATAAAGGCTTGGGCTTGGGCGCGAAGGCCGAAAGTGTTGTAGGGGGTGAGGTCGGTTTGGTATTGGATGGGTTGCATGATGATTTGTGATTTTGTGGATTCAGGTCGTCTGAAAACTTACTATTTAACAATTACGATAGGTAATGGGGTTTTGGGGCGCTTTATAGTTTTCTTGGGAAGAATAGGTCAGCTTGTCCACGATTTCTTGATAAATATTGGACTCTTTTGGTAACGGCTTGCCTTCAAACATCCAACGACCTTGAATAATATCGTCGGCAGAAATCCATCTTTCAATTTCATATACTGCCAATGTCCAGCCGCGATAGACTGCAACTGCATATTTTGCTTTTTCACGCCTACTTCCGATTTTCCAATATTTCCGTGTGCGCTCATAAATTTCCTTATGCCTATCGGCTTCAGGAATATTCCCTGATCTGATGTCTTTTTTCAGTTTCTCGTATTCGTTATTAATCGTAATTAAAACAATAGGTTTATCAGTTTTCAATTCTTGCGCATCATATTTTCGTTTTAATTCGGACAAGCTCATCAATCCTACTTCAGAAGAATGCGTGCCGCCTTGAATATTAGTCAGCGGCTGCTGGCTCGGCTTGACTAGGGAGAGTAGGTCTATTGCCATTGCTTCATATTCAAAAGCCTGTTTGTCTGTTTGGATGTTGTGCCGCAGAATGTAATACACGGGCTGGTTTCCGCTTTTATGTATTTCCCTAATCAAAGCAATTTTATCACTTGGCGTTTCTGTTTCTTGTAATGAACCTAGGGCATGATGGAAAACGCGATTGCCCACGCCTTTACCTACATAGAAAATATTGCCATCTCTAGGGTCAATCAAGCAATAAATATAGTAAGCAAGTTTTTCTATAATGGAAGTTGAAAACATTTTTTTCCTTAAGAGTGAATAAGCCGTAAATGAAATATCAATGGAGGTCGTCTGAAAGAAATTTCAGACGGCCTTATGTGATTTGACCATCTCTTTACTGCAAAGCTCCAAGCACCATACCAATGCAATGGCGGCAATCGTCAGCGAAACGGTCAGCGCGGTCCAGAAGCCGTAAATGCCCATATCGGCATGATAGGCAAGCAGGTAGCCGGGCAACAGGCCGCAGCCCCAGAAAGCCACGGCATGGATGAACATCGGCATTTTGGTCACTTTATAGCCGCGCAGCGCATATGAAGCGATACATTGGGTGGCATCTGCCAGTTGGAATAGGGAAGCGAAAAATAAAACGGTTGCGGCAATGCCTAATACTGCCGCATCGTTGGTGTACATACCTGCCAACTGAAAGCGAAAGACAACCAAGAGCAGCGCGGTGCAGGTGGCAAGTAGCCAGCCCAACACCAGCGAAACGCCTGAAATATAACGCGCCCGCAAAAAATCGCGCCGCCCGAGCGAAAAGCCAACGCGTACCGTGCTTGCCGAGCCGACACTTTGCGGAACCATATACAAAATACCCGACAGGCTGATGACGACTTGTTGCGCGGCGACATAATCTTCGCCGAATGGCGCCACCAAAAAGACGATAAACGAAAACGCGCTGGCTTCTAGAAAATAAGACAAGCCGATGGGTGCGCCGATTTTCCAAATCTGTTTAAAGGCCGCCAAATCGGGTTTGCCGATTTTTGCCGTCAAGCCAAACGGACGGAAGAATTTTTCTTTGGTGATATAAAGCCACAAAGCCAATGCGCTGAACCAAAATACCGCTGCCGTTGCCACGCCGCAACCTGCGCCGCCCAAAGCAGGCATACCGAATTTGCCGTAAACGAACACATAGTTCAGCGGTACATTCAACGCAAATGCCGCGAAGCTGACCAACATAATTACGCGCGGACGGTTCAAGCTTGAGGCATAGGCGTGCAGAGCGCGGTGTATCATGGCGGCCGGCATAGCCAAGCTGGTAAAGAACATATATTGCGCCATCGTGTCTTCGACATAATTGTTCAATGTCAGCCAATGACGGAAAGGCGTAATCATCGCCCACATCAACAACATGCCGAATACGCCCAAACACAAGCCAAACCAAATGCCTTGCATTCCTGTTTTGCCGACTTCTTCGGTTTTACCTGCGCCGTACAACTGGGCAATCATCGGGTTCAACGCCGCCATCACGCCCATAAAGGTAATGTAAATCGTGGAAAATGCGCTGCTGCCCAAAGCCACCGCGGCCAAATCTTCCTTACCTGCGCCACCAGCCATTACCGTATCGACAAAACCAATACCCACTTGCGCCACTTGCGCCAACAGCATAGGCAGGGCGAGGGCAGTAAGCAGGCGGGTTTCTTTTAAGAAAACAGGAAAGGCAAAGCGGTTGAGGTTCAGTAGCATAATGTGTGCGATTTGAGGATAAAGGCCGTCTGAAAACAGAAACGTAAAATTATAAAGGGTAAAGTTGATAAGCAGGCAATATGTTGTTTAATCGCTAAATTTTTCAGACGGCCTTAAAAGTCGGATGTCTTTTTACTGCTTCCAACCAGCTGTCCGGCGTTTGAAACTGCATCAGGCCGTCTGAAAGCGATACTGCGGCTTGGGTAGTCGAAGCGCGGGTCAGTTTTTCGTTGGTTTCAGCATCGTAAATGGTGTAATCGATACGCAGGCAGCTTTCGATTTCAACGATATCCATATCAACGCGGATTTTTTGGCCGAAACGGGCAGGACGGATGTATTTGAGGTTCATCTGCACAATCGGCCAGCTGTACCCCTGTCGCCCCATTTCATTGTAGTCATAACCGATGGAAGACAAAAAAGCGCAACGTGCGGTTTCAAGGTATTTGACATAGTTGCCGTGCCACACGATGTGCATGGCATCTACGTCAAAAAAAGGAACTTCGGTTTTAAAGCTGTGTTGGCAGTAGATGTGTTTTTTCATGGTTTAAAAGAGTAAGTGTGATGGTTTCAGACGGCGTCTTCGCCCCAAAAATCATAAAAATTGAACCATTGTAGCGGATTTTGCGCACATTCTTGCGCCAGAATGTCGGCAAAACCCTGCATCGCGTCTTTGACGGCAGCCTCGCGGTTGCCGCGTTTCCAGCTGGAAGTATCGGTAAAGCGGCGCAGTTTCAAATGATAGCGGCCGTTTTGTTTGACGCAAAACAGCGTGTTTACCTGCGTTTTTAAAAGCGAAGCCAACAGCCATGCGCCTTGCGGCATAGGGGCAGTGTGGCCTAAGAAATTAATGTCGGCGGTTTTCTCGCCGCGTACAGGCACGCGATCGGCCGCGATGGCAATCCATTCGCCGTTTTCGATACGGTGGTTTAATTCCATCATCAGGGTGGTGTCCAAATCTGTCACCTGAATCAGACGGATATGATCTGCGCCGGCTTTTTGCAATGCCTCGTTAAATGCCTGCGCGTGTTTGCTGTGCACCAATACGTTGAGTCTGAAATTTTTATGGTGCGACACCAGCGCACGGCAAACTTCGGTATTGCCCAAGTGTGAGCAGGCAAAAATCTGGCCGCGTTCGTTGCGCTTGACTTGCGAATAGATGTCGTCCGGATCTTCAATTACCAAATCTTCATAACGGATTTTGCGTTGCCACACGGCAAAACGGTCGCAAACTGCTTCGCCAAATGCAACGAATTGTTTGAATACGCTGTGTTTCGGCAGGACGGTATGGGGAAAGGCCGTCTGAAGACGGGTTTGATAGCGTAAGACATGACGGCGCGGTTTGGGCGCGGTTGCATAAAAATACAGCACCACAAACCAAATGCACGGCCTCATTAAAAAGGCCGGCAGATGGCGCACCATCAATGTAGTCAGGGCGAGAAACAGGCGGCTGCCGCGTTCGGGTTGGGCCGCCCAATGGGTTTGTTTATGGTCGGTCATGGTTTCAGACGGCCTTTCCAAAAACTTTGCCCAATCGGTGTTTCAACATACCGAAAAACAGCCGTGTGTGCATTTTGCTGATGCGGACATTGTCGGCAAAGGCATCGAAGTGGGACACGCCGTCGGCGGCGTATTGGACGGGTGTTTTAACCCAAACCGGTTTGACGTCGCGCCAGTACAGGCGGATAAGGATTTCCGTGTCGAAGTCCATACGGTCGCCTACGGTTTCTTCGCGGACGACGGATAGCGCGGGTGCAAGCGGATAGAGGCGGAAGCCGCACATGCCGTCTTTGATGTCGCATGACCAAGTGTGCAGCATATTCCAAAAGTCGGTAATTTTGCGTCCGTAAAGCCGTGCTTTGGGCGCGTCGTCGCCGTATTGCGGCCAACCGCAGACAACGGCTTCGGGATTTTGTTCCGCAGCAGCAAGGAGTTTGGGTGTATCGTTTAAGCAGTGTTGGCCGTCTGCATCAACCTGCAAGACGTGGGTATAACCATGCTCTTCGGCGTATTCCAAACCGGTTTTGACCGCTGCGCCTTTGCCGCCGTTAATGGGGCGGTAAAGGACATCGATGCCGTCTGAAACCAAAGCCTGCAATACAGGTTTGCATTCTTCGCGTGAACCGTCGTCCACAATTAAAACGTTTAAACCGAAGCTGCGCATGGTTTCGGCAACGTGGCTGATGGTGGTCGGGTGGTTGTAATGTGGAATGAGGGCCAGGGTTTTCATCAATATTCTTTAGGCGACGTTAACACAATGCAGAGTATAACAAATAAACATGCCATAGCGTTTGAAAAGGCCGTCTGAAACGGCACTGACAAAATCGTTTGATTTCGTTTTTCACTGTTTCAGACGGCCTTTTATATGCCATTAATTCAGCATTGTACATGACTGACATCGAGGCATAAATCATGGAACTCGTTGAGCGTGCTGCGGTGTCCGATGCTGATGATGATGCTGTCGGGCAGTTTTTGTTTTAAAGCACGGTAGAGCATGGCTTCGGTCGGTTCGTCCAAAGCGGCGGTGGCTTCGTCGAGCAGGATGATTTTGGGCTTGGAGAGCAGGGCGCGGACGAAGGCGACGCGTTGCAGTTCGCCGGGGGAGAGTTTGTGTTGCCAGTCGTCGGTTTTGTCCAATTTATCAATGAGATAACCTAGGCGGCAGGTATTCATGGCTTCGGCTAACTCAGGATGCTGTTTGTCGATGTCGGGGTAACAAATCGCGTCGCGCAGGCTGCCTTGCGCCGTGTACGGGCGTTGCGGCAGGAAGAGGATGTCTTGATGCGGTGGATGGCTGACTTTACCACTGCTGCCGAAAGGCCAAAGCCCAGCCAGCGCGCGCAGCAATGAAGTTTTACCGCAACCGCTCGGGCCGCGTATCAACAGGGAATTGCCGCTTTTGAGGTTGATGTTGATGCCGTCTAATAAAACTTCGCCGTTGTGGCGGTATAGGGCGACGTTTTCCAAGATCAGGCCATCTGAAACTTCAGTAAGCTCGGGTTGTTGTGCAGTGTGTTGTTCTTCCGTGCTCAGCAAAAAGCCGTATAGACGTTCCAATCGGGCGCGGTAGGCGGTGAATTTGTTGTAGAACATCCGGAAGAAAGACAGCGCGTTTTGCAGTCGTGCGAAGGCTTGGACGGTTTGCTGGATGTCGCCGATTTTGATTTGTCCGGCAAACAGGCGCGGGGCTTGCAAAATAATGGGGAAGAGCTTGATACCGTTGGTGAACATATCGTTAAAGCCGCTTAAGCAGACGCTTTGCCGCGCGATGCGCCAACGGTTGCGGATGATGGCTTTGAAGCGGTCGGCAAGCTGGTCGTGTTCGTGTTTTTCGCCGTTGTAAAACGCGACGCTTTCGGCATGGTCGCGCACGCGGACAAGGGAATAACGGTAGTCGCCGTTGAGTTTTTCGTTTTCATAATTAAAACGAATCAAAGGGTTGCCTATCCACATGGCGATAAAGGTCGCCAAAATTACAAACATATAGACAAACCAAACGATGCCGTGCGGAATATCGAAGCCGAACACGGTCAGGATGCCCGCCAAACCCCACAAAACAACGGCAAATTCCAGCGAGGTAACGACCGAATTGACCATGCCGCGCACAAATTCGATGGTCGAAGCGATGAATTCCTGCGCGTCCTGTTGGATACGCTGGTCGATATTGTCCGGCGCATGGCGGCGCATTTGCAGGCGGTAGTAGTTTTTGTCGGCAAGCCAGCGCGAAGTCAAAACTTCATTGAGCCGCTCCGACCATTTAATCGCCAAGCCTTGATCGAGAAAGTCGTTGACGACGTTGTTAAACGCCCGTATCAGCACCACGCCCGCATTCATCGCTGCAAACATCCAAAACGCGGAGGCGTTCAAATCCTGCATCGAGTCGTAAAGCCCTTTGGACATAAATGTACTCAACACATTCAGCCGCACTTCGGTTAACAGCAACGTAATCATCGCCGTAATCAGCAGCAATACTTTAACTGCACTTTTCGGCGTCAGGCAAAGGCGCAGGATATAGCTAAACTCGCGCCCGAAGCGTGTGTTGCGTGCAAAAAACAGAATCACCGCCGAAGCTGCGGCGACCATCAACAAGGTCTGCACCAACCAAGACGGTGAGGAATAAAGCTCGGTTTGCCATTTTTGCATGGGTGTATTCTCTAAAAGGGTCGTAAAGGCCGTCTGAAAAGGACGGCAAATTTATTAAATTATGATCACTATGAAAATAGTTTTTCAAACTGTTGTATTTTTGTATTTACAAACAGTTCTTATTTGTTTTTGTGGAAAGTAGGAATCTTATCAAATATAATCACAAAGCTAAATTACTTTGTAATTTTTTACCCGATATAAGAATTATTAATATTTCAACTCAGAAGGAATTTATGAAAAGCAAATTAGCCTTAATGCCGCTTGTGGTTGCAAGCGCATTCGCCTACGCCGCCGATGAAGCCACTCCTGCTCCCGAAGCCCATGCAGAAGTGCAGGAAGTCAAAGTCCACGCCAACGCCAAACGCGTGAAGGCCGCACGCTCGTATTCTATTGCCAGTGACGGCGATATGCGCGACCGTGTGAATTTGGGTGTATTGGGTAAAGCCAATGCCTTTACCGCACCGATTACCGTGGTCAATTACGACGAAAAAGCCCTCAATAATACCGAAGCGCGTACTTTGGTAGATGCCGTAGCGAAAAAAGACGCTTCCGTTTGGCAGTTTGGCGGCGAAAGTAATACCTTGACCGGCCTGTATTTCCGCGGTTATCAGCTTGACTCGCGCCAATTCAGCGTCAACGGCTTGGCCGGTATGTATGGCACACAAGGTACGGCCAGCGTGCAAGCCGGCTCCGCACAACTGATTAAAGGCGCGTCCACCGCCGTAAACGGCATGGACCCTGAAGGCGCGGTATCCGGTTCCGTCAATATCGAAACCAAAAAAGCCGCCGACGAAGGCAACCGCAAAATCGGTTTGGGCTGGTTCAGCAACAACCGCGCCCAAGGTACGTTCGACTTGGGCCAACGCTTCGGCGAAAACAAAGAATTCGGCGTACGCGCCAACGGCAAACTGCGCCACGGCGACACCCCGCGCCACGGTTACAGCGAAGACAACAAAGAATTTGCTTTAAATGCCGACTACCGCGGCGAAAAAGTGCGCGTGGCGTTCGACTCCATCTACGCGAAACGCAAAACCAACGGCGGCCGCGCGCGTATGCAGGACATTCAAAACCTGCAAGGCCGTCTGTTTGATGCACCTGACGGTAAAACCAACCTGCTGCCTTCTTGGAACTGGCAAAACACCGTCGGCCAAACCAATATGCTGACGTTTGAATGGGATGCGTTCGACAATGCACAGATTACAGGCGGTATCGGCTACAACAAAGCGCGTTATTACGGTACGCTGATTTCCCCTACTGTATGTTTGAATGCCACCAGTACTTGTACCGATGCGCAAAACACAAACGCCAGCGGCAAAGTAACGGCCCGCAACTATGACTACAACACCGGTACGGCCCGTCTGACCGACCAATACTTCCGCACTTTAAGCATGAACCTGTCTGCGCGAGGCGAATTTGAAACCGGTCCGGTTACGCATAACTGGAGTACGGCTTTTGACCGTGTTATCCGTCAACGCGCCACTACGCGCGGTTTGTCAGCAGGCAGCAGCAGCGCGAAAATTTCTGCAAGCGGCGATATTGCTGAGCAACTTGATTCTTTCCAACCGGACTATGCAACCGATTGGGAAAGCTCTGCCAATCTTGATGCCAATATCAAAGTCAACAGCTTAGCCTTGTCTGATACACTGGGCTTTGCCGACAACAAATACCGTCTGACTTTGGGCGGTCGTTTCCAAGCGGTTGAATATACCGATAAAAAAGCAGGCCAAAGCGGCGATGCCAAACGCTTCAGTCCTATGTTTATGGCCGCGTGGGTGCCGCAACCTGATTTGGTCGTTTACGGCAACTACATGGAAGACTTGGAGCCTGCGGATATCAAAACCGACGATGACGGTAATACCACCATGTCTAAACCGCGTGTCAGCCGTCAGTTTGAAGTGGGTGTGCGTAAAAACTGGGGCAATTTCGTGACCACGTTAAACGCGTTCCAAATCAAACGTCCGGGCTACTGGCGCGGTTCTACCACCGGCAAAACAGACTTTGCCGCGTATAAAGCTTTGGGCGGCGCGGCAGGCGACAAACAAGGCATGGAACGCAGCCGCGGTATTGAGTTCAATACCTACGCGAACTTGCTCAACAATACTTTGCGTCCGACTTTGGGCCTGATGTATCTGCAATCGACCGTGAAAGACTACCCAAATTCACGTGATATGCTGGTTAACGGCGTACAAGTTGCCAATCCGCGCGTAATTGCCAAAGCAGGTTTGGAATGGGATACCCCGTTTACCAAAGGCTTGACCTTGAGCAGCAATGTTTCGTATTTTGGTAAGTCTTACCAAGACACGCAAAAACAATACGCCTTCCCGTCCTATACCTTGGTTGACGTAGGCGCGCGCTACAAAACCAAACTGGGCAAAAATACTTTGACCGTCAGCAGCTCGGTAGAAAACCTGTTTAACAAAAACTACTGGCAAGTACAGCGCGGCCAATACGACCGCAGCTTCGCCGTCGTCGGTATGCCGCGTACTTACTGGCTGAAAGCGGAATTGGATTTCTAATCTGATTTCGGTTTGACCGTAATAGCAGGCCGTCTGAAAAGGAATGATAAAAAGCAAAAATTTGTTTTTTATCCCTTTTCAGACGGCCTGATTTGATTGCCTTATGTTTTTTGCTTGAAAAATCTTACATGTTTTTTATGGATTTCACGCGAAACAAGGTTAATATTCCATTTTCACAATACATCATTCGAGAAGACATATGAAAAAATCCATCAAACTGACCCTGTGCGCCCTCGCACTCTCACTTTCCGTGCAAGCGCAAGCGGTTACCCATGCCGTGATTGAAACCAATATGGGCAACATCCAACTGGAATTGGATGAAGTCAAAGCGCCGAAAACCGTGGCAAACTTTGTCAATTATGCCAAAAAAGGTTTTTACGACAACACGATTTTCCACCGCGTTATCGACAATTTTATGATTCAAGGCGGCGGATTTACCGAGAAAATGGTTCAAAAATCCACCGATAAAGCCATCACCAATGAAGCATACAACGGCTTGAAAAATAACGTCGGCACCATCGCTATGGCGCGCACCGGCGATCCGAATTCAGCAACCAGCCAGTTTTTTATCAATACAGCCGACAACGACTTTTTGAATTTCAAAAGCAAAACCCCTCAAGGCTACGGCTATGCCGTTTTCGGTAAAGTCACTTCCGGCATGGACGTGGTCCGTAAAATCAGCAAAGTGAAAACAGCGACACGCGGCTATCATCAAGACGTTCCAACCGAAGCCGTGATTATCCGTAAAGTCAGCATCAAATAATTTTGATTGTTTGAACCCAAACAACAGGCCATCTGAAACATTCAGACGGCCTGAATTTATTTATTTGATAATAAGCGGCAATTTGGGCGATAATTCAGCATCTACCATTTAAGGAGTCGATTATGCAAACCCGCCTGCCTTTTTTCAGCGTTGTCCGTGTCAGCGGTGAAGACAGAGCTTCATTTCTTCATGGTCAATTATCCAACGATATTAATAATTTAGCTTCTGGTCAAGCATGTTATGCTACATACAATACGCCTAAAGGCCGTGTGTTGGCCAATATGTTGGTCGTCAATCGCGGAGAAGATTTACTGTTGGTCATGGCTCAAGATTTGACCGAAGCCATCGTCAAACGCCTGAGAATGTTTGTCTTGCGTGCAAAAGTCGTCTTCGAGCTGATGCCTGATTTAGCAGTAAGCGGCGAGTTGGCAGACAATGCAGAACCTCATCCTGCTACCGAACCGCAACTGTCTTTTTCAGCCCAAATTCAAGAAAACACCGTAGAAATTGCCTTGCCGCACACAGGCCGTCTGAAAATTTCAGTAGCTGAAAATGCAGCCGAATATCAAGCAGGAGCCGAAAACGCGTGGAACCTGCACGAAATCCGCAGCGGCTATCCGTGGATTTGCGCCGCAACCAAAGAAGCGGCTGTTGCCCAAATGCTCAACCAACATATCATCGGCGCAGTCCATTTCCGTAAAGGCTGCTACCCCGGCCAAGAAATCATCGCCCGCGCCCAATACCGAGGCCAAGTCAAACGCGGTCTGGCCGTATTAAGCGGCGATTCTTTAGAAGCCGCCGGTATTGCCGTCAAAGTCGGCGAGGAAGAAGCAGGCGTTATTCTTAATACTGCACTCACAGAGCAAGGCAGCCTCAGCCTCGCCGTTATCAAGTTTTCCGTAACGGAAGCAGCATTGACCGATGCAGACGGCAATGCTTTGAAACAGGAAGAACTGTTTTTTACGGTAGAGAAAGATTGATGTTAGATGATTGAACAAAAAGCTTAAATATCAGCTTGAAATGAAAACAGAAAGGCCGTCTGAAATTCAGACGGCCTTTGATATTGAGTTTTGTTGGTACATGACCCAAGCTGCGTTTGCTGCCGACTGGATTACGGCATGGTTTGGAATCATTCGGTAGCAACAAAAACCGCGTGCGTGCGTACCGCACACACCCTACACCTCAATCTTAAGGTTTGCGTCGCCCGCAGTGGTAGGGTGTGTGGTCTAGCCACGCACGCGGTTGACAGGGGTGCGGGCTACGGCTTGCTGAAAACGGGGTTTGGGTTTTCAGACGGCCTTACAAAGATTTAAAACTGACGATTAGTTGGAAAACTTGGATTTGTAGGTCGGGCATTCATGCCCGACCTACTGCTGCTAACACAGTATATTTAGATCAATGGAATATCCTGCTTGTTTCAATTCGATAGCTAATTTTAACTTCCATCCTCCCGCGTCATCTACTTTCTGGTATACGACACCACTAATATCTGATGGAAATTCAACCTCTTCTTTAACCAATGCACACACTTTATTTCTTCCTAGTTTCCCTATAAGATAACCATGTTCAAAAACAACATTTTGTCTGGCTCTTGGTTTTAAATCGGTATCTAAATTACTTAACTTTTGACCACCAATATCACAGGGTGTATATAGAACAATTCCAAATCCAACATTCGTATATTCTTCAATTTTTTCAATAATAGTTTTTCCTGAGTTTGGTTGCTCATGTAGAATTATTGCGGATAAACCTAGTTTTTCAATAAGTCTTGCCACTTCTACTTTTAATAAATCATCTCTCCCATGCACTATAAATACGTTATTAGATACTATTGATGAGTTCTTTACTTCCATATTAGCCCCTTTCCTTGTGATGTAATTTTTATAATCTCGAGCAAATGGTATTAATACCTGCCTATTAAAGCTATGAATTCCTGCAATAATTTTATTGCCGCTATAGAAATAGTGATGGCAAAAATCAAGTACTTCGTTGGTATCATTAGATAACCAATTTACCAGCAAAATAATATAGCCCAATCTTTCTTTCATATCTGTTGGTAACAATAATTTTGAGCTACCAACAAAACTACCACCTGTGTTAGAGCTATCTTCTAGAAGTTTTTCTAAGTTTAAATTTTCTGTTAGCTCATCGTTGTGAACTTTTAAAACTTCATCATTTAATAGTTCGTTTAACCTTTTTAATGACCATTCAAAAGTTTGCAGTTCCGATGATTGCAAGTCCAATATAGCATTATTAATTTCTTCAAAAATATCTAATCCCATTTATTCACCTTTTTTGAGTCGTGCTTCGGCTGCTTCCCTAATAATTTCACTACGTGCATTTTCCTTGAGTCCCTCTAATAGCGAAGAAATTATTGGATTATTAATTTCATCTCCTGCTATTGAATCAAGACCATAATTATATTCCTGAATGGCTGATTCAATACTCAAAGGGTCAAATGGATCAAATTTAAGATTAATTGGTTGCGCCTCTAATTCGTTAAGTATCAGTTCTAGCTTATTGAGATTTTTCAAAAGAGATTTCATTTCAAATCCTTTGAGTTAAAAATATAATGATTATAGGATATATAAGGTTGGAGCATGCCCCAACATTCTTATATTTCACAAAATCTGTTGGATCGAGACCCAATCTACGGCTAGATAGTTGGCAAAGGCCGTCTGAAAACACGTTTCAGACGGCCTTTCCACATCAAGCCAGCTTCGCGCCGACCCAATCTTTCACGCTCTCAATCATCGCGGGCAGTTTCTCGACATCGCTGCCGCCGGCCTGTGCCAAGTCCGGTCTGCCACCGCCTTTGCCGCCGACTTGTTCGGCTGCAAATTTAACCAGATCGCCTGCTTTGACTTTGGCAGTCAACGGTTTGGATACGCCTGCGCACAGGGAAACTTTGCCGTCGTTTACTGCGGCGAGTAATACGATGGCTTGTTCTGATTTGCCGGTCAAGTCGGTCACGATTTCGCGCAGGGCTGCGGCATCGGCTTCGATTTGGGCGGCAACGAGTTTGGCTGCGCCCAAGTCTTTTGCGTTGTCCAAGAGTTTGGCGCCTGCGTGGACGGCGAGTTCGGCTTTGGCGCGTGCCAATTCTTTTTCCAATGCTTTGGCGTGTGCCGCGCCTGCTTGGATTTTCGCCAGTACGTCTTTTTCGGTTTGGGCTTTGGTTTCGGCAATGATGTCTTTAACCAAACGCTCTTGATCTTGCGCCCATTTGAGTGCGTTCAGGCCGGTGATGGCTTCGATACGGCGTACGCCTGCGGCAATACCGCCTTCGCTGATGATTTTGAAGAGGCCGATGTCGCCGGTGCGTGAAACGTGTGTACCGCCGCACAATTCGGTAGAGAAACCGCCCATTTGCAGTACGCGTACTTCGTCGCCGTATTTTTCGCCGAAGAGCATCATGGCGCCGGTTTTTTGGGCATCCTCCATGCTCATAATGGCGGCGTTGACGGCAACGTTGGCCAAAATGGCTTCGTTGACGCGGCGTTCGACTTCGGCGATTTCTTCGGAAGTTACTGCTTGAGGATGGGAAATGTCGAAACGGGTGGATTCGGCGGTAACTAAAGAGCCTTTTTGTTCAACGTGTTCGCCCAATACATCGCGAAGGGCTTTGTGCATCAAGTGGGTCGCGCTGTGGTTGCGCATATTGGCATTGCGGATTTCGTCATCCACTTTGGCGGTAACGCTGTCGCCGACTTTCAGACGGCCTGAAGTTTGTACGCCGAATTGACCGAATACGGCCGCTTTGATTTTTTGGGTATCGCGTACTTCAAAGCGGTTTTCGCCTGCGAAGATATAGCCGACGTCGCCGACTTGACCGCCGGATTCTGCATAGAACGGGGTAAAGTCGATAACGATGGCACCTTCGTCGCCTTCGTTCAATTCGTTGACTTGCTCGCCGTCTTTGTAGAGGGCGAGGACTTTGGATTCGGTTTGGCGTTCGCTATAACCTTTAAACTCGGTGTCCTGACCTTCGTAAGGCAGTTGGGCGTTGGCTTTGAAGCTTTGTGCGGCGCGTGCGCGTGCGCGTTGGGCTTCCATCTCACGCTCGAAGCCTGCTTCGTCCAAGTCGATGCCCAGTTCGCGCGCCATGTCGGCGGTTAGGTCGTAGGGGAAACCGTAGGTGTCGTAGAGTTTGAAGATGTGTTCGCCGCCGATAACGAGTTTGCTGTTGGCGATGTTGTCCATCAAGTAGGTGTTCAAGGCTTCGGCAAACGGTTTTTCCGCGTCGGGAATATGGGCGGTTTCCAAAGCAGCCTGCAAATCGATATACATGCCTTCGTTCAGGCTGCCTGAAACTCGAGGACGGATAACGATTTGCTTTTTGCCCGGAGTAACACGGGAAGCGGCGGTAAATTCCACACCATCTGCAGTTTTCAATGTCAGTGGTTTGCCCACACCGTCTTGCGGCAGCAGGCTTTCCAGTTTCAGGAATTTCATGCCGTTGAGCACTTGGTTGAACAAGCCCATGCCTTTTTCCAGCGTTTCGCCGAAGCGGCTTTCTTCCGCGCGCAAGGCTTCCATAATCTGTGTCTGTTTCTCTTTCAACTCAGGATACGCATCACCCATTACTTTGACTAAATCGGGCACAAGTTTGTAGAAAAACGCCTGTTTCTGACCGAGTTTGTAACCGTGGCGTACAGCGCGGCGGATAATGCGGCGCAATACGTAGCCGCGGCCTTCGTTGGAAGGCAATACGCCGTCTGCAATCAGGAAGGAGCAGGAGCGGATGTGGTCGGCGATGACTTTCAGGCTGGGTTCTTCCATGCTGAATGGCGCGCCGGTTTCGCGGGCAACGGCTTTGAGCAGGTCTTGGAACAAGTCGATTTCGTAGTTGCTGTGAACATGCTGCATGACGGCGGCCATACGCTCCAAGCCCATGCCGGTATCGACGGAAGGCTTAGGCAGCGGATTCATATTGCCTTGTTCGTCGCGGTTGAACTGCATGAATACGCAGTTCCAAATTTCGATCCAGCGGTCGCCGTCTTCTTCAGGGCTGCCCGGAATGCCGCCCCAGATTTCTTCGCCGTGGTCGTAGAAAATTTCGGAGCAAGGGCCGCAAGGGCCGGTGTCGCCCATTTGCCAGAAGTTGTCGGATGCGTATTTCGCGCCTTTGTTGTCGCCGATACGGACGATGCGCTCGGCAGGCATGCCGATTTCGTTCAACCAAATGTTGTAGGCTTCGTCGTCTTCTGCGTAAACGGTCGCCAAGAGTTTTTCTTTAGGGATATTCAACCATTCGGGAGAAGTCAGGAATTCCCAAGCGAAGTGGATCGCGTCGCGTTTGAAGTAGTCGCCGAAGGAGAAGTTACCCATCATTTCAAAGAAGGTGTGGTGGCGGGCGGTGTAGCCGACGTTTTCCAAGTCGTTGTGTTTGCCGCCTGCGCGTACGCATTTTTGCGCGGTAGTGGCGCGGTTGTAGGGGCGTTTGTCAAAGCCGAGGAATACGTCTTTAAATTGGTTCATGCCTGCGTTGGTAAACAGCAGGGTCGGGTCGTCGTGTGGCACGAGCGAGGAGGAGCGGACGATGGTGTGGCCTTTAGATTCGAAAAATTTTAGGAATTTTTGGCGTAGTTCGGTGGTTTTCATAATGTCTCGATAAATTTTTTACAAGGATTTCAGACGGCCCGGACGGCGCGTTGCGATTAAAAACGAATGGGCGTTATCTTACCGCAAAACCATATTTCAAGCTATCGGCAGAAAGGTTTTAAGTTGGCTGCAACCTATCTTTCAGACGGCCTTAAGCGGGACGATATCTTTTAACAATGAAGCCTATCCGCTCGGGCTTGCCTGCTTTATAATGCCTCTCTATTTTCAACCGGATACGCAAGGAATGATAATGACCAAACATCTGCCCCTCATCGTACTGACTGCGCTGGCGCTGGCCGGCTGCGGCGGCTCGGACAAAACTTCTGCCGACAAGGCGGCTCAAACCGATAATCAAAAGGTATTGAGCATTTACAACTGGTCGGAATATGTCGATCCCGAGACGGTTGCCGCGTTTGAGAAAAAACACGGTATCGCAGTAACTTACGATGTATATGACAGCGATGAAACGCTGGAAAGCAAGGTATTGACCGGCAAGTCGGGTTACGACATCGTGGGTCCTTCCAATGCGTTTGTCGGTAGGCAGATTAAGGCAGGTGCGTATCAAAAAATCGACAAATCCCTTATTCCCAACTATAAAAACTTGAATCCACAACTGATGAAGCTGATGGAAGGTGTCGATCCGGGGCATGAATATGCCGTTCCGTTTTATTGGGGTACTAACACCTTCGCTATCAATACCGAGCGTGTGAAAAAGGCTTTGGGCACGGATCAGCTGCCGGACAATCAATGGGATTTGGTGTTTAACCCCGAATACACGTCCAAACTCAAGCAATGCGGCATCAGCTATTTGGACAGCGCGGCGGAAATTTATCCTATGGTGTTGAACTATATGGGTAAAAATCCAAACAGCAGCGAAACGGCTGATATTAAGGCGGCTACGGAAGTCTTGAAGAAAAACCGTCCGTACATCAAGCGGTTTACCTCGTCCGGTTTTATCGATGATTTGGCACGCGGCGATACTTGTGTAACGATTGGTTTTGGCGGTGATTTGAACATTGCCAAACGCCGTGCGGAAGAAGCAGGCGGCAAGGAAAAAATCCGTGTGATGATGCCGAAAGAAGGCGTGGGGATTTGGGTGGATTCGTTTGTGATTCCGAAAGATGCCAAACATGTGGCCAATGCCCATGCATATATCAATGATTTCTTAGATCCTGAAGTTGCGGCGAAAAACGGCAATTTTGTTACTTATGCGCCGTCCAGCAAACCGGCTCAAGAGCTGATGGATGAAGAGTTTAGAAACGACAATACGATTTTCCCGACTGATGAAGATTTGAAAAACAGCTTTATCATGGTACCTATCCAACCGGCGGCGTTGAAATTTATGGTCCGCCAATGGCAAAGCGTGAAAGCAGGGACATAAGCTGATTTAAACGTATTAAGGCCGTCTGAATGGTGTAACCGAAATCCTTAATTTCATTTTACGGCTGTTCAGACGGCCTTTGTTTTGTGTCAGATTGGCTTGGGTAAGGTTTAAAAACAAAGGGCGTGTCTATCAATCACGCCCTTTGTGTTTGTTTCAGACGGCCTTAGAATTTCACGCCTTTATGCAGGGCAACGATGCCTGCGCTCATGTTGTGGTAATCCACGCTGTCGAAGCCTGCATCCAGCATCATTTGCTTCAAGGTTTCTTGGTCGGGGTGCATACGGATGGACTCGGCGAGGTATTGGTAGCTGTCGGCATCTTTGGCAATCAGTTTGCCCATAATCGGCAACAGTTTGAAAGAGTAGAGGTCGTACACGCCTTCCAAAGGTTTGTACACTTTGGAGAATTCCAACACCAGCAGGGTGCCGCCCGGTTTCAATACGCGGTACATTTCTTTCAGCGCGGCATCTTTGTGCGTCATGTTGCGCAGGCCGAATGCGACGGAAACCAGATTGAAATAGTTGTCGGGAAACGGCAATTTTTCAGCGTCTGCCAACGATACGGGCAGAATCATGCCTTCGTTGAGCAGGCGGTCGCGGCCGACCGTCAGCATGGAGGAGTTGATGTCTGTCAGCCAAACTTCGCCTTCTTTGCCCACACGTTTCGCCCAGCCTCGGGACAAATCGCCAGTACCGCCGGCGATGTCCAATACTTTGTCGCCTTTTTTCAGGCGGGCGGTATTGATGGTGAAATGTTTCCAAACACGGTGCAGACCGCCGGACATTACGTCATTCATAATGTCGTAGTTTTTTGCCACGGAGTGGAAGACTTCGGCAACTTTGCCTGCTTTTTCGTCTTCGTCAACGGTAGAGAAGCCGAAATGGGTTTTGTGGTCGCTCATAGTGTCTGCCTTCTTAAAATAATACGGATTCAGATATTGAATACGTCGAAATCGCCAACCACTTTCGACGCGGGAAATATAGTTTGTGGCTGCCGCTCCAGCATCAGGCATTGCTCTTCTTCGGTATAACGTGCGCTGATGTGGGTCAGGTAAAGTTCTTTCACATTGGCTTGCAAGGCCAGCTTGGCGGCATCGGATGCGGTCGAATGGAATACTCGTTCCGCTGTTTCTTCATCGCCTGCCGCAAAGGTTGCTTCATGCACCAAAACATCTGCGTTTTGCGCGGCGCGCACTGCCTGCGGGCAGGCTTTGGTATCGCCGAAGATGGCCACTACCCATCCTTTTTTGGGCGGGGAGATGAACGCTTTGCCGTCAATGATTCTGCCGTCGTCCAATGTCGGCTTCGCCTTTTTTCAGACGGCCTTTCCGCCGCAACCGCCGCTACCGCAGGAATGTGTGCGTTTGGGTTTTAAATCTTCTGCACTTGGCGTTCTAGACGCGCCTGCTTTCTCGAGGCGGTCGAGATAGTCTTGCCAAAGCGCGTCTTGATTGTGCGCCAGTCGGTAGAGATAGTCCCAGTCGTAAAGGCCGCTGTCGTGGCCGTCTGAAAAAGTAATTTTCAAGGCGTATTGGCCGACGGGGTCTAAATCGGTAATGCTGACTTCGGCTTTGCCTGTTTGCAAAACATCTTGGCCGGCACCGTGTCCGCGCACTTCCGCGCTGGGCGAGTACACGCGCAGGTATTCGGCAGGAAGGCTCTTGGCACCGTCAACATAGACCAAAGTCAGTACGCGCCGCTCTTGCTGGAGGCGGATTTCTTGTGGGATTTTATCGGCTTGGGTCATGTCATGCTCCGTTCTTTTTACGCAAATAGGCAACGCGTACAGAAAAAATACCGCCAAGTACGGCAAATAGCACGATTGCGTAGAGTGAAAACCGTATTAGGCTCACTTGGGTGTCCGCCGTCAGCCCCAAAGGCAGCAACATCACGGCAACGAACAGTAAAAATGCGGCCAACATGGCGGCAATGCTGGCAAAGGCATAGCGGGTATTGGCTGCTGTTTGCGGATGTTTGGTCATATTGGATAGCTTGCCATAGGGGGGTGAGGCGGTATTTTATCAGCTTTTTGGTGCTTCATGCCGTCTGAAAACGGCTTTATTTCCATAAATAAAGTGTAATGGCGCGCCTGTCTTCGCCTTCGGGCATTAAGCGGATGCTGCTGCCTTTGCTTCCGTTGACACGGATAATAATACCGCCGGCCTGTCGTTCGATAATGTCGATTTGGGTGTCGCGGTTCATGCGGTAGTTGTAGCGTTCGCATTGCTTCAAGCACCAAAAATCCTGCCAATGGATAAAATATTTTTGTCCGGATTCGATGGCCAGCGTTTCACCGCCTTTGACGATGAAGTAAGGATAATCGGGTTTTTGCGTGCTGAATGTCCATTCGGCCGTTTTGTCTTTTCCGTTTTGACGGTATTCGAACACGGCTCGGTAGTCGGTGTCGTATTCCAATGGTTGTAAAGGAAACAGCGCAAATTGACGTTCGGTCAGGAGGCGGTTCGGGTCATTATCTTTATCTAAGATTTTGACGTCTCTGATTTCTTTTGTGTCCTGATACAGTTTGAACGAACGCATTTTGACCGGAGGCGATTGTTCTGAGAAGGCGATGCTGATCGGATTGCCGGTCATTTCATAATGCGGCATAGGGTCGGGACGTTCGCCGTGGAAAACCGGCGAAGCGAAGTTGCCTTGCGGATAGGTGATGTAAGGCTGGGTTTTGCGGTTGGAAATTTCATCCGCATAAACAATGGCATGACCATGACAGGCATCTTGATAAAACGAACGGCTGAGGTCGGATAGGGGGCGGTTTTTTTGGCAGAGGCTGTTGAATCTGCTGTCGCCTTGATTGATGCTTAACGCGATTTGTTTGCCTTGTGATTCAAACGACGCTCCGGCCTCGTCGATATTTTGATCGAGTAAGGAGAGACGGTGGTAAATCGCCGTCATTAGATTGTCCAGCTGATGTTGGGCAGGCAGATGGTCGTTGATTTTTTCGTTTGGCGGGTGCTGGCCGGTGCTGACGTTTTCGTGCACGCCTTTATAGGCATAACCGGCTTTGCGCGTGCGGTCTGATGGGCGTGGGCCTGTATAAAAGGGATTGCGTATATTTTTTTCGTCATGTCCGTCGTCAGGGTTTTGCAGCAGATAGCGGGCATGATTACGCGCGGCGCGTTCGAGTGTGGCTGAGTGCGCCAGTGCGGGCAGATTGGCTGAGGCGCGGAGGAAGTTTAAATACGCCAAGGCGTCAAAATCGGCAACGGCAGAACGATTTTGCGGCGGTTGGGCGTAGATGAGCTGGTCTTCGGAATAGCGATGGGTTTCGTAGTATTGGAATATACCGAGGGCGACGGCAAAACCACCCAGCCAGTAAAGAATGTGTTTCATTATATGTACTGCGTTCAGACGGCCTTGAGCTACGGCTCTTTTTCTTTGAAACTCATGCCGTTAAATGATTATTTTGATAGCGGCTTGACTTGGAATGCTTCAGGATGGGATTTGAAATATTCGACAGCGATAAATCCGCCGCCAATAATAATCAACAGGGCAATGGCCATGCCGATCATCGCTAAAATGAATTTGTCCATATTTGTCCGTTTGAATGAAGGCCGTCTGAAACACTTGAAAGCGTTCAGACGGCCTTAAAGTCAGGTTAATTAACGTTCGATTTGCGATACGTCGCGTACTGCGCCTTTGTCGGCGGAAGTCGCCATCGCGCCGTAGGCACGCAGGGCTGCGGAGACGTAGCGGTCGCGGTTTTCCGGTTTCCACGCTTTGCTGCCGCGTGCTTCCATTTCGGCACGGCGTGCGGCAAGCTCTTCATCGGAAATGACAAGGTGGATGCTGCGGTTTGGAATATCGATTTCGATGGCGTCGCCTTCGTGTACCAAACCGATTGCGCCGCCTTCTGCCGCTTCAGGCGAAGCGTGACCGATGGACAGGCCGGAAGTACCGCCGGAGAAGCGGCCGTCGGTCAGCAGGGCGCAGGCTTTGCCCAAACCTTTGGATTTCAGGTAAGAAGTCGGATACAGCATTTCTTGCATACCCGGGCCGCCTTTAGGGCCTTCGTAGCGGATAATGACGATATCGCCGGCCACGATTTGATTGCCCAAAATACCTTCTACTGCGTCTTCTTGGCTTTCAAACACGCGGGCGCGGCCGGTAAATTTGAGGATGCTCTCGTCCACGCCTGCGGTTTTCACCACGCAGCCGCGCTCGGCGATGTTGCCGAACAATACTGCCAAACCGCCGTCTTGCGAGTAGGCATGTTCAACATCGCGGATACAGCCTTTTTCGCGGTCGAGGTCGAGGGTTTTCCACATACGGTTTTGCGAGAACGCCTGAGTAGTGCGCACGCCGCCGGGAGCTGCTTTGAAACGCTCGATGGCATGGGTGTTTTCAGGGTTGGTCACGTCCCATTTTTCAATTGCGTCTTTCAGGGTCGGCGCGTGGATGGTGTACACGTCGGTGTGCAGTTTGCCTGCTTTGTCCAATTCTTTCAGGATGGCGAAAATGCCGCCGGCGCGATGCACGTCTTCCATGTAGTAGTCGTGGTTGTTTGGCGCGGTTTTACAGATGCAAGGTACAACGCGGCTCAGGCGGTCTATGTCGGCCATTTTGAAATCCACGCCCGCTTCGTTGGCAACGGCGAGCAAATGCAGGATGGTATTGGTAGAGCCGCCCATGGCGATGTCCATGGTCATGGCGTTTTCAAACGCTTTTTTAGTGGCAATACTGCGCGGCAATACGGTTTCGTCGTCTTGCTCGTAGTAGCGTTTGGTGATTTCGACAATCATGCGGCCGGCTTCGAGGAACAATTCTTTGCGGCCTGTGTGGGTCGCCAAGTATGAACCGTTACCCGGCAGGGAAAGGCCGAGTGCTTCGGTCAGGCAGTTCATGGAGTTGGCGGTAAACATGCCGGAGCAGGAGCCGCAAGTCGGGCAGGCGTTTTGCTCGACTTCTTCGACTTGTTTGTCGCTGATATTGTCGTCAGCCGATTCGATCATAGCGTCAATCAAGTCCAAACGGCGTTCTGGTTGAATATTGGCTACGCCGATAACTTTACCGGCTTCCATCGGGCCGCCGGAAACGAAGATGGTCGGAATGTTCAGGCGCATGGCGGCAATCAGCATGCCTGGGGTGATTTTGTCGCAGTTGGAAATGCAGACCAGAGCATCGGCGCAGTGGGCGTTGACCATGTATTCGATGGAGTCGGCAATCAGGTCGCGGCTGGGCAGGGAGTAGAGCATGCCGCTGTGGCCCATGGCGATGCCGTCGTCAATGGCGATGGTGTTGAATTCTTTGGCAATGCCGCCGGCTTTTTCGATTTCACGGGCAACCAGTTGGCCCATATTGTGCAGGTGCACATGGCCTGGGACGAATTGGGTGAAGGAGTTGGCAATGGCGATAATCGGTTTGCCGAAGTCGGTTTCCATGACGCCGGTCGCACGCCACAATGCGCGCGCGCCTGCCATATTGCGGCCGTGGGTAGAGGTTTTGGAGCGGTATTCAGGCATTTTTGTTCCTTTGTTTTATGCTGAGGCCGTCTGAAATAGGCTGGTTGGTTGGCGGCCCGTTGTAGAAATAACTGGCTATTTTATACCAATTACGAGCGATGAAGCACGCTATTTTGTAATAAAACTAAACTGTGTTTGCTTCACCTGAATTTGCTGTCCTCTCGTTCAGACGGCCTGAAGTTTTCTTAGGATGAAACGTTGTCTTTCTCATTTGCAAAAAATGTTGGCATCAAAAAGTGATATGATAGGGAACTTCTCACATTTCTAAGGATAAGACGATGAAAAAAATCATGTTTGCATTGTGTTCGGCCATGTTGGCTTCTGCTGCGTCTGCCGCTGTTTATAAAGTGGACGAATTCCATGCCAATGCCCGCTTTGCCATCGACCATTTCAACACCAGCACCAACGTCGGCGGTATTTATGGTTTGACCGGCAATTTGGAATTTGACCGTGCCAAACGCCAAGGCTCAATCGATATCGTATTGCCTTTGTCCAAACTGCAAACCGGTTCTGACCGCTTTACCCAACACTTGAAATCTGCCGATATTTTCAATGCAGACAAATACCCTGAAATCCGTTTTGTATCCACCAAATTCAATTTCAACGGCAAAAAACTGCTTTCCGTTGATGGCAATCTGACTATGAACGGCAAAACTGCGCCGGTGAAACTCAAAGCCGACAAATTCAACTGCTACCAAAGCCCGATGTTAAAAGCAGAAGTGTGCGGCGGCGATTTCAGCACCACCATCGACCGTACCAAATGGGGCTTGGATTATTTGGTAAGTGCCGGTATGAGCAAAAAAGTTAACATAAATATCCAAATCGAAGCAGTGAAACAATAATACTGCTTGATTTCAAAATAAAGGCCGTCTGAACAGGTAAGGCAGAAATCGTTGATTTCGTTTATCCCTGTTCAGACGGCTTATGATTAAAGACGTTTAGGATTCTTTATTTTTATCGGCTTTGGCTGCCCAATAAGTTGCCAGAAGCGAGCCGGAGATATTGTGCCACACGCTGAACAATGCGCTGGGAACGGCAACGACCGGCGCGGCGGCAAAGTGTGCGGCGGCAAGGGCGGCACCCAAGCCTGAGTTTTGCATACCGACTTCGATGGCCAGCGTTTTTTGTGCATCATAAGGCAGGCCGGTCCATTTGGCGGCAAAGAAGCCGAGCAGATAGCCGATGCCGTTGTGGAGTACGACAACCGCGAAAATCAGCAGGCCGCTTTCAATAATCTTGCCTTTGCTGGCGCCGACTACCGCGCCGATAATCAGTACGATGGCGGCAACGGAAACCAGCGGCAGCGCGTCGGTCAGTTTTTCAGTTTTGTTGCCCAAGGCTTTATGGACAATCAAGCCCAAAACGATGGGGAATAAAACCATTTTGACGATGGACATCAACATACTGCCCGCTTGGATTTCCAGCATTTCACCGGCAAGCATCAGGAAGATAGCGGGGGTCAGCAATGGAGAAATCAGAGTAGAAACCGATGTAACGGCAACCGACAAAGCCACATTGCCGCGCGCCAGATAAGTCATTACATTGGAAGCCGTGCCGCCCGGGCAGCAGCCGACCAAAATCACACCGACTGCGATTTCGGCAGGCAGGTTTAACAGCTTGGCCAGCAGATAGGCGGTTGCCGGCATGATGGCGAATTGTGCAATCACGCCGATGATGACGGCTTTGGGGCGTTTGAACAAAATATCGAAGTCGGAAGGTTTGAGCGTCAAGCCCATGCCGAACATAATGATGCCCAGAAGCCAAGGAATGTAAGGGCCGACCCATTTGAAGGTGTCGGGTGCGAAAAAAGCGATGCCGGCAAAGAGCGCCGCCCAAAGGGAAAATGTTTTTCCAATAAAGTTGCTGATTTTATTGAGGATACTCATGATAATATGTTGTGAAGTTGTTTTTAAGGGAAATCAAGGATACACGCCTTAACCTTAATTTGCAAAATGACTTAAAAATAAACCAGGCCGTCTGAAAATAGAGATTGATTTTCAGACGGCCTGCAATTTGTATTTATGATATAGATAGTATTACTCTTTTGATAAAATATTGCGCAGCCATCGGGCGGCAGGTGCGATTTCTCCGGCGAGCATACCGGTTTCGATTTGGCCGCTGTGTTTGATAACATCGGCTGCCGCTCCGTGCAGCCATACGCCGGCGCAGGCGGCTTGGAATGTCGGAATGCCTTGTGCCAGCAGGCTGCCGATAATGCC
This sequence comes from Neisseria sp. P0021.S007, assembly GCF_051956855.1. Taxonomy (NCBI): domain Bacteria; kingdom Pseudomonadati; phylum Pseudomonadota; class Betaproteobacteria; order Neisseriales; family Neisseriaceae; genus Neisseria; species Neisseria sp. P0021.S007. The sequence goes on from NZ_JBQCXA010000001.1 coordinate 489,661, forward strand.
GCTCAAGACATCGCCGCTACCTGCGGTGGCCAAACCGGCATTGCCGCTGGTGTTGGTATAGACTATGCCGTCTGCCGTGGCCACCAATGTATGATGGCCTTTTAACACGACGGTTGCGGCATATTTACGGCTGATTTCGGTTACGGCTTTTTGCCTGTCGGCTTGAACTGATTGAGTATCGGTACCGAGTAGGCGGGCGGCTTCGGCCGGATGAGGTGTCAGGATGATATGTTTGTACGATTTGAGGCGTTCGGCCAATTCGGGAGAACGGGCCAGCAGTGTCAAGGCATCTGCATCGAGCAATAAAGGCCGGTCATGGTGTGTCGACAGGATTTGGAGCAGCAGCTGCTCTGATAATCCGTCCAAACCGAATCCGCAGCCGATTACCCGTGCGCTGACATCGTTGTGCTCCATCAGTTGGGCCGCAGTGGCGAGCATGATTTCAGGGCGTTCGGGAATGATGGCAAAAGGCAGCGTGGCTTGGTTGAAACCCGCCCAAACCTTGCCGCATCCTTGATATATGGCGGCTGTAGCTGCCAAAACTACCGCACCGCTCATTCCCGTTGCGCCGCCGATAATGGTAAGCGTGCCGTATGTGCCTTTGTGCGACTCTTGGGCACGAGGGCGGAATACGTCGGGAAATACTAAGGCCGTCTGAAAGGCCTGAAGCGATTCGGGAAGCGTGTAGATGGGCTGCATGGCGTAATCTTCCAAGATAAGAAATTTAATTTTAAATCAGAAAGTAAAAGGTAATGAAGCAAAAAATAAAAGTTTGGGACGCACCTACGCGCCTGTTCCATTGGCTCTTGGTGTTATTGATGGGATTCATGTGGTACAGCGCCACCCGAGGCGGCGATATGCTGGTATGGCACTTGCGCGGCGGCTTGTTGATGCTGGCTTTGGTGGTTTTCCGCTTGTGCTGGGGGATATGGGGCAGCGATACGGCAAGATTCAGCCGTTTTGTGCGTCCTTTTTCCGAAATCCGCCGCTATACGCAAGGTCAAATGTCTGAAGACGAATTGGTCGGCCACAATCCTTTGGGCGCGCTGATGGTCATCGCTTTATTGGCCGCCTTGGTTTTTCAGACGGCCACAGGCTTATTTGCCGCCGATGAAAATACGTTTACCAATTCCGGCTTTTTAAATCATTTGGTCAGCGAACACGCCGGTACGCTGGCGCGAAAAATCCATGTCAATTTCTTTAATGTTTTAGCTGTTTTGGCGGGTGTACATATCGCGGCTGTTTTGCTGTATCGCTTTGTGAAAAAACAGGATTTGATTACGCCGATGATGAGTGGCTTTAAAACTATTGATGCCCAACAGCCTAAATTGGCAGGAATGGGACAACTGCTTGCCGCTTTGTCGGTAGCGATTGTGTTAGTGTGTGCAATATGGATGTTGCGCGGCTGATGTTTTAAAACGGATACCAAAAACAAACCGACCCCGATAGCCGAAATGGCTGTTGGGGTCGGTCTCTTTTTAGGGTTTAAAAGATGATGTTCAGACGGCCTTAACGCAGCGCAAGATGCTGTGGCCGCGGCCGATGCCGTCTGAAATTTCCGCTACTTTCAATCCGGCTTTTTCAACGCAACGGATCAGGTCTTCAGAATGGAAGATTTTGCTGTTGCCGTTGGCCATGGCAGTGAAATACAGGCTGGTCATGGTCAGGCAGTAGGCAGCGGTTTCGTAGCGTTGTCTGTCCCAGAAAGGCTCCATGATGTAGAGGCTGGTGTTTTCGCTCATAGATGCAGCGGCGCGTTGAAGAATGCTGGTGGCTTGTTCTTCGGTGAAACAGTCTAGGAATTGGCTCATCCAGATCGCGTCAAAACCGGTTGGGAACGGAATCTCAGGATCAAGCAGGTTGGCCGGATGGGCGTGGATACGGTCCGCGCCGTTTTTGCCTTTAGTCGCCTCGCGCATCAAGCCGATTTGTTGCGGCAGATCCATGATGGTTACTTCGACTTTGGCATTGTGGTTGACGCATTGTTCCGCCCAGCGGCCGGTATTGCCGCCGACATCGAGCAGTTTTTTAACCGGTTTGGCGAACACGGTGTTCAGTGCTTCGGCGAAGGAGTTGTCGGAATAATAATGGTCGAATGCAAACCATTTTTCCTGCGCGACGCTTGGCAATGAAGACAAGCCTTCGTAAATGGTCGGCCAGTCGCCGAATACTTTCAGGCCTTCGGGCTTGCCGGTTTGCAGGGTTTTTTCCAAATCAAACATGCCTAGGTAGCAGATTTCCTGCGTGAAATCCATGTTGACGCGGGCCATTTTGTCTTTGAGGACAAACCAACCGGCCTTGCTGATGAAATAGCGGTTGTCGCGAGTCAAGACAGTGCCGATAGACAGCGAAGCTTCCAGCAGGACTTGTGCCGCGTAGTTGCTGATTTTCGCTTTTTCAGCAATTTCGGCTTGAGTGAGGCCGTCTGGATGGTCGTTCAGCAGGTCCAGAATGCCAAATTTCACCATCAGGCGGGAAACTTGGAACACAATCGGTGCAAAAGCGATTTCTTGAGCCAGACGTTGAGCCTCGCCTGCAGACTGGTGTTCGTGGGAATAGCGTTGTTCTAGGGCAGGGAAGAGTTGCATATTGTTGGTTTTCCACTAAAAAGTTAATAAGTATATTCAGACGGCCTCAAACACAATCCGTCCTGATGCACACGGATACTCTCCGTTGTTGATTTTAAAGCTCAGTTTGTTTTTACCTTCATCGTATTTTAGCTCTACCGACACTTTATCGTGAGGACGGATAAACTGCTGATATTTTAGATTTTCGATGCGGATGACGCGCTGTTTACTCCATGGCTGGGGCGCGATCAGGTTGCGCACCCATTGCAGCTCGACCACGCCTGGAACCAGCGGGAAGGTGGCAAAATGGCCGCCGAAATAAACCAAATCCAAAGGCACGCGCCCGATAAAAGTTTCGGTATTGGTTTCATCGTCAGATGATGTTTTCGACCAAACGGGCGAAGTTTGGGCAACGGTAAAGGCCGTCTGAAAATCCACCGCAGCGATTTTGGCTTGGGCATTGCGCGGCAGGCTGTCGGTAAAACGCCAGTAACGCGGCAGGGCAATGGTGTCCTGTGTGGAGGCAAGATGGCGTTTGAGCGTATCGGCAACCGCAGCACGGCCTTTCTCGCGTAAGGCGGCGATACCGTCTGCATTTAATGCCGCCCATATGGCAATGCGTTGGTGTTGCGGATGGCGGCCGCAGTGGGCGTCGGCAATCCAAGGGTGTTGTAAAAGTTCGTGTTCGATTTGAGTCAGCGACACGCGTTTGTCCTCGAATTTAATAATGCGGTCTTGACGACCGAGTAACAGGAAACCGTCATCTTGCGGCTCGATCAAATCGGCGGTTTGGCGGGGTTCGGGCGACCAAGGCGAAGAAGCCCATAGTGCGCCTTCTTCGTTTTGCCCGATTTCCACGCCTTCGAAAGGCTGCCATTCTTGGCGTTCGCAACGTGAGGCAATCACACCGGTTTCGGTACTGCCATAAACTTCAAACGGGCGGACGGCAGCCTGTTGCAGCAAATCCGCCGTGGCTGCGGGCAACGCACCGCCGGCCGAGACAATGCCTGTAATTTTATGGCCGATACTCTGCCAGTTGCGGTTTTTGCCCAAGCGGTTGAGCACGGCCGGACTGGCAATCCAAACCACTTTATCGTGTGCGGCCGTGCTGGAAAGCAGGTTTTCCGGATAAACCGCCTGCTGTCGCTCCATAGTCCAACCCATTATCAGTGCGAGTGCGAAGCGGAACGTGAAGCCGTAAAGATGTTGCGGAATCACGCTGCCGATCACGGTTTCACTGTGTTGTCCAAATGGCAGCGTATTTGCCAAAGTCAGAGCTTCTGCCTGCATTTGCGCGGCGGTTTTCACAATAATCTGCGCTTCGCCGCTGGAGCCCGATGTTTTCAGCCATGCTTCGGCATGGTCGGGAATCAGATAGTTTTCAGGATAGGTGCTCAGTCCTTCCGATTCTGTTTGAGTCAATACATCAGGCAAGTGCCAGACGTTCAGGCCGTCTGAAGACAGCTTTTTATCTGTTGAATCTGTTAAAAACGCCTCTGCCGTTTTCCCCCACTCCAAATTGTCTTGCGCCAAATTGGGCAGCAATAAAACCTTTCCGCCAGAATGCCACACTGCCAACACGGCACAGGCAAACAGCGCGGCATCGTCAAACCACAACGCGGCAGTTTGCACGCCTGCCTGTTTCAGACGGCCTGACAGATGAAAAACCGCACGGTTGAAATCAGCACGCGTCCAATTCGGATGGGCGGCGATAAGGTCGTGTTGGGGTAGGTCGGGGGATAGGATTCGGATTAGGTGCATGATGGTTCTAAGGTTTTATAATTTTGATGTATTTGCCTTGGTATCTTCTTTGAATTGGGCCAAGCATTCATCGTATTGTTTGTTTGTCGTTTGGCGTATCAATTCGTAATCATTTGCCTGCCACTCTTCCAATGAATGGCTTTCACTTCGTTTGAAACAATGGAGTAAGTGATCGGTTTTGCCGCTTTGTCCGTCTAAAAAAAGGCTGACTTCATTGTTCAGAAAGAATCGGTCTCGTTTATTGAATTTTTCATAAACCAAATAGAAACGACCCGGTTGGACAAATAGTTTTTTATTGGCACTATTGCCTTTAAATGACCATTTTGCCGCCCAATCGCGAACTTTTGGGGAGAATTGTTCAAAAACGGGATTCGCAAAATTCGGTTTAATAGGCTTCCCGCTTAAACTGTGTTTGTCCAGCAGGTCAGGACCTTCATATCCAATATGATTGCTGTTGCGGGCAAGAATAAGTAATGCAAAAGTTGCTGTAAATACGGCTGTTTGTGCAGCTCTTGCTTTTACCGTATTGGATTTCCGAATAATCATCAAATTCATGCTGCTGGTTGTAGTATCGTCAGAATAACGATTGTGTATTCGGTCAATGACGGTCAGGTTTCCCGAGCGCGTTTTGATGGTGTGGCTGGCAACTTCCGTATAATTTTTCTTGTATTCGGCTTCTGCCTTTTCTTCTGGGGATAAAGGCGTTTTAGATGTCGAAGAACATGCGGTAGATGTGAAGGAAATCAGGGTAAGTAGGATGATTTTTTTCATTATGGTTATTCGTCTAATTGATAAAATATTTTTAATGGATTAAACCTTCAAAACCAATTTCCGATAAAGCCACTCTCCGGCAAATAAGATTCCCATTAACACATAAGACACGATGCCCGTATAAGCCGCCCACCAGTCGTAATATTGCAAGCCAGCCAAAATGGCGGCGGTTGCGCCGTTGAAAATGAAGAAGGCGCACCAGATTTGCGTAACGCGCCGAGTGTGGCGCACGCCTTCGGGGGAAAGGTCGGGATGTTGCAGTCGGGCGAGACGTTCAATGACGGTTTGTTTGGCAAACAGGCTGCCGCCGAAAACGGCAAGCATCAGCGCGTTGACGGCAACGGGATACCAATACATCGAGTCAGGCCGTCTGAAAACCAGTACCGCCGCAAAAAAAGCAGCAAGGATAATCGCTGTAATGCGTTGGGCTGTGGTTTGCGGCATGGCGGCGCGTATCAGCCATAACACACACATAGCCGCTGCAAGCCAGAAAAATGAGCCGTTTTCCCTGCCGTAATACCATAGGAGCGGATACGCGAGACTGGCAAGGGTCAGTAGGAGTTTTCCTAGTATTTTCATGGTTGTGATTGATTTTCAGACGGCCTTGCGGATTGACAAGGCCGTCTGAAAATATGCTGATTCAAAGCGGAATCAGGAATCTTGTTGTACTTTTAAGACCGCTTGAACCACGTCTTCTACGGTGCGCACGTTGCGGAAGTCTTCGGCTTGCAGTTTGCGGCCGGTTTCGCGTTTGATGTGGTCGATAAGGTCGATGGCGTCGATGCTGTCGATTTCCAAATCTTCGTAGAGGTTGGTTTCGGGTTTGATGCGTTCCGGTTCGATTTCAAACAGGTTAACTAGTGCATCGGTCAGCAGGGCGCGTACTTCTTGTTCGGTCATCTTCTCTCTCCCTTATGCTTGGCGGCTCTTGACGAACTCGGCCAGTGTTTTGACGTTGGCGAAGTTTTCGCGCAGGTTGTCGTTTTCTCCGTCGAGCTGGAAGCCGAAGGTTTTTTGTACGGCCAAACCAAGTTCCAATGCATCAACCGAATCCAGACCCAGGCCGTCGTCGCCGAAAAGCGGATCTTCGCTGCCGATGTCGGCAACGGTAATATCTTCCAGACCTAAGCTGTCGATGATTAATTGTTTGATTTGGTTTTCTAAATTGCTCATGTGGTTTTCCTTGTAAAATAGTCTTGCAGGTATTCGTTTAAACGTCGTGCGGCGATGGGCAGGGGTTTTTCTGCCAGCCATTCTTCAGGCAGGATATCGTCGCCGACGGTAATTTCATAATGAATTTTTTGTGGCGGGATTTTGTACCACGGCTGCCCCTTTTTAAAATTGGGCGGCGTCATCTTGATGCACACGGGCGTGATGACTGATGCGCTGCGCAAACCGAGCGATACGGCGCCGCGGTGCATTTTAACCTGTCCGTCCCAACCTGTGCGCGTGCCTTCGGGGAAAATCAGCAGACTTTGCCCGCTTTTGAACACGGCATCGATTTCTTCCAGCATTTCCATGCTTTCATCGTTGGGGATGTAGCCGGAAGCGATAATCTGGCTTTTCATGCTGGGGTTGTGCAACAGGTCTTTTTTAACCAGTACGTTCGGCTCGGAATAATGGCTGATCAGCAAGACGACATCCAAAAGCGAGGGATGGTTGGCAAGAATGAGCTGACCGGGTTTGCCGAGTTTTTCCAAGCCGTTGAAACGGACGCTCAATACGCCCGACCATTGCAGGTAGCCGACGAAGAAACGCCAAACTTTGCCTATCATGCGTCTTGCTTCAAGTTGGCGTTTGATGTCGCCTTTGGTCGATTTTAGCGTATAGGGCAAAAGTGCGATTTTGAACAATACGCCTGCAACGCCGAAGAGGATGAAGCCGAAGAGTGTAGCAAAAAAGCGACGGAAATAGTCTAAAGTCTTCATGCGTTTTTCTGCCAGTGCCAGTTTCTACCGATATAGTGTTGAGTATGTTGTCGGCCGTCTGAAAGCAGGAAGCGTATCCACTCCAAGCTGCTCCAATAGGGCTCGACTGTTGTATCGTTAGGATTTTCAGACGGCCTTGCGGCTGTGGTTTCCAAGCTTAAGGTATAGTCTTCGCCTTTGGTAATGACCAGTGCCAATGCATAGGCAAACGGTGCACGTGTAGCCAAGACGGGATAGTCTTCGGATAACGGATCATCGGCGACAATTACTAAAACAGACGGTGCACCGTCTTGCAAAAGCGCGAATGCCTCGGTCAACGCGGTTTCAAAGGAGTCGGCGGCAACGGCCAACGCGGTATGTTCGCTCATGTCTTTGCGCAACATCGACCATTGCCCAATCGTTGCGTTGTGGACGGACAGGCCGAATGAGGTCGGGGATACGGTATGCGTGTTCAAAAGCTCTTGCCATAATTCAAAGCTGCGGTTGCTTTCGCCGTCGTGCGAAACGTAAACCGGTACGCTTTCGGGATATTGGTCAGCCAGATTCCATGCGGCATCACAAACCAAGCGTGCCGCTTTACCCAAGCGGCGGCGTTGCATAGGCGGCAAAAAGGAGAGCGCGGGTTTGCACTCCGGCAGGGAGGTGGTATCGAGTTTTCCCTGCGCCCAGTCCTGCCATTGCTCCGGCGTACTGATTTTGCTGGAGGAGGCCTGCCATGCGGCGATATTGAAGCTGAAACGGCAAACGTTTTGAGGCATGATGTCTTTCAATGTTTTACATTTTCATACATTGTAATGAAATGAGTTAGTAAAAGCTAGGCTCTGTTATAATGCATATTGTAACGTAATTTATTCCCGGATGACATTTTATGCCTTCAATACCGAGTGCCCCGATTTATGATGTGGCTTCGCTGCTTCCGCACAGCGGACATATGGTGCTTATCGACTGTGTGAAAGAATTTGGCGATGACTATACGGTTTGCCGTGCGCCGGTTGGCGATAAGCATATTTTGCTGCAGGACGGCGTGTTGCCGTCTATGGCTTATATGGAATTGATGGCGCAGGGCATAGGCGCGTTTGCAGGCATTGAGGCTTTAAAGGCCGGAGAGCCTGTCCGTTTGGGTTTTTTATTGGGAACGCGTAAGCTGGATTTGTTTGCCGATTCAGTGCCTGTCGGTATTGAGTTGGAAGTCAGGGCGCATGTGTCCATTCAGGATTTGGGCGGCATGGGCGTATTTGATTGCGAGTTGCGCTGGACGGATGCGCCGGAAGATGTGAAGCATCTGTTGCCGCCGGACGGTTTGCTGGCAAAAGCCTCTTTAAATGTGTACAGTCCGAAAGACGGTCAAATCATTTAAACCGTTTACAAGGCCGTCTGAAAAGACAAAGATTCAGACGGCCTGTCGATATAGTGAGAAAACGTATGAGTGAAACTATTTTAATTACAGGGTCTAATCGCGGTATCGGCAAAGCCGTCGCACTTGGTTTGGCGCAGGACGGCTTTGATATTGTCGTCCACTGCCGCAGCCGCCGCGATGAAGCGGAAGCTGTCGCGGAAGAAATCCGTGCATTGGGTAGAAATGCGCGCGTGTTGCAGTTTGACGTATCTGACCGTGAAGCCTGCCGTGAAATTTTGATTGCCGACATTGAGGTAAACGGCACATATTACGGCGTGGTGTTGAATGCCGGCCTGACGCGCGACAATGCGTTTCCTGCGTTTACTGATGATGATTGGGACTTGGTGCTGCGTACCAATTTGGACGGTTTTTATAATGTGTTGCACCCTTTGACCATGCCGATGATCCGCCGCCGCAAAGCAGGACGGATTGTGTGCATGGCATCGGTGTCCGGTTTGACGGGCAACCGCGGTCAGGTCAATTACAGCGCGTCCAAAGCGGGCCTAATCGGCGCAGCAAAAGCCTTGGCAGTTGAGTTGGCAAAACGCAAAATTACCGTCAACTGTGTGGCGCCGGGTCTTATCGATACCGATATTATCGATGAGAACGTGCCTGTCGAAGAAATCTTAAAGGCCATCCCTGCCGCGCGTATGGGATTGCCCGAGGAAGTGGCGCATGCGGTGCGCTTTTTGATGGATGAAAAAGCGGCGTACATTACGCGCCAAGTGATTGCTGTGAACGGAGGTTTGTGTTGAATACCAGAAGAGTCGTAGTAACAGGTATCGGCGGTATTACCGCCTTCGGCCGTGATTGGCAAAGTATTCAGACGGCCTTTAAAGCCGAAAAAAACGCGGTCAAATACATGGACTGGAGTGGACGCTTTCCTGAATTGGAAGCGCAACTGGGTGCGCCGATTGAAGGCTATTCTCCTCCCGAACACTGGACGCGCAAGCAGCTTAGAAGCATGGGTCGCGTATCGCATTTGTGTGTTGATGCAGCGGAACAAGCCTTGACGGATGCAGGCTTGCTGGGTGATGAAAGCATTACAGACGGCCGTATGGGCGTAGCGTGCGGTTCGTCTGTCGGCAGCACCAAGGACATCGGCGATATGGGCGAACTTTTGATAACAGGCACATCGCGCAATTTCAACGCCAATACTTATGTGCGTATGATGCCGCATACGACTGCCGCCAATATCGGTATTTTCTTCGGCTTGAAAGGCCGCATTATCCCGACCTCGAGCGCGTGTTCTTCGGGTAGCCAAGGCATTGGTTATGCTTACGAAGCGATTAAATACGGCCTGATTGATATGATGCTGGCCGGCGGCGGCGAAGAATTTTGTCCGTCTGAAGTTTATGTTTTCGATTCACTTTATGCCGCCAGCCGCCGCAACGGCGAACCTGAGCTGACGCCGCGCCCTTACGACAACGCTCGAGACGGCTTGGTCATCGGCGAAGGCGCAGGCATTTTCGTATTGGAAGAATTGGAACACGCCCGTGCGCGCGGTGCAAAAATCTATGCCGAGCTTGTCGGCTATGGTGCCAACAGCGACGGCAGCCACGTTACCCAGCCGCAAAAAGAAACCATGCAAAAATGTATGGAGCTTGCGCTGAAAGACGCCGGTATTACGCCTGATATAGTCGGCTATGTCAGCGGCCACGGTACGGCGACCGAAAAAGGCGATATTGCCGAAACATTGGCTACTGGGGCGGTGTTTGGTTTTGTGCCTATGAGTTCGCAAAAAAGCTATCTCGGCCATACACTCGGCGCGTGCGGCGCGTTGGAAGCCTGGTTTACCATCGAAATGATGAACAGCGGCTGGTTTGCGCCGACTGTTAATTTGGAAAACATCGATCCGCGTTGCGGCAAGGTGGATTACATCCAAACTGGCGGACGCGAGATTCAAACCAATTATGTGGTCAGCAATAACTTTGCTTTTGGCGGCGTCAATACTTCGCTGGTGTTCAAACGTTGGCAAGAATAATCATCGCTTGATGTTATGATTAAAGGCCGTCTGAAACGTATCTTGAGTTTCAGACGGCCTTTATTTCATTTAGAGCTTGAGCCGCTTTTGGATTTTATTCATTTGTTTTCTTCTGACTCAAATCCACCAGCCTTGTTCCGGCCAAGAAGTCGTAGAGGAACTGGCGGTCGGGATGGAACAGGGCGAAGCCCCATGGCAGGATGAGCCAAATGAGCGCGGCACCGAATGCGCCTTTAGGCGGGATATTGAGCAGATGGCGCAATCCGGCGTAGGCAAATAGAGGAATGAAAACAATAAAAATGCTAGCCCAAATAAAGCGCAGGCGCAGTTGTGGTAGGGGCGGTTGGGTATCGTTTTTATCGGCTAAACCGATCTTCCATGTCTGCATGGCGAGGGTTTGGCCTTTTTTGTCCCAGTTGGCGCGGAAGTAGAGCCACCATGCGTAGAACAGAATCAGACAGGTTGTCAGCATGGACAGGCGCGTGGAAATTGGATTGAGAAAGATGGCGACAATACCGGCTGCAAGGGCGGCAATGCTGGTCACGGCGCCGGTCAGTAGAAGTTCGTAAACCAGTGCGGCGAGGCGGCGTTTGAGTGGGGCGGTAGGAAGACGGGTCATAATGCGATGGAAACGGAAATGGGTTTGATGGAAATAAAAACAGGCCGTCTGAAACGGGATAGGATGTTCAGACGGCCTGTTACTGTCAGGATTAACGATGTGGACGTTTTTGACCGCGTGCCTGTTGGGCAGCCATTTGGTTCATTTCCTGACGGGTCGGACGTTTTTTGAAGATGGCGTGCGCTTCGTCAACGGAACATTTTTGTGACAGGCAAACCAAGGTAATTGCGTCTTTTTGATGTTGGCCGCCGCTGTGGTACATACGGCGCAGGTTGGCTTCGTTGATACGGCCTTTTTCCGGATCGATGTCGAATTTTTTCAGGCGCTCGAGGAATTGGCGTTGCTGACGGCGTGAAGTCCAAACGAAACCGCCTGCGGCAGCGGCTACGATGATGGCGGCCAACAGGATGGCGAGCGGCCATGAGTCGACGATCAGAACGATGATGAGGCTTAATACGGCAGTGGTCAGCAGGGCCAGACCGCCGATGCGAAGTTTGGTTTTATTATCCATATGGTTGGTGTTTCCTTGTTTTTTGCTGGAAGAGGCCGTCTGAAATGCGAGGTTCAGACGGCCTGAATTTGAGTTTACGCTATTTTACAGTATTTTCTGTTTTTGGGGCGTATTGCGTGCAAGTTTCTTGACGCGTGGAAACGGTTTTTAGGCGGCCAGCGAAGTAACGAGTTGTTTGAACTCGGTCCATGCATCGCCTTCTTCCGCGCCTTTGATGATGCGGTCGATTTTGGCGCAGGTTTTGAGCGCGTCGAGCAGGCGGTTGATGGAAATGCGTTTGGCCGCCATCGGTGCAAGGGTCTGCTTGTCGCCCCATAAACGCAGGCTGTTGCGCAGGCTTTGGATGTTTTGTCCCTGCTTGAGTGCGGCAGTCAGGCGGATTAGGGTGCGGATGTCTTCGGAAACCGCCCACAACAGCAAAACCGGCTCTTCGCCTTCTTCTTCCAAACCGTCCAGCAAACGGGAAACGCGCAGGGCATCGCCTTTCATCCATGCGCCCGCCAGTTGGAATACGTCGAAGCGGGCGACGGTGGCAACCGCGGCCTCTGCGTCGGCAATATTGATCAAATGGCCTTGAGGATGGAGCAGGGCGAGTTTTTCGATTTCCTGACGGGCGGCCAAAAGATTGCCTTCGACGCGCTCGGCAAAAAGGGCGAGTGCTTCAGGTTCGATATCCAAACCCTGCTGTTTCAGACGGCCCTGTATCCATTGCGGCAAAGCATGTGGCGCAACGGCTTTGGCTTCTAAGACGATGCCTTTGCCTGCCAATGCGGAAAACCATTTGGACTGTATTTGCGCTTTTTCAAGCTTGGGCAGGAGGATAAGCGTAACCGTATCTTCGGGCAGGCGTTCGGCGAAGGTTTGCAGGGCATCGCCTCCGTTTTTGCCGGGTTTGCCGTTGGGAATGTGGATTTCCAGTAGTTTCAAATCTGCAAACAAACCTGCGCTGCCGGCACTTTGCAACAGCTCGTTCCAGTCAAAATTGTTTTCGGCGGTATAGACTTCGCGGTTGAGATAACCTTGTTTTTTTGCGGCTGCGCGCAGCGTATCCAAAGCCTCGATGCGCAACAAATCCTCTTCGCCGTGAATAATGTACAACGGTTTGAGCGGCGTATCGGGGCGCAGGCTCTCAATGGGCGCGGCAGCCATTATTGCGCCTTCAGAAAAGTCAGGCGGCGGACGATTTGATCTGCGGCGTCAATGCGCATTTCAGACCAAATGGTTTCTTCCTCTTCCTGTTTACCCAAAACTTCGCTGTCGGCGTAGTCCATGGTGCGGTGAACCTTAATTTCCAGCGGTTCGCCAACCGGCTCGCCGTTGCGGAAGGCTTGGGCTTTGACGGTCATGGCCAGCAGGTATTCGTTGATTGCGGCGGCGCGGGTGATGGTGTAGATATCGCGGCGTTTTTGAAAGTCGACAACGCGCAGGGTGATTTGTGATTCGGCTTCGCTAACCGGATGACCGTCGGCACGGCGTAAGGCATTTTCCAGCGCTTTTTGCATGACGGCTCCGCCTTCTACATGCCAGTTTTGATAAGGCAGCGGCTGAGAAGTCACGCCTGTGCCTTTCAGGTGGAAACCGCAAGAGGCAAGCAATAGGGCGAGTGCAGGCAATAGGATTTTTTTCATTGGATATTCCTTCGTTGAAACCGGTTACGGTATCGTCGGATTATAACGAATAATGTTTAGGCCGTCTGAAACCGTAAACGGAAAGTCTTTCAGACGGCCTTGTCTTTGATGGCGAAAATCTTATTTTTCCAACCAAATCAGGCTGACCATGCGGCCGGTTTGTCCGTCGCGGCGGTAGGAGAAGAAAGTATCGCGCTCCAAGACAGTGCAATGGGTGCCGCCATAAATCATGTTCACGCCTTCGCGGTGCAGAACCATGCGCGCCAAAGCGTAAATGTCGGCAAGGTATTTGCCGCCGCCGATGTCTTCAAACGCATCTGCAGCTTCTGGCATGGGTGTGCAAAACGCATCAAATACATCTTGTCCCACCTCAAACGCATCAGGGCCGATGGCAGGGGCGAGATAGGCCATGATTTCCAACGGCTCGACATTCATTGCTGCAATAGTGTTTTGCAAAACGCCACCGGCCAAACCGCGCCAACCTGCATGAGCTGCTGCAACGACTGTCCCTGCTTTGTCGCAAAACAAGACAGGCAGGCAATCGGCAGTCATCGAAGCGCAAGCGACTGTTCCCGTTGTATCCACCGAGGCATCAGCGTCGGGTGTATTTCCTAACGCTTCGACGGCATTTACAACAATGGTGCTGTGGATTTGATTGAGGTAGGCAACGGGCAGGCCGACTTGTTCCTGTACGATTTCGCGGTTGCGGAGCACGGCTTCCAGATTGTCGCCGACGTGCGAACCGACATTCAGGCTGCGGTATACGCCTTCGCTGACACCGCCGTTGCGCGTGGTAATAAGCGTTTTAACATTGGCAGGAGCAGACCAGTCGGCAGTTAAAAAATTTTTGCCTTGCGGGGTGAGGTTTAGGGTATCTGTGATGGTTTTCATAATCTTTGAGTCGCTGAAATATTGGAACGGATTGATTTCAGACGGCCTCAAAATAATATTTTAGGCCGTCTGAAAAATGGATTTAATCCCTCACATAAACCACTTCGACATCGTAGTCGTCTTCATTCCAATCGTCGTCATCGTCCATGCCGAATTTCTCTTGCCATTCTTCCTCGTTGCTTAGGGACGAATCCAAACCGGCTTCCAGACGCAGGACGGAAAGCAGGTGGTACATATCGTCAGGCATAGGCGCTTCAAAGGAAACGGTTTCGCCGGTTTTCGGGTGTACAAAGCTCAAGCGGTAGGCATGCAGGGCTTGGCGCGCGCCGAGGGCTTTGATGGCTTCTTTAACCGCATCGCTGCATGGATGGCGCAGGTTGCCGTAAACAGGATCGGCGGCCAGCGGATGGTTGGCTTCGCGCATATGAACGCGGATTTGGTGGGTGCGGCCGGTTTCGAGCGAGCATTCGATGTAGCTGTGCGCCAGATAACGTTCCAACACTTTGACGTGGGAAATGGCAGGTTTGCCGCCAAATTTGACGACTGCCATTTTCAGGCGGTTGTGTGGATCGCGGCCGATTTGGGTTTCAATTTTGCCGTCGAAAGGAACAATGCCGTTGGCGACTGCACGGTAAATGCGTTTGACTGTGCGCTCTTGAAGTTGTTGAACCAGTGAGTTTTGCGCCGGCAGGGTTTTAGCGACCACCATCAGACCGCTGGTTTCTTTGTCCAAACGGTGTACGATACCCGCACGCGGCACTTGGCTTAATTCGGGACAGTGCGCCAACAGGCCGTTGAGCAGGGTGCCGCTCCAGTTGCCTGCGGCAGGATGGACGACCAATCCGGCCGGTTTGTTGATGACGATGACGGTATCGTCTTCGTAAATAATGTCCAAATCCATCGGTTCGGGCGTGAACGCGAGGTTTTCTTCGCTCGGACGTACCGTAACGGCAATCAATTCACCGCCTATCATTTTATCTTTGGGTTGCGCGGGCTTATCGTTTACAATGACTGCACCCTCTTTAATCCACGAACTCAGGCGGTTGCGCGAGTAGTCGGGCATGAGTTTGGCCAATACGGCATCCAGCCTTCCGCCCGCCATTTCGAGCGGAACGGTCAAATTAACACAACTTTCTGTTTCAGGGGATGACGGAAAGTCTAAATCATCGCTATAATCGGCTTCGTTATCAAAGGAAGTATTCTGCATGAAAAAAATTCTTTTAGTAGTTTCTTTAGGTTTGGCACTGAGTGCCTGCGCAAATAAAGGCACAATCGATAAAGACGCCCAAATTACTCAAGATTGGAGTGTGGAAAAGCTTTATGCCGAAGCGCAAGACGAGTTGAACAGCAACAATTATACGCGAGCTGTCAAGTTATACGAAATTTTAGAATCCCGTTTTCCAAACGGCCGCTATGCCCAGCAGTCCCAGTTGGATACGGCGTATGCCTATTATAAAGACGATGAGCCGGAAAAAGCCTTGGCTGCCATTGCGCGCTTCCAACGCCATCATCCGCAACATCCGAATATGGACTACGCGCTGTACTTGAAAGGTTTGGTCCTGTTTAACGAAGACCAGTCTTTCTTGAACAAGCTGGCTTCCCAAGACTGGTCCGACCGCGACCCGAAAGCCAACCGCGATGCTTATCAGGCGTTTGCCGAGTTGGTTCAACGTTATCCAAACAGCAAATACGCTGCCGATGCAACCGAGCGTATGGCCAAACTGGTGGACGCTTTGGGTGGTAACGAAATATCTGTGGCGCGTTATTACATGAAACGCGGTGCTTATGTCGCAGCGGCCAACCGTGCGCAAAAAATCGTTAGCCGTTACCAAAATACCCGTTACGTCGAAGAAGCTTTGGCGATGATGGAATTGGCATACAAAAAACTGGACAAGCCGCAACTGGCTGCCGATACACGCCGTGTTTTGGAAACCAACTTCCCGCAAAGCCCGTTCTTGCAACACGAATGGCGATCTGACGATATGCCTTGGTGGCGTTACTGGCGTTAAGCGTCGAGTTGTTCAGGCATGAATAAGGCCGTCTGAAAATGATGCATCTATGCATTTGGTTTTCAGACGGCCTTTGTTTTTAATGTTTTTTTACGTTTCCTGCAAACAGGGTGCAAAATTTGTTTTAATATGGTAAAGTCTGATTTTAATAACTCGACGGTTTGAAGCCGTCACTCAGGGGCTGTTTAAATTTAAAATCAGTTTTGTTGAAGCCGCATCGGATGTGCCATCGATGCATTCAGGAAAATTTCAGTCGTCAGGCTGATTTGGTTTTAAATTTAAGCAGCCCTTTGTGTTTACAAAAAACAGAGGTAGATTCTCATGAAGTCTTGGCAGCTTCCTGAACACGTCGCCGACGTATTGCCGACCAATGCGCGACAATTGGAAAGCGCCCGTGAGCGGCTGTTGGCTTTGTTCCGCGTGCATGGTTATGAATTGGTGCAACCGCCATTGATGGAATACAGCCATTCTTTATTGACGCATATCGATGCCGGTTTGTCTTTGAAAACCATTTTGGTCGTCGATCAGCTTAGCGGCCGTCAGCTCGGTATCCGCGCGGATATTACGCCGCAGGTGGCGCGTATTGATGCCCACTTGCTTTCTGCCAACCAGGGCATCAACCGTTTATGCTATGCCGGTTCGGTGCTTCATGCGCGGCCTGACGGATTGCTCAATATGCGCGAGCCTTTACAGGCAGGTGCGGAAATGTATGGCTTGGAAGGCATTGAAGCGGATATTGAATTGATTGATTTGATGCTGAAAAGCATGAAGATTGCCGACATGGGCGAAGTTTTGCTTTCGTTGGGCCATATCGGCGTATTCCGTGCTTTGGCAAATGCCGCGCATTTAGATGAGCAGCAATCGGCAACCCTGCTGTCATCGATGCAGGACAAAGATGCCGAGGTTGTCAGCCAGTTGGTTAAAGAGTGGAAACTTGACGGTATGTGGGCAAAAGCGTTTTCATTGTTGCCCCGACTGTACGGTGGTCGTGAAGTGCTGACTGTGGCTCGTGAGAAATTACCGGAATTGTCCGCAGTCAGTGCGGCCTTGGATGAATTGCAGGCAGTATGCGATGCGTTCACAAATCAAAAAGTGCATATAGATTTGTCGGAACTGCGCGTTGACAATTACCACACCGGTTTGCTTTACGCGGCTTATGGTTCAAACCGTCATGATGCCGTGGCACGTGGCGGCCGTTATGACGGATTGGGCGGATACTTCGGACGAGCGCGTCCTGCAGCCGGATTCAGTTTTGATTTGCGCAGCTTCATCGGCCGCCTTCCTGCTATCGGACGGGAATCCGTGGTGGCTGTTGATGTAAAAGACATGCCCGCAGCTCAAGAAGCGGTAGATGCTTTGCGCGAACAAGGACAATGTGTCGTTATCGATTACGGTATCGGCTATAACGGTTCGGAAGAGGTTACAGGCCGTCTGAAACAGGTAGACGGCGTTTGGAAAGTAATCGCTTTGAACGATTGAGTTTTATTTTGAAATTTTGTATCTGAAATAAGGTTAGATGGCTATGGCTAAAAATGTTGTCGTAATCGGTGCCCAATGGGGTGATGAAGGCAAAGGTAAGATTGTTGACTGGCTGGCGGAAGAAACCAGCGGTGTAGTACGTTTCCAAGGCGGCCACAATGCCGGCCATACTTTGGTCGTCGGTGGCAAAAAAACCATTTTGCGCCTGATTCCAAGCGGCATTTTGCACGAGACTTTGGACTGCTTCATCGGCTCAGGCGTTGTCGTTTCTCCTGAAGCATTGTTGGGTGAAATCGATGAATTGAACGCTGCCGGTGTGAAAAACGTCGAAGGCCGTCTGAAAATTGCGCCAACCTGCCCATTGATTCTGCCTTACCACATTGCGCTTGACCAAGCACGCGAAGCTTCCCGCGGTAAAAGCAAAATTGGTACAACCGGTCGCGGCATCGGCCCAGCCTATGAAGATAAAGTTGCCCGTCGCGCGATTCGCGTGGTGGACTTGTTGCACCCTGAAAAACTGGTTGAAAAACTGGAAGCTGTTTTGGCTTATTACAATGTTCAGTTGCAACACCTGCACAATGCCGAGCCGGTAAAAGTTGAAGATGTGATGGCGGTCATTGAAAAAGTTGCACCGCGCATTACGCCGATGATTACCGATGTTTCCCGTGTTTTGAACGAGAAAAACCGCAAAGGCGAAAGCCTGTTGTTTGAAGGCGCACAAGGTACGTTGCTGGACATCGACTACGGTACTTATCCGTTTGTAACTTCGTCCAACTGCTTGGCAGGTGCCGCTTCTGCCGGTGCAGGCGTGGGCCCGCAAATGCAGGATTACGTTTTGGGTATCGTTAAAGCCTATACCACCCGCGTGGGTTCCGGCCCATTCCCGACTGAATTGTTTGACGAAGTGGGCGCAGGCTTGGCTGAACGCGGCCATGAGTTCGGCTCCGTAACCGGTCGTGCGCGTCGTTGTGGCTGGTTTGACGCAGCTGCTCTGAAACGCTCTATTCAAGTTAACGGCATTTCCGGCATGTGCATTACCAAGCTGGACGTGATGGATGGTATTGAGAATATCAATATCTGTGTAGGTTATGAATTGCCTGATGGCAGCAAAACCGACATTCTGCCTTGCGGCTCCGATGCGGTAGAAACCTGCAAACCGATTTATGAAACCATGCCGGGTTGGAGCGAGTCGACTTTCGGTGTGAAAGAGTACGACAAGCTGCCTGAAAACGCTAAAGCTTATCTGAAACGTATTGAAGAAGTGTGCGGTGCGCCTGTGGCCATTGTTTCAACCGGTCCTGACCGTGAAGAAACCATTGTTTTGCATCATCCGTTTGCTTAATTGATTAAGTGAATAAAAGGCCGTCTGAAAATTCAGACGGCCTTTTATATAAAATGCAATAAAAACTCAGCCCTGAAGAACACCTGTCTTCAGGGCTGAATTTTGTATTTTACGCTGTTTTTAAGTACGAATGTTTGGAAAGTGAGATGTAGTGCCAAGTAACAATTATTCTCATTGACGTAAATCAAGAAAAACCAAATCTGTAATTTTATTTCATAAAAACCCCTGTAAATAAATGGGTATTGATGTTATCCTTTCAGAAAATTTACAGTCTATATTTTCAATAAAATTAGGAGCTTGATATGTCAAATGATGTTCAGCAACGTCCAGCCGCTTGGGAAGGTTTTGTCGGTGGCAACTGGGAAACCAACGTAGATGTCCGCGATTTTATTCAAAAAAACTACACGCCATATGAAGGCGATGCCTCTTTCTTGGCACCAGCAACCGAAGCCACAACCAAACTGTGGGCGGAAGTGATGGAAGGTATCAAGGTTGAAAACCGTACACACGAGCCGTATAAAATCGACGCGCAAATCGTCTCCGGTATTACCAGCCACGCTCCAGGCTACATCAACAAAGATTTGGAAACCATTGTCGGCCTGCAAACAGACGAGCCTTTGAAACGCTCTATCATGCCGTTTGGCGGTTTGAAAATGGTGCAAGACGCGTGCAAAGTGTACAACGTTGAATTGAATCCCGAAGTCAGCGAAATTTTCACCAAATACCGCAAAACCCACAACCAAGGCGTATTTGACGTTTATACGCCCGACATCCGCCGCTGCCGCAAATCAGGCGTGATTACCGGCCTGCCGGATGCTTATGGCCGCGGCCGTATTATCGGCGACTACCGCCGCGTGGCATTGTACGGTATCGACTTCTTGATGAAAGACAAACTCAACCAGTTCAACTCACTGCAAGCCGATTTGGAAAACGGTGTGGACTTGGAAGAAGTGATCCGCCGCCGCGAAGAAATCAATGAGCAATATAAAGCATTGAACCAAATGAAAGAAATGGCAGCTTCTTACGGCTACGATATTTCCGGCCCTGCAAAAAATGCACAAGAAGCCATCCAATGGACTTACTTTGCCTACCTCGCTGCCGTTAAATCTCAAAACGGTGCGGCGATGTCTTTCGGCCGTGTATCTTCATTCTTGGACATCTACATCGAACGCGACCTGAAAAACGGTGTGATTACCGAAACCCAAGCGCAAGAATTCATTGACCACTTGGTGATGAAACTGCGTATGGTCCGTTTCCTGCGTACTCCGGAATACGATCAACTGTTCTCCGGCGACCCGATTTGGGCAACCGAATCTATCGGTGGCATGGGCTTGGATGGCCGTACCTTGGTAACCCGCACCAACTTCCGCGTGCTGCATACTCTGTACAACATGGGCCCGTCTCCTGAGCCAAACATCACTGTATTGTGGTCAGAACAACTGCCGCAAGGCTTTAAAGAATTCTGCGCCAAAGTATCCATCGATACTTCGTCCATCCAATACGAAAACGACGATTTGATGCGCCCTGACTTCAATAGCGACGACTACGCCATTGCCTGCTGCGTCAGCCCGATGGTGGTCGGCAAACAAATGCAGTTCTTCGGCGCACGCGCCAACTTGGCTAAAACTCTGCTGTACGCAATCAATGGCGGCGTGGACGAGAAATCTAAAGAGCAAGTTGGTCCGAAAACCGAGCCGATTATGGACGAAGTTTTGGACTACGACACTGTCTTTGAGCGCATGGACAAATTCATGGATTGGTTGGCAACCCAATACGTTACCGCGCTGAACATTATTCACTACATGCACGACAAATACAGCTACGAAGCTGCATTGATGGCATTGCATGACCGTGATGTGAAACGTACGATGGCATGCGGTATCGCCGGTTTGTCTGTGGCTGCCGACTCATTGTCCGCCATTAAGTACGCCAAAGTGAAACCGATTCGTGACGAAAATGGCATTGCCGTTGACTTCGAAATCGAAGGCGAATACCCACAATTTGGTAACAACGACGACCGCGTTGACGATATTGCTTGCGATTTGGTTGAACGCTTCATGAAAAAAGTGGCAACCCACAAAACTTACCGCAACGCCACTCCGACTCAGTCCGTACTGACCATTACTTCCAACGTTGTTTACGGTAAGAAAACCGGTAATACTCCAGACGGCCGCCGTGCAGGCGCTCCGTTTGGTCCGGGTGCAAACCCAATGCACGGTCGTGACGTCAACGGTGCAGTCGCTTCATTGACTTCCGTAGCCAAACTGCCATTTGAGTTTGCCAAAGACGGTATTTCCTATACCTTCTCCATTATTCCTGGCGCGTTGGGTAAAGACGAGTATTCTCGCGAACGCAACCTTGCCGGTTTGATGGACGGTTATTTCCACCATGAAGACGGTATTTTGGAAGGCGGCCAACACTTGAACGTCAACGTATTGAATCGCGAGACTTTGGAAGATGCGATGCACAATCCAGAGAAATATCCGCAGTTGACCATTCGTGTGTCCGGTTATGCGGTTCGCTTCAACTCGCTGACCCGCGAACAACAGCTTGACGTGATTACCCGTACATTCACAGAAACCATGTAATCCGGGTGGAGAAACAAACCGGAAGCTAAATTTGCATTTGGTTTGTTTTGAAACAAAGCTCCGAGGCCGTCTGAAATGTTCAGACGGCCTTTATTATCGTACAATCCATATAAGCAAAAACATTTTTGAGCCGAACACTATGTCCACGACTTTTGCCATTACCCCCGAGCTGGCACTGAAAGACCTTGGCCACCGTCACTATAACGGTAAAGGCATTATTCATTCGATTGAATCTTGCGGTGCTGTCGATGGTCCGGGTTTGCGCTACGTGCTCTTTTTGCAAGGCTGCCTGATGCGTTGCCTGTATTGCCATAATCGTGACACATGGGATCTTCATACTGAGCAGGCGCAGGAATTGGATGTGGCAACTGTGATGAAGCAGGTCATGACCTATCGTCATTATTTGCGTGCGACAGGCGGAGGCGTAACGGCAACCGGCGGCGAGCCGTTATTGCAATATGAGTTTGTATGCGATTGGTTTACGGCCTGTCGGGAACACGATATCCATACCTGTCTAGACAGCAATGGCTATGCTTTGCACTATGATTCGATTTTGGATGATTTGCTCGATCATACCAATTTGGTCATGCTCGACTTAAAACAAATCGATCCTGAAATTCATAAAGTGCTTGTCGGTATTCCAAATACCAAAACGCTGAAATTCGCGCGCTATCTTGCTGAACGCAATCAGCCGACGCGTGTGCGTTATGTGGTTGTTCCCGGTTATACCGATGATGAGCGGTCAGCGCATTTATTGGGCGAGTTTATCGGTGATATGGATAATGTCGAAATGGTCGAGCTCTTGCCGTATCACGAATTGGGCGCACACAAATGGGCTTTGTGCGGCGACGAATACAAATTAAAAGGCGTACATCCGCCGCCCAAAGAAACCATTCTGAAAATCAAAGAAATATTAGAGAGCTACGGAAAAAACATTATTTATTAAAACAGAAAAAGGCCGTCTGAAACGAAATAATCAGTTTCAGACGGCCTTTTCATTATTGAAAAAAATTTAAGCGTTCAATGCGGCCAAAACCTTGGCGACAACTTCTGATACTGCAACGGCTTGAGCCTGATTGTTACGGCGCTCGGCATATTCGACATTGCCTTCTTTCAATGCGCGATCGCCGATCACGATGCGGTGAGGAATACCCAACAGCTCGGAGTCATTCAGCAATACGCCTGCACGTTCGTCGCGGTCATCCAACAAAACATCCGCACCAGCAGCCAAAAGCTCGGCGTAGATTTTGTCGGCGGCTTCGCGCACGGCGTCTGATTTTTTGTAGTTCATCGGCACGATAACGACTTCAAACGGCGCCATTGCTTTGGTCCAAACAATGCCTTTTTCGTCGTTGTTTTGTTCGATGGCGGCGGCCACAACGCGGGTAATACCGATACCGTAGCAGCCCATTTCCATGATTTGGGATTTGCCGTTATTGTCCAAGAAGCTGACATTCATGGCTTGGGTATATTTGTCGCGCAATTGGAAAACGTGGCCGACTTCAATACCGCGCGCCAGTTTCAGACGGCCTTGTTCGTCAGGGCTAATGTCGCCTTCGATGACATTGCGTAAATCGACAAATTCAGGCTCGGCAGCATCTCGGCCGAAGTTGAAGCCGGTATAGTGGTAGTCGTCTTCGTTTGCGCCGATAACCCAGTCTGCGCCTTTTTCGGTGGCGAAATCGGCATAGACTTTGCCTTTGAAGTTGACAGGGCCGAGAGAGCCGCCGTTGGCGCCGAACTGTTCAATAATCGCGGCAGGGCTTGCCATGGTCAGTGGCGATTTCACGCCGGCCAGTTTTTCCGCCTTGATGTCGTTAAACTCATGGTCGCCACGCAACAGCAGCAGGACGAGTTCGCCTTCGTTTTCGCCTTCAACCACGATGGATTTGAGGGTTTGTTCAACCGGAATATTGAGGAATTCAACCAAAGACTCAATGGTTTTGACATTTGGTGTATGTACTTTGGTCAACTCGGCCTGAGCAGCGGCGCGTTCGCCTTTGAGCGGCAAGGTGGGTGCCAATTCGATATTGGCGGCGTAATCGGAAGTATCGCTGTATGCGATAACGTCTTCGCCGCTTTCAGCCAATACTTGGAATTCGTGAGAGCCGGTACCACCGATGCTGCCGGTGTCTGCGGCTACGGGGCGGAATTCCAAGCCCAGACGGGTAAAGATACGGCAGTAAGCGTCGTACATATCCTGATAGGTCGTCTGAAGCGAGGCATAGTCGGCATGGAAGGAATAAGCGTCTTTCATGACGAACTCGCGCGCGCGCATCACACCGAAGCGCGGACGCACTTCATCGCGGAATTTGGTTTGGATGTGATAAAAGTTTTTCGGCAGTTGTTTGTAGCTGTTGACTTCTTTGCGCACGATGTCGGCAATCACTTCTTCACAAGTCGGACCCATACAGAAATCACGGTCATGACGGTCTTTCAGGCGCAGCAGTTCTTTACCGTAAAACTCCCAGCGGCCGGATTCCTGCCACAGCTCGGCAGGTTGTACCACCGGCATCAGCAGCTCCACGCTACCTGCGCGGGCCATTTCTTCACGCACGATATTTTCAACTTTGCGCAATACGCGCAGACCCATCGGCATCCAAGTATAAAGACCGGATGCGTTGGCTTTGATCAAGCCGGCACGAATCATCAGCTTGTGGCTGGCAAGTGCGGCTTCGGCAGGGGCTTCTTTAAGGGTAGAAATGAAGAACTGGGAGGCTTTCATGGCGTATTTTTCTTTCTTAAAAATAAGTGCGTATTGTAACGCAAAATGTATGGCCGCGTGTCTTTTGAATGGCATCTGATGAAATCGGCCGTTGTTTTACGCAGCTTTTGATTCGGGGTGATTTTTAGGGATGTCAACCCTAATTTATGCACAAAGCCGCATAACCTTGTTTTACCTATAAATTTTCACTGTATGATTATAGTAAAATCTTATAAATATAACCACTTGATTTTATTATATTTTATTTGATTAAATTTTAGTCAATTTAAGACTTGGTTTGTTCCTAAAGAAAATTTTACGATTACCCAAAGCTTATCAACAGATTTATCCACAGAGATTGTGTATAGATTTTAAATGCTGTCGGCGTAATGATTTCGCATGATTGGCAAGCCTTGTTTAAAGCAGATTGGGTTGCCTTAAAAAGATGGGGCAACAACACGATGAGCAGGTTTTGCGCTAACATTCTGCTCATTGTTGTTTCCTTACAAGGAATAAAATGAAAAATTCAGAATTGCATTTGCTGGAACGCAGAAAGATGTTTAACGGGTATCAGGAACGGTACCGCCATTTTTCTCAAACCTGCCGGACGGATATGGTATTTGATGTCTATCTGCCGCCACAAGTCTTAAAAGGCTATCCCGCGCCTGTTTTATATTTTCTTTCCGGCTTAAATAGTGATGGTTCTGAATTGGTTCAACAAAGCGGGATCCAACGTTTTGCGGCGCAATGGAATATTATCGTGGTTTTCCCGGATACCTCGCCACGCGGTCGGCATGTTGCCGACAGTGAGGAACATTATCTTGGACAGGGCGCCGGATTTTATGTCAATGCAACTGAAGCACCTTGGGCGCAGCATTACCAAATGGAAAGCTATATCAGCCAAGAATTGCCTGATTTGATCGAGCATCATTTTCCGGTAACGCAAGAGCGCAGCATTGCAGGTTTCAGCATGGGCGGGCATGGTGCGCTGCAGTTGGCTTTGAAGCATCCCGGCCGATATGCTGCGGTTTCAGCCTTTGCGCCTTTATGTCATCCTATCGATACGGAAGGCGGCAGGCAGGCGTTTTCGGCTTATTTGGGCCAAAACGTGGAAACGTGGAAACGCTATGACAGTACAGAGCTGCTTCAGACGGCCTCGCATAAATTGCCTGTTTTGATTGATGTCGGCAGTGAAGATGCTTTGTATCCTGAAGTCCTGCAACTGGAAGGGTTTGTCCGCTCAGCACGCGAAAAAGGTTTCAATATCCAATATAAAGTACGCCCGGGCTATGGGCATGACTATTTCTTTATTGCCAGCTTTATCGATTCGCATATTGAGTTTCATGCTCAGGCATTGGGGCTTTAAGCAGTATTGAATAAAAGGCCGTCTGAAATCCGATTAATGGTCGGATTTCAGACGGCCTTTTATTTGGTCTTTAACCTTTAATTTCAGACAGACTTATTCCTCAGGACGTTCGCCGTCGGTGTCGTCCAATTTGCCTTCGGTAATATCGACATTGATACCGACTGCCGCACGGATTTTGGCATCGATTTCGTTGGCGATATCAGGGTTTTCTTTCAGCCAAACGCGTACATTGTCTTTACCTTGGCCGATTTTTGCGCCGTTGTAGCTGTACCATGCGCCGGATTTTTCAACGATGTCATGTTTGACGCCCAAGTCGATCAATTCACCTTCCCAGCTAATGCCTTCGCCGTAAAGAATATCGAATTCGGCTTGACGGAACGGAGGGGCAACTTTGTTTTTGATGACTTTGACTTTGGTTTCGTTACCAATCACGTCATCGCCTTTTTTAATCTGACCGGTACGGCGGATGTCGAGGCGGACAGAGGCATAGAATTTGAGCGCGTTACCGCCGGTTGTGGTTTCAGGGCTGCCGAACATCACGCCGATTTTCATACGGATTTGGTTAATGAAAACAACCAATGTATTGGTGCGTTTGATGTGGCCGGTCAGTTTGCGCAGGGCTTGGCTCATCAGGCGGGCTTGCAGGCCGACGTGGCTGTCGCCCATTTCGCCTTCGATCTCGGCTTTAGGCACAAGTGCGGCTACGGAGTCGACAACGACCATATCGATACCGCCGGAGCGTACCAAGGTATCACAGATTTCCAATGCCTGTTCGCCGGTATCCGGTTGGGAGAGATAGAGTTCTTCAACTTTTACGCCGAGTTTGCGGGCGTAAATCGGGTCAAAAGCATGCTCGGCATCGATGAATGCGCAGATGCCGCCATTTTTTTGGCATTGGGCAATGGCTTCGAGACAGAGTGTAGTTTTACCGGAGGATTCCGGGCCGAAAATTTCAACCACGCGGCCGCGGGGCAGGCCGCCGACGCCGAGTGCTAAGTCCACGCCGAGGGAGCCGGTGGAAATAACATCAAGGTTTTCTTCCTGTTGGCTGCCGTCCATTTTCATGATGGAGCCTTTGCCGAAGTTTTTTTCGATTTGGGCAAGGGCTGCGGCTAAGGCTTTGCTTTTTTCGTCTGACATGTTTTCTCTCCGAAAGGAAATATGAATCGCTAAGAATTTATTTAGCTATTATCGCACAAATTAAGAAAAAGTATAGTTTTATTTTTATTTTTCAGACGGCCTGTGTTTTTTGTATGCAACAGGCCGTCTGAAATGTTGAATAATCAATCAGTTGGTCAATGATGCAAAAACTTGGAAATAGTCGGGGAAAGTTTTATGCGTACATTTCGGGTCGTTGATGATGACGGGGACGCCCAAAAGCGAAACCAGCGAGAAACACATGGCCATGCGGTGGTCGTCGTAAGTGTCGATAACGGCATCGGGGGTAAGCGTTTCGGGCGGCGTAATATGGATGGCTTCGGCTTCTTCGATGACGTCTGCGCCCAGTTTGCGCAGTTCGGTTGCCATGGCGGCGATACGGTCGGTTTCTTTGACGCGCCATGAGCCGATATTGCGCAGGGTGCAGGGTTGTTTGGTGGCCAGCGCAACAATGGCCAAGGTCATGGCCGCATCAGGAATATGGTTGGCATCTAAATCAAAAGCCTGAATCTTGCGCTCGGCAGGACGGGAAATTTCTACAAAATTTTCGCCCCAAATGACATCTGCGCCGATTTTTTCCAATTCACGCGCAAAGGCAACGTCGCCTTGAATACTGTGTGCGCCGATGCCGGTTACGCGGATGGGTGTACCGGCAATCAGGCCTGCGCCCAAGAAATAAGACGCGCTGGAGGCATCGCCTTCTACATATAAATGTTCGGGCGCATGATATTTGGCACCGGCCGGGATTTTAAATACACGGTAGTCTTCATTGATGATGTCCACACCGAACTGCGCCATCAGCTTGAGCGTGATGTCGATATAAGGTTTGGAAATCAACTCGCCTACCATGTGGATTTCAAATGCTTGTCCCGTCAAGGGCAAAGCCATCAGCAGGGCGGTCAGGAATTGGCTGGAAACATTGCCTTTAATCGGAATAACGCGCTCGCCGTTGTCTTGGCGTTTGCCGATCTGAAGAGGCGGATAGTTTTCATTGCCCAGATATTGTACGTCCGCTCCGGCAATACGCAACGCGTCGACCAAATCGCCGATAGGGCGTTCGTGCATACGCGGTACGCCATGCAGATGATAGTCGCCGCCCAAAACGGCAAGTGCGGCAGTCAAGGGGCGGAATGCCGTACCGGCATTGCCTAAAAACAAATCGGAGGATTGGTTGGGAAAGCGGCCGCCGGCACCATGAACTTTCAGACGGCCTTCAGGTAAAGATTCAATTTGCACGCCGAGTTTGTCGAGTGCTTCAAGCATTCGGTCGGTATCGTCGGATTTGAGCAAAGAATGGATTTCGCAAACGTTGTCGGAGAGTGCTGCCAAGAGCAGCGTGCGGTTGCTGATGCTTTTGGAACCGGGCAGGGCAACGGTGGAGGGCTTGAGTGTGGAAGCGGGCAGGCGGATGGATTCGGTCATTGGTTAGGATTTCAAATTGTAGACAAAACGATATTATACGCAGGCAAAGGCCGTCTGAAAAATGGAAGTGGCGTTGCAGGCAAGAAAAGCCGGACTCTTTTTGAAAGTCCGGCTTTGGGATGCTCGATATTTTAATGGTTAACCTAAAATATGCATTAACTGGTCAATGTTGAACGTACCTTCGTCAAAGCGGAATTCGCTGACTGAGGGGATTTTTTGACCTTGGACGTCGGTATGGATGTCGGCATATTGGTGGTCGATGGTGATGAGGTCGTTGTGATTGTTTTCGCCACGAATGGTGATGTTCCAAGTCGTGCCGTCTTTTTCGTTGACCGTTTCGAGCGACAGATCCGAGAGGGAAATGCCAGCGCCGAATTGGATGGCGTTTGTGCTGTGATGGTCGAAAATGGTGTCATGGCCTTCGCCGCGATTGAATACGTAGGTATCGTTACCGGCTTCGCCGTGCAATATATCGTCCCCTAAGCCACCAAACAGTGTGTCGTTGCCTGCGCCGCCGTGAAGGATGTCGTTGCCTGCTTCGCCCAACATAGTATCGTTACCGGAGCCGCCATACAGCGTGTCGTTGTCTAATCCGCCGTTCAGATGGTCATTGCCACCGCCTCCGTAGAGAATATCGCTGCCGGCATCGCCGTTGATGACATCGTCGCCGGTGCCGCCGGACAATTTGTCATTGCCGCTGCCGCCGTGAATCTCATCATTACCCCGGTTGCCGTAGATGATGTCTTCGCTTTCAGTACCTTTGATATGGTCGTCGGCGTGGGTGCCGTTGAATGTGGTTTTGCCGTCGGCAAAGGTTTGGCTGACGCTTGCCTGCCCTAAATTGCTGACATAAAGCATATCCCAGACATCCAGGCTCGGGACGGTGACTTCCAGTGCCACCGGTTTGCCGTTTTCATAGATGACGGAAGATTCCAATGTGTGCATGGATATATCGTCTGAGTCGGGGGAAGCCAGTTGTACGATGGCTTGCTCGGCCTGTTCTGCGCTGATTTCCATATCAAACGGGATTCTGACTTTAGGGTTGTCGAGTTTCAGCGTGTGGTGGTTGGAGCTGTTCCAATTGGTGTCTTTGTCGAGGCCTGCGAGATTGATTAATTGGACAACTCGGCCGCCGTCTGCGGTGGCCTTGGTCCATGTATAAACTTTGCCTCCTTCGCCTGAAGTGGAAGTCATGTCATAGCCGTCGGATGCTACGATGGAGGCATGACTGTCTTTGAGTTCAACCAAGCCTTCGCCGCGAAGCAGCTCCTCATAGGCGGTAATGAATTGTTGATAGTTGAATTCTGATTTGGCCAGGGTTTCGTTGGTTTTGAGCGTCTGAGCGGGATAGTATGGATCTTGCAAAATACCAAAACCATGTGCGTTTTTATCCGGGAGGTTGTTTAATGCGGCAACAGTCATGTGGTAGCCGCCACTCGCTGCGATAACGGCATCGACCAGCAATTCGTTGTCCGGATTGAGTTCGGAAGAATTATCTTCCGGGTGGGTACCTTTTCGAGTATAGGCGGCAATAATCGGGGAAACGTGATTGTAATCGTACAGACGGCCTACCAAGCGTTTAAGCTCGGCATAGTTGTGGTTTTCATAATGGGTATTTCCGGCTGTATCTTTAAAATCGCGCGGCCAGATTTCTGAGTAAGGAACATCCATGCCGGTGGTGGATAAGACATCGGCCCTGCCTGTGCTGATGTCGTTGATCATATAAGTTTGACCGTAATCGTGTAACTTTTCCGCAGCCGCGGCTGACAAATCGTCATAACCGTCAGACATTCTGAAGTTTTCAGTCTTTTGGCCATTTTGTATTTTGTAAACGAGGTTATCACCCATGGTATCGGCCTGCCAGCCGTCAAAGCCGCCTGTTTTCAGGGCTTTGATCATGGTGTTGACGATATAGTTTTGCCAGCTTTTGTCGGCAGGATCGACGAATTGTTGTACGGATGTTTTGGTCTCTGCACCGGCTTTGCCGAAGTTGGAATGCTCTTGGGCATTGTAGAGTTTGACATTATTTAAAATTTCTTTGATGGCCGGATTATCGAGTTCGTCATTGGAGGCGGCGTTAAGCATATTGTAGAGCATGGCACTGCCGCCTTTTTCGTGAATTTTGTTCACGAGGTTTTTAATCAGCAGGGTATCGATTTGGGGAGGGTTGGGTTGGCCGTTGTCGACAGCCCAAGTCGCCCATTCTTGCTTGAAGCTGTTGACATTTGGAAATGGATTGGAGGTTGTGTCGTACACATCATAGAAGAAATAATTGTTGATGTGCATTTGTGCCAGCTGATCGATATTGTTTTGATAGCCTTCGAGCTGGTCATTGGTCATGGCGTTGTTTCGTTCTGCCGAATTATCGTTAGATCCTGCCACTACGCCATAGCGGGGAAAAATAGTCCAGTCGTCTTCGACAGACAATCCCAGTGTTTTGCTGGTGTGGTTGCCGGTGTTGTCAACGGTTTCTACTTTGACGACGTAGCCTGAATTGGGTGAAAAAATATCGGAAGAGAGTTTGACGGAGGTTGAGTTCAGATGATCCAATTTTTGGATTTCCGTACCCAAATGGCTGACGGTGACAGAGGTGATTTTGTCTGTCGCATTGGAGATGTTCAGAATAACATCATCGCCGTTGGTATAGGCTACCTTGTTAAAGAGAATAGTCGGTAAAGGGGCTGTTTTTGCTTCAGTTGTCATGCTGTATATTCGCTTCTAAATATTATATTTTGAAATTACCTTAATAAATCAATATCACTTAAGTTGTTGATATGAATAATTGTTAAGACTTTTTAGTAGGCAGAGCGGAAAATAAGTTCCCCGTTTGATAGCAAATATCTAAAATAATTCGGTTTGTGATTGAAATTTAAAAATGCTGTCTGAATGTTTTGTTATTCAAAAGACGGTTTTTTGCAGGTATATAACCAAACACCATAAGAAAATCAGAAACCATTCTTTCCTATTTTTTCAGACGGCCTTTAATATCGGCGGACAATCATTGATAAAGTAAGAGCACGACTATGAGCCATTATCCGTTGTTTGCCGATTTGAAAAACCGCCCTGTTTTACTGGCAGGTGCGGGTAAGGTTGCCGAGCGTAAGGCGGAAAGCCTGTTGTCTGCCGGAGCGCGCGTGCGTGTTGTTGCGGAAACTTTGAATCCGCAGTTTCAGCAATGGGCGGCTGAAGGGAAAATAGTTTGGCTGGGTGGCTTGTTTGAAGAAGCCATGCTGGACGAGGTGTATTTCGTTATTGCGGCGACGGATAATGGCATGTTTAACCGCCGTGTTTTTGAAGCGGCGGAACGACGGGTGAAATTGTGCAATACGGTGGATACGGCGGACTTGTGTTCGTTTATCGTGCCTGCCGTGGTGGATAGGGGGCCATTGAAGATAGCCATATCCAGCGGCGGTACTGCGCCTGTATTGGCGCGTAAATGGCGGCAGATTATTGAAACATTGATTCCGCTGCATACGGGCACGATGGCGCGTATTGCCGGTAAATGGCGCGAAAAGGTTAAACAGACTATTCATCATGTCGAACGACGCCGTTATTTTTGGGAAAAGTTGTTCGACAGCCGTTTCAGTATTTTTGCGGCTCAAAACAATATCGAGGCGGCAGAACGTGAATTGATCACGCAGTTAAACCGGGAAACGCCGTTTGGCGGCGAAGTGGTTTTGGTGGGCGCAGGGCCGGGAGATCCGGGCTTGCTGACCATACATGCTTTGCAGGCGATACAGGCTGCGGATACCGTGTTTTACGATGCTTTGGTGTCGGATGAGATTTTGGCGATGGTGCGTAAAGATGCGGTGAAAATCAGCGTGGGTAAACGTGCTGGTGCGCACCATGTTCAGCAGGAAGAAACCAACCGTCTATTGGTTGAACACGCTCAAAAAGGCGAGCGTGTGGTAAGGTTGAAAGGCGGCGATCCTTTTGTGTTCGGTCGCGGCGGGGAGGAAGTGCAAACCCTGCATCAGGCCGGGATTGCCTACCGCATTGTGCCGGGTATTACTGCCGCGCTTGGAGCTACTGCTTATGCCGGTATTCCGTTAACCCATCGCGATTGTGCCCAAGGTGCTTTATTTGTAACCGGCCACAGCAAACACGAGGGCAGTCAGCCCGATTGGCAGACTTTGGCTTTAAGCCGCCAAACGTTGGTAATCTATATGGGCACGCTTAAAGCGGCTGAGATTGCGGAAAAGCTGATGGCTTATGGCAGGCAGCCTTCTACACCTGTTGCCGTGATTTCCAATGGGACTTTACCGCATCAAACCGTGCGGACAGGCCGTCTGAAAGATTTGGGCTTGTTGGCTGCCGAAGCAGAACGTCCGGCTTTAATGGTAATTGGCGAAGTGGTTGCCCTGCGCGATGAGATGAAATGGTTTGGAGAATTTGTCGAATGCTATGAAGAAGCTGCATAAAGAGGATTGATCAAACAAGGCCGTCTGAATATTGGTTTTCAGACGGCCTTGCCTTATTTAAAAGCTTGGCAATATTGCTGATAACGTTCTGCCAGTCCATATAGGATGATTGCTGTCAGCCCCCAGATGTCGTAGTGTCGGAAAGGCAGGGCGGGGAGGGCGAGGGTTTGATTGTTGTGATGAAGATGACGGTATGAGTAGTTTTGCAGGTTTAAGGTGAAGTCCAAAGGCAGATAAAAAATTTCTGCTACTTCATCGGGATTTGCTTTGGGGTTGACGGGCTGGGTGCAAATTGCCGGAACAGGCGTAACACGGTAGCCGGAAGGTGTGTCATAAAAGGGTAGCGGCGCAAAAGTCTGCCATGCGGCAATCGGAATGGCGGTTTCTTCGTAAGCTTCTCTTAACGCCGTTGCCGTTAGGCTGTCGTCTTGGGCATCTTTGCGGCCGCCGGCAAAGGCGATTTGTCCGGTGTGTTGCCTTAAGGTCTCGGCCCTTTTGGTCAGTAAAATTTGCCACGCTCCTTCATGCAAGGCGATGCCGACCAAAACGGCTGCTTCTTTGACCGTTTTAGTGGTAACTAATTGATTGCGCTCTGCTTGCATACGGCTGCTGAAGCGTGAAGCTTGAGTTAGGAAATGGATAAGGTGGTCGGTATTCATTTTTGGCGCTGATCGTTTTATGCAGATGAGGATTACACAAGGTTTACGGTTACCGTGTCAACAAAATAGGGTGCGTGTGTTACAGTTATGCCTGAATGATAAATAAAGCTTTGCGTCTGTTCTGCAAGTGCTTAGGCCGTCTGAAAATGTCGGCAGGTTCTCAAAAAGGATAGTTATGTTGTTTTCCCCATCCCGTATTCGAGTGGCAGCTGCGGCTGTCATGATGTTGTTTGTTACACAAACTTTTGCCGCGCCCGGCGATTCAAATGCAGTTTTTGAATCGGCTAAGATTATTAAAAAGAAAAGCCGTACCGACCGTTTTTCTCCCGAAGAGCGCGAGCAGGAGCGGATACGTCTGTTGGGTATACAAAACCGTACATCTCAGGTTTTCACTTTGTTAAATTCAGAACTGGCCCTGCAAAAGGGTGATGCAGCTTCTGCGTTGTTTACTTATATTTTAACGTTGCATCGCACCAAATCTCCCGAAGTGGCCGAACGCGCTTTGGAGATGGCGGTTTCGTTAAACGCATTTGAACAGGCTGAAGCCATTTACCAAAAATGGCGCGAAATCGAGCCGGAGCCTGGTGAAACACAAAAGCGTATGACTTGGTTGCGCAATTTGCTGCTGGGTAAAGCCGATAAGAATTTGAGCGGATTGGACAAGGTAATTGCCGGCGGTAGTGAAGATGAGCAAAAGCGCGTGTTCCTGCTTTTAGCACAAACCGCAGCACAACAGCCGAATCTGACCAGCGATGCGGTTAAACAGGTGCATAAAACGGCCTTGAATTATAAAGACTTTCCAGAAGCGGCGATTGCGGATGCAATTTTTAGTGCAAAAGACGGTCAAAAGAAACACGCCATTGCGGCATTGCAGCGATTGGCCAAGTTGGACAACGAAATTTTGCCGCCGACTTTTGTGACGTTGCGGCTGATGGCGCAACGGCATCCTGATATTTTGGACGGCTTCTTCAAAGAGACAGACACCAAAACCTTATCTCCGATTTGGCAGGAATTGGACATCGCCAATTTGATCGCCCATGGTCAAAATGATAAGGCCTTTAAGCGTTTGCAGACTTTATTGGAAGAAAATCCCAACCCTGATTTGTATATTCAGGCTGCCTTATTGTCAGCGAGCAAGACAGAAAATATTTCTGCGGTAAACAGCTATCTGGAAAAGGCTTATAAAGCTGGCACGGAAGAGCAGCGCAGCCGTGCAGCGTTGATTGGTGCGGTTTCATATAATGATGTAGAAGAATTGGCCAAAGCCAAACAATGGCTGGATAAGGTAACGGCTACGGCTTATACGTTTGATAAAACCATTTTGGCTGCTTCTATCGAAGCCAAACAGGGCAACCATAAAGAGGCTTGGGCTTTGGTACAACGCGCACAAAAAATGCCCGAGCAAAGAGGACGTTATTTTGAAGTTAAGGATTTGTTGAGTACGGCTTTGTTCGTATTGTCTAAAAATACCAATCTTCAAGAATCGTTGAACGCTTTGAACAGCTTGGTAAATTCCACCGAAAAATCCTTGAAAACCCAAGCTTCTCCGGAGCTGCTTGCCAATGTGCTGTATCAGCGTTCGATGGTGTATGAGAAGCTGAATCAGCCAGGCAAGGCGATTGCCGATTTGCGCCGAGTTGTTGAGTTGTATCCGGACAATCCGCATGGTTGGAATGCTTTGGGCTATACCTTGCTGTCCAACGGCAAGGATTTGGACGAGGCTTTCAAAATGGTTCAGATGGCCTATCAAATGGATCCGGAAAGCGCAGCCATTAATGATAGTGTAGGCTGGGCATATTATCTTAAAAGCGATGCCCAAATGGCTTTGCCGTATATCCAATATGCCTATGGAAAAGAACCTGAAGCCGAAGTCGCCGCACATTTGGGCGAAGTCCTATGGACGCTTGGAGACCAAGACAAGGCCAAAGAAATCTGGAATGACGGCTTGAAACGTGGAAGCAATCTCCGAGTATTAAAAGAGACAATGTCCAAATTCGGTATAACGCCCAGCAAACCGCATACTCAAAAACACAAATAAAACCCAAAGGCCGTCTGAAAGCGTTTGATTTCAGACGGTCTATGAAGGAATATCCATGAATTTAAAACGATTATCATCGGTTGCAGCCTTATTGCTTTTAGCTGCCTGTGCGCAGCCAAACTTACCTCAGCAAAACAGTTGGCAAGCAGCAGAGCAGGTGCAGGATTTTAGCGCAGACGGTCGTTTGGCTGTCAAAGTGGAAGGAAAAGGCTCTTATGCCAATTTCGATTGGACTTATCAGAACGCGGTTCAAACCATTGATGTGAATACCCCATTGGGCAATACCGTAGGCCAGCTGTGTCAAGACAGTGAAGGTGTATTGGCGGTAGACAGTAAGGGTAAGGTTTATCAGGCGGAAACTGCTGAGGAATTGAGCAGACAGCTTTTGGGCTTTGCTTTGCCGGTACAATATTTGCATATTTGGGCAGATGGTAAACGCGTTGCCAATGCGCCATACAAAATCCTGCCTGATGGACGTCTGGAGCAGTTTGACTGGACGATATCGCGCACTTTAAATAGTTCAGGACAGCCCAAAACGCTTCAACTTGAAAATGCCAAGTTTAATATCCGCTTGGTGTTTGACACGGTAAACCACTCTTTGGATAAGAATGGACAAACCCGATGCGCAGCACGCAAATAGAGGATGCCATGTCTGTTTCAGAGGAAATCCAAGCCTTTCCTGCGCCGGCTAAATTAAATTTGGATTTGAGGATTACCGGCCGCAGGAGCGATGGTTATCATAATTTGGAAAGTATTTTCTGTTTGATCGGCTTATATGATACCGTTCATCTGAAAATCCGTACTGATGGGCAGATTATTCTGCATACGCCGGTCGAAGGGCTTGAACCTGAGCAAGACTTAACTTATCGGGCGGCTAAATTATTACTGCCATATGCAAGCGTAGCGCACGGTGTCGAAATCTGGTTGGATAAAGTGATTCCAACCGGAGGCGGATTGGGCGGCGGAAGCTCTGATGCAGCCACGGTTTTAATGGTTTTAAACCAATGGTGGCAATGCGGTTTGAGTAGGCAGCAACTGATTGATTTAGGCGTAAGTCTTGGTGCAGATGTTCCTTTTTTTATTTTTGGCAGAAGTGCTTTTGCCAAAGGTGTGGGTGAGAAGCTGGCTGAAATAGATGTCCCTAAACAATGGTATGTTATCGTTAAGCCCCCCGTCCATGTGGCAACAGTTAAAATTTTTGCACATGAAGGCTTGACACGGGATTCCAAACCCAGCATAATGCCGACTTTCCAATCGTTACAGCCGTTTCAAAATGATATGCAGGCGGTTGTATTTCAGGAATATCCTGAAGTTTGGAAGGCTTATGTTGAGTTATCCCAATATGGTCATGCATTAATGACCGGTTCTGGGGCTTGTTTGTTTATAGCAAGTGAATCTCATCAAGAAGCAAATACAATTTACCAACAGGTTTCTCAATCATATGAAGCTTATTGTGTGGAAGGGTTAGATATTCATCCGCTGTTTCATATGATTTAGTAAGTTGGGGAGTCGTCAAGCGGTTAAGACACTGGATTTTGATTCCAGCATGCGAAGGTTCGAATCCTTCCTCCCCAGCCAAACCCTTTGTTGGGGAGTCGTCAAGCGGTTAAGACACTGGATTTTGATTCCAGCATGCGAAGGTTCGAATCCTTCCTCCCCAGCCAACACCCTTTATTGGGGAGTCGTCAAGCGGTTAAGACACTGGATTTTGATTCCAGCATGCGAAGGTTCGAATCCTTCCTCCCCAGCCAAATAAAAGCGTGTAAGTTTTCTTACACGCTTTTTTATGCTCAGAGCGCAATAACGCTGAAAAACTTTTTTTTACCCGTCTTTACGCGTATAATCGCATAATTAGTGTCTTAGACATAGGGCAAAGGGAAGCGTAATGTTTTCTGAGCGTAAATCAAATCTAGAATCAGGTGAAGATATGGCTGCTTATGACAGTTTAATGGTGTTTACCGGTAATGCAAATCCGGAATTGGCACAACGTGTTGTCAAACATTTGGATATTTCACTCGGTGAAGCCACCGTTTCCAAATTCTCTGATGGCGAAGTAGCCATTGAATTGTTGGAAAATGTGCGTGGTCGCGATGTGTTTATTTTGCAACCTACCTGCGCGCCAACCAATGATAACCTGATGGAAATTTTGACTATGGCCGATGCACTCAAACGTGCTTCTGCCGGTCGTATTACTGCCGCGATTCCTTACTTTGGCTATGCGCGTCAAGATCGTCGTCCTCGCTCTGTTCGTGTACCGATTTCTGCTAAATTGGTAGCGAATATGTTGTACTCCGCAGGTATCGACCGCGTATTGACTGTTGACTTGCATGCCGACCAAATTCAAGGTTTCTTTGATATTCCGGTAGATAATATTTACGCTACCCCGATTTTGTTGAACGACATTAAACAACAACGTATCGACAATCTGACTGTTGTCAGTCCTGATATCGGTGGTGTTGTACGTGCACGTGCTGTTGCTAAATCTTTAAATGCTGATTTGGCCATTATCGATAAACGCCGTCCTAAAGCCAACGTGGCTGAAGTGATGAATATCATTGGCGATATTCAAGGCCGTACTTGCTTGATCGTAGATGATATGATCGATACGGCAAACACCTTGTGTAAAGCGGCTGTAGCCCTGAAAGAGCGCGGTGCAGAACGTGTACTGGCATACGCTAGCCATGCAGTATTCTCCGGTGAAGCAGTGAATCGAATTGCTTCTTCCGAAATTGACCAAGTAGTTGTGACAGATACGATTCCGTTGTCTGAAGCAGCTAAAAAATGTGAACGCATCCGTCAAGTTACCATTGCCGGTTTGCTGGCTGAAACGGTACGCCGTATTAGCAATGAAGAATCCGTCTCATATCTTTTCAATGAAGATGTGATGATTGGCGGCATGTTGCTGCCATAACCCGATGTCGTCTTAAGCTGGTCGCGGCCGATGACGACGATTTTATCTAAATTGGAGTATTAAACATGACTTACGAAATTCAAGCCTCTGTTCGCGAAGCCCAAGGCACTGGTGCGAGCCGCCGCCTGCGTCGCGAAGGCCAAATCCCTGGCATTCTGTATGGTGAAGGTCAAGAGCCTGTTGCTATCGCTGTAGACCACAAAACTGTATTCTACGCATTGGAAAAAGAATCTTTCCATACTGCTTTGATTAAACTGTCTTTGAACGGTGAAACTAAAGACGTTATCGTGCGTGACTTCCAAATGCACCCATTCCGTCGCGAAGTTCAACACATCGACTTCCAAGCTGTAAAAGCTGATCAACCTGTACGCATCCGCGTTCCTCTGCACATTGTTAACGCTGAAAACTCTCAAGCTGTTAAATTGCAAGGTGGCCGCGTATCTCTGTTGAACACTTCTGTTGAAGTAGTTGCTTTGCCTGCAAACATTCCTGCTTTCTTGGAGTTGGATTGTGCATCTGTAGTTGCTGGCGACATTCTGCACTTGTCAGACATCAAATTGCCAGAAGGTGTTGAAAGTGTTTCTCTGAAACGTAATGAAAACCTGGCTGTTGCTACTGTTACTGGTAAAAAACGCTAATAGGTAGTTAATATAAGAAAACCGTATCAGATAAATCTGATACGGTTTTTGTTTTACATATAAAATCATTTGCCATAATAAAACTTAGGCAAATGCAGCAGCATATGTACTTTATAAGATTGAAGCAATTTCATTGCGAAGTTTATTAAGAAAGCGGCCATGCCGTACCCATTGTGCGGC
Source organism: Neisseria sp. P0021.S007 (assembly GCF_051956855.1). NCBI lineage: Bacteria > Pseudomonadati > Pseudomonadota > Betaproteobacteria > Neisseriales > Neisseriaceae > Neisseria > Neisseria sp. P0021.S007. The sequence goes on from NZ_JBQCXA010000001.1 coordinate 528,632, forward strand.
CGATTCATAATCCTGTTGTTCAAATGCTTGTTGTAAATCTTGATATAGGTTGCTTTGTACTTCTTGGATTTCTTGATCCAGCGCTCGGATGGCATCATGGTTTTGTTCCATTTGTGCATCCATCAATGTTTCCCGCCATTCCATCTGCTGCATGAGGAATTCTGGTGAAAACGAAGTGTGTTCAGGTGCATCAGCATCGATATTTTGGCTTTTCAAGAGATAAGCGGCTCGATCAATAGGGCTTTTTAATGTGCGGTAGGCGTCATTAATTGTAGAAGACATCATAACGGCTTGTTTCTGCTCAAAAGCTGAAGCAGAAGCAAATTTATCGGGATGAAAACGGGCAGCTAAAGCTCGATAGATCTGTTCGAGTGCTTCGGTATCAATATTGAAAGATGGCTCAAGCTGAAAGAGGTTGAAGTATTGAGACATGATATCAAAGGAAAAAATCTAAAGAAGAGGATTATTTTACGATATAATCCAGAAACTGTTTATACGAAAGGAAAACAATATGACCGGTAAGGTGCAACACAATAAAGGCAAAATACGAGACAATGCCTTAAAAGCCTTAGTCAAATCTGATTTGTTCCGACACAAAGTAGAACGAAAAAGAAAAGGCAAGGGTAGCTATAATAGGCAAGAAGCCAAAAAATGGCGGGATGGTTTTGATACTTTCTCGCTATTTTTGATATTTTAAACGTGGAAGCTCTCGCCACAGCCGCAGGAATCTTTAACGTTTGGGTTTTCAAATTTGAAACCTTCCTGTAATCCTTCTTTGGTGTAATCGACTTGCGTGCCGTCTAGATAAACCAAGCTTTTCGGATCGATATAAACGCGTGCGCCGTGTTCTTCAAAAATCAGGTCATCCTCGTTCACTTCATCGACAAATTCAAGGTTGTATGCCATGCCTGAGCAGCCGCTGGTTTTCACACCCAAGCGCACGCCCAAACCTTTACCGCGTTTGGTCAGGTAGCTGTTGATGTGTTTGGCTGCGTTTTCTGTGATGGTAATCATGCTTTTTTCCTCATTTCGCAATCATTTTCTGTTTTGTCTGCTTTTTTATTTCAGATGGCCTCTTGAACTATCAGGCCGTCTGAAAACGCTGTTTTGCCCACTCTATTGCGGCAGTAATGGCAGCTTTGGCCTGCGGACTATTTTTCCAACAGGTTGAGCCGGTTAATTGTGCGCCCTGTTCCAAAATATCGTCTAAATCCGCAACCTCCAGAGTGGCAATATCATCAATCCCATTTGCTGCAAACGCTGCAATATGGTTTTACCTATTCCTTTGACAGCAAGTAGGGATTGGATTTCTTCATCGGTAAAAGGCATATCGTCTTCTTTGATTTTGCAGGTACTGGCGCACTTATATGGCAAGTTGGGCCTATCAAGCCGATTTAGACATTAATGTCTGCAAACTAAGTATCTGGCAAACAAGGTTATTTGTTTTCCTGACGTTTGCGATAGTCGGCAACGGCTGCTTTTACCGCATCTTCAGCCAAGATGGAGCAGTGGATTTTTACCGGCGGCAGCTCCAATTCTTCGGCGATTTCGCTGTTTTTGATTGCCAGCGCGTCATCCAAGCTTTTGCCTTTTACCCACTCGGTAATCAGGCTGGAAGAAGCGATAGCAGAGCCGCAGCCGTAAGTTTTAAATTTTGCATCTTCGATAATACCCTCATTGTTTACTTTGATTTGCAGACGCATTACGTCACCGCAGGCCGGTGCACCGACCATGCCGGTACCGACAGATTCGTCGTTTTTGTCGAAAGTACCGACGTTGCGGGGGTTTTCGTAGTGGTCGATTACTTTATCGCTGTATGCCATGATGTGGTTTCCTTTGTGTTTTTAGTGGTGTAAATGGTTTGTTTACGAATATTCAGACGGCCTGAAGTTTAGATTTTGCACGCGCCGCCTTCGCAGCCGTCATCATTCTCTGAATCAACGCCGCCTTCTACGGTAACGCCGTCAAAATCTTCGAGCAGGTTGTCGAGATTGTCGAGGTCGAGTTCTTGTTCGTCCATGGGTTTGTATCCTTAATTTGAAGATTGTGGCTTTTAGGTCGTCTGAAAAGGTATATTTTTAGAGTTTCAGACGTCCTTTTTAATGTCTAAGTTGATTATCTATTACAGTTGTTTTATCAGCCATTTATAAAGGCACATTCTAAAATTGTTTGGGGTTTTCCGTTAACATTAATCGGTTTTAGTTTTGCTTGCAGGGTTTCGTATTCTTCTAAAATCAAACTGTATTTTCGAATAGGGCGGTATTTTCCTTTTAACACCTTGCGTGCCTGTCCCAAAGGTACATCCAACAATAAACGGGTGTAACTGTAACCTGCGGTTTCTACTTGGAACGTCTGGCTGATATGAACCACAGGCAAGCCATAGTAAGTACCGCTGAGTTTCAAACGGGTTTGATCAAGAATAAACGGTTTTCCATCTTCACTAAATTCCGTGCGGTGCAAAGTCATCGGAGGGTGCGCAAGATCACGGTAAGCCTTTGGCAGCTTGACTCTATTGGGATAATTCAAACGCAGGTTTTGATATTTAGAGTCTTTATCGTTCCAGTCATAGCTTACATCACTAAATGGATCCAACAGGTTTTCCAAATGTTTATCGAATTGGCAGCCATTTTCAAATGATTTGAATATAGTTGACCAATCAGATTGTGTCTGTGCTGAAACCAGCGGGGCCGAGCATAGAATCAGACAAGAAAGTAAGTGGCGTATTTTATTTTTTATTATCGTCATTTTTAGTATTTTTCTTGATGAGGTCGTCTGAAAAGGTAAAGGCCTTGTGGATTTTTCAGACGACCTTTTCTCTTGATTAATGCGCCGCCCATTCAATCGAGTTCAAATCGATACCTTCTTTAAACATTTCCCACAGCGGAGACAGTTCGCGCAGTTTGCCGATTTTGGATTTAATCAGTTCTGCTGCGAATTGGACTTCTTCTTCAGTGGTCATGCGGCCGAAGGTGATGCGCAGGGAAGAGTGCGCCAATTCGTCGTTACGGCCGAGTGCGCGCAGGACGTAGCTTGGTTCGAGACTGGCAGAAGTACAGGCGGAGCCGCTGGATACGGCGAGTTCTTTGACTGCCATAATCAGGCTTTCGCCTTCGACGAAGTTGAAGCTGACGTTCAGGTTGTTTGGAGCGCGGTGTTCGAGGTCACCGTTGATGTAGACTTCTTCGATGCCTTCGATACCTTTGAGGAAGATATCGCGCAGTTTCAGGTAGTGCGCCATGTCTTGCTCGAGTTCTTCTTTGGCGATGCGGAAGGCTTCGCCCATGCCGACGATTTGGTGGGTGGGCAGGGTGCCGCTGCGGAAGCCGCGTTCGTGGCCGCCGCCGTGCATTTGGGCTTCGAGGCGGACGCGTGGTTTACGGCGTACATACAGGGCGCCGATGCCTTTAGGGCCGTATACTTTGTGGCCGGACATAGACAGCAAATCAACTTTGGCGGCTTCAACGTCGACAGGCACTTTGCCGCATGCTTGTGCTGCGTCAACGTGGAAAATGATTTTGCGTTCGCGGCAGATTTCGCCAATGGCAGGAATATCTTGAACTACGCCGATTTCGTTGTTTACCCACATTACGGAAACGAGGATGGTGTCTTCGCGGATAGCGGCTTTCAGCACGTCTAAGTCAACCAAACCGTTTTCTTGTACGTCCAGATAAGTTACTTCATAACCTTGGCGTTCGAGTTCACGCATGGTGTCAAGCACGGCTTTGTGCTCGGTTTTCACGGTAATGAGGTGGTTGCCTTTGGATTTGTAGAAGTGCGCCGCGCCTTTAATGGCGAGGTTGTTGGATTCGGTTGCGCCGCTGGTAAAAACGATTTCTTTAGAGTCGGCGTTAATCAGGGCTGCGATGTCTGCACGTGCTTTTTCTACGGCTTCTTCTGCTTCCCAGCCGAAGCTGTGGCTGTTGGAGGCTGGGTTGCCGAAAATATCGGACAGGTAGGGAATCATTTTTTCGGCAACGCGGCGGTCAACGGGAGTGGTGGCGGCGTAGTCGAGGTATACGGGGGTTTTGACGGTCATGGTTTGCTCTTTCGTTTGGTCATCTGCCTGCGGTCTTTGCCGCAAGTCGGTTTAATGAATGTGTGTAAAAGTAACGACATGACTGCTGTCGCTGCAGTTTTTTTGTTCAATGATGCTTTGCAGCGTAACGCTGCTGAGGTAATCATTGATGGTTTTGTTTAAGTTTTCCCAAAGGTCATGGGTCAGACAGGGGGCACCGTGGTGGCAGTTTGCTTTGCTGCCGCATTGTGTGGCATCCAGTCGGTCTTCGGCTGCGGAGATGATTTGTGCAATATTGATTTGCTCGGCGGGTGCGGCAAGGATATAGCCTCCGCCTGGGCCGCGTAGGCTTTCAACCAATCCGGCACGGCGCAGCTTGCTGAATAATTGTTCGAGGTAGGACAGCGATATGCTTTGTCGTTCGCTGATGGCACTGAGTTTGACAGCGCCGGTTTGCGCGTTCATCGCCAAATCTATCATGGCGGTTACTGCAAATCGCCCTTTGGTAGTCAGTCTCATGGTGTGGTTGCCTGTGTGGGGCGTTTTTATTAGTAGGGGAATTGTCTAATATCTGAGTGTTTCAGTCAAGTATGTGGCGGTTCGGTTTGATTGTTTGTTTAAATGGTGGCATGGGCTGATTTTTAAATCGGAAAATATTTTCCTTATTTTTCTGTAATTTGGACTTAAGGCCGTCTGAAAAAAGGCTATCAACCCTACAAATATCAGGGTTAAAATGTTTTGATTTAATATTGATACTGATATAGATTATCAAAATTATTCTTAAAATTTAGTTGTTTTGATGGAGTAAAATAATGAGGTGTTTGAAATGTTCAGACGGCCTTGACCATCCATCTTTACCTTAACAGAGGCAATCGACAATGAAATGTAATTTAAGCAAAATAACCTGTATCGAAGACTTGCGCCTTGTTGCCAAACGTAAAATGCCGCGTATGTTTTATGACTATATTGACTCAGGCTCTTGGACGGAAACCACTTATCGTGAAAACACTTCGGATTTTAAAGACATCCGTTTCCGCCAAAAGGTATTGGTTAATATGGAGGGGCGCAGTCTCGAAACCAAAATGATTGGGCAGGATGTGAAAATGCCGGTAGCGATTGCGCCAACAGGTTTCACGGGTATGGCGCACGCCGACGGTGAAATTTTGGCGGCGCGTGCGGCGGAAAAATTTGGTATTCCGTTTACGCTGTCGACCATGTCCATTTGTTCGATTGAGGATGTGGCTGAAAACACCAGCGCGCCGTTTTGGTTTCAGCTTTATGTGATGCGCGACCGCGAGTTTATGGAAAACCTGATTAAGCGTGCGAAGGATGCCAAATGTTCGGCTTTGGTATTGACCGCTGATTTGCAGGTCTTGGGTCAACGCCACAAAGACATCAAAAACGGCCTGTCCGCGCCGCCGAAACCAACCATTGCCAATTTAATCAATTTGGCGACCAAACCGGAATGGTGTATGAAAATGCTGAACACGGAACGTCGCACCTTCCGCAATATTGTCGGTCATGCGAAAAACGTGGGCGATTTGTCTTCGCTGTCTTCGTGGACTTCCGAACAATTCGACCCGCGCCTGAGCTGGGATGATGTGGCGCGCATTAAAGATTTGTGGGGCGGCAAGCTGATTATCAAAGGCATTATGGAGCCTGAAGATGCGGAAAAGGCAGCGAAAAGCGGCGCGGACGCATTGGTCGTTTCCAATCATGGTGGCCGTCAGCTTGACGATACCGTGTCCGCCATTAAAGCTTTGCCTGATGTGGTCAGCGCAGTTGGCAGCGATATCGAGGTTTGGATGGACAGTGGTATCCGCAGCGGTCAGGATATTTTGAAGGCTTGGGCTTTGGGTGCGAAAGGTACGATGATTGGTCGGGCGTTTCTGTATGGTTTGGGTGCGTATGGTGAAGAAGGCGTAACCCGTGCGCTGGAAATCCTGTATAAAGAAATGGATATTTCCATGGCATTTACTGGTTATCGCAATATTCAAGATGTGGATTCCAGCATTTTGCGTTCTACGCGTTGGGCTCAAGATGAATTTTAATTTTTAAACATAAGAAAAGGCCGTCTGAAAATCTGTTTTCAGACGGCCTTTTTATAGACGGCTATTTCTCGTTTTTGCGATACCATTCGATGAAGGCATCGGGTTTGACAAAGCCTAATAAGGCTTCGCTATGACTGCCGTCGGCGCGGACAACAAACACGCCCGGAGGACCGAAGAGGCCGTATTCTTTCAGTAAGGCCTGATGGTCGGGAGTGTTGGCAGTTACGTCGATTTGGAAGAAGCGCTGCATATCGACCGCTTCGTGTACCTGCGGTTGGTTGAGCGTGTAGGCGGCCATTTCTTTGCAGGATACGCACCAGTCGGCGTAGAAATCAATCAGCACGGGCTTGCTTGGATCGGCTTTCAAGGCGGCATCCATAGCGGCTTTGAGTTCGCTGACATCGGTAAACATCTTGCCGTGGTCGGTTTCTTGTCCGGCTTCGGATGGCGGAACCAGCGTTAAGAAGTGGTGGAGGGCGGTGGTTTGTTTATTGAGGCTTTGCCAGCCAAACCATGAGCCGCCAATCAGCAGTAAAAAGCCCAATACGGCGGCAACCGTTTTCAGACGGCCTTTTTGTTTGCCGGATTTCGCTAAAAGCATAAGGGCGGGAACAATCATCAGCAAGGTGTAGAGGCTGACTACTGCGAAATAAGGCAGATGCGGTGTAGCAAGGTATACGGCAACAGCCAGCAAGATGAAGCCGAATGCGTATTTGATGCCGTTCATCCAGTCGCCTGCTTTAGGCAGGATATGGCCGCCGAATGTACCGATGATGATGAGCGGCACGCCGGTGCCGAGTGCCAAGACATAAAGCGCAAGACCGCCCAATACGGCATCGCCGGTCTGGCCGATATAGCCCAAAGCAAATGCCAGCGGAGGCGCAACGCAAGGGCCGACAATCAGGGCGGACAAAATACCCATGATGAAGACGGAAATGATTTTGCCGCCGGAGAGTTTGTTGCTTTGGTTTTGGAAATAGGATTGGACGGAGTTGGGCAGTTGGATATTGAAGAGGCCGAACATGGACATAGCCAGTACCACCATCAGCGCGGCGGCGGCAAGTACGACCCAAGGCTGTTGCAGCCATACGGTCAACAGCGCACCGGTCAAACCGGCAATCACGCCGACCAAGGTATAGGTCAATGCCAAGCCTTGTACATATACCATAGACAAGGTAAACGCGCGGCCTTTGCCGGCTTTTTTATCGCCCACGACAATACTGGAAACAATCGGCAGGAGCGGATACATACAGGCGGTAAAGCTTAAGCCTAAACCTGCGACAAAAAACGCCAACAGGTTGGCGTTTAAAGTATCCCAAGAGAGCTTGAAGCGGCTGCTGTCGGGATTGTTTGTACTGGGTTGCGTTGGCATTTGGCCGTCTGAAGAGGCGGACGGTTGTAAAAAGCGGTCTTTGGCAGAAACCGGCTCATCGCTTTGCGGCTGATAAACCCCGTTGCCTTTTACGTCAAACTCGGTGTCCACAGGCGGATAACATACACCGGCTTCGGCACAGCCTTGATAAGTCAGCGTCAGTTTGTATTGCGGTGCGGCTTGTTTGTAAGGCAGGTCAACCTGTGCGGTATGGTGGTAAACCGTTTGTTTGCCGAAGAATTCGTCTTCTTTTTCTTCGCCTTTGCTGAATTTGGGTTCGCCTAGGATTTTGTCAGGATTGGTCGCTGCAACGATTTTGGACTGGTACATATAGTAGCCGTCGGCGATTTTGAACTGCACGCTGATGCCTTGGTCGGTTACATTGACTTGAGGTACAAAGGCTTGCTCTGGAGGCAGTAAATCATTGGCATCTACTGCGAATGCGAAGCTGCTCAAGCCTAAAAATGCAATGAGGAAATAAAGGAATTTTTTCATAGTATCTACGGAGTTGCCGTTGAGGAACCGTCATTATAAATGATGGAAAAAACAATCGGCTTAATTTATGTTAAATATTGCGAGAGAAATCTAATGCTTTTGAATTATATCGAAATAGAGTTGCCCATATATGACCGATAGTCTCATGTTATCGTTCAATCTATGCCAAAGGCCGTCTGAAATGTTCAGACGGCCTTTGTTTTTATTCTGCTCGGCTTTTAAGGATAAGCGATATAAGCGTAAGCGGAATGGTTGTGTATCGATTCGAAGTTTTCGCTTTCGACGACGAATGATTCGATGCGTTTGTCTGCAATTAACACCGTGGCCACATCACGAACCATGTCTTCGACAAACTTCGGATTTTCGTATGCTTTTTCCGTTACATACTTCTCGTCAGGGCGTTTGAGCAAACCGTAGAGCTGGCAGCTTGCCTGTGCTTCGACGTAATCGATGATTTCTTCAATGCCTACATCCGCGTTTGCAATAAGACTGACCGTCACATGCGAACGTTGGTTGTGCGCGCCGTATTGGGAAATTTCTTTGGAACACGGACACAAGGAAGTAACCGGAACCATCACTTTCAGGCTGTGGCTGTATGTACCGTTTTTGATTTCGCCGGTCAGGGTAACATCATAGTCGAGCAGCGATTGGATGCCGGAGACGGGCGCACTTTTCTTGCGGAAAAACGGGAAGGTAACGCTGATTTTGCCGGAATGGGAATCCAACAGGGCAACCATATCGGCGGTCAGCTTGTGCAGCGTATCGAAATCCAAAGCATCGGTTTGTTTTTCCATCAGGGCGACAAAGCGCGACATATGCGTGCCTTTTTGGTCGGCAGGCAGGAAAACCGTCATGGTCAGGCGGGCGACGGTGGATTGTTCGCCTTCTTTGCTTTTGAGGGAGATTGGAAAGCGCAGGTCTTTGATGCCGACCTGATTAATCGGCAGGTTGCGTAAATCGCGGCTGGATTGCACGTCTGCAATGGCGTTCATGCGTGGTATGTCCTTCATGATAGGATTGTTGAGATGCGTGTGGAGGGAGTCGGCTCGTGTCGGCCGATTTGCAAATGCGAGATTATATCACTTGCTTTATCCGCCTGCATTGATTGTTTCTATTTTTCAGATAGTGATAAAATCTTCAATTATTCACATCTATATAGGCAGAGACCCAATGAAATTCGCCACGAAAGCCATCCATTCCAGCTACGATTGCGACGAACACAACCGTGCGCTGATGCCGCCGATTTATCAAAACAGTATGTTCGCGTTGCACGAGATTGGCGAAAATGTGCCTTACCGCTACTCGCGCCTGAGCAACCCGACCCGACAGGTCTTGGAAGATACCGTTGCCGATTTGGAGCACGGTGTGGCCGGCTTTGCGTTTTCCAGCGGTATGGCGGGGATTGATGCCGTATGGCGTACTTTCCTGCGCCCGGGCGATACCATTGTCGCAGTCGCCGATATTTACGGCGGCGCTTATGATTTATTGGTCGATGTTTATCAAAAATGGGGTGTGAACGTTGTTTTTGCCGATTTGGGCAATCCGGATAATCTGGACGAGCTGCTTAAAGCGCACAATGTCAAACTGGTTTGGCTGGAAACGCCGTCCAATCCGCTTTTGCGCTTGGTGGACATCAAAGCGCTTGCCGCGAAAGCCAAAGCAGCCGGTGCGCTGGTCGGCATCGACAACACCTTTGCCACGCCGTATCTGCAACAGCCGTTGGATATGGGCTGTGATTTTGTGTTCCATTCCGCTACCAAATATTTGTGCGGCCATTCGGACGTACTGATGGGCGTAGTCGTTGCCAAAACCAAAGAGCTGGCGCAGCCTTTGCACGACATGATGGTGCATACCGGCGCGATTGCAGGTCCGATGGATTGTTGGCTGGTGTTGCGCGGTATTAAAACACTGGCTCTACGCATGAACGCCCATTGCCAAAACGCACTCGAAATCGCGCGCCGTTTGGAAGCCCATCCTGCCATTGAAAAAGTGTTCTATCCCGGCCTGCCGTCTCACGAACATTACGAACTCGCCCAAGCACAAATGCCCAAAGGCATCGGTGGCGTGGTTACGGTTTACCTCAAAAACGACACGCGTGAAGCGGCCAATAGTGTGATTAAAAACATGAAACTGGTCAAAATGGCTTCTAGCCTTGGCGGAGTGGAAAGTTTGGTCAACCATTGCTATTCCCAATCCCACAGCGGCGTGCCGCATGATGTGAAAATGGAAATGGGCATCAAAGTCGGCCTGCTGCGTTTCTCTGTCGGTATCGAAGATGTGGACGATATTTGGAACGATATTTCCAAAGCATTGGATACGACTTTGTAAATAAGGCTTAAAGGCCGTCTGAAGGTGGATAGTTTTTCAGACGGCCTTTAAATTATGGTGATTAAGATGAATATCCCTGAAAAATTTATTCGTCCATTCCCCTCTCCGGAAGAAGTTTTTTCTGAAGAGATAGAGCGACACGCGAAACATTTTTTACCCATTTGTTCGCTTAATCTTCAATTTATACGTCCTGATAGTGAAGAGTTTTGGATACATTTCGTCCAGCCTGCGGAAATTCATTCGGGTTGCGTAGGTGAGCATACATCGGCATTTCATGACCGCTATAATTTTGAGGACAGTATTTGTTTTGATGTCGATGAGAACGGTAAATATCGATTTAATGGCGATTGGCATTTTTTTATTTTGGAAAACAAGGAAATGCCGTCTGAAATTAAAACCAGAATAATGGAACAGGCGCAAAAGATTGCGGAAAAACAGGGTATGAGTTTTGATCAGGCAGCTTGGTATAAAACGCCGCATATTTATCGGCAGGATACGCAGGAAGAATTAGAAAACGTATATAGAATCAATCATCTTTGTTTTAATGCCATCAAAAATTTGTATCTGAAATATGGAAAATTCCTTCAGGGATATGTACCCATTGAGCTGGACAGTAAATATACTTTGGAAGAATTGGTTGCATTGAAGGAAGCTGCAGATTCACAATGTCAGGATGACGGGTTGGATAGAGATTTGATTGAGGATGCCGGCGGATTATCAGAGGGTATGTTGGAAGAAGGTTTTAACCATATTGATGGAATGTTCCAAGAAGAGTACGGTAATTTAGTGGATACACCCAAACGAGATGATGGAAAAGTTTTTTCTTATGTCGGCTATTTGAGCGGATATAAATTTCAGGAATATGGTTGCGATGAGTTGTACCTATTTTTTGATGCGGATAGTAAAAAAGCCGTTGTCCGTTTGGTGTACAGTTAGACGATAAAGAAGATTTCTAAAAAAGGATGAGTCATGAAAACCCTTATTTCAGCAATGATTGGTGCATTTGTATTGGTTGCTTGTTCTACGCCTGCCGATAAGCCTTTATCAAGTCAGCCACATATTTCTTCTAGCAAATCATCTGAATCAAAGCAAATGAAAATGCCTACTTTAGCCGCTAAATGGCGTGTTGTCGCTTTCAATAAATTCACTGAAAAAGAATTGGCAGATAAAAACGCCTATTTGGATTTCAGCAAAATGCCTAAGGCTTATGGCAATATGGGTTGCAACGGTATGATGTTTCAAGCGAATGTAATCGGAGCGGACAAAATTGATTTTGGCCATATTGCGGTAAGTATGATGCTGTGTGAAGACATGAAGCTGGAAGATGCGTTTTTGCGTAAACAAAGCGTGTGGAACTATCGTTTTGATGGTAACGATTTGATTTTGGAACAAAAAGGCATCAATATCCGTTTGCGCCGTGAATAATCTTAAAGGCCGTCTGAAAATAAATATTTCAGACGGCCTTTTGAATCTTTATAATAAGCCCTATTTGAAACTGATACCGAATATCAAGGAAACCTATTATGGCAGCTTCTCCAGAAGCCAAGTTTACAGAAGAAAAAGTCTTGTGGATCAAACACTATACGCCCAAGCTGATGACTTTTGCCATCAGCCGCCCTGAGTCCTACCGTTTTTCGGCAGGGCAGTTTTCGCGCCTTGGTTTCCGTGACGGCGAGGGCTTTATTTGGCGCGCGTATTCTGTCGTGTCTGCCGAATACGCCGATACGCTTGAGTATTTCGCAGTATTAATCGAAGGCGGCCCGATGTCGGCGCGTTTTGCTGCGATGAAAGAGGGCGATACTATTTTGCTGGATAAAACGGCTACCGGTTTCCTCTTGCCCGAGCGTTTCCCCGACGGCAAAGATTTGGTTATGCTCTGCACGGGTTCAGGCATTGCGCCTTTCCTCTCTATTATTGAGCAGCCTGAAATTTGGCAGCGTTTCGACCGTTTGGTTTTGGCGCATTCCGTCTCTTACGCCGACGAGTTGATTTTCAACCAGCGCCTTGCCGATTTGAAAGAGCATCCGCTGATTGAAGAATATTTCCATAAATTCACTTTTGTTCCGGTCACCACGCGTGAGGAAACGGAAGGCGCATTGAGTGGCAAACGGATTCCCGAATTGCTGAAGAATGGCGGCTTGGAAGAAAAAGTCGGCTTCAAGTTCACCAAGGCCGATACGCGCTTTATGGTCTGTGGCAATCCGGCAATGGTCAAAGACACTTTCCAAGCCTTGATGGATTTGGGCTACGCTATGCACCGCAACCGCATCCCCGGCGAAATCATGATGGAAAATGGTTTTTAACAGATAAATGGTCAAAGGCCGTCTGAAAGTTTCAGACGGCCTTCAATATTAAATATAAACAGAAAATCAGAGAAAATATGAATATCAAACAATTTATCCAAGCCCTGCCCAAAGCCGAGTTGCACGTTCATATCGAAGGGACGTTTGAGCCGGGGCTGATGTTTGAAATCGCCAAGCGCAACCATATAGCAATTCCTTATGAAAATGTCGATGCGGTACGGCAGGCTTATGATTTTCACAATCTGCAGTCGTTTTTGGATATTTATTATGCCGGTGCCGGCGTATTGTTGCACGAGGCGGATTTTTACGATTTGACCCGCGCGTATCTTGAGCGTTGCCGTGAAGACAATGTCGTGCATACGGAAATATTTTTCGATCCGCAAACCCATATTGCGCGGGGTGTGGCGTTTGAAACCGTGATTAACGGCATTGTCCGCGCCTGTCATGAAGCCGGACAGCAATGGGGAATAAGCACGCGTTTGATTATGTGTTTCCTGCGTCATTTGTCGGAAGAAAGCGCATTTGAAACCTTAAATCAGGCTTTGCCTTATAAGGAACACATCATTGGCGTAGGCTTGGATTCGAGCGAGCAGGGGCATCCGCCGTCCAAGTTCGAGCGCGTGTTTGCGCAGGCGCGGGCGGAGGGTTTGTTGACGGTGGCACATGCCGGAGAAGAAGGCCCGCCGGAATATGTTTATGAGGCTTTGGACTTGCTGCATATCCGCCGTATCGATCATGGCGTACGGGCGGAAGAAGATGAGGCCTTGATGGCGCGTTTGATTAAAGAACAAATGCCGTTGACCGTTTGCCCGTTGAGCAATTTGAAATTAAAAGTGTTCCCTGAAATGGCGAAACACAATTTGCGCCGTATGTTGCAACGCGGCGTCTTGGTAACCGTCAATTCCGATGATCCGGCATATTTCGGCGGCTATATGAACCGCAATTTTGAAGCGCTTGCCGAGGCTTTGGATTTGAGTGCGGAAGAAATCAAAACCTTGTGCGCCAATTCGTTCCGCGCTTCGTTTTTGAGCGAGGCGGAAAAGGAAGAATGGATACGGAAGATTGAAGGTTTTGATGCTGAATAACGATAAAAGGCCGTCTGAAAAAGTTTTAGACGGCCTTTTATGTCGGCGACGGGCTTATTCGCCTACGGTTTTTTGTATCAGTTTTTCGGCGTTTGCCAAAGTGTTTGCCACTTCGTCAAAACCGATGCGGCTGCCGGCGATGAGGGCGCGCGTATCGGTATAGGCGGCGCGTACTTTGCCGTCCGTTTCGGTAACGAGGACGCGCAGGGGCAGTTGCAGGGCGAAGGCGGGGTCTTTGACCATCAGCGGCGTGCCGGCTTTGGGCGTGCCGAAGACGATGACTTTTGCCGGCTGCATCGTTAAGCCGTTTCGGCGGGCGGCTTCCTGATGGTCAATGACGGCAAAAATGTCCATTCCTTTGCTTTTTATGGCGGTTTCAAGGCGGCTGACGGTTTCGTCAAAGCTGTATTTTGAGGTGAGGGTATGCGTGGTCATAGCGGTTTCGTTTTGGGTGGACGGTTCGCCGGTAGGATGTGCCGAAGCGGTTGAAATGCAGAGTGCGGATGCGGCAATCAGGGGGAGTATGTGTTTCATCGTATTTCCTTATTGGTTTGTTTATCAGGCTTCGGACGGGGCGGCACGCGCCGCGCCTGATGTTGCGCCGCGTGCCGGAGTGCCGTATGCCGTCTGAAAGCCTGTCCTTTCAGACGGCATTATGATGGCGGTTAATAGTCGACTTTGATTTTGGGTGTTTCCTGCGCGGCTTTGTATTCTTCTTCCAATTCAAAGCGCAGCGGATACAAATTCAATTTTTCCATTAGCAGGCGGTCGCCGTCTTCGTCCGGATTGCCCGTAGTCAGCAGCTTGTCGCCGTAGAAAATCGAGTTTGCGCCAGCCATGAAACACATGGCCTGCATGGATTCCGGCATATTGCTGCGGCCTGCGGACAGGCGGACGTAGCTCTCGGGCATGGTAATGCGCGCCACAGCGATGGTGCGGACAAATTCTGTCCAGTCCAAATCTTCGGCATCGGCCAGCGGCGTGCCTTCCACTTTGACCAACTGGTTGATCGGCACGCTTTCGGGTTGCGGGTCGAGGTTGGCAAGGCTGGCAATCAGGCCTGCGCGTTCGGCGCGGGTTTCGTTCATGCCGACGATGCCGCCGCAGCAGACTTTCAAACCGGCATTGCGGACTTTGCCCAAAGTATCCATGCGGTCTTCGTGTTTGCGGGTGTGGATGATGTCGTTGTAGCGTTCAGGGTCGGTGTCGAGGTTGTGGTTGTAGTAGTCCAGACCGGCTTTTTTGAAGTCTTCAGCCATGCCGTCTTCGAGCATGCCGAAGGTGCCGCACACTTCCATGCCCAAGCCTTTCACCGCGCTGATGATTTCGGAAACGACAGCCACGTCTTTGGGTTTGGGGCCGCGCCATGCCGCGCCCATGCAGAAACGGCTGGCGCCGCGAGATTGGGCAATTTTGGCTTTTTCGACGATTTCGTCCACATCCATCATTTGCTCTTTGCCCAGATTGGTGTTGTGGTGTGCCGATTGCGGGCAGTAGGCGCAGTCTTCGGGGCAGCCGCCGGTTTTGATGGAGAGCAGGGTGGAAAGCTGGATTTCGCGCGGGTTGAAGTTTTGGCGGTGGATTTCGGCGGCTTGGAAAACGAGGTCGAGGAAAGGCAGTCCGAATAAAGCCTCGACATCGCATTTTTTCCAATAACGCGCAGTCGGATGCGGCTTGCGCTCGGTTTGACGGCGCAAGGCTACGGGAGATACGGTCATAGTGTGTTCTTTCGTGTTTACAGCGACGCAGTGTCGCTGACGGCTTGACTGCCGGCGCAATGACGGCAGCAGCAGGTTTGAAATCAATATAAAAGGCCGTCTGAAACGGCGCAGCAAGTGTAACGCTTTTGATAATGTAGAGCAAATGTTTCAGACGGCCTGAAATATGGTTTGCCCGGGTTTGCTATAATCGCATTTTTAATTTTTCCGTTTTCTTATGAACGCGCCCAAAGCCTTCGCCGTACTCGGCCCGACCGCCGGCGGTAAAACCGCACTGGCCTTAAATATTGCCCGATCGTTGCCGGTAGAAATCATCAGTTTGGATTCCGCGCTGGTGTATTGCGGCATGGACATCGGTACGGCCAAGCCGACTGCCGAAGAGCTTGTTGCCGTACCGCATCATTTGATTGATATTATCTCGCCGCTGGAAAGTTACAGCGCGGCGGATTTTGTCGGCGACTGCGTGCGCTTGGTGAACGAAATACATGCGCGCGGTCGCTATCCGCTGATTGTCGGCGGCACGATGATGTATTTCCATGCGCTGACGGAAGGTTTGAACGATTTGCCCGGCGCGGATGCGGCGGTGCGCGCACAGCTTCAGGCGGAAAAAAAAGAACACGGTTTGGCAGGCCTGTATCGCCGTTTGCAGGAAGTTGACCCGATAACGGCAGGCCGTCTGAAAGCCAATGACAGCCAGCGTATTGAGCGCGCTTTGGAAGTCTATCTTCTGACCGGCAGGCCTTTGAGCGAACATTTCACAGAGCAGAAGCAGGCTGCGTCTTTATTGGATTTATGCACGGTTGCCCTTATCCCCGAAGACCGCCATTTGTTACACCAGCAAATCGAAAAACGCTTTTTAAGTATGCTGGAGCACGGTTTCCTAGATGAAATACACGCCTTACGCCGCGATTATCCGCAACTGCATGCCGATATGCCGTCTATGCGCTGCGTGGGCTACCGTCAGGCTTGGGATTATCTCGAAGGCGAAACCGATTATGACACCTTTGTCGAAAAAGGCATTATCGCCACGCGCCAGCTTGCCAAACGCCAGTTGACCTGGTTGCGGAAAATTCCTTTGGCGCACACGTTAGATCCTTACGCAGACAGCGATTATGTTCAAACGGCCTTAGCCTTGGCGCGTCAGCATTTTCAGGAATAATCCATGCTGACTACGCCACCACTTGCCCCTAAAGCATTGACCGCGCTAAAAGAATTGGGTATTTGTACGCTGGAAGATTTACAGGAAATCGGCGCAGTCCACGCATTTCTATTGCTGAAAGCGTCGGGTTTGACCGTAACCAAAAGCACCTTATGGCAACTGGCTGCGTTGGTTTCAGGTGTGGATGCCCGGCGTATTTCCGAGGAGAGAAAGACGGAGCTGTGCGAGGATTTGAAAAAACATCCGCCTGTTGCCGTTTTCCCTTCGCAAAGCGATATGGAAACCTTTATGCGGTTGGCGATAGAACAGGCCAAACAATCGGCGGTATTGGGCGAAGTGCCGGTTGGCGCGGTCATCGTATATCAAGGCGAGGCAATCGCAGCGACACACAATACCTGCATTGGCGACCACAATGTCAGCCATCATGCCGAAATCAACGCGCTTGCCGCCGCAGGTAAGACCTTGCAAAACTACCGTTTGGAAGACTGCGACGTGTACATTACCTTAGAGCCTTGCTCCATGTGCGCATCTGCCTTGATACAGGCGCGGGTCGGGCGTGTGATTTATGGTGCGGCTGAAGCTAAAACCGGTGCGGCAGGCAGCGTGGTCGATTTGTTTGCCGACAAACGTCTGAACAAGCATACCGCAATTTTGGGCGGCATATTGGCAGAAGAATGCCAAAGCGTATTGCAGGATTTCTTTGCGGCCAAACGTAAGGCCGTCTGAATTTCAGACGGCCTGTCAGCAAAAACACTTTATTTTAAATTTTCGGATTTCCCCATGTCAGTCAATCATTACGAAAACTTCCCAGTCGGCTCTATTGTGCTGCCGCGCCGTTTGCGCAAGCCGGTTCACGCCGTTTACGCTTTTGCGCGGACGGCGGACGATATTGCCGACGAAGGCAATGCCGAAGCAGTCGAACGCCTGCGCCAACTGGACGAACTGAAGGCAGAGTTAGACCGCATTACACAAGGTGGGAAATCGCAAACAGCTTTGATGCAGCGTTTGTACAACGAAGCGATTGAGCCGTTTCAATTACCGTTGCAGCTGTTTTACGATTTGTTGGCGGCGTTCAGTCAGGATGTGGTCAAAAACCGTTATGAAAATTTTGGCGAATTGATTGCCTATTGCCGTTTGTCCGCCAATCCGGTGGGGCGCATTATGTTGCATTTGTACGGGCAAACCGATGAAGTGAGCATAGCGCAAAGCGACGGCATTTGCACTGCCTTGCAGCTGATTAATTTCTGGCAGGACGTGGCGGCAGATTGGCAGAAAGGGCGCGTGTACATCCCTCAGGAAGATTTGCAGAAGTTCAAAGTCAGCGAAGAACAGATTGCGGCCGGCAAAGCCGACTTTGCTTTTCAACGACTGATGGCACACGAGTGTCAACGTGCCTTTCAAATACTGAAGGCCGGTTCGCCGTTGGGCAAAACCCTCAAAGGACGAATCGGTTTTGAGTTGCGCATGATTATTGTCGGCGGCCAGTTGATTTTGCAGAAACTGGACGGTTGCAAATATGACGTGTTTAACCAGCGGCCGCTGTTGGATAAGAAAGACTGGATGATTATCATCAAACGGGCTTTGATGAAGAAATAAAAAAAGGCCGTCTGAAATTGATGTTTCAGACGGCCTTGATGTTTTCGATTAGCGGTTTTTCAAACGGTTGATGCGGTTGTCCAAAGAAGGATGGGTGCTGAACCAAGAATCTTTGGCTTCGCTGGCAATGCCCATTGCGGTCATGGTTTGCGGCAGATCGCTGGTGCTGCCTTTTAAGCGTTGCAGGGCGGCAATCATTTTCGGCGCGCCCACCAGTTTTGCAGCGCCCGCATCGGCGCGGTATTCGCGTTGGCGGCTGAACCACATCACAATGATGCTGGCGAGGAAGCCGAATACGATCTGCAATACCATGCTGACCATGAAATATGTACCTTGCGACGTACTGCCGTCATTGTTGCGCGCCACCATGCTGGAAACAATACGCGCCAAGAAGACAACAAAAGTATTCACAATACCTTGAATCAGTGTCAGCGTTACCATATCGCCGTTGCCGACGTGTGCCATTTCATGCGCCAAAACGGCTTCGACTTCATCGCGGGTCATGTGGTCGAGCAGGCCGGTGCTGACAGCGATGAGCGAGCTGTTTTTGGTCGCGCCGGTTGCAAAGGCATTAGGCTCTGGGGAGTCGTAAATGGCTACTTCGGGCGTTTTCAGATTCCATTGGCGGGCTTGCGCTTCAACAGTTGCCAACAGCCAAGCTTCTTCTTCGCTTTGGGGCTGGTCGATGACGACGGCGCCGACCGAATGTTTGGCAATGGTTTTCGACATCAGCAAAGAGACAATCGAGCCGCTGAAGCCGACGACTGCGGAATAAGCCAACAGGCTGCCGACTTGGTCGGTACTGTTGATGCCCAAGATGGCCAAAATAATACGGATGACAACCAGAACTGCGATATTGGTTGCGATAAATAAGAAAATGCGTTTCACCGATTATTCCTTTTTAGTGTGGTTTGTGAGGTGATTTTTATATGGGCGCATTGTCTCAAAAACTCTATAGAGATGAAACAGCATGATAGGCAAAGGTATGCAAATTCAAAGCAATTGAAGCAAAGGCCGTCTGAAAAGGTAGTCTCAACCAGTGAGAATCGCTTTTCAGACGGCCTCTTATAGGTAAAACTATCTGCCGGCTTCTTCCAGCCAGTTGCGCGGTATAAGGAATTGATTGAGGCGTGCTTCGGGTGAACCTTCTTCCGGCACATATTGATACTCGAAGCGTACCAAAGGCGGCATGGACATCAAAATGCTTTCCGTACGGCCGCCGCTTTGCAGGCCGAACAGCGTGCCTCTGTCCCAAACCAAGTTAAACTCGACATAGCGTCCGCGACGGTAGAGTTGGAAATCTCGTTCACGTTCTCCATAAGGCGTGTTTTTACGTTTGGCCACAATCGGCAGATACGCTGCGATATAGCCTTCCCCAACCGCCTTGATAAAATTCAGGCAGGTATCGAAATCCCAACGGTTTAAATCGTCAAAAAACAGGCCGCCCACGCCGCGTGTTTCGTTACGGTGTTTCAAGTAGAAATATTCGTCACACCATTGTTTGAATTCAGAATAAACCGATTCGCCAAATGGCGTGCATACGTCTCGCACCACTGTGTGCCAATGCACGATATCTTCTTCAAAAGGATAAAACGGCGTCAAATCAAAGCCGCCGCCAAACCACCAAACCGGCTCGGCATTTTCAGGATAGGCAATAAAAAAGCGCACATTGGCATGGCTGGTCGGGACATAAGGATTTTTCGGATGAATGACCAGCGACACGCCCATGGCTTCAAACGCCGCGCCTGCCAATTCAGGACGATGGGCAGTGGCAGAAGCCGGCATTTTGGTTCCCTTTACATGCGAAAAATTTACACCGGCCTGCTCGAATACTGCGCCGTTTTTCAATACGCGGGTTTCGCCGATACCCAGTTTCCCCGTCCACGCTTCATGCACAAATTTGGCTTCGCCATCTTCTTGCTCCAGCGCGGCGCAGATTTGGTTTTGCAGGGTTTTGAGGAGGGTTAGAACGGATTCTGTGTGCATGATATTTCCTTGATGGTGTTTTGTTATGGGTAAATTTTTGCAGGGCTTATCTTGTAATCAAGCTTGACTCATCAGCAATAGATTGAAAGGTATCGATGATGTGGCGATACCTTTCAGACGGCCTTGATTTATTCAGTAAAAAAGGTATGTGCGCCCAAATAGTTTTTGGCGTAGAACGGGGTGGAAAGTTTTTCGGTTTTGATGGTTTTGCCGCTGCTGGGGGCGTGGATGAATTCGCCGTTGCCGATGTAGAGGCCGACATGGGAATATTTGTGTGCGCCGCCGGTATTGAAAAAGACAAGATCGCCGGCTTTTAATTTGTCATCGGAAATTTTACGGCTGGCTGCGGCCATATCGCGTGCGGTGCGTGGCAGATTGACATTGAGGGCGTTTTTATAGACGAATTGGATCATGCCGCTGCAGTCAAAGCCTGTGGCTGTGGTACTGCCGCCCCATTTGTAGGGCGTGCCGATCAGGCCCATGCTGTGAAGCATCAATTCCTGCGAACCTTGTGTGCGGTCAATATGGGAAATGCGGACAGGTTGGACTTTTCTGGCGGTTATTTGCGGCTTGTGGGATTTGTGTTTGCTGGTGGTGCCGCAGGAGGCCAACAATAGGCTGGTGGTACAAACAAATAGGGTTTTGCAGATGAGTCGAGACATGGTGAATTTCTCCGGTCGCATGATTTATGTTTTCAGACGGTCTCTATAATAATCCTTCTATGGGCAGGATGGACAGGATTTTTGAAGTAACCCGTTTCCAGAATTTGGCTTCTGGTTCTTGTGCGTAAGTTCGTTTTTCACTTGGGTCATACCAGTATAGTTTATTGTAATTGCCAAGCGTTACCTGATAGGCGTAGTTTGGGGTGGTCGTAACGAGGGTGCGCTGCATTTGGCCTGCGATTTGGGGACTTTCGATGACGACACCCATTTCGGTATTGAGGCGTGCGGAACGTGGGTCGAGGTTGAATGAGCCGATGAAAATGCGTTTCTCGTCCACGATGAATGTTTTGGCGTGCAAGCTGGTGGCGGAGCTACCGGTCAAGCCGCGGTCTTTGGAGGTCGGAACGGCGTGGTTGGGCTGGAGCTCATAGAGTTTGACCCCAGCTTTAAGCAAGGGCTTGCGGTATTTGACGTAGCCGGAATGGACGGCGGCAACGTCGGTTGCTTGGAGCGAATTGGTCAAAACGGTAACGTCCACGCCGTTGTGAATCAGCTTTTCTATGGCTTTAACGCCCGATTTTGTGGGCACAAAATAGGGTGAGACAAGGTAAACGCTTTTTTCAGGTTGCTTGAGGGCGTCTTGTAGGCGTTCGGAAATAGGCGGTTTATGCCGGTCACGGTCTAAGCCTTTGGCCGGGTCATCGCTGATCAGGCGTGTGCTGACACTTTGCCACTCCATAAGGTTGCTCTGTATTTTTTGATAGAGGTTGGAGTGTTCAATGCTTTGACGGTAGCGGATGAGCGTTTGGTTTTTATCTTGGTCGGTGTAATTAAGTTCGGCTAGTCCTTTTTGCAGGTTTCCCCGTTTGATTATGCTACTTGCATTGTAGGCGGAATGGCTTGCCCAGTAGCGGTCGAAGTCTTGGGACACTTCTGTTACTACGCGTCCTGTTGCGAGGATATCGAGGTCGGCAAAGATGGTATCGTCGTTAACCTTAAAATATTCGTCGCCGATATTGCGTCCGCCCAAAATGGTGGCACGGTTGTCGGCGGTAAAGGATTTGTTGTGCATTCGGCGGTTAAGTCGCGGAAAGTCGGCAACGTAGCCGAGCGCACGCCATTTTCTGAAAATGAAGGGATTAAACAGACGGACTTCGATATTGGGATGATTGTCGAGTGCCAGCAGGAGATCATCCATGCCGTTGGTGTTGTTGTCGTCCAGAAGCAAACGCACACGGACGCCGCGTTCGGCCGCGCGATGAATCAGGTTGAACAAAAGCTTGCCGGAGATGTCGTTGTGCCAGATATAGTACTGCAAATCAAGAGTATGGTCGGCGGCTTCAATTAAGGCTGCTCGGGCAACAAAGGCTTCATGGGCATCGTTCAGCAGATAGATATGGGAAATATCGGCCTTGGAGGGGGTAGAAGGAATACCTAAGGCGCTGTCCAGTCGCGGCGTTGAAGGGATGTCAAGATAACTGCTTTGGGTGCGTTCGTCCAATGATGGCAAAAACGCGGCGCAACCGCCCAATAGCAGGGTATAAAGAAGAGGAAGATGAAATTTCATGGGAAACCGGTACAAACAATCCCTACCTAAATGATATTTAGGCAGGGATTGAATTGAAATTAGGTTGCTTGAATCAGCTTAGAAGGCAACATAATTTGCCGGATTGACTGGTTTGCCGTTTTGACGGATTTCAAAGTGCAACTGAGTGCGGGATGCATCGGTATTACCCATGTGCGCAATGGTTTGACCGCGTTTCACGGTTTGGTTTTCATTAACCAGCAGGCGTTGGTTGTGACCGTATGCGCTCAAGAATGAGGAGTTGTGTTGGATGATGACCAAGTTGCCGTAACCGCGCAAGCCTGAGCCTGCGTAAACGACTTTACCGTCTGCCGCTGCAACAACAGGCTGGCCTTGCGTACCGGCGATATCCACACCTTTGTTGCTGCCGCCGAAGTTGGCGATAACGTTACCGGTAGTCGGACGCTGCCATGTGATGCCGCTGACGTTGCGGCTGCTGCCGGTAGATACGGTCGGTGTATTGGCAGGCGTGCTTGGAGTCGGAGCAGTAGTTGTAGTTGTTGGAGTAGAAGGTTTGCTTGCAGAAGCTGCAGGTGCAACGTAGCCTTCAGGTTTCACACGGAGGGTTTGACCAATGCTGATGGTGTTGTCGGCCAAGTTATTCCATGCACGCAGATTGTCTTGGGTAATGTTGTAGCGTTTGGAGATGTTGTAAACGGTATCACCACGAACAACGGTATGTGTCGCTGCATTAATATCAACAGGCGCATAAGAAGGCGTGTAAGTGCCGGTGCTGCCGCTGTTGTACGTTGGAGCAGGTGTACTTACCGGCGGAGTGTATGGAGCATCTGCCGCTGGGCTGGTGTTGGTATTGTAAGGCGCTGCACCGTAAGGATTGTCAGCGGTAGAGCTTGTTGTTGAACCACCGCTTTGTGTGCCGACGACTACAGGAGCCGGTTGTTGGCTGGCACAGGCTGCAAGTAATAAAACCAAAGCTGCCGATCCGGCATAAGATACACTTTTTTTCAACATGTTAATGACTTTCGTATTCGGGTAATTGTTCTCGTCGAGGCATATCATAATAAAAATATGCTTGTTTCTCAAGTGTTCGGCTGTTAGGGACTGTTAAGGCGCAGGGATTTCTGACCAAAAGGAAGCGGTTTGCTCCATTTGTCCGTAGGCAGTCAAATCGACTTGCAGGGGGGTAATCGTGATGAAGCCGGACGCGCATTCGCCAAAGTCGGTACCTTCTTCGCTGTCGGAAACATCGCCGACCGGCCCAATCCAATAAATTTGTTCGCCACGTGGATTATACATGGGAACAATGCTTTGTTCATGATGACGACGGCCGAGCCGTGTAATTTTTATGCCTTGGATATCCTCAGGTGCGACGGCAGGGATATTGATGTTCCATAAGATGGGTTTGGAAATAGGGCGTTTGAGAAAGTAGGAAAGCAGTATCCAAGCGGCTTTTTCCGCGGTTTCCCAATAACGGCCGCTGGAGTCGGCAAGCGAAAAAGCAATGGCGGGAATGCCCATTAAATAGGCTTCAGTCGCGGCGGCAACCGTACCGGAATAAAGCGTATCGTCGCCCATATTTGCGCCGTTGTTAATGCCGGACAAGACTAAGTTGGGTTTGAAGTCGGCAAGGGCATGCTGGCCGACATGAATGCAATCGGTGGGGGTGCCGTTCACATAGTAAAACCCGTTTTCCGCCTGTTTCAGTTGTAAAGGACGGTCTAGAGTCAGGGAATTGCTGACGCCGCTGCGATCGCGTTCGGGCGCAACCACCCTGACATTGGCAAATTCTGCACACACTCTTGCCAAAACAGCCAAACCGGGCGCAAGATAACCATCGTCGTTTGAGATTAATATGTTCATGTGACAATATTGTGTCTATCGGTAAGATGGACGGTATTGTACTGGTTTGCTTGAGCGATTGTCCACGAATCGGCAACGTTTGGGCGGAAAGGATAATAATGAAACATTATGAGTTAGACCCCAAAGCTTTATTGGGCGGCGTGATTGCTTCAGACGGCAATCAGGAGATTGTTCAGCTTTCACTGCAGAAGAATAATGAAATTCCGGCATATGAGGCGGATGCGATTATTTTGCTTTTGGTTTTAAACGGCAAAGCCGAAATCAAAACGGTGGACGAAGTTTTGCAAACCGAAGGCTTGCAAGTTATCCGTCTTGAGCCGATGGAAGCGCACAGCATTCGCGCGTTGGCCGATAACACCAATATTTTGGTTATCAAACAATTAATTCACGAAACCGGTCTCAGCAAACGTTTGAGATTTGGAAGTTGCTGTCTGTAATGCAATAAAGGCCGTCTGAAAAGTTTCAGACGGCCTTTTTAAAATCAACTAGATTTATTTCAAACCTTTTTTCACCAAGTCTTCATAACCGCCATGGTTGGTTACGTTGGTGTAGCCGGCTTTTTTCAGCTCAGTCAGCGCGGCTTCTGCACGGCGGCCGCTGCGGCAGTAGAGGTTTACCGGTGCGTTTTTATCCGGGCTGACGGATTTGATGCGGTCAACGATTTGGTCATGCGGAATATTGAGCGCACCTTGCAAATGGCCTTCTTTAAATTCTTCGGCAGAGCGGACATCAATCCAAACGCCTTTTGCTTTTGCAGGCTGTGCCGCAATTTTTTCAACTTTAGGCATAGAGGCAGCGGAAGCGGCCAAAGGAGTGGCAACAGCGGCGGCAAAAAGTACGGCGGTCAGCAGTTTCTTCATGGTTCAATCTCCTATTAGACAGAAAACAATATGATAACTTTATCAGTTTAGCATTTCATCAGGCCGTCTGAAAGGGGAGTTGGCTTTCAGACGGCCTGATTTTACAAACCGATTAGCGTTGGGTTTCTACTGCTTCCAAAGCGCGTAAAGCGTAGGTATAAGCGGCACCAGCGTTCAGGGCGATAGCAGTGGCCAATGCGCCGGCGATTTCACTTTCGGTTGCACCTGCTTTGGCTGCGGCGGCTGCATGCACGCTAATACAGCTTTCGCAACGTGTGGTAATAGCAACGGCAATGGCAATCAGTTCGCGTGTTTTGGCATCCAGTGCTTCGGCAGCGGCTGCTTGATCCAGTACGCCGTAGGCTTGCAGCATTTTAGGATGGTTTTTACCCAATTCGCCGAATGCTTTTTTTACCAAGGCGGTATGTTCAGGCCAGTCTTTAAACATGATATGTCCTTTCTTAATGTGAGTGGATAAGATAAAAAATCCTATCCGTTTGTATTTGGTGTGTGTATTATTGCAATAATTTGAAGATTTAAATCGTCAAAACATCTCATTTATTGGTAAAAAACACTATGGATATTTTGGATAGGCTGGTCGAATTGGCGCAGGTAAAAGGCAGCGTGGATGTTCAATGTCTTTTTCGGGGGGAATGGTATGTGCGGCATGAACCAAAGCGTGCGCATGGTTTGGTACATATCGTAACTGCCGGTTCGGGTTATATCCGAATTGATGGGGAGCAAGAGGCTAGGCTGCTGAGTGCGGGGGATATCATTTTTTTTCCGCGCAGCGTAGGGCATACTTTGAGCAACGACAGCAGTTGTGAAAATCTCGGTGTCAGCGTGCTGACGAGTGAAAAAGGCGCATTTAAAGTCAAGCAGAGTCATGCAGGAGGCGATGCGGCTTTGCATCTTTTCTGCGCGCGGTTTGAATATGAAGCGCAGGCGGATATTATGGCGGGACTGCCTGATACTGTTTTGCTGAATATCAACCATCCTTCTTTACAGTATTTGGTGGCATTGTTGCAATATGAGAGCGGTCAGGCTTTGTCCGGCTCGGTAGCGGTCGTGAACGCATTGGCTTCGGTGTTGCTGGTATTTCTACTTCGAGCCAGCCTGGAGAAAAATGGGGCAGCGCAATTAAGCGGTTTGCTGAATGGTTGGCAGGACAAACGTTTGCGGAATTTGCTTCAGGCAGTAGTGGATAAGCCGGAAGAGGAATGGAATATCGAGAAAATGACCGAGATGGCCAACTTATCTCGCGCCCAGTTGATGCGGGTATTTAAGCAGCAGACGGGAACAAGCCCTCATGCTTTTGTAAACAGTATCCGCTTGCAGCAGGGGGCGTTATTGTTAAAGCAGACAGCCGATTCGGTTTTATCGGTTGCGCTCTCGGTGGGTTTTCAATCGGAAACGCATTTTGGCAAGGCATTTAAAAAGCAATATGGGATATCGCCGGGGCAATATCGTAAGAATGATCGCGCTGATGAAGCAGCAGTACAAGCGGAAGAAATGCCGATTTACTTTATTTGAACAGATGATAAAAGGCCGTCTGAAAGTGTAAAAATGAAATCTAGGATTTCCAAAACACTTTTCAGACGGCCTCAATTTTAAAACGTATCAATCAAACAGAATTAGTCCAGTTTTTTGAAATGACGGCGACGTTCCAATTCGCTCAGGTAGCGTTTACGCAGGCGGATGGATTGTGGCGTGATTTCAACCAGTTCGTCATCGTCGATGAACTCAACTGCACCTTCCAAAGTCAATTTGATAGGCGTAGTCAGGCGCACGGCTTCATCTGTACCGCTGGCGCGGACGTTGGTCAGTTTTTTACCTTTCAGAGGGTTTACCACCAAGTCGTTGTCGCGGCTGTGAATACCAATAATCATACCTTCGTAGACTTTGTCGTTTGGAGAAACGAACATACGGCCGCGGTCTTCCAAGTTCCACAGGGCGTAAGCAACAGCTTCACCTTGCTCTTGAGAAACCAGGACGCCGTTGTGACGACCTGGCATATCAGGTTTAACCGGAGCATAGTCGTCAAAAACGTGGCTCATCAAGCCGGTACCGCGGGTCAAGGTCATAAATTCACCTTGGAAACCGATCAGGCCGCGTGCAGGAATATGGTATTCCAAACGTGTACGACCGTTACCGTCGCTTTCCATATTGGTCAATTCGCCACGGCGGCGGCCGAGTTCTTCCATGACCGCGCCTTGGTTTTCATCCGGCACATCCACAGTCAGATTTTCGTAAGGCTCGCATTTTTGACCGTCAATTTCACGGAATACCACGCGCGGTTTGCCGACTGCCAATTCAAAGCCTTCGCGGCGCATGTTTTCCAACAAAATGGTCAAGTGCAATTCGC
The DNA here is from genome assembly GCF_051956855.1 of Neisseria sp. P0021.S007. Classification (NCBI taxonomy): domain Bacteria; kingdom Pseudomonadati; phylum Pseudomonadota; class Betaproteobacteria; order Neisseriales; family Neisseriaceae; genus Neisseria; species Neisseria sp. P0021.S007. Next base: position 556,033 of record NZ_JBQCXA010000001.1, read on the forward strand.
CGCGGCCAGAAACGCGGAAAACGTCGGCATCGGCTGTATCTTCAACACGCAGGGCAACGTTGGTCAGCAATTCTTTTTGCAGGCGGTCGCGGATTTGGCGGGAAGTCACGAATTTGCCTTCAGTACCGGCAAGAGGAGAAGTGTTGACCATAAAGTCCATGGTCAGGGTCGGCTCGTCCACGCTCAACATAGGCAAGCCTTTGGGATTGTCTTTGTCGGTAATGGTTACGCCGATACCGATGTCTTCAATGCCAGAAATAATCACGATGTCACCGGCCTCAGCTTCTTCCAAAGGTACGCGTTCCAAGCCTTGGAAGCCCAACAGCTGGTTGATGCGGCCTTGGGCGACTTGTTCTTCATGATTCATGACGGCAACGACTTGGCCGGGTTTGATGCGGCCGTTCAGGATGCGGCCGATGCCGAGGCGGCCGGTGTAGTTGTCGTAGTCCAGTTGGGAAATTTGCAGTTGCAGCGTTTTGTCCGCGCTGCCGCTTGGTGCAGGCGTGTGTTTCAAAATGGTCTCGAACAGAGGGCGCATGTCGCTGCTCTCGTCGTTTTCATCCAGTTTGGCAAAGCCGGACAGGCCGGAAGCATAGACGATAGGGAAGTCCAATTGTTCGTCGGTTGCGCCCAAGTTGTCGAACAATTCGAATGTTTGGTCGATAACCCAGCTTGGACGGGCAGATGGTTTGTCGATTTTGTTGATAACAACGATAGGTTTAAGACCCAAAGCCAAGGCTTTTTTGGTCACGAAACGGGTTTGCGGCATAGGGCCTTCTTGTGCGTCAACCAACAGTACGACGCAGTCAACCATGCCCAATACACGTTCCACCTCGCCACCAAAATCAGCGTGTCCCGGGGTATCTACGATGTTAATGTGGTAGCCTTCGTATTCGATGGCGGTATTTTTAGCGAGAATGGTAATGCCGCGTTCTTTTTCAAGATCGTTGCTGTCCATGACGCGTTCTTCGACTTGCTGGTTGGAACGGAATGTACCGGACTGACGCAGCAACTGGTCAACTAATGTGGTTTTGCCATGGTCGACGTGGGCGATGATGGCAATATTGCGGATTTGTTTCATGATAATTTATGTGTTTCAGCTAGGTGCTTAAAAAAAAGATAACTGGCGATTATAGCACGATTCCTAAGTATTGACGGAGTAGAAGATTCAAAAAAATGAGGCAAAAGCAGTTGAGAATAATTCATAATTAAATTTGATTGATTTTGTTGGATTATTTGCTTTTATTTATGGTTAACAAATGTAAATGTTTTTGAATGATGCAATGGATTCTTAATACTAATGTCAAAAAATTGTCATTAAAAACAGGGGATTAATTTTTCAGACGGCCTTTTTGGCTGGTTAACTTTTTTGATAATTGTTTGTATTTTAAATAGAAAATTTGTCAAAAGTGCTTCTTGTGCATACAATTACCTCGTTCCATAACAACACACGAATCTTCATTTCGTGATTATCAACTTTTAAAAGAAAGAGAAAGAATTATGCAAGGCAACCAAGCAGTTATTGATTACATGAACGAATTATTGTCTGGTGAGTTGGCTGCTCGCGACCAATATTTTATCCACTCTCGCCTGTACTCTGAATGGGGTTACACCAAACTGTTCGAACGTTTGAACCACGAGATGGAAGAAGAAACCACTCACGCCGAAGACTTCATCCGTCGTATCCTGATGTTGGGCGGTACTCCTAAAATGACACGTGCCGAACTGAACATCGGTACTGACGTAATCTCTTGTCTGAAAGCAGACTTGAACACTGAATACGAAGTACGCGATGCGCTGAAAAAAGGCATCAAATTGTGCGAAGAAGCTCAAGACTACGTTACCCGCGATTTGATGATTGCCCAACTGAAAGACACTGAAGAAGATCACGCTCACTGGTTGGAACAACAACTGCGTCTGATCGAATTGGTCGGCGAAGGCAACTACTACCAAAGCCAACTGTAATCTAGCGTATAACATATTAAGGAGCTGAATATGAAAGGCGATCGCTTAGTTATTCGCGAGCTGAACAAAAACTTAGGTTTGTTGCTGATTACCATTAACCAATACTTCCTGCATGCCCGCATTTTGAAAAACTGGGGCTTTGAAGAATTGGGCGAACACTTCTTCAAACAATCCATCCGCGAGATGAAATCCGCAGACGATTTAATCGAGCGTATTTTGTTCTTGGAAGGTCTGCCTAATCTGCAAGAATTGGGTAAACTGTTGATCGGTGAATCTACCGAAGAAATCATTGCCTGCGATCTGAAAAAAGAGTATGAAAAACATGATACTCTGGTTGCAGCCATCGCTCTTGCAGAAGAGCAACAAGACTATGTCAGCCGTGATTTGTTGGAAAAACAAAAAGACATCAACGAAGAACACATCGACTGGCTTGAAACTCAGCAGGAATTGATTGGTAAAGTTGGTTTGCCAAACTACCTGCAAACAGCGGCGCAAGAGGACTAAAACACAAACCACTGCCAAATATAGCAGTCCCTGCTCCCATCGACGGCATATCTTTACGGATATGCCGTTTTCTTTTATAAAAATGCTTAAAGGCCGTCCGAATGTTCAGACGGCCTTGATTTTATATCGCTTTCAAACGGTATAGATAAGTAGTTTCCTTGTTTCTGGCAAACGCCAAAGGATCGGATTCATCTATTGCTTTTTTGTGTTGCGGTTTAGTTTTCAAAATATCGACTACATTGAGTGAGGCCGTCTGAAAGCATTGGTTTAGAAAGTCTTTGTTGCGCAAATGTAAGTGTTCTGCCAAGTCGGAAATAATTAACCAGGCTTCGCCGTTTGGATTTAAGTGCTGGCGTACGCCGTTGAGGAACGCGGTTAACATGGCATGATTGGGGTCGTAAAGGGCGGTCTCGATGGCAGAGGTCGGTTTTGCCGGCAGCCAAGGCGGATTGCAGACGATAAGGTCGGCGCAAGTTTCGGGAAATAAATCAATCGATTGGATGTTGACAGCTTTATCCAGGCTTAGACGCTCAAGGTTTGCTGTGGCGCAGGCTATTGCTTTTGGGTTGGTGTCTGTGGCAATGATGTCGGGTATGCCTCGCTTGGCCAAAATTGCGGCAATAACACCTGAGCCGGTGCCGATGTCAAAGGCCGTCTGAATATGGGGAGCGAGTGGGGCTTGTGTGATTAAATCCAAATACTCGCCGCGCAGTGGAGAGAATACGCCGAAAGGAACATGGATTTTTCCATCAAGCTGAGGAATGTCTATGCCTTTTTTGTGCCATTCGTGTGCACCGATAAAACCCAATAATTGATTTAGCGGCAAAAGAAACGGTTTGTCGTTTAGTGTGTCGTAAACATCGCACAAGGCGGCGTAGATGTCGGGTGCGCGTGCATTGTCCAGTTGAAAATTAGGTTGGATTTCGATGGCAAGCATATTGAGCAAACGGCTTTGTTGCGCCTGTTTCATACGGTGGGCATGAAAGGCTGTCTGAATATCGGCAGGTGCGCCTTTCTTTTTTTCAGACGGCCTGCGGATACGTTTTTTCATTGCAGATAAGACTTGCTTGGCATTGTGAAAATCGCCAGTCCAAACAGTTGCAGTTTGCGCGTGGGCATTTTTTAAGATTTCTGTTGCGCCTGCTTCTTGTATGTAAACCGCCTGCTTGGGTGGCTTTTGTGTACTTTCGTTGCGCCATTCGATGTCGGAGCGGTTGGTAGGGATGGTATGGGGCATAATGTGTTTCAAATCGGGGAAATAGGGGATTAGTTTACTATATTTAGGATGTGTTCGGTTTGAGAGGAGCTTTTAATAGTCCAAATTAGACAAAATGTATAAAAATTTCTCAAGTTTTAAAATTTATACCAATATTTTGATAAAAATAGATTGTCGTTTTGTCTAAAATGAGTATAATGCAAAACCAGAACACAATAATCTTAATCAGATTTGGACAAGGAACATCATGCAATTAGACATTGACCGTTTGGTTGCCTATTTTGGCGGCGTAAACGCGCTGGCCGAAGCTCTGAAACAGCACGACCCGGAAAATGCTGCGACCACAGCGGCTATCTACAAATGGCGTACACGCGGGTCCCTGCCTTTGGCTCAGTTGCAAAAACTGACCGCTTTGGCGGAAGCGCAAGGCAGACCGCTTGATTTGAATGCTTTTTTACAAAAAAATGAATCTCTGGAGAGAACAGAAATGACACAAACCAACCGCGTTATCATTTTCGATACCACCATGCGCGACGGTGAGCAGTCCCCCGGCGCATCCATGACCAAAGAGGAGAAAATCCGTATTGCCCGCCAGTTGGAAAAGATGGGTGTCGATGTGATTGAGGCAGGTTTTGCAGCAGCCAGTCCGGGCGATTTTGAATCGGTTAATGCGATTGCCAAAATCATTACTAAATCTACAGTTTGCTCATTGGCGCGTGCCGTTGAAAACGATGTGCGCAAAGCAGGCGAAGCTGTTTCCCCTGCTCCGAAAAAACGTATTCACACTTTTATCGCCACCAGCCCCATCCACATGGAGCACAAACTGAAAATGAAGCCGCAGCAGGTCATCGATGCGGCGGTCAAAGCGGTAAAAATTGCCAAAGAATATACTGACGATGTGGAATTTTCCGCCGAAGACGCCGTGCGTTCGGATTTGGACTTTCTCGCCAAAATCTTTACGGCGGTTATCGAGGCAGGCGCAACCACCATCAATATTCCCGATACTGTCGGCTACTCCATCCCTTCCGTATGGTACGAGCGTATCAGTAACATCATCAAAAGCGTGCCCAACGGCGACAAAGTAGTCTGGTCGACCCACTGCCACAACGACTTGGGTATGGCGGTTGCCAACTCGCTGGCCGCTGTTCAGGCAGGCGTGCGCCAGGTGGAATGTACCATCAACGGTTTGGGTGAACGTGCGGGTAATGCCAGCCTTGAAGAAATCGTGATGGCGTTGAAAGTGCGCCACGACCTTTTCGGCTTGGAAACCGGCATTGATACCACGCAAATCGTGCCAGTATCCAAACTGGTATCTACTATTACCGGCTATCCGATTCAGCCAAATAAAGCAGTAGTCGGCGCAAACGCCTTTGCACACGAATCAGGCATCCACCAAGACGGCGTGTTGAAACACCCTGAAACCTATGAAATCATGACTGCCGAATCAGTTGGCTGGTCAACCAACCGCCTGACTTTGGGTAAACTCTCCGGCCGTAATGCTTTCAAAACCAAGCTGGCAGATTTGGGTATTGAGTTGGAAAGTGAAGAGGCGTTGAATGCGGCATTTGCACGCTTCAAAGAGCTGGCGGATAAGAAACGCGAAATCTTTGATGAAGACCTGCACGCTTTGGTGTCTGACGAAATGGGCAATATGAATACCGAAAGCTACAAATTCATTTCCCAAAAAATCAGCACTGAAACTGGTGAAGAGCCGCGCGCCGATATTGTGTTCAGTATTCGCGGTGAAGAAAAACACGCTTCCGCTAGCGGCTCAGGCCCTGTTGATGCCATCTTCAAAGCCATTGAAAGCGTAGCACAAAGTGGCGCAACCTTGCAGATTTACTCTGTCAATGCGGTAACTCAAGGTACAGAAAGCCAAGGCGAAACTTCCGTCCGCCTGCAACGTGGCGACCGTGTGGTCAACGGCCAAGGTGCGGATACCGACGTATTGGTGGCAACTGCCAAAGCCTATTTATCTGCGCTGAGTAAATTGGAATTCGGCCAAGCCAAGCCAAAAGCGCAAGGCAGAGGCATGATTTAATTTATTGAAAAGGTTAAGGCCGTCTGAAATCGTAGTGATACGTTTCAGACGGCCTTTTTTATTTGGTTAGAAAATAGTTTATTTATTGAAGTTTAAGCAGTCGGTCTTGTTCGACCGACAATACGCCATTTATTTTTTTGAAATAGGCAATGGCATCTTCAATCTTGGTCTTGGAAGACGGACGAATAGCAATGCCGTTCAGGTTTTTGTATTCATAAATCAAACTTGCACCCGAGGTTTTCACTGCTTTTAGCAATGGCGCAGAACCGGTTTGGGCATCATAGAAGATAATCAGGTTTCCATTTGTATCTTGGGCTTGTTGCTGAGATGGGATGGCAGTTGATTGAGTAGGAGTACTTGGGCTTTGGCAGGCGCAAAGCAGGGTGGAGAGTAGGATGAATGCTAGGGTTTTCATGGCATTAATTCAATTTGATAAAACACTAAGGCCGTCTAAACAATCGTAAAACGAAATCAAAGTTTCCCTTTACAACTTTCAGACGGCCTTTGTCAGTTATGCTTCAGGCAATTCCATGGCTAGAACGGTTTGCTCTTGTTTGGCACGGAAAGCCGCCAATTTTTCAGCCAATTCAGGATTTTCATTGGCCAAAAGTGAAATAGCAAACAGCGCTGCATTGGCCGCACCGGCTTCGCCAATGGCAAATGTGGCAACAGGAACGCCTTTGGGCATTTGTACAATCGAAAGCAGGGAGTCTTCGCCGCGCAGATATTTGCTGGGCACGGGAACACCCAAGACGGGCACCGTGGTTTTGGCTGCAACCATGCCTGGCAAATGCGCTGCGCCGCCTGCGCCGGCAATGATGGCTTTGATGCCGCGTTCGCGTGCGGTTTCGGCGTATTCAAACATCAAATCAGGCGTACGGTGTGCAGAGACGACACGCGCTTCGTATTCAACGCCGAATTCTTTGAGAAATTGTGCTGCCTGCTGCATCACCGGCCAATCGCTGTTGCTGCCCATAATAATGCCGACTTGGATCATGAAGAGTTCCTTTTGCTTGAATGGATTAAGGGTAAAAAAATATTCAGACGGCCTTGGGGATGACAAGGCCGTCTGAACGTTTATCTTTGTTTGAGACTGATGGAAGCGCGTTTTGCCGCTTCGCTGTTGGGGAAGCTTTGTATCAGTTTGCGCCATGTGCTGCGGGCGATGTCTTTTTGTTGCAGTTTGTATTGGCATTGGCCGATGCTGTACATGGCATCGGGAGCTTGCGGGCTGTTGCGGAATCGGTTGGCGTAGCGGTTGCCGATTTCGATAACGGATTCGCAGTTGCCCAGACGTTGTTGGCTTTGCAGGAGCAGGTACATATTGCGGCGGGCAATTTCGCTGCCATTGCCGCCGTCAGCCTCTTTCAAAATGGCCACTGCGGCGGAATAGTTGTTACGCTGATAGTATTTTTGCGCCTGATTATAAAGGCGTAATTCGTTTTGTGCGGCTGAGTCTGTTTCAGACGGCACGCCGCCGCCATTTGCCAAATAGTTCATTTTCAGCTTGCGGTCGTCCAATCGCTGGGCTTTGGGATTGGAAGCAGAAGTAGTCGGACGTTTGATAGTCCGTTGTTGTTCCAATGTGTGCAAGCGTTGATTTAATTCTTCAACCGTGCGTTCCAGTCGGGCAATTTGTATACCTAAGTGGTCAATCTGGGTTTGTGCGTCCAAACGCGGATAGGGAATACTTTTTTCAGGCAAAGGCTCACGCGGAATATCCGGCAGGACGAAGTTAGGATTATCGGCTGGTTGAAGAGGATGGGAAACGGCGCACGATGTGGCCAATAGAGTAAGCGGCAAAAGAAACAGGGAATGTGATAATGTTTTCATCGGATTGTGTCGTTTTATTTTTTTAGTAGCAGTGTCAAACCGTCGCCGACAGGCAGGGTAATGGGAATAATGCGTGTATCGCGCGGCAGATTTTGGTTGAAATGGCGCAGGATATCCAAGCTTGGCGGATCATTTTCGGCAGCTTCATTCATGACGCGCCCACCCAACAAGATATTATCGATGGCAATCACGCCGCCACTCCGTACCAGTTGCAAACAGCGTTCGAAATATTTTGGCGTAGGCGGTTTGTCGGCATCGATAAGTGCCAAGTCGTAGCTTTCCGATTCGCCTTGCGCAATCAAATCGTCCAAAGTCAGCAAAGCTGGTTGCAGATGAAGCGAGATTTTATGCGCTATACCTGCTGCCTGCCATGTTTCTCGGGCAATATCGGTAAAGGTTACATTAATGTCGCAAGCCGTGATTTTGCCGTCTTCGGGGAGGGAAAGCGCCATGGCGGTGCTGCTGTAACCGGTAAAGACACCAACTTCCAAATATTTTTTAGCATTCAATAATTTGGCCAACCACACCAACATGGCTGCCTGCTCTTGGGCGATGGCCATCTTTCCCAGACGATGTGATTGGGTACGCTCACGCAATGCGGTCAAAACGGGATGTTCGTGCTGACCGATGCTGTTGAGGTACTGCTGTAACGCCGGATCGGTATTGTGGGTGTTGGTCGTCATACCGATACGGGTTAGTCTTGATAGTAGGTGTAAGGTTTTTTGTTGACTTTGGCCGCTTCAAATTCAGCCTGTTCGGCCGGATTAAGGGTTACATCCCACAGTAAATGGCGGTTTTCGAGGCGTTGCGCTTCTAATTCGGGATGGTCGGACATGAGTTTGTCGAGGAATTGGGTAGCTTCGGATTTGTAGTGGTACATGATGTTTTGCCTGAATCGTTGTCAGACCGTCATTATAGCCGATATTTTTTGCCAATACGCTAATTAATCGAACTTCCATAAGGTATAATGGCACGTCTTTTTTAGGCTGTCTGAAGCCTTTGCTCAATGTTTTGTCTTTAATCTACGGCAGGATATTGTGCAAAGGCTTAAGCCGGACAAGTTTCAGACGGCCTTTTTTATCGTGAAAAGAGCTGCTTATGTTAAAAAAATGGCTGCATAAAGTGTTGCCTAAAAAACACGTCAAGTCGTTGCCCGAAAAGGAGATTATTCCGCTTGAGCAACATGGTATCCATGCGGATATGTTGAGCTTTGCCGCTGAGAAAATTGCCAAACGCCTGCATGAAGCCGGTTTTCAGGCTTATGTTGTAGGGGGAGCCGTTCGGGATTTGTTGCTCGGGGTTGAACCCAAAGATTTTGATATTGCAACCGATGCCACGCCGGAGCAAATCCGTAAAATATTCCGCCGCAGCCGCATTATCGGCCGCCGCTTTCAAATCGTTCATGTGATGATTGGTCCTGAAACTATTGAAGTGACGACGTTTCGCGGTGGCGATAAGGTTCAGCAAAATGCGCAAGGCCGCATTATGAAGGACAATACTTACGGCAGCATTGAAGAAGATGCCATGCGCCGCGATTTTACTTGCAATGCGCTGTATTACGACCCGATTAAAGAGGAAATTTGGGATTTCCATCAAGGCGTGGCTGATGTTGCCGATAAGAAATTGGTGATGATAGGTAATCCTGCTGAACGCTATCAGGAAGATCCCGTCCGTATTCTTCGCGCCGTCCGTTTGTCGGGTAAGTTGGGCTTTGAAGTGGAAGAGCAAACGGCTTTGCCGATTGCCGAATACGCAGGCCGTCTGAAAAATGAACCGGTGGCCCGTCTTTTTGACGAAATCATGAAAATCCTGTTTTCCGGCCATTCCCGTGCCTGTTTGAAACGGTTGAACGAGTTGGGTATTCCCGAAGGCATCCATCCGCTTTTAGATGCCTTGAAAACTGCCGAAGCAGCCGACAAACGTATGATTATGTTGGCTTTGAAAAATACCGACGAGCGTCTTCGTGCGGATAAGTCCGTTTCTGTCGGTTTTGTATTGGCGGCGGTATTGTGGCCGACACTAAACGCCATTTGGCAACGCAATCAAAGCCATGGTCAAAAACCTGTCCCTGCGCTGATGGATGCGATGAACACCATGCGCGATACGGTGGAGAAAGGTTGGGGCGTACCGCAAAGATTCTCTGCAACCATGCGTGAAATCTGGCAATTTCAGCCGCAATTCGACAATATGCGCGGTGCGCGCCCGTATCGTCTGTTGGCTCAAGCCCGTTTCCGTGCCGCTTATGACTTCCTGATTTTGCGTAGCGAAGTTGGCGAGGTTGATAAAGAGATGGCTTCTTGGTGGACAACTTTCCAGCATGCCGATGAGGAAACCCGTCAGCAAATGACTGCGGCCAATGAGCGCAAACGTCAGAAACAAAGTGGATCAACTGACGGCAAACCCAAACGTCGCCGCCGCCGTCCAAAAAAGAAAACCACTGAGGCTGAATAAAATTTAAGGCCGTCTGAAACCATTAAATCTTTTGAGATTTGGTTTTCAGACGGCCTTTTTGTATTTTAATAAAAACCGCAGGTCTTTCAACCTGCGGTTTGCTTTTACGATTTGTTTTCTTCGCTGTCGAGGAAGCTGCGGAGGCGGTCGCTGCGGGTAGGATGGCGCAGCTTGCGCAGGGCTTTGGCTTCGATTTGACGGATACGTTCGCGGGTTACGTCAAATTGTTTGCCGACTTCTTCCAAAGTGTGGTCGGTATTCATATCGATACCGAAACGCATACGCAACACTTTGGCTTCGCGCGGGGTCAGGCTTTCGAGGATTTCTTTGGTTACTTCGTGCAGGCTGGTGTACATCGCAGCTTCTGCCGGCGCAACGTTGTTGGCATCCTCGATGAAGTCGCCCAAGTGCGAATCGTCGTCGTCGCCAATCGGTGTTTCCATGGAAATCGGCTCTTTGGCGATTTTCATGATTTTGCGGATTTTGTCCTCCGGCATTTCCATCAACTCGGCCAGTTTGGCGGAATCAGGTTCTTCACCGGTTTCTTGCAGGTATTGGCGCGAGATACGGTTCATTTTGTTGATGGTTTCAATCATGTGAACCGGAATGCGGATGGTACGCGCTTGGTCGGCGATGGAACGGGTAATCGCTTGACGGATCCACCATGTGGCGTAAGTCGAGAACTTGTAGCCGCGACGGTATTCGAATTTGTCCACCGCTTTCATCAGACCGATATTGCCCTCTTGAATCAAATCAAGGAACTGCAAGCCGCGGTTGGTGTATTTTTTGGCAATGGAAATAACCAAACGCAAGTTGGCCTGAATCATTTCCTGTTTGGCTGCTGAGGTTTCTTTCTCGCTCAGTACCATGTTTTTGTTGATTTCTTTCAACTCTTCGATGGAAATGCGGGTTTCGGTTTCCATATTGGCCAGCTCGGCTTGTTTTTCTAGGATGGCGTGGCGGAAACGATCCAATGCGTTTGCCCATACACGGCCTTTGGCTACTTCTTTTTCAACCCATTCCAAATCGGTAATAGCAGGCAGGAAGTTTTCGATGAAGTAGTCGCGTTCCATACGTACGCGGTCGATACAGATATCGCGGATTTCGCGTTCGAGTTTGCGGATGTTTTCAACGCGACTGCGTAGGTTGCTGCTCAAATTTTCGATTTGACGTGTGGCAAAACGGACTTCTAACAGTTTGTTGGCAATGGCATCGCGGTGTTTCAGGTAGTTGGCGTGCTGACTGCCGTGTTTTTCCAACTGCTTGATCATTTTGCCGTATTCGCTCTCGATAAAGGCGAAGTGTTCCAAAACTTTTTGTTTCAGTTCGGCTAAATGGGCGGCGGATATGGCTTCAGAGTCGTTACCTGAATCGTCTTCATCTTCCTCGTCGCCATCTTCATCATCGCTATCGGTTTCACCTTCTTCATCATCAGGTTTGGCATTTTCCAAATGACCTAAGCCCAATTCGTTCAACAAAACTTCATTAGGGTCGATGATGGCTTCAACGACCTCATCCACACGGATTTCGTCGTTGCGGACTTGCTCGATCAACGCCAGAATTTCGGCAATCGAACCCGGGCAGGCGGAGATTGCCTGCACCATGTTTTTCAGTGCATTTTCGATTTTTTTGGCGATGATGATTTCGTCTTCACGCGTCAACAGATCGACTTGCCCCATTTCACGCATATACATACGCACAGGGTCGGTTGTGCGGCCGAATTCTGAATCTGCGCTGGAGAGTGCTGCTTCGGCTTCTTCAACAGCATCGTCGTCGGTCATGGCGGCGGCGTTGTCGCTCAAGAGGATGTCTTCAGCATCGGGGGCTTGCTCGGTTACTTGGATGCCCAAGCCGGAAATCATGCTGACGATGTTGTCGATTTGTTCGGCATCGGACATATCGTCGGGCAGAGCGTCGTTAATTTCAGAATAAGTGATGTAGCCGCGTTCTTTACCCATGATAATGAGTTGGCGCAGACGCGCGCGCTGCTCTTCGATACTCAAGGGACGGTTGTCATCTTGGTCTTGGTATTCTTCGTAGTTTTGGTTTTTAGACATGGATTGCTCTCTAGGTTGATAGGATGCCGACGGTTTACGGTGATGTGGCCGTACCTGAAGGCGGAGCAGAGCTTTTTGTTGTGAAATCAGATTTCACTTTAATACTCTGAGGCTGTCTGAAAATATTACAGATGGAGTGTTCTGCGTGTCATGTTTCGCAGCGTGTGTTTAGATTGTTCAGACGGCCTGAGGGGTTAGTTTTGCTTTGCCGTCAAAAGCGACAGCAATAGTCTTTTTTCATTTTCAGTCAAACCAGTTTGAATACTTTTTTGCTTTAAAGTTTCGATTTGACTGTATTTTAATTCATTTAACAACTTTTTCATGCCGATTTGGAAACTTTCGCAATCTTCTTCGTTATCCCCTTCCATTTCTTCAGAGTGAAGGGTCGATAAAAAGATTTGATTGACGGTTTCCTCATAGGGCGAACCGCGCATATATTCAAACACTTGTGCAGTTGCAGGAGTCGTGTCGTGATGCTTGATGGTTTCGGCCAAATTGGCAAGGCAGGCAAAATCGCCGCTTAACGCCAGATAATCGGGCAGGTCTATATATGAAGCCCAAGCCGGATTTATCAAGAGGCTTCGTATCTGTCTTTGAACCAGTGTCAGCATGGTTGGCTGTTTGACAGAAATAGGCGGCAGTTTGTAACTTTTTTGTTTGACGTGCCGCTTGGGCGCTTCTTGTCCGAGTAACTGGGCGAGGTTGTCAGGATCAATACCCACCAACTCACTAAGTTTTTGTTTCAGGAGATAGCCCAATGCCGGCGCGGTAATTTGCGCTAAAAGCGGAGAACTGGTTTTGACCAATTCTGCTTTGCCTTCTTGCGTATTGAGGTTGAGGCCGTCTGAAAGATGTTCCCAAAAGTATTCCGATAGGGGCTTGCTTTGGTTTAACAAGGCATCTTCAAATTGAGCCTTGCCATAGGCACGGATGTAGCTGTCTGGGTCGTGTTCTTCGGGTAGGAATAGAAAATGCAGCGATTTATCGTCTTTTAATTGCGGTAACGCATTTTCCAGCGCGCGCCAAGCCGCTTTACGTCCCGCGCTGTCGCCATCAAAACAAAAATAAATACTGTCGGCCTGACGCATCAGGATTTTGACGTGTTCCGCCGTGGTTGCCGTACCCAAAGCCGCTACGCCGTAGCCGACGCCGAACTGCGCCAATGCGACCACGTCCATGTAGCCTTCGACCACCAAAATCCGTCCTGCCTCTTTTACGGCAGCACGCCCTTCATATAGCCCGTAAAGGTTTTTCCCTTTATCGAACAAAGGGGTATCGGGAGAATTCAGGTATTTGGGTTTGGAGTCATCCAATACGCGGCCACCAAAGCCGATGACCTGTCCGCGAGGATTGCGGATGGGGAACATAACCCGATGGCGAAAGCGGTCATAATGTTTGCCTTCGTTATCAATGACCATACCCGTATCCACTAACGCAGTATTCGGATAGGGTTGGAATACTTGCGCCAAAGGTTGCCAACCGTCAGGCGCATAGCCCAAACCATAATGCGCGATGACTTCCGCACTCAAGCCGCGCTTATCCAAATAAGCCTTCGCCACCGGATTGAATTTCAACTGTTGCGCATAAAAATCCGCCGCCGCCGCCGTCGTTTCTTCCAAAGTTTGTTGCTTTTTTTTACGTTCGGCACGGATTTCGGGGTTGTCTTCCTGCCCGCGAACTTTAGGCACTGTCATACCGACGCGATCAGCCAAAAACTGCACCGCCTCCGGAAACGACAGCCCCTGATGTTCCATCACAAAACCAATCGCCGAACCATGAGCCCCGCAACTGAAGCAATGGTAAAACTGCTTGGTCGGGCTGACCGAAAACGATGGCGTCTTTTCCTTATGAAACGGACAGCAGGCCATATAGTTCGCCCCGCCTTTCTTCAGCGGAACCTGTTCGTCGATAATATCGACAATATCGACTTTGGACAAAAGCTCGTCAATGAAATCAGATGGAATCATGGTTCGGCAGAAGAGGATGGACGGAAAATATTTCAGACGGCCTTATAAACAGACAAAGGCCGTCTGAAAATGGAATTTTAGATGAGGGTCGAGATGAGTTTTGTATTATAGCAAATAGTTGTAATACATGTGTCTTATCCTTTTGAGGTAGGGTATTAATAATCGTATTTCATTCGTTATTAAGATAGATATGATGTCGTTAAAGCAAAGGCCGGCTATAAGATATTCAGACGACCTTTGCTGTTGTCTTATTTTGCGATTCAGTTGCGCTTTCATGGTATGAATATGATAATGAACGTATATCCTCGGTTTTAGAAAGGTCGTTTCTCATGAAAGATTTTGCACGTTTGCTCAATCATCCCGATATTTCCTTTTCTCCGATTCCAGATGCCATTAAAGTTGATAACCCTGCAACAGGTGAGGCTTTGGCGTTTGTCCGTAAGACTGATTCAGACGGCCTGAAGCTTTTGATTCAAAAGGCAGAGGCGGCACAAAAATTATGGGCGGCAAAAACTGCGTTGGAGCGGGCCGATGTGTTGTGGCGCTGGTATTTTTTGATTAAAGAAAACAAAGAAGAACTCGCGCGTATCATGACGATGGAGCAGGGCAAAAGCCTGACTGAGGCGCGTGGTGAAATTGATTATGCGGCTTCGTTTGTGCGCTGGTTTGCGGAAGAGGCGCGGCGGATTGACGGCGATGTGCTGACAAGTGTGAAAGCGTCGCAAAAACTGGTTGTACTGAAACAGCCTGTCGGCGTTACCGCTGCGATTACGCCGTGGAACTTCCCGTCTGCGATGATTGCGCGCAAGGCTGCGCCTGCTTTGGCGGTGGGCTGTGCGATGATAGTTAAACCTGCATCGCTCACGCCTTTGAGTGCGTATGCATTGGTCGTTTTGGCTTATGAAGCCGGCGTGCCGCAGGATTTGTTGCCTGTTGTCAGCGGTAGTGCTTCGGAAATCAGCCATGAATTTGCCACGAATCCGACTGTGCGCAAAATCAGCTTTACTGGCTCAACCGAAGTCGGCGCGAAGATTTTTGCCGACAGCGCGGCAGACATTAAAAAACTCAGTTTGGAACTGGGCGGCAATGCGCCGTTTATCGTGTTTGACGATGCCAATTTGGACAAAGCCGTTGAAGGCGCTCTGGCCAGCAAGTTCCGCAACAGCGGTCAGACCTGCGTCTGCACCAACCGCGTTTACGCTCAATCCGGCATTTACGACGAATTTTGCAGCAAATTAAGTGAAAAAGTGGCTGCGCTCAAATTGGGCAACGGCTTGGATGAAGGCGTCAACCAAGGGCCATTGATTGAGGAAAAAGCGGTGGAGAAAGTCGAGCAGCACATCGCCGACGCGCTCTCCAAAGGCGCGGTTTGCCTGACTGGCGGCAAACGCAGCGCGTTGGGCGGAACATTTTTTGAGCCGACTGTTTTAAGCGGCGTTACGGCGCAAATGGCGGTAGCTCGCGAGGAAACCTTCGGACCTTTGTGTCCGGTGTTCCGTTTTGAAACCGAAGCCGAAGTTATCGAGGCTGCGAACAATACGGAATACGGTTTGGCAGCTTACCTTTTTACCTCTGACACCGCCCGTCAATGGCGCGTCGGCGAAGCCTTGGAATACGGCATGGTCGGCATCAATACGGGCTTAATCAGTAATGAAGTAGCACCGTTTGGCGGCGTAAAACGCAGCGGTTTGGGACGTGAAGGCAGTAAATATGGTGTGGACGAATATTTGGAATTGAAATATTTGTGTATTGATATGGCGGAATAAGGCTGTACAGTAAAGGCCGTCTGAAATTTGGTTTTCAGACGGCCTTTGTTTTAGAGTAGATCCTGGATGGCTGAACGCTCTTCTTCCAATTCGGCCAGCGTAGCGGCGATACGTTTTTGGCTGAATTCATCCGACAAGTCCAAGCCTTGGACGATGCGGTAGCTGCCTTCGTCACAAATGACGGGGAAGCCAAAAATCAAACCTTCGGGAATGCCGTAAGAGCCGTCGGATGGAACGCCCATGGTTATCCATTTACCACTGCTGCCGAGCAACCAGTCGCGCAGGTGGTAGATGGCGGCATTGGCGGCAGAGGCAGCGGATGATGAACCGCGTGCGGCAATAATGGCGGCACCGCGTCCGGCAATTTTCGGCATGAAGACTTCGGTGTTCCAGTCGGGTTCGGTAATCATGTCTTGGACGGACTCGCCGTTGCTGGTGGCGTAGCGGTAGTCGGCGTACATAGTCGGGCTGTGGTTGCCCCAGACACACATTTGCTCGATGGAAGTAATCGGGCGGTTGATTTTTTCGGCAATTTGGCTGACGGCGCGGTGATGGTCGAGACGCATCAGGGCGGTAAAATTTTCCGGAGGGATGTCGGGTGCAGATTTCATGGCGATGTAGGCGTTGGTATTGGCCGGGTTGCCGACAACGAGGACTTTAACGTTGCGATTGGCAACTTTGTTCAACGCCGCGCCTTGTACTTTGAAAATTTCGCCATTGGCGTGCAGCAAGTCGGCGCGCTCCATGCCTTGCGTACGCGGGCGCGCTCCAATCAAGAGGGCGATGTCGGCATCTTTGAAGGCGACTTCGGGGTCGTCTGTGGCGAAGATGTCGGCAAGGAGCGGGAAGGCGCAATCCTGCATTTCCATAATCACGCCGCGCAATGCCTGTTGTGCCTGCGGCAGGTCGAGCAGCTGTAGGATAACGGGTTGGTCGCGTCCGAGCATGATGCCGCCGGCGATACGGAAGAGGGTGGCGTAGGCGATTTGGCCTGCCGCGCCGGTAACGGCAATTCGGACGGGTGGCTTGAGGGTCATATTTTTCCTTTTGAAGTCGTTGTTTTACTTGATTTTCGGATTATAGCAGTATTATGGGGAGAATGATGTAGTAAGGCCGTCTGAAATTTGATTTTCAGACGGCCTTAAGTGTTTGAAAAGATTATTCGCCGTTTTTCTTTTCGGCTTGTTCTTCGGCAGCTTCATAGGCTTCGACGATTTTTTGCACCAAAGGATGGCGGACGACGTCTTCGCTGGTGAAGGTGTGGAAATACAGGCCTTCTACATCGCGCAGTTTTTCGCGTGCATCTTTCAAGCCGGATTTGATGTTGCGCGGCAGGTCGATTTGGCTGATGTCGCCGGTAATGACTGCTTTGGCACCGAAGCCGATACGGGTCAGGAACATTTTCATTTGTTCGGGCGTAGTGTTTTGCGCTTCGTCCAAAATGACATACGCGCCATTTAAGGTGCGGCCGCGCATATAGGCCAGCGGCGCAATTTCAATCAAACCTTTTTCCATCAGTTTGGTTACACGGTCGAAACCCATCAAATCGTAAAGCGCATCGTAAAGCGGTCGCAGGTAGGGATCGACTTTTTGCGCCAAATCGCCCGGCAGGAAGCCTAATTTTTCGCCTGCTTCGACTGCTGGGCGCACCAAAACGATGCGTTCGATTTGATGTTTTTCCATGGCATCGACGGCGGCGGCAACGGCAAGATAGGTCTTACCCGTACCGGCAGGGCCTAAGCCGAACACGACATCGTGGTTGAGCAAGGCGCGGATATAGCCGTTTTGGCGCGGGGTGCGGCCGCCGATGCTGCCGCGTTTGGTGCGGAAATAGTATTGTTGGTCGTGGTGTTTCTCTTCGTGTTTTTCATCTGCGGTTTTGGCTTCAACGGCCGCTAGGCTGATGGCGTTGTCGTCTAAGTCGCCTTTTTCTGCGGCTTCGGCAAGCGACAGCAAGGCACGGCGGCCGGCGTGTGCCAGTTCGCCCATGAAGGTGAAATGTTCGAAGCGGCGGCTGATTTGGATATCAAGGGCTTTACCTAAGGCTTCGAGATTGCTGTCGAGCGCGCCGCACAGGCGTTGCAACACGGTATTGTCAATTTCTTCAAACTGCAGATGGACGGTGTGGGTCATATTGGTTTCCGTAAATAAATCTAATTTTTCCGTATTATACCCTTGTTCAGACGGCCTGCTTTATAATACGTCGCTTCTTTTTAATAAACCGTTTCAATCAAAATGAATCACACTGCTTCTCCTCAATCGGAATTTCTGCGCGGTATCAAAGAATGTTCCCCCATGCTGATCGGCTTGTTGCCGTGGGCGCTGATTTTGGGCATGCAGGGCGGGCAAAAGGGCATGAGCTGGCTGGAAATGCTGTTGATGACGGGCATGAACTTTGCCGGAGGTTCGGAATTTGCCGCAGTCAATTTGTGGGCAAATCCTTTGCCAATTATGCTGATTGCAACAGTTACGTTTATGATTAATTCGCGCCATATCCTGATGGGTGCGGCGATTGCGCCGTATATGAGGGATATGCCGCTGAAAAAGGCGATGCCCGCGCTGTTTTTTATGTGTGATGAAAGCTGGGCAATGGCATTTGCTGAAATTCAAAAGCGTAAGGCGGCAGGTTTGCCTGCATTCAATATGCCGTTTTATGCCGGCGTGTGTTTTATTTTGTATGTAACGTGGATTGGTTTTGCGGCGTTTGGCGCGGCAGTCGGCCCGATGTTCGGCGATGTGGCGGCTTGGGGCTTCGGCATGGCGTTTCCTGCGGTGTTTTTAGTGTTGCTGCGCGGTATGTGGAAGAGCTTTGCGGCTTCACGCCCTTGGTTTGTCAGCTTGATTGTGGCGTGCGCAACTTATTTGACCGTGGATGGCGCATGGTATGTTCCGGCCGGGACGTTGTCGGGCTTGTTGGCGGCGTATGTGTGGGGAGAGCAAAAATGAAGGATTTGTTGTCGCTGCAATCGTTTTTGCTGTTTTTAAGCATGTTGGCCGTTACTTATTCAACCCGATTAATCGGCTTTTTTGCATTGCGCAACCGTATGTTGAGCCGTCGCGCGCAAGTGGTGATGGAGGCTGCGCCGGGCTGCGTGTTGATTTCTGTAATTGCGCCTTATTTTGTGTCGGACAAACCGCATGAGTTGATTGCCATTGCTTTGACGGTATTGGTGGCCAGCCGGTTTTCGATGTTGGTGACGGTATTAATCGGCGTTGGCACTTCGGGCATACTCGGTTATTTGATGAAATAAAAAATTTTCAGACGGCCTTACTTGTTATAATGGCCATCTAAATTTTTTGATAAAGCAAAAACATGGCAAACCAACGACTCATCTATGGCTTTCACGCCGTCAATGCCCGTTTGTGGCAAAACCCGAAATCGATTACCGAACTCTATATCCAAGAGGGCAAATCTGATGCGCGCACCCGCGATGTATTGGATAAAGCGGCCTCTGAAAACGTACGCGTGCATTTTGCTGATGCCGACCGCCTGAATGCCATCAGCAAAGGGGCGCGTCATCAGGGCGTGGTCGGATTTATCGATGCTTCCAAAAACCATGTTCATTTGGAAGATGTGTTGGAAAACCTGAGCGAACCGCCGTTTTTGCTGGTATTAGACGGTATTACCGACCCGCACAACCTTGGCGCGTGCCTGCGTACTGCCGATGCGATGGGTGTACATGCCGTGATTGCGCCCAAAGACAAAAGCGCCGGCCTGAATGCGACCGTCAGCAAAGTTGCCTGTGGCGCGGCGGAAACTGTGCCGTATATTACCGTAACCAATCTTGCCCGTACTTTGCGTGAATTGAAAGAATACGGCATTTGGATTGTCGGCACAGACATGGGCGGCGACTCCGACCTTTACCACTGCGACCTGCCTGACAGCGTGGCTTGGGTAATGGGCAATGAAGGCGAAGGCATGCGCCGCCTGACGCGCGAGCATTGCGATATGCTGGTATCGATTCCGATGTTTGGCACGGTAGAAAGCATGAACGTTTCCGTCAGCGCGGGCATGGTATTGAGTGAAACCCGCCGTCAACGGGTGTTGAAATCGGAAAAATAAAAAGTTTAATTAAAAGGCCGTCTGAATATTTTTCAGACGGCCTTTTTCAGGTTTTATTCTTTAACCAAAGGACCTGATTTCTTTTCGCTACCGGCGGCAATGCGTACCAATTGGAGAAATTCCGATTTCAGTTCAAACGGATCGTTGCCTTGGACTTGCTGCGCCATTTTTTCGATGTCGCTCCAGCCCAGTTTGCCGTTGTATTCACCGCCGCGCAGGGCTTGGGCATAGGAAGCTGCGGCAAGGGCAAGTAGGGTGTCTTTATCGGCTTGCTCCAGCAGTTTGCTGCCAACGGGAATTGCTTGTTCCATCAACTTGCTGTCTTTTTCTCCGGGCAGTTTGTAGCGTACTTTGACAAAGGCGTATTCGTTTTTACTGCCTTTGACGGCAGGGGCTTTTTGATAGCGTGATTCGTTCAGCCAGCCGTTTTTGCCTGCCGGAATGATTTCATAGATGGCGGTCACGCTGTGGCCTGAGCCGATATCGCCCGCATCTACTTTGTCATTGTTGAAGTCTTCATTGCGCAAGGTGCGGTTGGTGTAGCCGACCAAGCGGTATTCTTTGACAGTGGCAGGATTAAATTCGACTTGGATTTTGACATCTTGCGCAACGGTGGCAAGCGTGGAAGTCAGTTGCTGCTGCAGAACTTTTTTCGCTTCTTTTTCATTGTCGATATAGCTGTAATTGCCGTCGCCTGCATCGGCAATTTGTTCCATCATGTCTTCGTTGTAATTGTCTGTACCGAAGCCTAGCGTGCTGAGTGAAACGCCGGTTTTACGTTTTTCGGCAACTATGGATTTGAGCGTCTCGGTATCAGATACGCCAACGTTAAAGTCGCCATCGGTTGCCAGCAGGATACGGTTGATGCCGTTGGGTACAAAGGCTTTTTGCGCTTCTTCGTAGGCCATGCGTAAAGCGGATTCGCCCGAAGTCGAGCCTTCGGCTTTCAGTTTGTCGATGGCCTTCAGGATGGTTTCTTTATCTGAACCTGATGTAGGCGGAAGTACCAGCTCTTCGCCTGATGAATAGGTAATCAGGGTAACTTTGTCCTGAGGACGTAATTGTTGGGTCAAGATCTGCAGCGTTTTTTGAACCAACGGAAGTTTATTTTTTTCATCCATGCTGCTGGATACGTCCACGAGGAACACAAGATTGGCAGGCGGAAGATCTTTCTTTGCCGTGTCTTGTGCTTGGATACCGATTTTGATCAGCTTGGCTTCCGGTTGCCATGGAGAATCAATGGTTTCAGTGTGAACGGCAAATGGACGGCCGTCAGTAGGCAGTGGATAGTTATAAGGGAAGTAATTGATGATTTCCTCAATTCGTACAGCATCTGTAGGCGGCTGTTCGCCGCTGTTCAGAAATCGGCGGACGTTGGCGTAGCTGCCGGTATCGACATCGATGCTGAATGTGGAAACAGGTTCTTGAGCAACGGATTTAACCGGTTGGTCAGGTTGTTCTTGGTAGCGTTCAGTGTTTTCTGTAAGAGACAGATTTTCTTCAGCAACGGCAGCAGCAGGCAATGTTGAGTCCGGTGCGCCCTGAAGATTTTCGGTTGACGAGTCTGATCGGTCGAGTGGACCGGAACACGCAGTCAAAGCCGCTAAAGTGAGTATGGAAATGGTTTTCAGGAAGAAACGGGGCATGATTTAAGCTCCTGGGAAATATCACATGCTGATTGTTAAAAGTGTTGATGGCAGTGTATTGGCAGAGTTAACGCTGGCGCTGAGTTACTTTTTTTGAATTTTAATGTGTGAATAGTGGGTTAAGTTTAAATCAGGACAAGGCGGAGTAATGCGGTACTGGTTTAAACTTAACCCACTATGTTTATGACTTGGGCAAGATTTTGTCGGGCTGAGACGATTTTGTAAAGGCCTCAGCCCCGAATTATCTTACATTAACTTTTCTTCCGGCGACGTTCGCCTGGCAGCAGCATATCTGCCCATTTGATGATGTTGGCGACTTCTGCCGGATTGAGTTCGTAGAACTGGCCGCGTTTTAGGCGGTTTGGCAGGCCGATGGGGCCGAAGCCTACGCGGACAAGGCGGCTGACGGTCAGGCCTTGGCTTTCAAAAATGCGACGTACTTCGCGGTTTCGGCCTTCTTTGATGACGACGTTATACCATTTGTTTGCCCCTTCGCCGCCTTGTTCGTAGATGCGTTCGACTTTTGCCAAACCGTCTTCGAGCATCACGCCTTCTTCGGTCAGGACGCGCATTTGTTCGGTGGTCAACTCGCCCAATACGCGTACGGCGTATTCGCGTTCGACTTCAAAGCTGGGGTGGGCAAAGCGTTGAACAAGTTCGCCTGAGGTGGTCAGGATCAAAAGGCCGCTGGTATTGATGTCCAAACGGCCGATGGCTACCCAGCGGCTGCTGGCTGCTTGCGGCAGGCGATCGAAAATGCTGACACGGCCTTGCGGGTCGTCGCGGGAAACAATTTCGCCTTCTTGTTTGTAGTAGAGGATGATGCGTGGCAGGCGGTCTGCCCATTTGAGTTTGATGATGCTGCCTTTGACGGTAACATGATCGTCGGGCGTGACTTTTTCACCCAGTTGGGCTACGCGGCCGTTGACCGTTACCCAGCCGTTGCTAATCCATTCTTCCATTTCACGACGTGAGCCGACGCCGGAAGCGGCCAGGACTTTTTGCAGGCGCTCGGGTTCGAAGCGGGAAAGGTCGCTGCGGCGTTCTTTCAAATCGCGGGCGTGCTCCATGATTTTTTGGTTTGGGTTGCGGACCACCAGTTTTTTGGCTTTGGCAGCACGTTGTTTAGGTGCGGTATTTTGAGCTTTGGGGCCGTCTGAAACTTTTTGGCCGTAAGGTTTGCCTGATGTTTTGCGCTCGTCGTCTGGACGTTTTTTATTGGCAAAGGATTTGACCGGTTTGGAAGGTTTTTTGGCGGTAGATGATACGCCGTCGCGCCATTGGCGTTTGCTGGAAGGCTGTTTGGACATGATTTTTCCTAACTCGCTTGAAAAAGCGGTTCTTCTGCGGCAGTTGCGGCAGGGGTTGGATTGGGGGAAAAGGCCGTCTGAAAATCAGATTCAGACGGCCTGCCGATGAAAGGCTGTATTGTAACTCAACCAGTAAATTTTTGTTTGAAAATCCGAAAATTATGGCGAAAGGCGTTCGCGTATCCAGTTGCCGTCAACCAGGCGGTATTGGATGCGGTCGTGCAGGCGGCTGGGGCGGCCTTGCCAGAATTCGATACGGTCGGGAATAACGAGGTATCCGCCCCAATGCGGCGGGCGGGGAACATGCAGGGGATGTTTGACACCGACGGCCGCGGCCTTGGCCACCAATACGGTTTTGCTGGAAATCACTTCGCTTTGCGCGCTTGCCCATGCGCCGATACGGCTGGTATACGGGCGGCTTTCAAAATATTCGTCCGAAGCGGCGGCATCGAGTTTTTCAATGCGTCCTTCAATGCGCACTTGGCGTTCGAGTTCCGGCCAGAAAAAAGTCATGGCGGCAAAAGGGTGTGCCGTATAGGAGCGTCCTTTACGGCTGTGGTAATTGGTAAAGAAAACAAAGCCTTTGGGGTTGACTTCTTTCAGCAGTACCATACGGCTGTTGGGCCTGCCGTCTTCGCCTACGGCGGCAACATTGACCGCTGTCGGCTCGTTGACTTCGGCGTGAATCGCTTCGTTCAGCCATTGCTCGAATTGGACAATCGGGTCGGCGTGGCATTCGGCTTCCGACAGCTCGCGTTTGCTGTAATCTTCGCGGATATTGTGCAGTTCCATGATTTTTCTCCTTAGGTTTGACTGAATCATACCCCGTTTTTTCAGACGGCCTCAAGGGCATTTGTGTATAATCGTAGCCCTTTCCAATATAGAACAATACGGAGTCCTGTCATGCAAACCGAAGTCGAACTGAAAATCTTAAATCCGAAAATGGCCGATTCCCTGCCTGCTTATGCAACGCCCGGTTCTGCCGGTTTGGACTTGCGTGCCTGCCTGGATGAAGCTGTTGTATTGCAGCCGGGCGATGTGTATCTCGTGCCGACCGGTTTGGCGGTGCATTTGGCCAACCCTGCGTATGCAGCCGTTTTGTTGCCGCGTTCCGGCTTGGGTCATAAGCACGGTATTGTTTTGGGCAATTTGGTCGGTTTGATTGACTCGGATTATCAAGGCGAATTGAAGGTTTCTCTGTGGAACCGTGGTAAAGAAGCGTTTACCATCGAGCCGATGGAGCGCATCGCGCAAATGGTGATTGTGCCAGTTGTCCAAGCCGCGTTTAAAGTCGTGGACGAGTTTGCCGCCAGCGAGCGCGGTGAAGGCGGATTCGGCAGCACCGGCAAAGCCTGATGATTTGAAAGGCCATCTGGAACGGGATAAATTGAAATATTTGATTTCGGTTTGCCGCTGTTCAGACGGCCTTTTGGTTGAGCCAACCTTTGCATAATTACACACAAGATTGCATTTTTATATCTTGCCTGCATGGCCGACGCACCCAATAATACAGGCCGTCTGAAACCTTTACGGAGCGTTATTATGTCCCGCCCCTCACTTTTTCTGCCTCTGTTTTTGATTATCTTTGGCGCGATTTGGTTTTTACGCGCTACGGATATTTTGCCTGCGACATCGACAATGATTGCCGGCGCATTAATTATTTTAGGCCTTGCCGTGTTGATTATGGACGGCATCAACAAACAGTCCATCGTTTCCGGCCCGATGCTGGTTTATATCGGTACAGCCATTTATCTGCACATGAGCTACTGGATTTACCTCTCGCCGTTGCTGGCCATCGGCATGGTCGTGTTGGGTTGCCTGCTGTTGCTCTCGCGCAGCGACATGATTCCTGAGAAACACACAAAATAGAAAGATGAGAGATTTGGGTTTTGCCCTATAAAGGCCGTCTGAACAATGGTATAATCTCGCCGTTTCAGACGGCCTTTTTTATTGTGGTTTAAATTTGAAATTTATCCTCCCGGCCGCACCGTTTTCTTACATTTTGCAAAGTTTCCGCCATGACTCAAGACAAAATCCTTATTCTCGACTTCGGCTCGCAAGTTACCCAGCTGATCGCCCGCCGCGTGCGCGAAGCCCACGTTTACTGCGAACTGCATTCTTTTGACATGCCTTTGGAAGAAATCAAAGCTTTCAATCCGAAAGGCATCATCCTCTCCGGCGGCCCTAATTCCGTTTACGAATCCGATTATCAAGCCGATACCGGCATTTTTGATTTGGGCATTCCGGTCTTGGGCATTTGCTATGGCATGCAATTTATGGCGCACCACTTGGGCGGCGAAGTTACCCCGGGCAACCAACGCGAATTCGGTTATGCACAAGTTAAAACCATCGACAGCGAGCTGACACGCGGCATTCAAGACGATGCGCCAAACACGCTCGACGTATGGATGAGCCATGGCGATAAAGTTTCCAAACTGCCTACCGGCTTCTCTGTTATCGGCGATACCCCGTCTTGCCCGATTGCCATGATGGAAAACGCTGAGAAACAATTCTACGGCATCCAATTCCACCCTGAAGTGACCCACACTAAGCAAGGTCGCGCGTTGTTGAACCGCTTTGTCTTGGATATTTGCGGCGCACAACCAAGCTGGACCATGCCGAACTACATCGAGGAAGCCGTTGCCAAAATCCGCGAACAAGTTGGCAGTGACGAAGTGATTTTGGGTTTGTCCGGCGGCGTGGACTCTTCCGTAGCGGCCGCACTGATTCACCGCGCTATCGGCGACCAACTGACCTGCGTGTTTGTTGACCACGGTCTGTTGCGTTTGAACGAAGGCAAAATGGTGATGGATATGTTTGCCCGCAACTTGGGCGTACGCGTGATTCACGTTGATGCAGAAGAGCAGTTTTTGGCGAAACTTGCCGGCGTGACCGATCCGGAGAAAAAACGCAAAATCATCGGTGCGGAATTTATCGAAGTATTCGATGCTGAAGAGAAAAAACTCACTAACGCCAAATGGTTGGCGCAAGGTACGATTTACCCTGACGTAATCGAATCCGCAGGCGCAAAAACCAAAAAAGCCCACGCCATCAAATCCCACCACAACGTCGGCGGCCTGCCTGAAAACATGAAGCTCAAGCTGCTTGAGCCTTTGCGTGATTTGTTCAAAGACGAAGTGCGCGAATTGGGCGTCGCTTTGGGTCTGCCGCGTGAAATGGTGTACCGTCATCCGTTCCCGGGCCCCGGTTTGGGCGTGCGTATCTTGGGCGAAGTGAAAAAAGAATACGCCGACTTGCTCCGTCAAGCAGACGATATTTTCATTCAAGAATTGCGCAATACTACCGATGAAAACGGCACATCTTGGTATGACCTGACCAGCCAAGCCTTTGCCGTATTCCTGCCTGTGAAATCCGTCGGCGTGATGGGTGATGGCCGTACTTACGATTACGTCGTTGCCTTGCGTGCCGTGATTACCAGCGACTTTATGACTGCGCACTGGGCAGAGCTGCCTTACTCGCTGCTCGGCCGCGTTTCCAACCGCATCATTAACGAAGTCAAAGGCATCAACCGCGTGGTTTATGATGTCAGCGGTAAACCGCCTGCCACAATTGAGTGGGAATAATCCCTAAATAATAAAGGCCGTCTGAACAGATATTGTTCAGACGGCCTTATTTATTAGGGACTAAGCCCAATTAAAATTGATTTTTCAATTCACGCAAAGCGGCGAAGACTTCGAGTTCGCTGTTTAATTTTCGTCCGCTCAATTCTTCGGCACGTGCTTGAACTTGTGGCAGGTATATGCGGAAAAATGGGTTGACTTTGCGCTCGTGCGCCAGGCTGACAGGCAGTGTCGGCGTGTGTTCGGCTGCGGTCAAGGCCGTCTGAATGTCGGCATTGTCCGGTTCGATATGCTGGGCAAAACGCAGGTTGGAGGCGGTGTATTCGTGCGCCGGATAAAACAGCGTTTCTTCGGGCAGCTGGTTGAATCGGTGGAAACTGTCGTAAAGCTGCTCGATTGTGCCGGTAAATACGCGGCCGCAACCGGCGGAGAACAAGGTATCGCCGCAGAAAACGTGCAGGCCGTCTGAATTTTCCAGTAGATAGCTGATGTGGCGGTCGGTATGGCCGGGGGTCGCCCAAACGGTAACCAAGCCTTCGCCAAACGGGAACTGCGTACCTGCGGTGACGGTATGCGTCGCCACGTCGATGTCGCTTTCGCCATAGATTGGGGATTCTAAGAAGCCGTTGTGCAGCGCTTTTGCGCCACCGGTATGGTCTGGGTGCGGGTGGGTAATCCATGTTTGCGCCAGCATCAAGTGGTTGTGCACAAGGAATTTTAAGACCGGCGTGGCATCGGACGGATCGACGCAGACGGCATGGTTGCCTTCTTGAATCATCCAGATGTAGTTGTCGTTTAGGGCTTGGATTGGTGTGATTTTCATATGCTTTCTTCTGGTTTGGGGTTTCAGACGGCCTCTAAATAATCTTTGATATTCGGGCTTTGGCCGAACACGGCTTCATGGGCTTGCTGGATGCACAGTCGGTTGAACAGCAATCTTTGGGTTTGGTCGCCGTCGACAATCCGCACTTGGCCTTGCAGTTTGGGCGCGTCGTGATGAAAGGTGTTTTTAAACGCGTGCCAACGGTCAGCTTGCAGATGAACGATGGCAAACATATCGTGCGAGATATTAACGCCGATGCTGAATAGCTTGGATGAGGCTTGCAGGCAGAAACTGCTGTCGCCAAACAGGCACAGCCCCGTGTTTTCCAGATAGCGGAACAATTCGATTTTCACGGCTTCGGGTTCGGCAAAGATATTGCAAAACAGCCGTTCAAACAACGACGGCTGCGCCACGCCTTCGCTCAACATACCGTAAAGACCGCCCAGCCAATCGACATAGCCGAGAAAGGAAAAACGGTAGTCCTGCATAATGGCTTCGATGCGCTTGGGGTCGCGTTTGCTGATCAAGCGGACAAATTCAAAACCGACTTCCGGCAGCCGCGCCCGAAGCGTTTGGTGCAGGCGGTGGGCAAACAGGTTTTTATGGTTGTGCGGATTGCGCAGAATGCCGAGGAATTTCAGCCGCAATATCCGCCACAAGGCATCCGGTACTTTGACGGTATCGGCATTTGCCGTAGGTATTTTCAGACGGCCTGCAGGCAGGGTGCGCAGATGGTTGCAGGCATCTTCGTAGCCGCTTTCATGACGGTTGAACCAGCTTTCCAGATTGTATTGGTTGGCGGAGTCTTCGACAAAGGTCAGCGTATAGAGGTTTTTCGCCGCCAAGTTGCCGATGATGTTGACGCTTATCGCTTCGCTGCGGTTTTGTTCTTTGCTGCGGGCTTTTTCGCCAGGATGGAACATGGATAAGGGTAGCTTGTAAACATTCTGATTCTGCGGGCTGACCTGCGGATTATGCGCGTGCTGTCGCTGCTCGGTCTGGGCGACGAAGTGGTGCTCCTTAGTCGGATTCGCGGTCAATAGGGCGTAAGGCTTTTCGCCGCATTCGGAAAATTCGCAATCGCTGAGGATAAAGGCTTGTCGAGTCATAATGTCGGGAAAGGCCGTCTGAATATGTTGATTATAGTTTAAAAGAGGGAAATACAGAATGACGGCAGCCGGTTTCTATAAATAAAGTAAACTTAAAGGCCGTCTGAAAACAGGAGGCGGAAAATTTTGCCTTTCCTGTTTCAGACGGCCTTGCTTAAAGCCTGATCAAATCAAGCTTTTCATTAGCCCAAAGCTTTTCTTGCGCCGGCAAAGAGGCGATACCAGCCAGACAGTTCCGTCCAGTCTTCCGGTTTCCAGCTCATTTGCGCGGCACGGTACACGCGTTCCGGATGCGGCATCATGATGGTAACGCGGCCGTCGGTGTTGGTCACGCCGGCAATGCCTTGTGGCGAGCCGTTGGGGTTGAGCGGATAAGTTTGGGTCACTTGGTTTTGACCGTCCACATATTGCAGCGCAATGCCCAAATCGGTGGAAATATTGCCGCCGTGAAGCGCGAAGTCAGCGCGGCCTTCGCCGTGGCTGACCACGACAGGCAGGCTGGAGCCTTGCATTTCGTTCAGAATCAGCGACGCGGATTTCGGAACATGAACCATGCTCAGGCGCGCTTCAAACTGTTCGCTCAGGTTGCGCTTGAACTTCGGCCATGTTTCTGCGCCCGGGATAATCTCGGCAAGGTTGCTGACCATTTGACAACCGTTGCACACGCCCAATGTAAGCGTGTTCGGATCGGCAAAGAAGGCGGCAAATTGGTCGCGCAGAGCAGGGTGGAACAGAATCGATTTCGCCCAGCCTTCGCCCGCACCGAGTACGTCGCCGTAGCTGAAGCCGCCGCACGCCGCCAGCATTTTGAAGTCGGCAAGGTTAACGCGGCCTGCCATCAGGTCGGACATATGCACGTCGTAGGCATCGAAACCGGCGCGGGTGAAGGCGGCGGCCATTTCGATTTGCCCGTTCACGCCCTGTTCGCGCAGGATGGCGATTTTGGGTTTCGCGCCGCTGTTGACGAAAGGCGCGGCGATGTCTTCGTTCACGTCGAACTTCACGTCGGCAAACAATGCGCTGCATTCATTGTCGCCAATCAGGGCGAACTCGCTGTCTGCGCAGGCGGGGTTATCGCGCAGGCGTTGGATGGCGTGGCTGGTTTCCTGCCATGCGCGTTGCAGGTCGGTAAGGGATTGATTGAAAATTTCTTCTCCTGCATTGATGACCATATGGCCGCTGTCGGCAAACTCTCCCAAATGGTGAAGCGTGAGATTCAGTTTCTCGCACAAATTGAAAATATATTCGTGGTCGGCAGCGTGAACAGCAATAACGGCTCCTAATTCTTCGTTAAACAGGGTAGTTAGGACAAATTTTTGCCATTCTTGAGGCGAGTAATACTCGTTTTGAACGTTAATATTTTTACTTACCATTGTCAGCAGGTCGAGATTCATGCCACGGCGAGAAGCAAATGCCATTTCTGCCAGAGTCACAAACAAACCGCCGTCGCTGCGGTCGTGGTAGGCCAGCAACTTATCTTCTTGAACGAGTTGCTGAATTAACTGATAAAACGCTTTCAGATGGCCTGCATTAATATCAGGTGCTTCGCCGCCGCTTCGGTTATACACTTGAGCCAGTGCAGAACCACCCATACGGCACTTGTTGTTGCCTAAGTCAATCATCAGCAGAATAACGGACGAATTGGCATTGTCTTTTAATACGGGCGTAACAGTCTTGCGCACGTCTTGAACTGGCGCGAACGCGGAGATAATCAGGCTCAACGGCGAGACGACGGATTTTTTCTCTTCGCCGTCCTGCCAAACGGTTTTCATCGACAGGCTGTCTTTACCTACCGGAATGCTCAAATCCAATGCCTGACAGGCTTGGGAGACGGCTTCGACGGTGCGGTAGAGTTTTTCGTCTTCGCCCTCGTTGCCGCACGCCGCCATCCAGTTGGCGGAAAGTTTGATGTTGCCGATGTCGCCGATGTTGACCGCCGCGATGTTGGTGATGGCTTCGCCGACGCACATTCTGCCCGAAGCAGGCGCGTCAAACAGGGCGACGGTCGGTTTTTCGCCCATAGACATTGCTTCGCCGCGATAGGTGTTGAAGCCCATCATGGTAACGGCGCAATCGGCTACGGGGGTTTGGTATTTGCCGACCATTTGGTCGCGGTGGGTCATGCCGCCGACGCTGCGGTCGCCGATGGTAATCAGGAAGTTTTTGGCGGCTACGGTAGGCAGGCGCAAAACGCGGTAGGCGGCTTCGGTAATGTCGATATCGCCGGCGTTAAACGGTTTTTCAGACGGCGTAACTGTTTTGTCGCTGCGCGTGGTTTTGGGCGGTTTGCCGAGCAAAACGTTTAACGGCAAATCGACAGGGTTGTTGGAGAACAAGTCGTCGCGCACTTTCAAATGGCCGTCGTCAGTCGCTGTACCGACTACCGCAAACGGGCAGCGTTCGCGTTCGCAGATGGCGCGGAAGGTGTCCAAATCTTTTTCCAAAATGGACAACACATAACGCTCTTGCGATTCGTTGCACCAGATTTGCAGCGGGTTGAGGCCGTGTTCTTCCAGCGGCACTTCGCGCAACTTGAATACCGCGCCGCGTCCGGCATCGTTGACGAGTTCGGGGAAGGCGTTGGACAGACCGCCCGCACCGACGTCGTGGATGGAGATAATCGGGTTTTTGTCGCCAAGCTGCCAGCAGCGGTCGATCACTTCTTGCGCACGGCGTTCGATTTCAGGGTTGCCGCGTTGTACGGAGTTGAAGTCCAAAGACGCGTCGTTTGTTCCGGTATTCATCGAAGAAGCCGCGCCGCCGCCCAAGCCGATGAGCATGCCCGGGCCGCCCAGTTGGATCAGCAAGGCGCCTTCGGGGATTTCGTCTTTGTGTGTTTGTTGTGCCTGAATGCTGCCCAAACCGCCGGCAATCATAATCGGTTTGTGATAGCCGCGAACCTGACCGTCAAATTTTTCTTCAAAAGTGCGGAAGTAGCCCAAGAGGTTCGGGCGGCCGAATTCGTTGTTGAACGCTGCGCCACCGATCGGGCCTTCGATCATGATGTCTAAAGGGGAAGCAATATGGCCGGGTTTGCCGTAGGCTTGTTCCCAAGGCTGCTCCAGGCCCGGGATATTCAGGTTGGAGACGGTAAATCCGGTCAAGCCCGCTTTCGGACGCGAACCTTTGCCTGTTGCGCCTTCATCACGGATTTCGCCGCCCGCACCCGTTGCCGCGCCCGCAAACGGAGCGATGGCGGTCGGGTGGTTGTGCGTTTCCACTTTCATGATGATATGGGTATCTTCTTCGTGGAAACGATAGCCTTGATTTTCCGCCGCATTCGGATAGAAACGCTCGATTTTTGCGCCTTCGATCACGGACGAATTGTCTTTATAGGCAACGACTGTGCCTTCGGGATGCGCGTTGTGCGTGTCGCGAATCATGCCGAAAAGGGATTTCGGTTGTTTTTCGCCGTTGAGGATGAAATCGGCGTTGAAGATTTTGTGGCGGCAGTGTTCGCTGTTTGCCTGAGCGAACATCATCAATTCAACATCGGACGGATTGCGGTTTAAAGCCTGATAGTTTTCAACCAGATAATCGATTTCGTCGGCTGAAAGCGCCAAGCCCATTTCGGTATTGGCTTTGACCAAAGCCTCTTTACCGCCGCCCAAAACATCTACGCTGGAGAAGGTTTCCGATTGGATGTGGTGGAACAGTTGCGCCGCTGCATCGATGTCGGTCAACACGCTTTCGGTCATGCGGTCGTGCAACAGGGCTGCCCATTGTTGTTTTTGCCCGTCGGTAAGCGCACCTTCCAACCATACGGCCATGCCGCGTTCAATACGCTCAATGCCTTCCAGACCGCAGTTTTCGGCGATATTGGTTGCTTTGGAAGCCCAAGGCGAAATGGTGCCCAAACGGGGCGTTACCAAAAATAAATGCAAGCCCTCGCGCGCTTTGGGCGTTTGTTCAACGCTTTGCGCCGCCAGTAAGGCTTGCAGTTTTTCGACTGTCGCGGCATCAAGTGCTTTTTCGCTACCGACAAAATACCAAAATTCGCTGCTTAATTTGACTTCGGGCAGGCCGAGTGCGGCTGCTTTTTGAAAGAGTTTTTCAACACGGAAATCGGAAAGGGCGGTTACACCGCGCAAGGGCAGAACAACAGACATGGATTCAGCTCACAAAATGCAGTTGGGGAATCCATTATTATACCTGAAAAATGCAATTTTGCTTGTGAATTTATACTTGAAATGTTGACAATTTTTACTTGTGAACAGAAGACGGAAGAAGCCGTCTTTCCGTCCTTTTGTTTATTTTATATCTGATTATTCAGCTATTTTTATTTATTTTTGAAGGATTGGGCGAAATGGCGTTGGATAGGTGCGTCGACGTAAAGTGAGGATTATTGGATGGTTGTTTGTGATTTTTTGCTGACAATAAGGCCGTCTGAAACCTTGTTTTCAGACGGCCTTGCGTTATCCTTTCTTTTTATTCCCCAGCATATCCAGCAAGCCTGCTAAATGACTTTTGCCTTCTTCCTTGCTCACAATCGGATCGCCGCCTTTGCGTCCTAAAATCTTGATGTCTTCCTGCGGCATTTCGTCTATGAAGCGGCTGGGCTCGGGGAATTGCCATGTGCCTTGTTTTTTGCGTTTGAGGCAGTGGGTCAGTGTAAGCTGGCGTTTGGCGCGGGTGATGCCGACGTACATCAGACGACGTTCTTCTTCGACATTGTCTTCTTCGATGCTGTCGTTGTGTGGCAAGATGCCTTCTTCGCAACCGACAAGGAAAACGTAGGGGTATTCCAAACCTTTGGAAGCGTGCAGTGTCGAGAGTTTGACGGCATCGACTTCTTCTTCGCCTTTACCTTCTAAAAGCGTCATTAAGGCGATGGTTTGGGCAAGTTCGATGATGTTTTTGCCGTCCTGCTCGCCTTTGCGTTCCAGCCAGCCGGTCAGGTCGGTAACGTTGCGCCATTTGATTTCGCCTGCTTTGCCTTCTTCACTGGCAAGCAGGTGGTTTTCGTAGTCGATTTCTTTCAGTAGGTTATGAATAAGCTCGCCTGCTTCGCTGGTTTCGGCTTTGGCGCGGTAACTTTCCATCATATCCATGAAGGCTTGCAGGTGTTGGCGGTTGGTGTTGTTCAGCAAAGCAAGGGCTTCTACAGTTTGCGCGGCTTCATACAGGCTGCATTCGTGTTCGTGCGCGTAGGTGTTGAGCTTGCCCAGCGTTACATCGCCGATGCCGCGTTTGGGCGTGGTCACGGCGCGCAAGAAGGCAGGATCGTCGTTGGGGTTGGCAAGCAGGCGCAAATAGGACAAAACGTCTTTGATTTCGGCTTTGTCGAAAAAACTTTGTCCGCCGGAGAGCTGGTAGGGAACGCGTGCGCTGCGCAGGGCTTCTTCAAAAATCCGCGCCTGATGGTTGCCGCGGTATAACACGGCGAAATCGGCGTATTGGGTTTTGTCGCCGCCGACCAGCTTCTGCTTGACGATTTGGCTGACAACCCAGTCGGCTTCGTGCTGCTCACTTTGACAGGCAACGACTTTGACGATTTCGCCTTCGCCGAACTGCGACCAAAGTTTTTTGGTAAAGAGTTTGGGATTGTTTTCAATGACTTTGTTGGCGATTTTGAGAATCCGCGCGGTGGAGCGGTAGTTTTGCTCCAGCTTGATAACCTTCATCTGCGGATAGTCTTCCTGCATTTTACGCAGGTTTTCCATGTTCGCGCCGCGCCAAGCGTAGATGGACTGGTCGTCATCGCCGACGGCAGTAAACATGCCTTCCGCGCCGGTCAAGAGCTTCATCAGGGTGAATTGGCAGGTGTTGGTGTCTTGGCATTCATCAACCAGTAGATACCGCAGCCGTCGCTGCCATTTGTTGCGCACTTCACTGTTTTGCTGCAACAGCACGGCGGGCAGACGGATTAAGTCGTCGAAGTCCACCGCCTGATAGCTTTGCAGGGTTTCCTGATAGCTCGCATACACGCGCGCTGTTTGCTGTTCCCACACATTGGAGGCCGTCTGAAGCAAGTCTTTGGGCGTTTTTAAATCGTTTTTCCACAGGGAAATCTGGTGCTGCGCTTTGAATACAGCTTCTTTGCCCGTGCCGCCTAAAAGTTCGCTGATGATTTTCGCGCTGTCGGTAGAGTCGAGGATGGAGAAGTTTTTTTTGTAACCGATTTGGTTCGCCTCTTCGCGCAGAATCTTCATGCCCAAAGAGTGGAAGGTACAAATTGTCAGCCCGCGCATTTGCGATTTGGGCAGCATTTTGGCAACGCGTTCCTGCATTTCCGTAGCGGCTTTGTTGGTGAAGGTAATCGCGGCGACGGTATGCGGCAGATAGCCGACGTTGACAATCAAATGCTTTATTTTTTGCGTAATCACGCCGGTTTTACCGCTGCCTGCACCGGCAAGGACGAGCAGGGGGCCGCCAAGATATTGGACTGCGGCTTGCTGTTGGGGGTTGAGTTTCATTGAAGGGGGAAGACGGGTAATGTGGGGAACAATTATACAACAAGGCCGTCTGAAATTTTCAGACGGCCTTGGGCGTTTTTTAGCGTAAACCTTATGCTAAATATTTCAATTTGCCTTTGAAGTCTTCCAGTTTTTCGTAGCCTTTTTGCGCCATGATGGCTTTTAATTCAAGGGAAACCCGTTCAAAAATATCTACGCCTTGCTGGTGTAGCGCCGTGCCGATCTGCACCATGCTTGCGCCGCACAAGATGTGTTCAAACGCATCCCGGCCGCTGTAAACGCCGCCTGTTCCAATGACTTGAATAGACGGATCCAGTCTTTGATAGAACGCGTGGACATTGGCAAGCGCAGTCGGTTTGATGTATTGGCCGCCTATGCCGCCGAAGCCGTTTTTCGGGCGGATGACGACGGATTCGTCTTCGATATATATGCCGTTGCCGATGGAGTTGACACAGTTGACGAATTTTAGGGGATGATGGTTGAACACTTCTGCCGCTTGATCGAAATGGACGATATCGAAATATGGTGGTAATTTGATGCCTAAAGGTTTATCGAAGTAGCTGAAGGCTTCGCTCAAAATCTGCTCGGTGGTTTCAAAATCATAGGCGATTTGCGGCTTACCGGGGACGTTTGGGCAGGAAAGATTGAGTTCGGTAATGCCGTTGAATCCACTGTTTTGCACTTTTTTTAACAACATATGCGTTTCATCGGGCGACATACCGACCAGTGAGAGGAAAAATGTCCGTTCTGGCTGAGTCTCTTGGAGTGAAAGCAGGTAATCCAGATAGTAATCAATGCCTTGGTTTGGCAAGCCCATCGAATTGATGCTGCCGAGAGGAACATCGTGATAACGTGGCTCAGGGTTACCTTGACGCGGGGTAAGCGTTGCAGTCTTGGTAACGAAAGTGCCTGCTGAAGACTGTCTGACCGCTTCCAATTCCTCAACAGTCATACATGACACCCCAGCGGCATTCATCAGGCAGTTGTCAAAGGAAAAACCGGCGATTTGGGTTTTCAACGATACCATCTCCTGCTCCTTTTCTCTGTAAAATCAAAATGTTTGACAAGCGTAACATGAAGAGGCGGTACGATTTTTAACAAACATCAAATGACAGGGAATATAGGCGGATGTTGTTTTCAATATTGAAAAAAGGCCGTCTGAAAAACTTAAACGGTCTTTCAGACGGCCTTCACTAAGCTGTCGGCTGATTTAGCTATTGGGCTTTGAAAATCAGGCCAACCATTCGTTCAAAGCCGCTTCAAAACGTTTCAAGCCTTCGGCCATGTCCTCATCGTTCAGCAACAGGCTGGGGGCGAAACGCACCACATTGGCTCCGGCAACCAGTACCATCAGGCCGTGTTTCAAAGCAGCGGCGGTAATTTCCGATGCCTTGCCTGCGTATTCGTCTGCCAACACGCAGCCGAGCAGCAAGCCCATGCCGCGGACTTCTTTAAATACGCCGGTTTTCACGCCTAATTCACGCAAGGCCGTCTGAAGTTTTTGGCCTTGTTGCTCAACGTGTGCCAATGTTTCGGGCGCATTGATGATGTCAAACGCACGGCTGCCGACCGCGCATGCCATCGGATTGCCGCCGAAGGTTGAACCATGTGTTCCGGGGCCGAAGGTTGGGGCGATTTTATCGGTGGTCAGTATCGCGCCAATCGGGAAACCGCAACCCAAGGCTTTGGCGGAGCTGATGATGTCGGGTGTTACGCCGTAATGCTCGTAGGCAAACAGTTTGCCCGTATGACCCATGCCGGTTTGCACTTCGTCCAAAATCAGCAAAGTGCCGTGTTTGTCGCATAAACGGCGTGCGGCTTGCAGATATTCTTGGGTGGCAGGCAGAATGCCGCTTTCGCCTTGAATCGGCTCGATAATTACGGCGCAGGTTTTGTCGCCGACGGCGGCTTCCAATGCGGCAATATCATTAAATGGAACATGGGTAATATCTGACGGCAGCGGCGCGTAGTCTTTGCTGTATTTGGGCTGGCCGCCGACGGATACGGTAAACAGGGTGCGGCCGTGGAAGCTGTTGAGGCAGGAGATGATTTCGGTTTTGTGTTCGCCAAAATGATCGCGGCCGTATTTGCGCGCCAGTTTCAACGCGGCTTCATTGGCTTCTGCGCCGGAATTGCAGAAAAACACTTTGTCGGCAAAGGTGTTTTCGACCAGTTTTTTGGCTAATTCTTGCGCCGGTTGGGTAGTGTAAATATTAGAAATGTGCCAGAGTTTTTGAGACTGCTCGGCCAAGGCTGCGACCAAATCGGGATGGCAATGGCCCAGCGCGTTCACAGCAATACCGCCTGACAGGTCAATGTATTCTCGTCCTTCAGTATCCCAAACCCGGCTGCCGAGTGCGCGTTCCGGAATCATGGGGGCGAATGAGAAATTGGGCGTCAGGTAGTTTTGCATGTTATTTTCCTTTTAATATTGTCAACAATTTCTTCAATTATGCGCCTATTGATTCAGAGATTCAATATGGCAATCAGGCCGTCTGAAAACTGGCTTTCAGACGGCCTGATGCTTATTTATGCTTGATTTCCCAGCATTGATGGATTTTTTTGTTGCGGAAATCGTCGGGAACGGATTGTTTGGAAATGTCTTTGACTGCGTATTGTTCTGCGACCGAATCGTCCAACACAAAGCTGCGCAGGTTGTTGGAGAAATACAGAATGCCGTCTGAAGCGAGCAGGCTCATTGCGCCGTCAATCAGCTTTTTATGGTCGCGCTGGATGTCGAGGATGTCGAGCATCTTTTTGCTGTTGGAAAAGCTGGGCGGGTCCATGACGATCAGGTCGAACTTTTTGCCTTCGTCTGCGGCGTTTTGCAGATATTGGAACACGTCGGCGCGGACGATTTTGTGTTGTTTGGTATCGATGCCGTTGAGTTCGAAATTGCGTTTCGCCCAATCGAGATAAGTGTTGGACAAATCGACGGTTTCGCTGGATGCCGCGCCGCCGGTGGCGGCATAGACGGTGAAGCTGCCGGTGTAGGAAAACAGGTTGAGGAAGCGTTTGCCCGCCGTGGTGTCGCCGACTTTTTTGCGCGTGTTGCGGTGGTCGAGAAAGAGGCCAGTGTCGAGGTATTTGTCGAGGTTGACCCAAAACTTGCAGCCGTTTTCCGTGATGATGAAATCGTCGCCGGTTTTGCCGGTTTTCTCGTATTGTTGCAAACCTTTTTGGCGTTCGCGACGTTTGAGGTGGATTTGTTCGGGCGCAAAACCGGTCACAAAACCGATGGCTTCCAATACATCGGCAAGCCATGCTTCGTATTCTTCAGGCTGCATCAGCCAGCCGGTATCGTATTCCTGAAGGTGGATTTGGTTGCCGTAAACATCGACGGCAAAGGGAAATTGGGGAATATCGCGGTCGTAAATGCGCCAGGCTTCGATATTGTTGCGTTTGGCCCATTTCATAAGATGTTTGATGTTTTTGCCCAAGCGGTTGGCAAAGGGGGTAATGTCGGTCATGGTTTTCAGACGGCCTGAATAAGTATTGGGAAGGGGTTGGATTTTAACGCACTTGATGCCTTTTTGCTTGACTGTTATCCATAAAATCTATATTATCCGCCGTTCGCCTTTTGATACGAAGCCATCGTCATCCAACCTAAACCGCCGTTTCGGGCGCGTTTCTTTTATTGCTTGCTTATTGGCAAAGCCTTTTCTGTGCAGGTTGTCGTCGATGTTAACCACAAGCAAGATGCTTGCGACAACCCTGTAACTTCACATTTCCCGTATCGTTACTTTCCTTTGCTTCAGGTCGTCTGAAATTGTTCAGGCGTGCGCGTTGTTGTCTCTTAGGATAGATATGTCTATTAAATTTGCCGATTTGAACCTTGATAAAAACATTTTGTCCGCCGTGCGCAGCGAGGGTTACGAAAACCCGACGCCGATTCAGGCGCAAGCGATTCCGTTTGCTTTGGACGGCCGCGACATTATGGCTTCGGCACAAACCGGCTCCGGTAAAACCGCAGCCTTCCTGCTGCCGACTTTGCAAAAACTGACCAAGCGCAGCGAAAAACCGGGGAAAGGCCCGCGCGCGTTGGTGTTGACGCCGACCCGTGAATTGGCGGCTCAAGTGGAAAAAAATGCGCTGGTGTATGCTAAAAATATGCGCTGGTTCCGTACTGTCAGCATTGTCGGCGGCGCATCTTTCGGCTACCAAACCCGTGCTCTGAGCAAACCGGTTGACCTGATTGTCGCCACTCCGGGCCGTCTGATGGACTTGATGCAAAGCGGCAAAGTTGATTTCGCCCGTTTGGAAGTGCTGATTTTGGACGAAGCCGACCGTATGCTGGACATGGGCTTTATCGATGACATCGAAACCATCGTCGAAGCCACTCCGACCGACCGTCAGACTTTGTTGTTCTCCGCCACTTGGGACGGCGCAGTGGGCAAACTGGCGCGCAAACTAACCAAAGACCCTGAAATCATCGAAGTCGAGCGCGTGGACGACCAAGGCAAAATCGAAGAGCAGTTGTTGTACTGTGATGATATGCGCCACAAAAACCGCCTGCTCGACCACATCCTGCGCGACGCCAACATCGACCAATGCGTGATTTTCACGTCCACCAAAGCCATGACCGAAGTCATCGCGGATGAATTGTACGAAAAAGGTTTTGCCGCCAATTGCCTGCACGGCGATATGCCGCAAGGCTGGCGTAACCGTACGCTGATGGACTTGCGAAAAGGCCGCTGCAAAATTTTGGTTGCCACCGACGTTGCCGCTCGCGGTATCGACGTGCCAACCATTACCCACGTTATCAACTACGACTTACCAAAACAGGCTGAAGACTACGTTCACCGTATCGGCCGTACCGGTCGCGCTGGCCGTACCGGTATTGCGATTACTTTTGCCGAAGTGAATGAATACGTCAAAGTACACAAAATTGAAAAATACATCGGCCGCAAATTGCCTGAGCTGACCATCGAAGGCATGGAGCCGACACGCAAACGTAAATCTGCCGGCGGCAAACCGAAAGGCAAAGGCGGCTGGGGCGATCGTAAATCCGGCGGCTGGCGTGGCGATAAGAAACCGGGCAAAGAAGGCTTCGGTGGCAAATCACGCAGCGAAGGCCATAAAAAAGACGGTTTCAAAAAAGATGGCTTTAAGAAAGACGGTTTCAAGAAGTCTGACGGTTTCAAAAAAGGCGGCGAAGGCTTTAAAGGCAAACGTAAGTCTAACGACGGCTTTGCCGGTAAACATAAAAAAGGTTGATTGCTTCAATCTTAAGGCCGTCTGAAATAAGACGAAAGGGCGTGTGAAGATACGCCCTTTTTTATGCTTTCGAGTTTTTACATATAAAAAAGCGTGGAATTGGCCCCACGCTTTTTCAGACGGCCTCTTACAAAGCGGCCAATACGGCATCGCCCATTTCGGAGCAGGAAACCAGTTTGGTACCTTCTTCGTAAATGTCGCCGGTACGCAAGCCTTGTTGCAATACTTTTTGTACGGCGTTTTCAACTTGTTGAGCGCGTGCTTCGTCGTTTAGGCTGTAACGCAGCAACATGGCAAGAGACAATACGGTCGCCAGCGGATTGGCTTTGTTTTGACCGGCAATGTCGGGAGCGGAGCCGTGAGACGGTTCGTACAGGCCTTTGCCGTTTTCGTCCAAAGAAGCGGAAGGCAGCATACCGATGGAGCCGGTCAGCATGGAGGCTTCATCAGAGAGAATGTCGCCGAAGATGTTACCGGTGGCAATCACGTCAAACTGTTTGGGCGCGCGTACCAACTGCATGGCGGCATTGTCGACGTACATATGGGAAAGCTCAACATCAGGATATTGTTTGCCGATTTCTTCAAAGATTTCGCGCCACAGTTCGGTGGTTTCCAAAACGTTGGCTTTGCCTACGGAGCAGACTTTTTTGCTGCGTTTTTGGGCGGATTGGAAGGCAACGTGGGCAATACGGCGGATTTCGCTTTCGCTGTATTTCATGGTGTTGTAGCCTTCGCGTTCGCCGTTTTCCAAAACACGGATGCCGCGCGGTTCGCCAAAGTAAATATCGCCGGTCAGTTCGCGTACGATAAGGATGTCAAGGCCGACTACAATTTCCGGTTTCAGAGTGGAAGCATTGGCCAGCTCTTTATACAAAATGGCAGGGCGCAAATTAGCAAACAGATTCAAGTCTTTACGGATGGCCAACAAGCCGCGTTCAGGGCGTAGCGGACGGTCGAGATTGTCGTATTGAGGAGAACCGACGGCACCAAGCAGAACCGCATCGGCTTTACGGCAAAGGTTTTGCGTGAATTCTGGATAAGGATGGCCGTATTCGTCATAGGCTTCG
The DNA here is from genome assembly GCF_051956855.1 of Neisseria sp. P0021.S007. Lineage (NCBI taxonomy): Bacteria > Pseudomonadati > Pseudomonadota > Betaproteobacteria > Neisseriales > Neisseriaceae > Neisseria > Neisseria sp. P0021.S007. The sequence goes on from NZ_JBQCXA010000001.1 coordinate 597,065, forward strand.
CCGCCCAAAGGCGCATATTCGTAGCTGACATCCAAACCTTGTTCGATAAGTTTGTCGAGTACGCGGACGGTTTCTGCAACGATTTCAGGGCCGATGCCGTCGCCGCGCAAGATAGCGATATGTTTGGTCATTTCGGGTTTCCTTATGGGAAGGTTTTAGGTAAAGGGCAGGTCGCCTGTTTTTCAGACGGCCTTAAATCAATTTGCTCTGAAAACGCTGATTGTACCATTATGGTACTGGTAAAGCTGGGTAGAAATCGCATAGGCAGAGTCTTCAAATGCCTGCAGGGCAATATTCGCCATCGCCTGCAAAGCTTCTTCATCGGATGGGCTGCAAACGAGCAGGGCGTTGCGTGCCGGGACTGCAAAAACAGGGTTGACCGGCAGCATAGGATCGTCTTTAAGCACTTCGTTCAAAAGCAAAATCAGGGAAGCATCATAGTCGTTGTCCAAATGGATTTGGGTCAATGACCAACCTTCGGCATGATGAATTTGAACACGTCCATTCATCCGTTGGCGCAAATTATCCATGGCGGTACGATATAAGGCGTCTTCATCTTCAATACCGGCCTCTTTCATATGCTCACGATTGAGCGTATGCATGGATTCTTCCGTATCCACCATATAAAGCAACATGATATCGCCTGCAATCAGTTTGTATACCAGGTAATCGGCAGGCTCGTCTTCGTCCGTATTTGTAATCAGTCTGACGTTTTCCAGATAAATCGTATTTTTAATTGTCGGAAGAATTTGTTGTGCTGAAACACTGGCATCAGTGTCTTGAATCTTATCGATAACCGCTAAATTGGCAGCAACAATAGCTTCCAAGGCCTCGGGATTCTGCAGATAACTTGTGTAATGGTTGCTCAAATATGTGCTGAACGATGCTTCATCGTCTTCGGAAAACTGGACGATGATAGGCGAAGAAGCAATGTTTTCGCCCCAGTCGATTTTCGCCTCAAGATCCAATTCTTCTTGGATACGACGGGCAAAGTATTCGACAAATTCCTGCCAAGTCATTAATTTAGGTTTGGAGCGGAACAACCTGCTGAAAAAAGACATATTGTGTCCTGAATAAGGGGATAAGGCCGTCTGAAAGATTATAGGCGTTCGGTTTCAACACGGATTTTAAAAACAACTTTGCGTATGTTTGCCCTGTCGCCGACCAATGGGGCATGCGCATCATTCGGGAAAAATAGCGCAAATTCGCCGGGCTCCAAGGTCAGCCAGGTTTCCGGCTCACAGTCGAAAAATTCGATATCGCGCTTTTCATTGTAGCCCAAACCGTTTTTCAGACGGCCTCTGTCTATCCAGCCATATGTTTCGCTGCCATCAATCGGCGTTTGAATATCAATGTGTTTTAAGTGCGCTTCAGGCTGAGCTTCGCCTTGAGTCCTCATCGGCTCGCTGCCGATAAAAATACGGATATTGGGATTCTCGCATGGCACTTGGCCGTCTGGCAGCTTGGCAAAATCCAAGGTCTGCAACAGATGGAAGGCCTCTGCAAAGTCGGGATGCAGGGCAGCATAGCGGGTGGCATTGCTTATGGTGTCGGTAATCATGGTGTGGTTAGGTAGAATTAAACTTCAGACCAATACGTTTTTAAGGATGCTTTATTTGAATTGTAACAACAAGGCCGTCTGAAAATGCTTTTTATGGAGTTGTGTTTTGCAAATCCAAAGTGGAAGCATAATGTTCCTCTATGGGAACACGCTTACGGCTGACTTGGTTTATATCGCTGCCTTCTTCAGTCCATAAAAACGGAAAGAACGTATAAACGCTGTCGCCATTCAAATCACGGATTTCTTCGCGCCAATTTTCCCAACGCAGGTTTTCGTAAAACAACTGCAAATCGCCGGTCAATGCCCAATTTAAGAAGTCGCCGTAACCTTTACCGCAATCTTCCCATTCCAAGGTATCCAGCGGCAGGTAGAAAACATTACCTACTTTGCCATTCAATCCCCCGCCATTAATTGCAAAATAGCCTCCAGCAACATCATCGGCAAACAGATAATAGGGAGCAGGGCCTGCTGGCTCGGATTGTGTGCGGCCCAGATTCCAACTTCCCAAACCACGGGGTAGCTTCGTACTGCCGGAACCCAGTATCCGCAACCAGCCGTCGTCAATCAGGATGCCGCCGGTTTCATAAACGACAGCGCCCATAAACGAACGTGTTGTTGACAAGTTCTTCCTTTGCCTTTTCAAGCGTGCGGGGCAGGACTTCAACGCTGTTTGTCGTTTCCGCAAGCCACTCTTGAATCAATGGCCATGCAGGGTCTTGGGTTTGGATTAATTCGTCGAATGATCTCATGGACTATTTCAAAACATTCAGTAAAGGCCGTCTGAAACACTTAAATTTTTCAGACGGCCTTTTGTATGTCAACCGTTAAACAGCCAAGGCTGGCTTTGGCGGCGTTTTTCTTCGAAGGCGTGAATTTCGTCAGCGTGTTGCAGGGTCAGGCCGATTTCGTCCAAGCCGTTTAAGAGGCAGTGTTTGCGGTGTTCGGTAACGTCGAATGTGAATGTTTCGCCGCTAGGGGTGGTCAGGGTTTGCTCGGCAAGGTCGATGGAGAGCTGATAGCCTTCGTTGGCTTCAACTTCTTTGAAAAGCTGGTCAACCTGTTCTTCTGTCAAAACTATAGGCAAAAGGCCGTTTTTGTAGCAGTTGTTGAAGAAGATGTCGGCGAAGCTGGGGGCGATGACGGCGCGGAAGCCGTAGTCGTCCAATGCCCAAGGGGCGTGTTCGCGTGAAGAGCCGCAACCGAAGTTTTTACGCGTCAACAGGATTTGTGCGCCTTGATAGCGTGGCTGGTTCAGGGAGAAATCAGGATTCAACGGGCGTTTGCTGTTGTCCATGCCAGGTTCGCCGTGGTCGAGGTAACGCCATTCATCAAAGGCATTGGGGCCGAAGCCGCTGCGTTTGATGGATTTCAGAAATTGTTTGGGGATGATGGCATCGGTGTCGACGTTGCTGCGGTCGAGCGGGGCAACGATGGCGGTAATTTTGGTAAAGGCTTTCATGTCAGATTCTTATAGTAATAATGGGAAATTATTTTATGGCTATTCGGGTTAGCGTGTGCTGTGCAAACCGATTCGGTTGCCTTCTGTGTCTTCGATAAATGCTGCAAAGCCGTTGGCAATGCGGAATTTCTCTTGTAACAGTTTGCCGCCTGCTTCAACGGCTTTTTCTGCTGTTTCGGCGCAATTCGGGCAATTAAAGAAAATGGTTGTACCGCCGTGGCCGGGCTGGGCATTGCTGTCGTGCCAAATCATGCCGGCCGTACCGTGTTGGGTGTAATCGGCTGGGAAAATGATGAAACGGAATCCGTTGCCGCCAACGTCTTGCAGGGGCTTACCGAATACGGATTCGTAAAAGGCTTTGGCGCGATCCAAATCATGAGCATGAATACCAAACCAGCTTGACGGATTACTCATTGTTTCTTCCTTTGCTTTGAATCGTGAAAATGTCTGAAAAATTAATAATGTATCAGGCCGTCTGAAACGGAGTCAGGAGCTTCAGACGGCCTGATTTACCGAATTATTCGGTAGCGGCTTCGATTTTTTCTCCAACATGGCTCATGCCGCGGCCTACTGCATTGCCGCCTTTTTTAACGGCTTCGCCGGTTTTGTCGGCAACGTGTTCTGCCGTTTCTTTGGTTTTATCGGCTACACGCTCGGCAGTCTCTTTGGTTTTGTCCCAATTGCGGTTGGTATCGTCTTTTGCACCGGACCAAGTGCTGGAACAAGCTGACAGGATGAGGGCTGCGGCAGCTAATGCAAACAGTTTTTTCATACTAGATTCCTTTCAAGTTATCAATGATTAAGAAGGTTTTCGGACGTTTTTCGCAATACAATAGGAAAACTTACTTGAGCAAGGTATTGTTTCAGACGGCCTGATCAATAAAGGCCGTCTGAAAATACTTTAAGCCATAGTGCGGATATCGGTAAAGTAGCCGGTCACTGCGGCTGCGGCTGCCATGGCAGGGCTGACGAGGTGGGTGCGTCCGCCGTTGCCTTGACGGCCTTCAAAGTTACGGTTGGAAGTAGAGGCACAACGTTGTCCCGGGGTCAGGCGGTCGGCATTCATGGCGAGGCACATAGAGCAACCCGGCTCGCGCCATTCAAAACCGGCTTCTATAAACACTTCGTGCAAGCCTTCTTTTTCTGCCTGCTCTTTAACCAAACCGGAGCCGGGGACAATCAATACGCGTTGTACATTGTCCGCTTTTTTGCGGCCTTTGGCGATAGCGGCGGCTTCGCGCAAGTCTTCGATACGGCTGTTGGTGCAAGAACCGATAAAGACGATATCGACAGGGATTTCGTTTAATGGCGTACCGGCTTCCAAACCCATGTATTCAAGGGCGCGTTCCATGCCGCTGCGTTTGACCGGATCGGCTTCTTCGGCAGGATTAGGCACTTTGCCGCTGATGTCTAAAACCATTTCAGGCGAGGTGCCCCAAGTTACTTGAGGCTCGATGTCTTCGGCTTTGAAGTGGTATTCTTTATCAAATACGGCACCTTCGTCAGACACCAGCGTACGCCAGTACTCGACGGCTTTGTCCCACGCTTCGCCTTTAGGTGCGAAAGGTTTGCCTTTTACATAGTCGATGGTGGTTTGGTCGACGGCAACCATGCCTGAGCGCGCACCGGCTTCGATCGCCATATTGCACAAGGTCATGCGGCCTTCCATAGAAAGGCTGCGGATGGCTTCGCCGCCAAACTCGATGGCGTAGCCCGTACCGCCTGCCGTACCGATTTGGCCGATGATGTAAAGTGCCACGTCTTTGGCAGTAACACCGGGTTTCAGACGGCCTTCAACGGAAATCAGCATAGATTTGGATTTTTTTGCGGTAATGCACTGGGTCGCCATGGTGTGTTCGACTTCGGAAGTGCCGATACCGTGCGCCAATGCGCCGAATGCGCCGTGGGTAGAAGTGTGCGAGTCGCCACAAACGACGGTCATGCCGGGCAGGGTAGCGCCTTGCTCCGGGCCCATAACGTGCACGATGCCTTGGCCTTTATCCATAAACGGGAAGTAGGCGAGTGCGCCAAACTCTTTAATGTTTTTGTCCAAAGTATCGACTTGCAGTTTGGAAATCGGATCTTGGATACCTTTGTCCCAGTCGCCGGTCGGGGTGTTGTGGTCGGCTGTGGAGACCACGCTGTCGATACGCCAGAGTTTGCGGCCGGCCATTTTCAAGCCTTCAAATGCTTGCGGGCTGGTTACTTCGTGAACCAGGTGGCGGTCGATGTAAAGCAGGACAGTGCCGTCTTCTTCTTCGCGGACAACGTGGCTGTTCCAAAGTTTATCGTAAAGGGTTTGTGCGCTCATGATGAGTATTCTTTGCTATTGGTAGGTATGAATGATGGTTTGCGTTTATGGGCGGATTTTAGGCTTTTTATAGGGGCTGCGCAATAGAAATTTGTCCAATTTTTAAAATTTGTCGCAAAGTTTCAAAAACGCTTATCAAAAATTGGACAAATTGTAGAATTGTTAACAAAAAGATGCATCTTATCTGAAAGAATGCTTGTCGAAATGCACTAAAAAGTTCTATCATTCTCACTCAACATCCACACTTACCAAGAGGTATAGAGAATGAAATTACCGGTAATGGCTCCTGAGCATCTGACTCAATTACGGGAATTTGAGAAAAAAGTCCTTGCCAATCATGCCAAAATCGAAGCATGGTTCCGTTCGCATTGGAACGAACACCGTCCGCCGTTTTATGGCTCGGTTGACATCCGTAATGCCGGTTACAAAATTTCATCTATCGATATGAACCTGTTTCCGGGCGGCTTCAATAATTTGAATCCCAACTTTATCCCGCTGGCGGCGGTTGCCGCGCAAGATGCGGTACAGCGCGCATGTGAAACGGCAAAATCCGTATTGATTATTCCTGAAAACCACACGCGCAACACATTCTATCTGCAAAACGTTTACGCCCTCAGCGAGATTTTGCGTTCGGCAGGATACGAAGTGCGCTTGGGCAGCTTGAATCCTGAAGTGACTGAGCCAACCGAGTTTGAAACCGCATTAGGCAACAAAATTTTGCTTGAACCTTTATTGCGTACCCGTGAGCGTGTACATCTTGCCGACGGTTTCTCGCCTTGCGTTGTTTTGTTGAACAATGACTTGTCTGCGGGTGTTCCTGAAATCCTTAAAGGTATCAACCAAACCGTTTTGCCTCCATTGCACGGCGGCTGGACGACTCGCCGTAAAACCGAACATTTCGGCGCGTACAACCAAGTTGCTGCCGACTTTGCCAAGTTGATTGATATCGACGAATGGCAAATCAATCCTTATTTTGAAAAAATCAGCGGTTTGGATTTCCAAGAGCGTGAAGGCGAGGATGCGTTGGCAGACGCGGTAGAACGCGTATTGGCGAAAATTCAAGCCAAATACGATGAATTGGGCATTACCGACCAGCCTTTCGTTATTGTGAAAGCCGATGCAGGTACTTATGGCATGGGCGTGATGAGCGTTAAATCTGCGGATGAAGTGCGCGGCTTGAACCGTAAAAACCGCAACAAAATGGCGAAAGTCAAAGAGGGTTTAGAAGTTAGCGAAGTCATTGTCCAAGAAGGTATTTATACCTACGAAACCATGAACGGCGCCGTGTGTGAACCTGTCGTTTATATGATGGACCGTTTCGTTATCGGCGGTTTCTTCCGTGTACACGAAGGCCGTGGTGCAGACGAAAACCTCAACGCCGGCGGCATGGTATTCGTCCCGCTGTCCAACAGCATCCCCACCGGCAGCGGCGACAATTCCCAAGAAGCGCCCGAAGCCTGCAAGCGCGTATTTGAACAATGGGACTCGCTCGGCATGCCACGTTCTGAAAAAGACTGCGACGTCGACAATGAACACAACCGCCTCTACGTTTACGGCGTAATGGCGCGCCTGTCCTTGCTTGCTGCCGCATTGGAATTGGAGAAAACCGCGCCTCAAGCCTAATAAAGCATAAAGCGTTGATCGATATTGTCAGGCCGTCTGAAAATTTGTTTTCAGACGGCCTTTTCTGTCTGTACAATTCATTCTAACTAAAAAACATGATTTATTTTTATGAGCAAACCAGCCAATCCAGTTGAGACAACCGACAATCTGCAAGACCAAACCATGCAGCGCAGCAATACCGACAATGCGCCGCGTTCTGCTATCCATCAAACCTTGTATTCCGCCGATACCTTTGTTCAGCATGATTATCTTGCCGGAAAAAATTTGCCCGATATTGCCCATCCGCAAGAAGGTCAAATCAACTGGCTGCATTTTGTCGGTATTAATGATGTCGTCTTGCTCAAACACGCGCTTGAACCTTATGGTATTCATGAGCTAGTTATTGAAGATATTCTCAGCCGCAAGCAGCGTCCGAAAATCGAAGACTACGGCAACTATGTATTTACTGCCGCACAGGTATACCACTATACCTCTACGGGCAAACTCCATTCTGACCAAGTGTATGTGATTATCGGCAAAGATTTTGTGTTGTCTTTCCAACAAAAACCGTTGGGCTTGTTCAGCCATCTCCGTCGGCAGATGCACGAAAATCCGCACAATATTTTGAACAAAAATACGGCGTTTCTTGCTTATTGCCTGCTTGACCGTATTGTGGACGACTATTTCATTGTTTTGGAGTCATACAACAACCGCGTCGAAGTCATAGACAAGTCCCTGTTTAAAAATGAAAACAGCGATATTCTCAGTAAGATTCACCGCCTCAAGCGAGATGCCGTCCGTCTGCGACGCACGCTTTTACCATTGCGCGATGTGTTCTATCAACTGGCCGTGCGCGGCGATTTTGCCATTTTCAAAGGCGAGTCGACCGTCTATCTGCGCGACGTGTACGACCACAATATGCAACTTATCGAATCGCTTGATGCCTCGCGTGATATGGTGTTGAGCATGATGGACATTTACCTTTCCTTCCAATCCAACCGCATGAACCAGCAAATGCGCGTGTTGACGGTTATTACCATCATCTTTATGCCGCTGACCGTCATCACCGGCATCTACGGCATGAACTTCGACAATATGCCCGAGCTGCATTGGCATTACGGCTACTTCATGGTTTTGGGTATGATGCTGTGCATTATTATCGGACTGCTGATTTTCTTCTCACGTAGAAAATGGCTGTAAACAGGAAGGCAATGGGTTGAAATTCAACGATTAAAAACGGTAGAATGATTTTGCACACGTGCAGTCTGAAGTTTTCAGACAATTTTAAAATAAATATCAAAAGGAGAATAAACGATGAAACCGGAACGCCAACTACCTTCCCATGAACTGATTATGTCCGAACTGATGATGCCTTATACGGCAAACTTCAGCGGAAATGTTCACGGCGGCGATCTTCTGCGCCTGCTCGACCAAGTAGCATATTCCTGCGCCTGCCGTTACAGCGGTACCTATTGCGTTACTCTGTCTGTTGATAAAGTATTGTTTAAAGAGCCTATTCATGTCGGTGAGTTGGTAACCTTTTACGCCAGTATCAACTATACCGGCCGTACTTCTATGGAAGTCGGTATCCGTGTGGAGGCGCAAAACATCCACACAGGCGAAGTGCGTCATACCAACAGCTGCTACTTCACCATGGTTGCCGTTGAAGACGGTAAGCCGGTTCCTGTACCACCTTTGGAAATCAATACACAGCGCCAACGCTGCCGTTATGAAAGGGCTAAAAAGCGTAAAGAGTTGAGTTTGCAGGCTGCGAACGAAGATTCTGGCTGCAACTAAATTAAATTTATTAAATAACGAAGGCCGTCTGAAATCCTGTTTCAGACGGCCTTCACGCAAAAGCCATAAACCGCTTGTTTTGTGGTAGAATCAACAAGATTTTTGCCATACGAAATTACAGATAATCATGACCGACGCAACCATCCGCAACGACCATAAATTTGCACTTGAAACCCTGCCTGTCAGCCTTGAAGACGAAATGCGCAAGAGCTACCTCGATTACGCCATGAGCGTGATTGTGGGACGAGCCCTGCCGGATGTCCGCGACGGTCTCAAGCCGGTACACCGCCGCGTGTTGTACGCGATGCACGAGTTGAAAAACAACTGGAATTCCGCCTATAAAAAATCGGCGCGTATCGTCGGCGACGTTATCGGTAAATATCACCCCCACGGTGATACAGCCGTTTACGACACCATCGTCCGCATGGCGCAAGACTTCTCCATGCGTTATGTACTGATTGACGGTCAGGGCAACTTCGGTTCTGTCGACGGATTGGCCGCAGCAGCCATGCGTTATACCGAAATCCGCATGGAAAAAATTTCCCATGAAATGCTGGCGGATATCGAAGAAGAAACCGTCAATTTCGGTCCCAACTATGACGGCAGCGAACATGAGCCGCTGGTATTGCCGACCCGTTTCCCGGCGTTGTTAGTCAATGGTTCGTCCGGTATTGCCGTCGGTATGGCAACCAATATCCCGCCGCACAATTTGGGCGATACCATCAATGCTTGCCTGCGTTTGTTGGATGAGCCTGAAACTGAAATCGACGAGCTGATCAACATTATCCAAGCACCCGATTTCCCAACCGGCGCAACTATTTATGGCTTGAGCGGCGTGCGCGAAGGCTATAAAACCGGCCGCGGCCGTGTAGTGATGCGCGGTAAAACCCATATTGAGCCTATCGGTAAAAACGGCGAGCGCGAAGCCATCGTTATCGATGAAATCCCATATCAAGTAAACAAAGCCAAGCTGGTTGAGAAAATCGGCGAGTTGGTACGCGAAAAAACGTTGGAAGGCGTATCCGACCTGCGCGACGAGTCCGATAAATCCGGTATGCGTGTCGTGATCGAATTGAAACGCAATGAAAATGCCGAAGTCGTTTTGAACCAACTCTACAAACTGACCCAGCTGCAAGACAGCTTCGGTATCAACATGGTGGCCTTGGTTGACGGCCAGCCGCGCTTGCTGAACCTGAAACAAATCCTGTCCGAATTCCTGCGCCACCGTCGCGAAGTCGTTACCCGTCGTACTTTATTCCGCCTGAAAAAAGCGCGTCATGAAGGCCATATTGCCGAAGGTAAAGCAGTTGCCTTGTCTAATATCGACGAAATTATCCGCCTGATTAAGGAATCTGCCAATGCGCCGGAAGCCAAAGAAAAACTGCTGTCCCGCCCATGGCGCAGCAGCTTGGTTGAAGACATGCTCAGCCGTACGGATTTAGACCTGCACATGATGCGCCCTGAAGGCTTGCCAGAGAATTTGGGCCTGCATAGCCAAGGCTATTACCTGAGCGAATTGCAAGCCGATGCCATTTTGCGCATGAGCTTGCGTAACCTGACCGGTCTCGATCAGGAAGAAATTGTCGGCGAATATAAAAACCTGATGAGCAAAATCATTGATTTCGTGGATATTCTTTCCAAACCTGAGCGCGTTACCCAAATCATCCGCGAAGAATTGGCAGACATCAAAGCCAACTTTGGCGATGAGCGTCGCAGCGAAATCAATCCGTTTGGCGGCGATATCGCCGATGAAGACCTGATTCCGCAACGTGAAATGGTCGTTACCCTGACTCATGGCGGCTACATCAAAACCCAGCCGACTACCGATTATCAGGCGCAGCGTCGCGGCGGCCGCGGCAAACAGGCAGCGGCAACCAAAGACGAAGACTTTATCGAAACCCTGTTTGTTGCCAATACGCATGATTATTTGATGTGCTTTACCAATTTGGGCAAGTGCCATTGGATTAAAGTGTACAAACTGCCGGAAGGTGGCCGCAACAGCCGTGGTCGTCCGATTAACAACGTTATCCAATTGGAAGAGGGCGAAAAAGTCAGCGCGATTTTGGCCGTCCGCGAGTTCCCGGAAGACCAATACGTTTTCTTCGCCACTGCACAAGGCATGGTGAAAAAAGTCCAGTTGTCTGCGTTTAAAAACGTCCGCAGCCAAGGCATTAAAGCCATCGCGCTTAAAGAAGGCGATTACTTGGTCGGCGCAGCGCAAACCGGCGGTGCGGATGACATTATGTTGTTCTCCAACTTGGGCAAAGCCATCCGCTTTAACGAATATTGGGAAAAATCCGGTAACGATGAAGCAGAAGATGCCGATATCGAAACCGAAAACGAAGATTCAGACGGCCTGGATGATGAAAATGCCGAAAACGCATTGCCAAGCGGCAAACACGGTGTCCGTCCGTCCGGTCGCGGCAGTGGCGGTTTGCGCGGTATGCGCCTGCCGGCCGATGGCAAGATTGTCAGCCTGATTACCTTTGCCCCTGAAGCCGAACAAAGCGATTTGCAAGTATTGACCGCTACCGCCAACGGCTATGGCAAACGTACCCCGATTGCCGATTACAGCCGTAAAAACAAAGGCGGCCAAGGCAATATCGCTATCAATACCGGCGAGCGCAACGGCGATTTGGTTGCCGCAACTTTGGTCAGTGAAACCGACGACCTGATGCTGATTACCAGCGGCGGTGTCCTGATTCGTACCAAAGTTGAGCAAATCCGCGAGACCGGCCGCGCTGCCGCAGGCGTGCGTCTGATTAATTTGGATGAAGGCGAAACCTTGGTCAGCTTGGAGCGCGTGGCCGAAGAGGCTGAAGATGAAGCCGCTTTGGAAAGCGATGCAGCTGAAAACCAAGTGGTAGAAGCTGAAGATACTCCGTCTCAAGAATCTTAAACGTCAATGAAAAAGGCCGTCTGAAAAGTTTTCAGACGGCCTGCTTATTCCAAAAGAAAATCCCGTGAGCGCAACCGAACCGTTCGATTTACCTCTTTTTCTGAAAAATCTGCCCAATCTACCGGGCGTGTACCGTTTTTTTGACGAAGACAACAATGTTTTGTATGTCGGCAAAGCGGTCAATCTCAAGCGGCGCGTTTCCAGCTATTTCCAAAAAAACGACCATTCGCCGCGCATCGCATTGATGGTAAAACAGGTTCACCATATCGAAACCACCATCACGCGTTCTGAAGCCGAAGCGCTGATTCTCGAAAACAACTTCATCAAAGCCTTGTCGCCGAAATACAATATTCTTTTCCGCGATGACAAAAGCTATCCTTATTTGATGCTCAGCGGCCATCAATATCCGCAAATGGCGTATTACCGCGGCACGCTGAAGAAACCAAATCAATATTTCGGCCCATATCCTAACAGCAACGCCGTGCGCGACAGCATTCAAGTGTTGCAAAAAGTCTTTATGCTGCGTACCTGCGAAGACAGCGTATTCGAGCATCGCGACCGTCCTTGTCTGCTGTACCAAATCAAACGCTGCACCGCGCCTTGTGTCGGCCACATCAGCGAAGAAGATTACCGCGACAGCGTGCGCGAGGCCGCAACTTTCCTCAATGGCAAAACCGACGAATTGACGCGCACCTTGCAACACAAGATGCAAACTGCCGCCGCGAATCTGCAATTTGAAGAAGCTGCCCGTTACCGCGATCAAATCCAAGCACTCGGCATCATGCAGAGTAATCAGTTTATCGACAGCAAAAATCCGAACAATCCCAACGATATTGATTTGCTCGCGCTGGCGGTTTCAGACGGCCTGGTTTGCGTACACTGGGTCAGCATACGCGGCGGACGGCATGTCGGCGATAAAAGCTTTTTCCCTGACACCAAAAACGATCCCGAGCCAAACGGGCAAGATTACGCCGAAGCCTTCGTCGCTCAACACTATCTGGGCAAAAGCAAACCCGACATCATCATCAGCAACTTTCCCGTTCCCGATGTGCTGAAAGAGGCTTTGGAAGGCGAACACGGCAAGCAGATGCAATTTGTCACCAAAACCATAGGCGAACGAAAAGTCTGGTTGAAAATGGCGGAACAAAACGCACAAATGGCGATTGCACAACGCCGCCTGCAACAAAGCAGTCAGCAACACCGTATTGATGAACTGGCCAAAATCCTCGGCATGGATTCAGACGGCCTCAACCGCCTTGAATGTTTCGATATCAGCCACACGCAAGGCGAGGCCACTATTGCGTCCTGCGTTGTGTACGATGAGCAAAACATCCAGCCTTCACAATACCGCCGCTATAATATCACGACCGCCAAGCCTGGCGATGACTACGCCGCCATGCGCGAAGTGTTGACGCGCCGTTACGGCAAAATGCAGGAGGCCGAAGCCAACGGCGAAAGCGCCAAATGGCCAGATGTCGTGTTGATTGACGGCGGCAAAGGGCAAATCGGCGTAGCCGTATCAGTATGGGAAGAACTTGGGTTGCACATTCCTTTGGTCGGTATCGCCAAAGGCCCTGAGCGCAAAGCCGGTATGGAAGAACTCATACTGCCTTTTACCGGCGAAGTCTTCCGCCTGCCACCCAACAGCCCGGCCTTGCATTTATTGCAAACCGTACGCGATGAATCGCACCGCTTTGCAATTACAGGCCACCGAAAAAAACGCGACAAAGCACGCGTTACTTCATCACTCAGCGAAATCCCCGGTATCGGCAGCAAACGCCGCCAAGCATTGCTTACCCGATTCGGCGGTCTGCGCGGTGTGATTGCAGCCAGCCGCGAGGACTTGGAAAAAGTGGAAGGCATCAGCAAAGCCTTGGCGGAAACCATTTACGAGCATCTGCACTGATTGGCTTGAACAGCAAAAAGGAACAATATGAAACCTGTCATCATCAAAAATATCGAGATCGGCAAAGGCCTGCCTAAAATTGCCGTGCCGCTGGTGGCCGCCAATACGCAGGAATTGGAGCAGGCTTTGCGCGTATTGAAAGAGACGGCTTTTGACATTATTGAATTTCGTGCAGATTTTTTTCAAGAAGCGCTTGATGCCGATTTTATTACCGAACAATTAGGCATTGTCCGACAGGCTTTTCCTGACAAGCCTTTACTGTTTACGTTTAGAAGGGCGCAAGAGGGCGGCAATACACCTTGTTCGGATGACTATTATTTTGAATTATTGGAAAAAATCATCCGTTCCAAACAAGCTGATATGATCGACATTGAGCTTTTTGCCGAGGAAAATGGCGTAAAACAAACCATAGCTTTGGCACATGAACATCAAACTGCCGCCTTGCTTTGCAATCACGATTTTCAAGCCACGCCGTCTTTGGTAGATATTACAGGCCGTCTGAAAACAATGGCCGAGTGGGGCGCGAATATCTGCAAAATTGCCGTGATGCCGCAATCGTCGCAAGATGTATTGACCTTATTACAGGCAACATATGATGTTTCACAAATTATCGACCGCCCGATTATTACTATGTCTATGGGTAAAATCGGAGCTGTCAGTCGCTTGGCCGGCTCGACTTTCGGCTCGGCCGTTACCTTTGGTGCGGCACAAAAAACGTCGGCCCCCGGCCAAATTGATGCCAACGAATTAAGGAAAATCTTGGCAATTTTGGGATAGTTTAATTATTAATATTCAAGGCCGTCTGAAAAATATTTTTCAGATGGCCTGATTTTTTTAAATTTATTTCTTTTAATTTTAAATAAAATAGGTAACAATGGGTTTCCTATTTTAATAACCAGAGGAGAAATAAAATGACTACTACTAAAGAAAACCTGGCGAATCCAGGTCCAGTAGGCCTGTGTGGCTTTGCATTGACAACTTGGTTGCTCAGCCTGATTAACGGCGGCTTTTTTACTGCTCAAGAGGGTGTCGGCTTAGTTTTGGGCATGGCTCTCGCCTTTGGTGGTATCGCCCAAGTTATTGCCGGCATGTTTGAGTTCAAGAAAGGTAATACGTTTGGCTTTACCGCTTTTATCAGCTATGGCGCCTTCTGGTGGACATGGGCTTTGTTTACCATCTTTTTTAAAGGTGAAACAGCCCCGGCATTTATCGGTTGGTATCTCTGCGCATGGGGTATGTTTTCGCTAATGATGTTTGTGGCCACCTTGACCAAGCCTAAAGTATTGAGCGGTATTTTCTTTTGCTTGACACTGACTTTCTTTGCATTGGGTATTGGCGATGGCATGGAAAATCATAGCATCGTCCATATCGGCGGTTGCTTAGGCTTGGTAACTGCACTTGGTGCGTTCTACTTGGCAGCGGCAGAAGTCATCAACGAATCTTTCGGCAAGACGGTTTTGCCGGTTGGCGAACGTAAGTAAGCTTGACCATACAAAATGCCGTCTGAACGGTGGAAATGAAATCAAAGATTTCGGCCACAATGTTCAGACGGCATTTTTTATTTATCTTCAAATAAATCGACATCAAATAAGTCCGGCTCTTTGATGCGCTCCCGACAATCGAGCTTGATGTCTTCAGTAACCCGACAGCAACACGGCAAAATTTCTCCGGGCGCGACAAAAGCGAGCGGAAAATTATCATAAGAGACTTTTCCATCCAAGATTTTGACCCGGCATGAACCGCAATAACCGCTGCGACATTGGTATTCAACCTCGTGACCGGTGCGCTCCAAGCCCTCCAATAAGGTTTCGCCTTGTTGGAGTTGGAAGGTTTTGTCGTGTGTGCTGATGAGTGCCATATGATTTGTTTGGATTGGAAAGGCCGTCTGAAACGGTGTAAAGACGAAATCAAAGATTTCTGCCACACCGTTCAGACGGCCTTGATCATAAAACCGAATGTTCGATTACAGCTCGAAATCGCCCAAATCGTCGGCATTGACTTCCGAATCAATCTGACCAATCAGGTAAGAGGAAATTTCTACTTCCTGCGGCGCAACCTGTACATTGTCAGAAGACAGCCATGCGTTAATCCAAGGAATCGGATTTTGAGTCGCACCTTCAAATCCAGCAGGAAGGCCAACCGCCTGCATGCGCAGATTGGTAATATATTCAACGTATTGAGCCAAAATTTCTTTATTCAGGCCAATCATGGAACCGTCTTTAAACAGATATGCCGCCCATTCTTTTTCCTGCTCGGCTGCTTTTTTGAAGAGATTGAAACACTCGTCCTGTAATTCATTTGCAATTTCAGCCATTTCAGGATCATCGGCACCGGCACGCATCAGGTTCAGCATATGCTGGGTGCTGGTTAAATGCAGTGCTTCATCGCGGGCAATCAGCTTGATGATTTTGGCGTTGCCTTCCATCAATTCGCGCTCGGCAAAGGCGAACGAGCAGGCAAATGAAACGTAGAAGCGGATGGCTTCCAATACATTAACGCACATCAGGCAGAGATAGAGTTTTTTCTTCAGCTCACGTAAAGACACGGTAACAAGCTTGCCGCCGACATTGTGTGAACCTTCGCCCAACAGATTGTAATATTGGGTGTATTCAATCAAATCATCGTAATAGCAGGCAATGTCTTCAGCACGGGCGATGATGTATTTGTTTTGCACAATATCATCGAACACGACTGACGGATCATTTACGATATTGCGGATGATATGAGTGTAGCTGCGCGAGTGGATGGTTTCGCTGAAGCTCCACGTTTCAATCCAAGTTTCCAGCTCGGGAATAGACACCAAAGGCAAGAACGCGACATTCGGGCTGCGGCCTTGGATCGAATCGAGCAGGGTTTGGTATTTCAGATTGCTGATGAAAATATGTTTTTCATGTTCGGGCAGATTGGCGTAGTCAATACGGTCGCGCGACACGTCGATTTCTTCCGGACGCCAGAAGAAAGACAATTGTTTTTCGATCAGTTTTTCAAATACTTCGTATTTCTGCTGGTCATAACGGGCGACATTTACCGGTTGACCAAAAAACATCGGCTCTTTCAGCGCGTCGTTTTTGGTTTTGGAAAAGGTGCTGTATGACATGGTTAGGTGTTCGCAGGACATAATGTCTCTCTTTTTAAAAATTAGTCGACTTTTCTATTAATTGTTAATTCACCATATGAAACATGTTGAATTTTATCAATAAAGTGCCATCCTAAAATAGCGAAGACTAAAAGAACACTAATAAATACATAAAATTTATATTCAGCTAAGAATGACCAAATGGCATCCATATTTTTCCTTTTCTGGAAAATAACAACTTAGCTTCATATAGTAGTAGGTTTTAATTTAAGAAAATCCTTAAAGCCTTCTACTATCTAGAAGCCTTGGATATATTTCAAAAATCAGCCTATTTTAAATCTTACAAGCCCCGCCCGAACAGCCGTCATCTTGAATATCGGTCTGCGTATCGTCTGCGCCATCACGGGTGTTGTGGTAGTACAGGGTTTTGACGCCGTATTTATAGGCGGTCAGCAGGTCTTTGAGCATTTGTTTCATGGAAACTTTGCTGCCTTCAAATTTGTTCGGGTCGTAGGCGGTATTGGCGGAAATCGATTGATCGACAAATTTTTGCATTACACCGACGAGTTTCAGGTAGCCTTCGTTACCCGGAAGCTGCCACAGGGTTTCGTAGGCATCTTTCAGGGTTTCAAATTCCGGTACGACTTGTTTCAAAATACCGTCTTTTGATGCTTTAACGCTGACCAGGCCACGTGGAGGCTCGATGCCGTTGGTGGCGTTGGCAATTTGCGAGCTGGTTTCAGACGGCATGAGTGCGGTCAGGGTAGAGTTGCGCAGGCCGTATTTGACGATGCCAGCGCGCAGGCTTTCCCAGTCGTAATGCAAAGGCTCGCTGCACACGGCGTCCAAGTCTTTTTTGTAGGTGTCGATAGGCAGTTTGCCTTGCGAATAAACGGTTTGGTTGAAGAGCGGGCATGCGCCGTATTCTTTGGCAAGGTTTACCGATGCTTTGAGCAGGTAATACTGCATGGCTTCAAAGGTACGGTGGGTCAGGCCGAGCGCGGAATCGTCGCTGTAACGTACGCCGTTTTTCGCCAGATAGTAGGCGTAGTTGATGACGCCGATACCAAGCGTGCGGCGGTTCATGGTTGCGGTGCGTGCTGCTGCAACCGGATAGTCTTGATAATCCAACAGGGCATCAAGTGCGCGTACGGTCAAATCGGCAAGCTCTTCCAGTTCGTCCAAGTTGTTCAATGCGCCCAAGTTGAAGGCAGACAAGGTACACAAGGCAATTTCGCCGTTCGGATCGTTGATGTTATCCAAAGGCTTGGTCGGCAGGGCGATTTCCATACACAAGTTGGACTGATGAACAGGCGCAACGTGTGGATCAAACGGGCTGTGCGTGTTGCAGTGGTCAACGTTTTGGATGTAGATTCGACCGGTACCGGCGCGCTCCTGCATCAGGGTAGAGAACAATTCTGTTGCCGGCAAAGTACGTTTGCGGATGTTTGGATCTTGCTCGTATTGAGTGTAGAGGCGCTCGAATTCGTCTTGATCGGCGAAGAAGGCATCATACAAACCCGGAACTTCATTCGGCGAGAACAGGGTAATATTGCCGCCTTTGATCAAGCGGGTGTACAGCAGACGGTTGATTTGCACGCCGTAGTCCAGTTGGCGGATACGGTTGTCTTCTACGCCGCGGTTGTTTTTCAATACCAACAGGCTTTCGGCTTCGATGTGCCACAATGGGTAGAACAAGGTTGCCGCGCCACCGCGTACGCCGCCTTGCGAGCAGGATTTAACCGCCGCTTGGAACATTTTGAAGAATGGGATACAACCGGTGTGTTGTGCTTCGCCGCCACGGATTTCACTACCCAAGCCACGGATACGGCCGGCGTTGATGCCGATGCCTGCTCGTTGGGAAACGTATTTCACAATCGCGCTGGTGGTGGCGTTGATGGAGTCAAGGCTGTCGTCGCATTCAATCAACACGCAGCTTGAGAATTGACGGGTAGGCGTACGCACGCCGCTCATGATAGGTGTAGGCAGCGATACTTTGAATGTGGAAACGGCATCGTAAAAGCGTTTGACGTAATCCAAACGGGTCTCTTTCGGATATTTGCTGAAGAGACACATGGCGACCAAAATATATAAGAACTGCGGCGTTTCATAAATTTGGCGGGTAACGCGGTTTTGAACCAGATATTTGCCTTCCAGCTGTTTTACGGCTGCATAAGAGAAGGTCATATCGCGGCTGTGGTCGATATAGGCATTCAGCTCGTCGAATTCTTCGCGGCTGTAATCTGCGATGATGTGGCGGTCGTATTTACCTGCTTCGGTCAGTTTTTTAACGTGATCGTAGAGGTGGGGCGGTTCGAATTCGCCATAAGCGATTTTACGCAGATGGAAAATGGCGAGGCGGGCGGCCAGATATTGATAATCAGGCGTATCTTGTGAGATCAGGTCGGCCGCGGCCTTGATGATGGTTTCATGGATGTCGTCGGTACGGATACCGTTGTAAAACTGAATATGTGATTTGAGCTCGACTTGCGATACGGAGACGTTTTGTAAGCCTTCCGCCGCCCAAGTAACAACACGGTGGATTTTGTCTAAATTGATATCTTCCAAGCGTCCGTCGCGTTTGGTTACTTTAATATTCGTTGCTGCATTCATTGTTCAGTCTTCCCATTAAAAAACACAAGATACGGTATGTGATTGCTTTGAACGGCACAATATAATGTATTTTTCTTTGTTTAACTAGACTTGACAATGCGCTTTTTTCGGGGTGTGGATTAGGGGATGGGAGGCTTAAACTAGATTTTATGTGGCTTTGTGGCGATTTGGCATTATTTTGCGTTTGCATCACATTTTGCCAGACATTGGCTAGAGGCTTATGAAATAAAGAAATTTATATTCAGGTTTCGTCTAAATGGAAGGAGTGTTAAATTTTGCAAAGCAAGTAGTATGATGTAGTAATTAACCACATTTTTGTCATGTAAAAAATGGGCGTTTTGCCGGTGCCCTGGCGAAACATATAATGGAAAAACTATTTAGGAGGCGAATCATGTTAATGTTGAAAAATTTAGGTTCCGCACTGACGGCGGTTGCCGTATTGAGCTTGGGTACTTATTCTGCCGAAGTTGCGGCCAAACCGCATGGCCATCATGTGAGCAAACACCAGCAGGCAAAGAAAAACAAATTGCATCCTGCTTGTAAGAGATACCTTGAGCGCCGTGCCGCTTGGTATCGCTACAAAGGCAATAAGGCCGAGTTGAGGGAAAACCGTAAAGCGGCAAAAGCGTTCCGCGGTTTGTCTTATGCCGAGCAAAAAATTCAATGCCAAGCTGCTTATCAGGCATTTGATGATTTTGATCACGGCAAATTCCGCCGCCGTTAATCGTCTGATTTAAACAAAGGCCGTCTGAATGTTTCAGACGGCCTTTGATATTTATTTCTCAACAATGATTTTGTTTTCGGCTTGAGGCTCGTATTGGGTGGATTCATCACCGTAATACAACACGCCCAGCTTGATGGGGATGCGGCCTTGCGATTTGCGGTGGGCATTGGAGTCACGCAGGGAGTAGGCGCAACCGCAATATTCTTGTTGGTAGAAATGCTCGCGCTTGCTGATTTCAATCATGCGTGCGCTGCCGCCGCCTTTGCGCCAGTTGAAATCCCAATAAACCAAGTCATCGTACGGCTCGGCAGCGCGATGGCCGCAGCCGTTAATTTGTTTCATGTCTTTCCAGCGTGAAATGCCCAGTGAGCTGGTGAAGACATGAAAGCCGTTTTCATGGGCGTATTGCGCCGCTTTTTCAAAACGCATGTCGAAACACATGGTGCAGCGGATACCGCGTTCGGGTTCGAATTCCATGCCTTTGGCTTTGGCGAACCATTCTTTACGGTCGTTTTCGTAGTCATCGTCTTTATCGACAAAAGGGATGCCAAATTTGTCCGCAAAGCGCATATTTTCTTCTTTGCGCAACATATATTCTTTGTGTGGATGGATATTGGGGTTGTAAAAATAAATGGTGTATTCGATGCCGCTGGCAAGCATGGCTTCCATCACTTCGCCGGAACATGGGGCGCAGCAGGAATGCAGCAGGACTTTTTTATGGCCGCCGGGCGGAACGAGAATAGGGCGGTCAATATCGGTAACGATAGGCGTGGTTTTTTCGGTCATGGTTGTATTCTGTTTTTGATATTTTTTCAGACGGCCTTTATCTCTGAGGCCGTCTGAAGGGGTTGAAATCTATTTGTCTATTTTAACAGAGCAATACTTTATGGAACAGTTTGTTACTGCTTTTTCTTTTCGTTCAATGGCTTGAACTCTTGTTCATCCAGAGGCGGGGCTGCGAAGATGGTGTCTGGATTGGGGTGTGCCGCAAATTCTGCCAGCAGGTTGCGATAGTCCAGCGACTGCTTCATCAGTTCGGCCGCGGCGGTGCGCAGGTTGTCCACATCTTCTGGTGGCAGATAAAAACTGGTCGGAATGTTCAATACTTTTTCCCTCAACTCGGAAGGAGGGAGGTCTTTGAGGTTGAGGCTGACGAAGGAGAAGCTGATGCCGTCGGTTTGTTTGTCTTTATTCCACTGATCGACGAAGGCACGGAAACGGCGCAGGGATTCTTGCGAGTTTTGGTCAATGGGGATATTGACGATGGAGGAGACGACGTCGCGGAAACCGGGAACGGCCGCAGTTTTGTCCAAATTGCTGCTGACTTGGTTTTGCGCATTGACGTTGATGACGACGATATGGCGGATGTTGTTTTGCAGGATTTTGTTTGTCAGGATTTTTTCCGGGTACATTTCCGTCATATCCAAAAGGCTACGCATACCCAGATTGTCGGTCAGGCCGCCGTCTATCAGGTGGATGTAGGGTCGGTTTTTCCCGTCTGCGTATTTTTGGAAGCGCTCGTAAAATTCTTTTATGGTGCGGCTTTGTTGTCTGCCTGTTTCGCTGTCGTCTGCATCTTCGATTTTGATCGGCGGCGTGTAGTTGCAGCGTCCGCCGTTGTTGTTTAGGGTGATCGGTGCAAAGACCATGGGGACGGAACTGGATGCGGCGACGGCGCGGGCAAGTCGCAAGTCGCCCAAGTCGATACACATCGGGTCGAAATATTCCTGCGTGAAATTGAAACGCTCGCCTATGCCCATATCGGTGGCGGAAATGATGGCAAACGGGCCCTTGGCATTTTTTTCCAAATCGCGGAAAGTGGTTTTGCCGAAAAGGTAGTTTTCAAACTGCTCCTGCAACAGATCGCCGCGTCCGTATTCAGGCGAGGCCAGTCGGGGCAGGTTGGACATGGAAAACGCTTGTTTGACGACTTGGCGTTGGAAGTTTTGGTGTAGGAAACGTTTATAAAACAAGGGAATGGTTTCTTCGCCCTTGAGTGCAAAATAAGCTGCCAAAACCGAGCCGCCGGATACGCCGACCACTACATCGACATTCGACATCAAAGACTGTTTTTTGCCTCCGATAGTAATCTGCTGCTTATGAAGCTGCTCCAACACGCCATAACCCAAGGCCGCCGCGTGCGTACCACCGCCGGAGAACATCAACACAATAAGCGTATCGTCTTCATCGTTGTGCTGAAGCCGGCTGGTTTCAAAGCGGTAGCCGCGTTGCAGGTCGACCGTATCAATACTGGCAACAGGCTGATATTTCACCAGCGAACAGGCGGATAATAGGGCTGCGGAGAGCAGGGAAAGGGCAGATTTAAAAGGGAATTTCGGCATAAACACAGGAAAGTCGGTTGTTCATTCAAAACGGATTATAAAGGTTTTTAGACGGCCTTTATAGAAGGCGGACTTTTAGACGGCCTTTTTGCATCGATTTTCCGTTATAATCGACACAATCTTTATCTTTCCAAACCCTTATGGCGCAACCAAACCGCATCAACCACGAACCTGTCTTTCTGCTTGCTTCCGCCCCTTGGCGCGAGAGCAGCTTGTGGGTGGAGGCTTTCAGCCGCCGTTATGGACGGGTGGCTTTGTTGGCCAGAAGCGCGCGTAAACGACAGAGTGAATTGCGCGGCGTATTGGTGCCGTTTGTGCCGGTGAGCGCGTCTTGGTATGGCTCGCAAGAGTTGAAGACTCTGCATCGCGCCGAATGGATAGGCGGTTGGCCGCAGCCGCAGGGCAGGGCTTTGTTCAGCGGATTGTATGTGAACGAGTTGATGCTGAAGTTGACCGTCCGCGAAGACCCGTTGCCCGAGCTTTACGATGTTTTGGCGGAAACCATGAAAACCATTTGTTGCGAGGCCAACCACATAGCCGCTTTGCGCCGTTTTGAATGGACGCTGCTGACACGATTGGGCTTTGCCCCCGATTTGTTCCATGACGGCAACGGCAATGAAATCAATGGAGAAGAAACATATTGGCTCACGCCTGAAGAAGCTGTGGTTCCCCTGGCCGAGGCTGACCGTTTCCATGCGCTTAATAAGGGCGTTGCCGTATTGGGTGCGACCTTAATCGATTTGAGGGAAGGCAGTTTCGTTCATCAGGAAAGTCTGGGGCAGGCTTTGAAAGTAACGCGGCTTTTGATTGACAACCTTCTGCCTGAAGGCATCAAATCAAGACAGGTTTTGCAGCAGTTGCAACAGTTTGGCTTGGGCAGTTGAATTTTTTCAGACGGCCTTTGATAGGTAATGACTCAGGCCGTCTGAAACCTTAATGAAAGGACATTATTATGTTGTTAGGCGTAAATATCGACCATATTGCCACCGTCCGCAATGCGCGCGGTACGATTTATCCCAGCCCTGTCGAAGCGGCGCTGATTGCAGAAACCCACGGCGCAGATTTGATTACCATGCACTTGCGTGAAGACCGCCGCCATATTAAAGATGCGGACGTGTTCGCCGTTAAAAACGTCATCCGCACGCGTCTGAATTTGGAAATGGCGCTGACGGAAGAAATGCTGGAAAACGCGCTCAACGTCATGCCGGAAGATGTGTGCCTCGTGCCTGAAAAACGTCAAGAAGTAACTACCGAAGGCGGTTTGGACGTATTGGCGCAACAGGATAAAGTGGCTGAGTTCACCAAAATTTTGACCGACGCAGGTATCCGCGTGTCCTTGTTTATCGATGCCGACAACGCGCAAATCCAGGCCGCTTATGATGTCGGCGCGCCCGTTATCGAATTGCACACCGGTGCATATGCCGATGCGCACAGCTACGCCGAGCAGATGAAACAATTCGAGCGCATTCAAAACGGTGCGCATTACGCCAGCGATTTGGGTTTGGTCGTCAACGCCGGACACGGCCTGACCATTCACAATGTTACGCCGATCGCTCAAATTCTCGCCATCCGCGAGTTGAACATCGGCCATTCGCTGATTTCCCAAGCACTCTTCCTCGGCCTGCCTGAAGCTGTCCGTCAGATGAAGGAAGTCATGTTCAGAGCAAGAATGCTGCCTTAACGGCATCAGCCATACAGGCTAAAGCGGTTTGCTTTGGCCGGTATCCACACTTTCAGACGGCCTGACTATTTTTAAACAAGGAGCAGACCCATGATTTACGGAATAGGTACAGACATTGTTTCCCTCAAACGCATTATCCGCCTGAACAAAAAATTCGGACTGGCATTTGCGCAACGCATTCTCAGCCCGGAAGAGCTGTTGGAGTTTCCGCAGGCAGGCAAACCGGTCAACTATCTTGCCAAACGCTTTGCCGCCAAAGAGGCTTTTGCCAAAGCCGTCGGTACGGGCATACGCGGAGTGGTGTCTTTCCGCAATATCGGTGTCGGACATGACGCATTGGGCAAACCTGAATTGTTTTTTGCGCCGGTTTTGACCAAATGGCTGGAAGAACAGGGCATCCGAAGCTGCCATCTCAGTATGAGCGATGAAGAGGATACCGTTATGGCTTTTGTCATTGCGGAAAAATAAGGCCGGATTTAAGTATTCTGAAAGATAAAATCCTTTTCAGACGGCCTGAAGGATTAGATATTTGTTAAAAGTCGGGCGTATGGGCCCGACATCGTTTTTTTACGCATAAATTGGCAGGTGTCGCCGCCTGCCGCATATAAGAATAATCTCATGATGACTGAAGACACACGTCCATTGGTGCAAGTGGTTGCCGGAATTTTGCTCGACAAAAACGGCCGCTACCTGCTCAGTTCCCGCCCCGAGGGTAAACCGTATGCCGGTTATTGGGAATTTGCCGGCGGCAAGGTTGAGGCAGGCGAAAGCGATTTTCAAGCCTTGCAACGCGAGTTTGAAGAAGAACTCGGTATCCGTATCCTTGCCGCTGCTCCGTGGTTGACCAAAATCCATTCCTACGAACACGCACATGTACGCCTGCATTTTTTATGGGTAGAAGCCGACCAATGGACAGGCGAAATCCAATCGAGGGAAGGGCAGAAATGGGCATGGCAAAAGGCAGGGGATTTTACCGTTGCGCCGATGTTGCCTGCCAATAGCGCATTATTACGCTCCCTATCTATTCCGCGCCAGCTTCAAGGCCGTCTGAAAAGCGGCTTGAGCGGTCAAAACAGCATGGGCGAATATCATGTTGTGCCGTATATGTCGGCTCAGCATCAAACCGCATCTGCCGTATTGCTGGATTTTTCCGATTGGCAACAAGGCAAGCCGATAGAAGCGCCTAGCGTGTGGCCAATCATTGAAAACGCCGAACAATGGCAGCAGGCGCAAAATGCCGATGCTGTCGTATGGAAAGTGGAGAATGAAGCGGCAGCCAAGCAAGTTGTCGATATTTTGGCGCAAGGTGTGGCTATGCCGCTAATTGTAGCTGCTCCGGAAAGTATGGTTTCCATTTATCGCGAACAGTGGCAGAGCATGGGTGCGCACGCCGTTGTGACCGATAATGACATTGAGGCCGTCTGAAATGAGTAAAAATCAAAAGCTACTGATTGCCGCTGTTTTACTGATTGTATTTGCGGCGACCAAACTGCTGCTCTTGGATTGGTGGCAGCGGCAACAGATAAAAGTGAATGTAGTCGAATGTAGTCTGACACAAGGCTGCGTCCTGCCTGACGGTTCAAAAGTGCGTGCGACCTCCATCAATACACACGAGCCTTTCGATATTGTGGTTGAGAATGTGCCGAAGAATACGGGCGCGGTCAGTATCAGTTTCAGTATGAAAAACATGGACATGGGCTTCAACCGCTACAACCTGACGCAACAATCGCCGCAAAGTTGGCAGGCTGCGCAAATCCGTTTGCCGTTTTGCGTCGAAGGCCGCCATGATTACACTGCCGACATTACCATTGGCAAACAGACTTTTCAGACGGTATTTAGTGCAGAGTAGTCATCATGCAAAGGCCGTCTGAAAATTTAAAGGCAAAAATTTTAATTTTTTTCAGACGACATATTTAAAAATTCTTTATAAATGAATCAATTATAAATTATTTTTAGACGGATTGTTTACAATTATTCTGACTATCAGCCAAAAGCACAAAACGGGCAGAAGCTAGTCCACATAAGGGTTTGATGTGGTACAGCCTGTCCGTTTTTTACATTTGTTGCAAAAAAATCGTTTATTAATAACTGAATTTTTTATAATTTTTTTGAAAAAAGTGTTTGACAAGACCTGTTTTATTTTTTAAATTTGTTTCCATAAATAAAAACTACATCGCACTACAAAGGAACATCATCATGAATCTGTATCAAATCACTCTCTCTTGTTATAGATTTTCTCCCATCTCTGCTGCTCCCGTCGCCGCCAGTTTATTGGCAGTCCCGACGGTCTGAAGGCTCTCAACCCGAATCCAGTTTCCGCATTCCTACAAACGCTTCGGGTTTTAAAATATCTGTATCTCCAATCGAATTCATATTTTGATTAATAAAAATTAAAAAACGTACACCTCCGCTTCAGCCTTATTGTATTTATTGTTTTTGATAACTATTTGTATTTATTGATTTTAAATTTTCAGATGGTTGATGATTGAAATTTTACAGACCGTCTGAAAACAGTTTTTAGAACGATTGTTTCTTTTTAAACGATTCGTTTCAAGTTGTGAAAAAACCGAGCCGTCCGATTAATACTGATGAAAAAAGTCTATAAAGGAGAAATATGATGAGTCAACACTCTGCCGGAGCGCGTTTCCGTCAAGCCGTGAAAGAATCGAATCCTCTTGCCGTAGTCGGTTGCGTCAATGCTTACTTTGCACGATTGGCCACCCAAAGCGGTTTCAAGGCGATTTATCTGTCTGGCGGCGGCGTGGCAGCCTGCTCTTGCGGTATCCCTGATTTGGGCATTACCACAATGGAAGATGTGCTGATCGACGCGCGACGCATTACGGACAACGTGGATACGCCTCTGCTGGTGGACATCGATGTGGGTTGGGGCGGTGCATTCAATATTGCCCGTACCATCCGCAACTTTGAACGCGCTGGTGTTGCAGCGGTTCACATCGAAGATCAGGTAGCGCAGAAACGCTGCGGCCACCGTCCGAACAAAGCCATCGTTTCTAAAGATGAAATGGTCGACCGTATCAAAGCTGCCGTAGATGCGCGCGTTGATGAGAACTTTGTGATTATGGCGCGTACCGATGCGCTGGCGGTAGAAGGTTTGGATGCCGCTATCGAACGTGCTCAGGCTTGTGTCGAAGCCGGTGCAGACATGATTTTCCCTGAAGCCATGACCGATTTGAAAATGTACCGCCAATTTGCAGATGCAGTGAAAGTACCTGTATTGGCCAACATTACCGAGTTTGGTTCCACTCCGCTTTATACCCAAAGCGAGCTGGCTGAAAACGGCGTGTCGTTGGTGCTGTATCCGCTGTCATCGTTCCGCGCAGCAAGCAAAGCCGCTCTGAATGTTTACGAAGCGATTATGCGCGATGGCACTCAGGCCGCAGTGGTTGACAGTATGCAAACCCGTGCCGAGCTGTACGAGCATCTGAACTATCATGCCTTCGAGCAAAAACTGGATAAATTGTTTCAAAAATAAGTAACCGCTTTCAGACGGCCTTTCAACAAATCCGCATCGGCCGTCTGAAAAATAAAACCCACAAAAATACAAAGGAGAAATACCATGACTGAAACTACTCAAACCCCGACTTTCAAACCTAAAAAATCCGTTGCGCTTTCTGGCGTTGCGGCCGGTAATACCGAATTGTGTACCGTTGGCCGTACCGGCAACGATTTGAGCTATCGCGGTTACGACATCTTGGATTTGGCACAAAAATGCGAGTTTGAAGAAGTCGCCCACCTGCTGATTCACGGTCATCTGCCCAACAAATTCGAGCTGGCCGCTTATAAAACCAAGCTCAAATCCATGCGCGGCCTGCCTATCCGTGTGATTAAAGTTTTGGAAAGCCTGCCTGCACATACCCATCCGATGGACGTAATGCGTACCGGCGTATCCATGCTGGGTTGCGTTCATCCTGAACGTGAAAGCCATCCGGAAAGTGAAGCGCGCGACATCGCCGACAAACTGATCGCCAGCCTCGGCAGCATCTTGTTGTATTGGTATCAATATTCGCACAACGGCAAACGCATTGACGTTGAAAGCGACGAAGAGACCATCGGCGGTCATTTCCTGCACCTGTTGCACGGCAAACGTCCAAGCGAATCACACATCAAAGCCATGCACGTTTCACTGATTCTGTATGCGGAACATGAATTCAACGCCTCCACTTTCACCGCCCGCGTGATTGCCGGTACGGGTTCGGATATGTATTCCTGCATCACCGGCGCCATCGGCGCGTTGAAAGGTCCGAAACACGGCGGCGCGAACGAAGTGGCTTACGATATTCAAAAACGCTACCGCAATGCCGACGAAGCTGAAGCCGACATCCGCGAACGCATCGGCCGCAAAGAAATCGTGATCGGTTTCGGTCATCCGGTGTACACCATTTCCGACCCTCGCAACGTTGTTATTAAAGAAGTGGCACGCGGTTTGAGCAAAGAAACCGGCGATATGCGCCTCTTTGACATTGCCGAACGCTTGGAGAGCGTGATGTGGGAAGAGAAAAAAATGTTCCCGAATCTGGACTGGTTCTCTGCCGTTTCCTACCAAAAATTGGGCGTACCGACTGCTATGTTCACACCGCTGTTCGTAATTTCCCGTACAACCGGTTGGAGCGCACACGTTCTCGAGCAACGCAAAGACGGCAAAATCATCCGTCCGAGCGCAAACTACACAGGCCCTGAAGATTTGGCATTCGTGGAGATTGAAAACCGCTAATACGCGTAACAGCAGGGTGGGCCGCCAGCCTGCCCCATCTCGAAATGCCGTTTGAAAACAATGAATAAATTAAGTTTTCGTTTTTCGACGGCCTAGTGCAGTATGCGAGAGAGAGAGCCGGCCGTTTGGAAAACATGCTGCTCTGCTGTCGTCATTCCCATACAGGCAGAAATTCAAAAGTTGAAATGTTCTGCTGTAAAGAGTGCTGAAAGATTTAAGTTTGGATTTCCGTCTATACGGGAATGATGGTAGCGGAGCAGCAATTTTTTTTCATACCGCGAATAGATTTCAGACAACAAGCAATAAAACAGAATTTATGGTTTCAGACGGCATTAAGGGCCGTCTGAAATCCCAAAACCAAAAAAAGAATAGATTTTAGGAGAACCGACATGACTGCCAACCAACGCTACCGCAAAGCTTTGCCCGGTACGGATTTGGAATATTATGACGCGCGTCAGGCGTGTGAAGACATCAAACCAGGCTCTTACGACAAGCTGCCTTATACAAGCCGTATCTTGGCTGAGAACTTGGTCAACCGCGCAGGCAAAGTCGACCTGCCTACGCTGCAAAGCTGGTTGGGCCAGCTGATTGAGGGAAAACAGGAAATCGACTTTCCTTGGTATCCGGCGCGCGTGGTGTGTCACGATATTCTGGGTCAGACAGCGTTGGTGGATTTGGCAGGACTGCGCGATGCGATTGCCGAAAAAGGCGGCGATCCTTCCAAAGTGAATCCGGTGGTGCAAACCCAGCTTATCGTTGACCACTCTCTGGCCGTTGAATGCGGCGGCTACGATCCTGATGCTTTCCGTAAAAACCGCGAAATCGAAGATCGACGCAACGAAGACCGTTTCCACTTCATCAACTGGACAAAAACCGCATTTGAAAATGTGGACGTGATTCCGGCGGGCAACGGCATTATGCACCAAATCAACTTGGAAAAAATGTCTCCGGTTGTCCAAGTCAAAAACGGTGTAGCGTTCCCTGACACCTGCGTCGGTACTGACTCACATACGCCGCACGTTGATTCATTGGGCGTGATTTCCGTAGGCGTGGGCGGTTTGGAAGCCGAAACCGTAATGTTGGGCCGTGCCTCCATGATGCGTCTGCCTGATATTGTCGGCGTTGAGCTGACCGGCAAACGCCAGCCGGGCATTACTGCCACCGACATCGTGTTGGCACTGACCGAATTCTTGCGTAAAGAGCGCGTGGTTGGTGCATTTGTCGAATTCTTTGGCGAGGGCGCAAGAAGCCTGTCCATCGGCGACCGTGCCACCATTTCCAATATGACCCCTGAGTTCGGCGCGACTGCTGCGATGTTCGCTATTGATGAGCAAACCATTGATTATTTGAAACTGACCGGTCGCGACGATGCGCAAGTGAAATTGGTGGAAACCTACGCCAAAACCGCAGGCTTGTGGGCAGATGCCTTGAAAAACGCCGTTTATCCTCGCGTATTGAAATTTGATTTGAGCAGCGTAACGCGCAATATGGCAGGCCCAAGTAATCCGCATGCCCGTTTTGCGACCGCCGATTTGGCCAGCAAAGGCTTGGCTAAACCTTACGAAGAGCCTTCAGACGGCCAAATGCCTGACGGTGCAGTGATTATTGCCGCGATTACTTCGTGTACCAATACTTCCAATCCGCGCAACGTTGTCGCCGCCGCGCTGTTGGCACGCAATGCCAACCGCCTCGGCTTGAAACGCAAACCTTGGGTGAAATCTTCGTTTGCCCCGGGTTCAAAAGTAGCCGAAATCTATTTGAAAGAAGCAGGCCTGCTGCCTGAAATGGAAAAACTCGGCTTCGGTATCGTTGCCTTCGCATGTACCACCTGTAACGGCATGAGCGGCGCGCTGGATCCGAAAATCCAGAAAGAAATCATCGACCGCGATTTGTACGCCACCGCTGTATTGTCAGGCAACCGCAACTTTGACGGCCGTATCCATCCGTATGCGAAACAGGCTTTCCTCGCTTCGCCTCCGTTGGTCGTTGCCTACGCGCTGGCAGGCAGCATCCGTTTCGATATTGAAAACGACGTACTAGGCGTTGCAGACGGCAAAGAAATCCGCCTGAAAGATATCTGGCCGACCGATGAAGAAATCGATGCCATCGTTGCCGAATATGTGAAACCGCAACAATTCCGCGACGTTTATATTCCGATGTTCGATACCGGCACAGCGCAAAAAGCACCAAGCCCGCTGTACGACTGGCGTCCAATGTCCACCTATATCCGCCGCCCACCTTACTGGGAAGGAGCACTGGCAGGGGAGCGCACATTGAGAGGCATGCGTCCGCTGGCGATTTTGCCCGACAACATCACCACCGACCACCTCTCGCCGTCCAATGCGATTTTGGCCAGCAGTGCCGCAGGCGAATATTTGGCGAAAATGGGTTTGCCTGAAGAAGACTTCAACTCTTATGCAACCCACCGCGGCGACCACTTGACCGCCCAACGCGCAACCTTCGCCAATCCGAAACTGTTTAACGAAATGGTGAGAAACGAAGACGGCAGCGTACGCCAAGGTTCGCTGGCACGCGTTGAACCCGAAGGTAAAACCATGCGCATGTGGGAAGCCATCGAAACCTATATGAACCGCAAACAGCCGCTCATCATCATTGCCGGTGCGGACTACGGTCAAGGCTCAAGCCGCGACTGGGCTGCAAAAGGCGTACGCCTCGCCGGCGTGGAAGCGATTGTTGCCGAAGGCTTCGAGCGTATCCACCGCACCAACTTGATCGGTATGGGCGTGTTGCCGCTGCAATTCAAACCGGGTACTAACCGCCACACCCTGAAACTGGACGGTACGGAAACCTACGACGTGGTCGGCGAACGCACACCGCGCTGCGACCTGACTCTCGTGATTCACCGTAAAAACGGCGAAACTGTCAAAGTTCCGGTTACCTGCCGCCTCGATACTGCAGAAGAAGTATTGGTATATGAAGCCGGTGGTGTGTTGCAACGTTTCGCACAAGACTTTTTAGAAGGAAATGCAGCGTAAGGTAAATCGGGCATGATCAAAATGTCCGGGCTACGCTCAAAAAGGTTTTCAGACGGCCTCGAATGTTTGAGAGGCCGTCTGAAAAAACCATACTAGAAATACAAAGGAGAACTCGAAATGCCGCAAATTAAAATTCCAGCCGTTTACTACCGCGGCGGTACATCTAAAGGCATTTTCTTCAAACGCACCGATCTGCCGGCAGCTGCGCAGGAAGCAGGCGAGGCACGCGACAAAATCCTCTTGCGCGTACTCGGCAGCCCCGACCCTTACGGCAAACAGATTGACGGTTTAGGCAATGCCAGTTCGTCCACCAGCAAAGCCGTAATTTTGGACAAATCCGAACGCGCCGATCACGATGTTGATTACTTGTTCGGACAAGTTTCCATCGACAAACCTTTTGTCGATTGGAGCGGCAACTGCGGCAATCTGACTGCCGCCGTGGGCGCATTTGCCATCGAGCAAGGCTTGGTCGATAAAGACAAAATCCCTTCAGACGGCCTGTGTACCGTCAAAATTTGGCAGAAAAACATCGGCAAAACCATTATTGCCCATGTACCGATGCAAAACGGCGCAGTTTTGGAAACAGGCAATTTTGAGCTTGACGGCGTAACGTTTCCGGCAGCCGAAGTACAAATCGAATTTCTTGATCCGGCCGACGGCGAAGGCAGTATGTTCCCAACCGGCAATTTGGTCGATGAAATTGATGTGCCGAATATAGGCCGTCTGAAAGCCACGCTTATCAATGCCGGCATTCCAACCATTTTCCTGAATGCCGCAGATTTGGGCTATACAGGCAAAGAGTTGCAAGACGATATCAACAACGATGCCGCGGCTCTGGAAAAATTTGAAACCATCCGCGCGTATGGTGCGCTGAAAATGGGTTTAATCAGCGACGTATCCGAAGCCGCTACCCGCGCCCATACTCCGAAAGTCGCTTTTGTCGCCCCTGCGGCCGATTACACCGCTTCAAGCGGCAAAACCGTCAAAGCTGCCGACATCGATTTATTGGTACGCGCACTGAGCATGGGCAAATTGCACCACGCCATGATGGGTACTGCTTCAGTCGCCATCGCTACCGCTGCCGCCGTGCCCGGTACGCTGGTCAACCTTGCAGCCGGAGGCGGAGCGCGTAAAGAAGTCCGTTTCGGCCATCCGTCAGGCACACTGCGCGTTGGTGCAGCCGCCGAATGTCAGGACGGACAATGGACGGCCACCAAAGCAGTCATGAGCCGTAGCGCACGCGTGATTATGGAAGGACAAGTCCGAGTGCCGGAAGATTGCTTTTAAGTTTTCAGACGGCCGCAGCACTAAACAAGGCCGTCTGAAAACCAAATAAGCAGATTTTAGTCAGGTAGCGATACCTGCAATGGAGATTATGGTTGGGCATAAAGCCTGACTAAACATCAAACCAAAGGCAATCTGAAAAGCTCTCAAATGTTTTTGCTCTTTTCAGACGGCCTGAAGCCAAAAAAACAATCAAAAATCAAAGGAGAAACACCATGTCCAACCAACTCATTCTTGTTCTAAACTGCGGCAGCTCTTCACTCAAAGGTGCTGTTATCGACCGTAAAAACGGCAAAGTTCTCTTAAGCTGTCTCGGCGAACGTTTGGGTACGCCCGAAGCAGTCATTACGTTCAGCAAAGACGGCAAAAAATGCCAAACAGCCTTGACCGGCCGTAACGACCACGCCGGTGCAGTAGGTATGTTGCTGAAAGAACTTGAAAAACACGGCCTGCACGACCGCATTAAAGCCATCGGCCACCGCATCGCCCACGGCGGCGAAAAATACAGCGAATCTGTTTTGATCGATCAAGCAGTAATGGACGAACTCAATGCCTGCATTCCGCTCGCTCCGCTGCACAATCCTGCTAATATCAACGGCATTTTGGCTGCGCAAGAGCATTTCCCGGGTCTGCCCAATGTCGGCGTGATGGATACTTCGTTCCACCAAACCATGCCGGAGCGTGCCTACACTTATGCCGTTCCGCGCGAATTGCGTAAAAAATACGCTTTCCGCCGCTACGGTTTCCACGGTACCAGCATGCGTTACGTTGCCCCTGAAGCCGCACGGATTTTGGGCAAACCTCTGGAAGACATCCGTATGATTATTGCCCACTTAGGCAACGGCGCATCCATTACCGCCATTAAAAACGGCAAATCCGTTGACACCAGTATGGGCTTCACGCCGATTGAAGGCTTGGTGATGGGTACCCGTTGCGGCGACATCGACCCGGGCGTGTACAGCTATCTGACTTCACAAGCCGGTTTGGATGTTGCCCAAGTTGATGAAATGCTGAACAAAAAATCAGGCTTGCTCGGTATTTCTGAACTCTCCAACGACTGCCGTTCTTTGGAAATCGCTGCGGATGAAGGCCATGAAGGCGCACGCTTGGCTCTGGAAGTGATGACTTACCGCCTTGCCAAATACATTGCTTCGATGGCAGTAGCTTGTGGCGGCATTGATGCACTCGTGTTTACCGGCGGTATCGGCGAAAACTCGCGTAATATCCGAGCTAAAACTGTTTCCTATTTGGATTTCTTAGGTCTGCACATCGACACCAAAGCCAATATGGACAAACGCTACGGCAATTCAGGTATTATCAGCCCGACCGATTCTTCTCCGGCTGTTTTGGTTGTTCCAACCAATGAAGAGCTGATGATTGCCCACGATACGGCTCAGTTAGCCGGCTTTATGGAAGAAGCAGGCTAGGGCGGAGATTCCCCTAGATCATAAACAATAAAAAGTGCGGATTCATCATCCGCACTTTTTTAATTACATCTCAATCAAGCCACTTGGGTTTGATGTTCGTCGCCGTTGCGCTCACGAACTGCGCCCAAACGGTAAACGGTTTCGCCTTGTTCGCTCAAGAATGCCTGTACTGCATCGGCATCTTCTTTAGCAATGATAACGACCATGCCGATACCGCAGTTGAATGTACGGTACATTTCTTGGGTTTCCACATTGCCTGCTTTTTTCAGCCATTGGAACAGTTTAGGCAATTCCCACGCTTTGGCATCGATTTGTGCAACGGTATTTTCAGGCAAAACGCGAGGTACGTTTTCGGTAATGCCGCCGCCGGTAATATGGGCCATGCCTTTAATGGTGAATTTTTCCAAAGCGGCAAGGATAGGTTTCACATACAGGCGGGTAGGGGCGATAATGGCTTCGCGCAAAGTTTTACCGTTGTCGAATTCCGCGTCCAAATCAGGATTGTCGCGCTCGATGATTTTGCGTACCAAAGAGTAGCCGTTGGAGTGTGCACCGTTGGAAGCCAAGCCCAAAACAACGTCTCCGGCCTGAATGCTGCGGCCGTTAATAACGCGTTCTTTTTCAACCACGCCGACGGCAAAACCTGCCAAGTCGTATTCGCCTTCGGGATACATGCCCGGCATTTCGGCAGTTTCACCGCCAATCAAAGCGCAACCGGATTCTTCGCAGCCTTGGGCAATGCCTTTAATCACATCAGTCGCGCGGGCAACGTCCAGCTTGCCGCAAGCAAAATAGTCCAAGAAGAACAAAGGTTCTGCGCCTTGAACCAAAATGTCGTTGACGCTCATGGCAACCAAATCGATGCCGACGGTATCGTGTTTGTCCCAGTCGAATGCCAGTTTCAGCTTGGTGCCGACGCCGTCCGTACCGGAAACCAATACCGGATTTTTGTATTTTTTGCCGATTTCGACCAAAGCGCCGAAACCGCCCAAATCACCCAACACTTCAGGGCGCATAGTACGCTTGGCAAAAGGTTTGATGTTTTCGACCAGTTGATCGCCTGCGTCGATATCCACGCCTGCGTCACGATAGCTCAAAGAAGTGCTCATTGGATTTCCTTATTCGGGTATGGGTAGATTGTCGGAGCGTATTTTATCTTAAATTAGAGGATTCAGGCTGAATTTTTTGGCATTATTGTCAACAATTTTTATTTTATCTTAATAGCCGTCACGCGTTCAGACGGCCTTTGTGAATCTGTTATACTGCTTATTGATTTTGAAAACCTTAAACATCAATTGGGAAATACCTTTTTATGTATCAAAAGAAAACGCGCGGCGCAAAACCGTGGATTATTATGGCTTGCGTTATCGCGGCCTTTATTTGGCTTTTATATGCCTTGGGCGATGTTTTGACGCCGTTTATCGTAGCTGCCGTTTTGGCCTATGTTTTGAATCCCTTGGTCGAATGGCTGCAACTGAAGCGTATCCGTCGCGCGCCGGCCTCTATGATTATTATGGCACTGGCTTTGCTGATATTGCTGTCGTTGGTGCTGATTATCGTGCCTATGTTGTTGAACCAGTTTAACAATCTGGCCGAACGCCTGCCACAAATCGTAGGCTTTGTTCAAAACAAATTGCTGCCGTGGCTCAATAGCGTCAGCGGGGATTATATTCAAATCGATCAAGAATCAATTATTGCATGGTTGCAGTCGCATACGGATGAGTTGAGCAATACGCTCAAAGAATGGATTCCTACCTTGATGCGTCAAAGTGGTAACGTCATCAGCGGCGTCAGCAATTTGGTGTTGTTACCTTTGCTGCTGTATTACTTCTTGTTGGATTGGAAACGCTGGTCTTCCGGAATCAGCAAATTGGTTCCGCGCCGTTTTATCGAAACTTACACGCGTATCAGCGGCAATATGGATGAAGTTTTGGGCGAGTTTCTGCGTGGCCAGCTGATGGTGATGATGATTATGGGCTTGGTCTATGGCTTGGGCTTGATGCTGGTCGGTTTGGATTCCGGCTTTGCCATCGGTATGATTGCCGGTATTTTGGTATTTATTCCGTATTTGGGTGCATTTACCGGCCTTTTGCTGGCGACAGTTGCCGCGCTTTTGCAATATGGCTCATGGCAGGGTTTGTTGATGGTCTGGGCTGTATTCGGTGTCGGACAATTCTTGGAAAGCTTTTTCATTACGCCTAAAATCGTCGGCGACCGCATCGGTTTGTCTCCGTTCTGGGTGATTTTCTCGTTGATGGCTTTCGGACAACTGATGGGTTTTGTCGGTATGCTTGCCGGTCTGCCGCTTGCCGCCGTAACATTGGTTTTATTGCGTGAAGGTGCATCTGCCTATTTCGGCAGCCATTTCTATAAACATAAATAAATCGATGATATTAAGGCCGTCTGAAATCCAAGTTTCAGACGGCCATTGATAACAAAGGAAGTCTATATGTTAGCCATTATCGGCGGCAGCGGTTTGACCAAACTGCCGGAACTCGAAATTACTGAACGAAAAATCGTACGCACTCCATACGGCTTAACCAGCAGTCCTATTTTGTTCGGCAGGTTGGGGCGCTTGGACATTGTTTTTCTCGCCCGACACGGCTTCAGCCATACCATCGCGCCGCATGAAATCAACTATCGCGCCAATATCTGGGCATTGCACTCTTTAGGCGTTGAAAACATTATTGCCATTTCTTCAGTCGTCGGTATCAACCCTGATTTTGAAAACGGCAGTCTGGTGTTGCCGGACGATTTGATTGACTATACCTATGGCCGTAAAGATACTTTTTTTGAAGGCCAAGAATGCCCTGTCGTCCATACCGATTTTTTCAACCCTTATTGCAATGAATTGCGACAAAAGTTATTAAATATCACGAAAGCGCACAATGTGCCGATTTACGACACAGCAGTATATGGCTGCCTGCAAGGCCCGCGCCGTCCAACTCGCGCAGAAATTGCCCGTTATCGCAATGATGGTGTAGATGTACTTGGTATGACCGGTATGCCCGAAGCTGTTTTGGCCAGAGAGTTGAAAATGGCCTATGCCCACTTTTGCAGCGTCAGCAGCATTGATTGCTTTGATAGCGGAGTAGGGACTGTAGGCTGTAATGAACAGACTTCTATGGCGATGACGAAAATCCGACAATTATTGAATGGTTTGTAATTGATCATGCCGTCTGAAATGATGTTTTCAGACGGCATTGTTTTAGTTAAGAAGCCGTTTCACGCGCCCAATGAGGCAGGGAAGCTTTTTGTTTGCGGAACGAGGCAAGTTGCATGCCCCGACATTTTTCAAAAATCAATTCGACCCCGCTTTGCAGCTGTAAAATCAAATTGGTATGCGTTTCCGTTTTAATAAAGTCAATATTGCGTTGTACCAAGCGCTGAATGACGGCATAAACATCAAGGCAGCCATTTGCAAAAAACCACGGATTCAATTTTACCCAACGGCCGCCGCTTAGTGCAGCATCAGGCTGAAAATCAGCGCGAATCTGTGTCAAACGATTGTCGGAGAAATGCAGTTCGATATCGCCATAAAGCCAAATATTCCAGCCTTTTTGTACCAACAAGCCTTTAGGGACGCAATCAGGCGCAGGAAACATCTGCAAAATAGACTCTGCCGATTGTCCGATTTCCAGATAGTCAAACCGGCCGGTATACAAAAAATCATAAATATCAACGGCAATAGGAAAGTGGTAACGCATGGCAACAACCATAGAAAAGCAATTAACCAAGCTATCTTAAACTTAAAATATAATGAAATCAATTCTTATTACTATTTATTCAATATAAGAAAGGCCGTCTGTTGTCCAGACGGCCTTATAGCTTTGGCTTAAACCGATAATTTTGGTTTACTCAGCCTTTAAATCAGCCACGCATTGCTTATCGCGTGCCTCAAAAGCTTCCGCGCCACCCAAGAGTTTGAGTTGCTCCTCAGGGCTGATTTTGCCGAAGTTTCGGATTTGCTCGTCAGAGAGTTTGCTTAAAGGCTGATCCCACATGCAGACACAATAGTCTTGAGCCAATTTCTCGTTTTGCGCATCCAAACCTTTTGCCTTCAAATCAGTTTGCCATTTTTCAGCAAAAGGAATGTTTTTCACACAAGATTCCACCACATTTTGCTTCATCTGCGGCTTGTTCATGGCGCATTGTGAGAGCAGGGCGGTCAGAGCCAGCAAAGACAAAATAATCCATGCCCAAATGCGGATGGTGCGGATTTTTGCCTTGGCTTTCTTTCTGGCCGCCAGTTGTTCTTCAGACGGCCTTTCCGTTTGTTGCTCAGTCATGCAGGCTTTCCATGCGGATCATGGTGATCGGAGCATCCACGCAGCTCAACGCCTCAATCGCTGCGATAGCGCGTTTGACATTGTGTTCCACCGTGGTGTGGGTCAGAATCACGATTTCAGCAGTGCTTTGATTAATCACGCCTTTTTGAATCAAAGCTTCGATAGAAACATTTTCTTTGGCCAAGAGTGCGGCAATTTGACCCAAAGTTCCTGGTTCGTCAGTTGCTTGAACGCGCAGATAGTAGCTGCTGGTGATTTCATCCATAGGCAGAATATTTTGCACTTGAACTTGTGAAGGTTGGAATGCCAAGTGAGGGACACGATGGTCAGTCTCAGCTTCAATCAGGCGGGCAATATCAATGATATCGGCAACCACGGCAGAAGCCGTTGGCAATGCACCGGCGCCTGCACCATAATACAAGGTTTCACCAACCATATCGGCATTGACGCGGACAGCATTCATCACGCCGTTAACGTTAGCCAGCAGACGGCTTTCAGGAATCAGAGTAGGGTGTACGCGCAACTCGATGCCTTTGTCGGTTTTACGGGTAATCCCCAACAATTTGATACGGTAGCCAAGTTGTTCAGCGTATTTGATATCGCGGCTGTCGAGTTTGCTGATGCCTTCCAAATAGCAGGCAGAAAAGTTCATCGGCGTACCAAATGCCAATGCGCTCATAATCGTAATTTTATGGCCGGCATCATGACCTTCGATATCAAAAGTGGGGTCAGCTTCTGCATAGCCCAAAGCCTGAGCTTCTTTCAATACGTCTGCAAACGCGCTGCCTTTTTCACGCATTTCAGTCAGAATGAAGTTGCTGGTACCATTAATAATACCGGCGATACTGCGGATTTGGTTCGCAGCCAAGCCTTCACGCAAAGCCTTGATAATTGGTATACCGCCGGCAACAGCAGCTTCAAACTGCACCATGACATTTTTTTCTTCCGCCAAAGGGAAAATTTCATTGCCGTATTCGGCCAGTAGTTTTTTATTGGCAGTAACAATGTGTTTGCCGTTTTCAATCGCTTTCAATACCGCATCTTTGGCAATACCGGTACCGCCAAACAATTCCACAACAACATCAACATCTTGATGTTGAACCAGCTCAAACGGATCTTTGATAAAAGCAGCATTCGGGCAAATTTGTTTGGCTTTTTCTTCGCTCAAATCACAAACAGCAGAAATACGGACTTCTCGTCCCAAGCGGCGGCTGATTTCCGCAGCGTTGTCCTGCAATACAGTAGCCGTACCGCCACCGACTGTACCCAAACCTAAAAGACCGATATTTACTGGCTTCATTGTGTCTCCTTTTGAGCCGATACTTTAAAATAATCACGAAAAACCAAGGCTTGTTATAATCGCTTGCAATCGTAAATTCAGAGCAAAGCATCAATGCACAAGGTCAAACGTTGAATCCTACCTGATATTGCTTGATCTTGCACCTTTTTTTGCAAGTTTCCCAAGGCCGTCTGAAAAATCGTTCTACCATAAAAACAGGAATTGCCATGAAAATCACAGAAAACCATATTGATGAAACCGCATCATTTTTTTCATCCTCACAAGGCATATTGCAAATCGGTGAACAAACATATTCAGAACCCATTTGCTGGCAAGATGGTAAAGTGAGCATCATTCCTCAAACAACCATCGGAGAATTAAACGAACAAATTTTTATATCAGCAATTGAAACAGCAGAAAACCGTCCAGAAGTCATTATTATAGGTACAGGAGAAAAACAAAAATTTCTGCATCCCAAAGTTGCTGCAGCCTTATCAGCCTACGGAATCGGCCTCGAATGCATGAATACAGCCTCAGCTTGCCGAACTTTAGTTTTGCTGCAAGGCGAAGGACGAAGCGCATGGGCTTGGTTGTGGCCATAATTTGCAGAAAAGACTATTGCATCATGCTAGCTTAGGTTCGCATAATTTATATTATGTTAAATTAATAATGTTAGTATTTTAAGCCTGTTAACTCCTGTTTCTCCTAGTCGTACAATAACTTTTACAAAAAGCTTACCTGAAATTTTTCAGATAACCTTTTTACGCTTTTCTTTTCATATATAAATAAAGTAAGATTCAGTCAATAGATATTATTCTTCTATATCACTATCCAATCTCTGGAGTAAAGCACCCCATGGCCGTCAATAAAATCGCCCGTAAAAGCAGCAAATTCCGCGTTGTCTTTACCGTCCCCGATTTCTGCTGGCCGCCTCCACCCGCTCCCCCTTCCGTTCCACCCATCCCCTTCCCACTCTTTGCTG